>CAZRFN010000041.1:0-15121 GCA_964599335.1 uncultured Acidibacter sp. | reverse complement strand
GCGCTTCCCGCATGAATGCAGTCGTAAAATCGAAACTCATGGCGTCGGTGTAGAAACCGGCGAGTACCACTTCGCCGCCCGGCGCAAGCCGGCCGATGAGCGAATCGAGAATGCGGGCATCGCCACTCACGTCGTACACCGCGCGATAGTCGCGACGCGAATCTTCTTCGGGCGTGCAGACGCGGTAACCCTCTGCTCCAGAGGTGCGAGAGGCATTTCGCTCCCACACGGTGGGCGCCGGAGCGCCACTGGCGATGGTGATTCGCGCGAGCAGACGGCCGAGCACACCATGACCCACGATCAATTGCGGGGCCTCGGCGTGTGGCGCTGCCATCGCGTGACGCGCCGTCGCAGCGAGCGCGAGCAGTACAGCCTGCTCGCCCAAAGATTCTTGGATGGGAGTCGCGCGCGCGGCGGGAACGACGAGACGCGATGCCGCCCCTCCGAACAGCCCTCGCACTTCGCCGAAACAACGTGCACCGGGAACGAACACGCGCTCGCCCACGCGGCGATCACGAACATTGCGTCCCACGGCCTCGATACGTCCGACGGACTCGTAACCGGGAACCAACGGATAACCCATACCCGGAAACGACGGCATCTTTCCCGACCACAACAGTCGCTCGGTTCCGGTGCTGATGCCGCTCCACTCCGTGGCGACGACGATGTCGTCGTCCGCAGGACTCTGGAGGGCGAGCCGATCGAGCGCCAAGCGCTCCGGCCCCTCCATCACCACCGCAAGAGTGTTCCAACCCTGACCCATGCAGGCTCCTTCGCCTGATTTTCCAACTGTCAGTCTACGCTTACGTTTTTAGGTGTCAATTAAATCGGACACTTTTTCGGAAAATACCTTCCCCCCCCTAGGGGTTCCGGGCGGGCAAGGTCTTCAGGGCGCCTTGTCCGCGACCAGGACGCTGGTCTGCAGGGGAATTCGGGTGGGTAATTGCCGAACACGCGAAAAACCCGCCTTTTCGAGCATCTCGGTGAGTTCGGCCGCGGACCGAGGACGCCCACTGCCCATGGCCCAGAGGTAGAGGCCGAAGTAGGCGTCGCCCATACGCTCCGCCCCCGTGGTCCCAGCCAGGGGCTCAGCCACGAGCACGCGCCCGCCCGGAGGGAGCGTCTGAAAGGCCGCGCGCAGTACGGTGTTGACGAGCGGATCGTCGTGATCGTGCAGCACACGGACGAAGGTCACGAGATCGGCGCCGGTCGGCAGCGCATCGCGAGAAAAGTCGCCGCCGATCGCGCGGGCGCGATGAGTCATGTCGCTCTCCGCGAAACGACGACGTGCAGCCTCGGCCACGCCGGGCAAATCGAACAAGATCAGCTCAGCCGAATGCGATCGCTTGCCGAGCGCACGAAGAAAAGTGCCGTCGCCGCCACCTACATCGAGCACACCTCGATGTTTCGAGACGTCGTAAGCGTCGAGAATTTCTTCGGCAACGAGACCCTGGGAAGCCGCCATCAACCGCGTGTAGTCGCGAGTCCCCTCGCCTGCGACCTCGCCGGGCACGCTTGCGCTGGCATAAGGCCAATATCTAGCTAAGGCCGTAGAGCCTCGCGGCGCCCGCAGCATCGCAACGGGATCGACGAGATCTGCATAGAGCACCGCGTGATGCTCGATCATCGCGAGCACGCCTGGATTTCCGAGCAAAGCGGCTCCGCGCCGACCGAGTGCCCAGGCCGACTCACCCTGGCTTTCGCAGGCATCGAGCAACTCGATAGCTGCTGCCGCGCGAAGTAGCGTGCGCGCCGCCGCCTCGGGCATCTCCATCGAAGCGATCAATGAATGCTCCCCGACCTCGCCCGCGCGCAGGCGCTCGAGCACACCGAGACGCACGCAGGCAAGCGCGATCTGCGAGTAGGTGAATCCTGCGACGATATCGAACAGCTCGCGAGCTTCACGGCGCGCCCGCCCACGAGTGAATGGAAACGCCGCCGCTGCGCGCTGAAAGCGCGGACTCATCAACAGGCGGTTACGCCAATCACGCCACATGGCGACGGGGTTCGATCAGGCTGCGCGCTGCAGCAGCGAAGCCGGCAACAGACGCTGCGCTTCGAGATCGACGAGTTCGCGCAAAAACTCTGCACCGGGGCATTCGGGAATGGACGCCGCAGCGCGAGCGATCAGCCTCTCGAAATGTTTGACCGCACCTTGCACTCCAAGCTCGGCGAGGGCTGTCGGTCGCCCGAGATCCGCGTCACGCCCCGCAGGCTTGCCGAGCTCATCGTCGGTCGCGAGCGCATCGCGAATGTCATCGGCAATTTGGTAGGCCTCGCCGAGCGTCTCACCCAGCACCCGCCACGGCGTCGGGTCGGCACCCGCCGACAAGGCACCGCCCACGGTCGCTGCGATGAAGAGCGCGCCGGTCTTCTGTCGTCGATATTCTTCGAGCGGCGTACTGTCTTCGCACTCCCAGGCCTGACCGGCGACGATTCCACCCGGCGCACCCACGGCTCGAGTCAGTGCAAAAACGAGATTCGGTAGACGATCGGGCGACTGAGCAAAAGCGCGCGCGACGTTCTGAAACGCCAATACGATCAGCGCATCGCCGACGAGCAGCGCGATACGCTCATCGAACGCGCGATGGACAGAGGGTCGATTGCGACGAACTTCCGCATCGTCGAAACAGGGCAAGTCGTCGTGGACGAGCGAGGCGCAGTGCAGTAACTCGATTGAAGCCGCCGTGGCGATCGCGAGCGGGGAATCGGGTTCGCCGCAGCCGGCAGCGATGGCAAGACAGAGTCTCGGCCGAATTCGCGCGCCCCCGGGGAAGACGGCGTACCGAATCGCAGCCGCAAGACGGGGTGGACACCCGAGCGCATCACAGGAGGCGACGGCCGTCTCCAACGCCGATTCGATTCCCGATGCACCTTCCATTCGCGCCTCCGCGCTGCTGGGGTCGCCCGTCCGGATCGACTGGCAAACGTCAACTGCGATTGTCACACTAGCTCGTCATGGAATATAGACACCCCTCCGGGGTCAGTCAAACCGGCCCGAACTTCGCCGCCACCGTGCCGACCGACGGCTACGCATGGTGGTACGTCGACGCGCTCAGCGACTGCGGGCGCCATGGCCTCACGATCATCGCGATGCTCGGGTGCGTGTTCTCCCCCTGGTATGCCGCGGCTCGACGCCGCGGCCCGACCAATCCGCTCGAGCATTCGGCTTTGAATGTCGCCCTCTATGGCGCATCAGGTCGAAGATGGGCGCTGACCGAACGTGGACAAAAGGATGTTCGTCGAGATTACGACCATCTTGCGATCGGACCGAGCTCGCTCGCCTGGGACGGCTCTCAACTTCACATCGACGTCAATGAAATCACCGTGCCTTGGCCTTCTCGCCTACGCGGCCGAATCACGCTGCGACCCTCGTTGCTGCTCCACCAGGGCTACCCCATCGATCGACTCGCACGACACCTGTGGACGCCGATTTCCCCGCACTGCACGGTCGACGTCGCCTTCGAACGGCCCGAGCTCTCCTGGCGTGGCACGGCGTATTTCGATTCGAACGAGGGTCAAGCACCTCTCGAATCCGACTTCGACTCCTGGAACTGGTCCCGCGCCACCTCTGCCGAGACAAGCCGAATCTTTTACGACACGCGATGGCGAGGCGGCGGCGGCCGTTCGATTTCTTTGGGAATCGATCAAGGCGGGAAAGTCACGACGCTCCCCGCACCGCCACAAAAATCACTGCCCTCGACGCTCTGGGGCATCGAGCGGAAAATCCGTTGCGATGCCGAGGCAACGCCAAGACTCATCTCGACTTTCGAGAGCGGCCCTTTTTACACGCGATCGCTGATCGAGACCCAAGCCGAAGGCCATCACTGGACCGCCTTTCACGAGAGTGTATCGCTACGAAGATTTTCGCAGCGGTGGGTTCAGGCCTTACTACCCGTTCGACTGCCTCGACGACGACTCCGTCGCTAGCATTCAGCCGGCTGCGCGGGTATCACGATCGAGACGTTCCAGACGCTCGAATACGCCGAGCACCCGCGAGAGCTCGCGCTCGAACAACGTGCCGCCGGCAAGGGGATCACCCGCCAACCCTCGTGTTCGATCGTGATGCGCGATGGCCTCGAGAAGATATTCTGCCTCGGGCAAGGTGGTGTGCTCGGAAATACCGTTGCGACGCGTGGCCGCGATCAGCGCCTCGGCGAGCAAAAACAGTTTTCGCCGCGCCGACACCACCGCTCGCGACGATACGGAATCACCCCCGCGACGACTGACCTCACGACCGATCGCCGCATACATCAGCCTCGCCGCATGAATGGCCGGTCGGCATTCGACGGGAAGCTCGTCGATACCGGCCGCTGCACGCTGATAAAGCTGTCCGGCCTCGTCGACGAGCCGATCGATGAGAGATCCCAAGCGAGGCTCGAACTTCGGTTCGCGCAACCAGAGATCGGGGTCGATGCCTTCATCGCGCAGCCACTGGCGCGGCAAGTAGATGCGGCCCATACGCGCATCCTCACCGACATCGCGAGCGATATTGGAGAGCTGCATCGCGACGCCGAGGTCGGCGGCGCGTGCGAGCGCGCCGGGCGATCGTACGCCCATCAAGAGCGACATCATCACACCGACCGTTCCGGCAACACGCACGCCATACGCGCGCACCTCCGAGAGCGTGTCGTACGTTCGCGCCGTGGCGTCCCAAGCGAATCCCTCGAGCAACGCCGAGGGGAGTTCTTGGGGAATATGAAATTGCATCACGACGGCCGACAACGCACGGTCTGCCGCGTTGTCGATGGGCTCTCCGCGATACGCCCGCTCGAGACGGTGCTGCAGCGCCTCGAGCGCACGCAAGGGCTCATTCGAACGATCGATGGCGTCATCGGCTTCGCGACAGAAAGCGTAGAGCGCGAGCGCCGAGCCGCGAATTCGTCGAGGCAACAACAGCGAGGCCGCGTGGAAGGTTTTTGATCCGACTCGAATGGCGGCCCTGCACTCGGCCAGATCGGCAGCCGAGGCACGAAGATCTCGGCCAGCGATGCTCAAGGCGTCACCGTTCGCCACGGGATGTGCTGCGGGATGAGAAGGCGCGCTCACAGGGCCATCACTCTACGACTTCGCGTTCGCCGCCCGCAAATGTCGCGAAATCGAGCATCGCCACTTCACCGAAGGTCATACCGTTGCGCGAGGCGAGCGCAATGATGTTCCAAGCCGTGTAAGGCATTCCCAAAAAAGGCCACGGGTCGGACGCTTTCCACGTCACCTCCCGAGCCTCGAGTAGACAGCGCAGATTGTGGCGAAAGTGCGACGTGAAGACCGATTTCTGCGTCTCGGTGAGGCAAGGGAAAAACTGCTGCGACAAACGCTCGGGGCGCAAGCTCGGTGCGGCGGCCGCCGAAGGGTCGAGCAGCGATTGCGCGAGTCCATGAGGTTCGACGAAATGAATGCCACTCGTTGCCCGCGGGTTGCATTCGATTCCGTGAACCACACCCGCCTCATCGATGATCAGGTCGAAGGAAATGAAGCCATCCCATTTCGTCTGTGCCACGAAACGCCGGATCCAGTCGTCAACCTCGCGAGGAACATCGATGCGCTCGAAACACACCGCCACCGTGCCCTGCATCACGGCTCCCCGATAGAGCACCGTACAACGCACCTCACCACCACGGGCGATACTGAAACTACTGACAAGTTGGCCGCTGACTCGACGCTGAACGATCGATGGCTCCTCGACGCGAGGCAGCGTATCGCCACGAGAGAAAAAACGGACTCCGCGTCCCGAGCAGGACGACACCGGCTTCACGACGTAATCGTGCGACCTCGAGAGCAGCTCGCCTTCGGGTGTCGTCGCCGGAGCCGTCTCGGGTGCCGCGACACCAGCCTCCCGACATACCTCGACGAAACGCGCCTTGTGATGCACCGCAAGCACCGAGGCCTGAGGCATCGACAACAAGCGACAGCTCGCTGGCAGACGTCCGTGCAAAGCCGAGACATGCACGATCTCTTCCGAGATCGGCACTACGAGATCGACACCCTCTGCCACTACGAGCTCTCGTAATTCATCGAGATAGCGCGGTCCATCGACAGCCGGTGCGGTGACCACAAAGTTTCGATCGACGGCGTTCGAGACGCCGCTCAGATGTCGACGAAAAGGCTCGGCTACGATCACGCGAACCCCTGCGCCATGCAGCGCACGAGCGATGTCGAGCGCTTTCGGCAATCGTCCGAGGGTGAGCAAAGCCGTCGTCATGCGTCTACTCGGCGGGGCGCCGAACAACCTGGGCCATCAACTGTTTTTGCGGACGGATGGTCAAACGCGCGATCGGCCTGACCTTGGCTGCATCGATCACCTGGATGTCGTATCGACAGACGAGTCGCGCGAGAATCAGCGTGGCTTCGAGTGTCGCAAAGCCCGCACCCACGCAGGTGCGAGGTCCGAGTCCGAACGGCAGATACGCACCGGGGACGAGTTCGTGCTCACGCTCCGGCGAGAACCGATCGGGATCGAAAGCATGCGGATGTCGCCAGTGTGCGCGGTGTCGATGAATCGTCCACGGAGAAACCATGATCATCGCGCCACGCTTCACTTTGTACCGCCCGATGGTCGCCGCTTCCGCCGCAACGCGCGGCATGAACGGGATCGGCGGATAGAGCCGAAGGCTTTCGCGGAACACATTGCGAACGAACGTCAGCTTCCGAACCTGCTCGAGCGTCAGCGGGCCGTCGCCCGCCACATCGCGAACTTCATTACGAATGCGCTGGGCGAGCTCGGGCTGCATCGAGATGATGAGAAATGCCCAAGTGAGCGAACTCGCTGTCGTCTCGTGACCCGCCAAAAACATCACCCCGAGCTGGTCGAGTAATTCTTTGCGCGTGAAGCCCTCACCCGTTTCGAGATCGCGGGCCGCGATGATCTCTGCCGCGATGTCATCCCAGCTCAAGGGGCTATCCGCCATGTGCGTGTCGACGAGATCGCTCAAATGACGTCGTATGCGCTCACAGGCCTCGAGCACACTCGGCTGCTGCGGAATACTCGAAAATGGCGGATCGAAAATAAGCCGACGAAGTTCGACCTGAGCACAGGTGCGTTCGAAGAACGTAAAAGCCTCGAAGACGTCGATGGCTGTCTGCGACTTGAGCGACGTCGAAAAAACCGTCCGGCAGATGATATCGGCGGTGAGATGACTCATGGCTAAGTCGAGCGGAAAGCGTTCACCGGTCTCGGCCGCGGCATCGAGTCGCGACTCATAGTCTTCAACGGCGGCACTCATCGACGCGAAGGCCTTGCCGAGCCTCATGTGCGAGAAGGACGGCTCGATCATCTTGCGCTGACGTCGCCATACCGACCCGTGCGAGACGAAAATCGAGTTGCCGACGAGCGGCTCGAGAGCGCCGACCATGAGGTCGCTCTTCGGAAAGATATCGAGCGGATCCGTCATGACCTCGCGCAACATCCCCGGGTCGTTCACGATCAAAATCGATCGGCGCGAATAACCCATCCATCCGGCATCAACCCGATAGGCCTTGGCCGGCAGCAGACTCAACAAGTCACCATCACCGCGCAGCGCCACGCGCAATAGCGAGGCGATGGCCGCCAGAGAAGTCGGTCGCGGTGGCTCGTACATGCCGCCACCCTAACGCCAGTGTCCGTCTCTCGCAAAGAGGGTTCGTCGCGACGTCCACAGCCGAGGCCGCCGTCGCCGATCATTTTGACAAGGCTCCAGTCGCGGGCGCAGCATCCGACCCATGCCAGCGTCAGGGATGTCGGAGATCGTGCTCGCTTTCGAGAGCTTCGTCGTGCTGCACATCCTCGCGGGCAGCCTCGGGCTCGTGTCGTTCTGGATCCCGATCATTAGCCGCAAAGGCAGCCTGCAGCACCGTCAATGGGGGCGCGTGTTCACACGAAGTATGCTCGTGACGGGTACCGCTGCCATCGGCATCAGCGTTTCCACGCTCGTCGACCCCGTCAATACTCATCCGCACTTGGCAGACGCCGAATGGATACGCGGAATTTTTGGCTGGATGATGCTGGGGCTCGCCATGCTCACTCTCAATCTCGCGTGGTACGGCCATTGCTGCCTGATCAACAAGACCGATCACCGAGGTAACCTGGAGTGGAGAAATATCTCGCTGCAGGTGCTGCTCCTCGTGGCGTCGATCAATTGCGCTTGGCAGTCGCTGCGCATCGGCCAGCCGATCATGCTCGGCATGCCGGCCATCGGCATCGCGACCGTCGTCTCCAACCTCGCATTCATGTTGAAACGTGAGCCTGCGTCGATCGACTGGCTCAAAGAGCACATCAAGGCCTTGGTGGGAGCGGGAATTTCCGTCTACACGGCTTTCTTCGCATTCGGCGCCGTGCGTACGATTCCGACACTCGCCTTACATCCGGGCTTGTGGTCGATCCCCCTCATCGTCGGGCTCGGCCTCATCATCTACCATCGACTACAAGTCGAACGTCAAGCTCGGGCCGTCACGGCACGCGTGACGAGTCGCTGAGCGATCCAAACGTCGATGCGGCACGATAGACCTCACGTCGCAGTCGTCGGCGCCGGAATGGGCGGTCTCGCTGCGGCGGCAGATCTCTCGCGACAAGGATTTCGTGTCAGCGTATTCGAAAAAGCCCCGACACCCGGCGGCAAAATGCGCGAGGTGCACATCGGCGATGCGTCGATCGATGCCGGCCCTACAGTCTTCACGATGAGCTGGGTGTTCGAAGGGCTTTTTGCCGATTCTGGCGCACGGCTCGAAGATCATCTCGATCTCGTCCCGGCGAGTGTGCTCGCGCGCCACGCATGGCGCGCAGGTGGTCGACTCGATCTGCATGCAAGCGTCGATCGCTCTTGTGCGGCGATCCGGGAGTTCTCGGGCGATCGCGATGCCGAAGGATATCGTGGGTTTTGCGCTCGAGGCGCAACCGTGTACTCGTCATTGCGCGATACGTTCATGACGCGCTCGCGCCCCTCGCAGTTCGAGCTCATCAGCGCCCTTGCGCGTCGCGGACTCTCCGAAGACGGCGTTTGGGCCATGCTGCGCACGCCACCGTGGCAGAGCCTCTGGAGTGCGCTCGGTTCGCACTTTCGAGATCCCCGCCTGCGACAACTCTTCGCTCGCTATTCGACTTATGTCGGCTCCTCACCGCTCGCGGCTCCCGCGACGCTCATGTTGATTGCGCACGTCGAACAATCGGGCGTCTGGCTGGTGCGCGGCGGCATGCGCCGTATCGCTGACGCCTTACAGACTTTGGGTGAATCGACCGGAGCGACCTACCGTTACAACGCCACCGTCGAAGAAATCAGGGTGCAGCATGGTCGCTGCACCGGCCTTCGACTCTCTGATGGCGAATTCATCGAAGCCGATGCAATCGTCTTCAACGGCGATGCGAATGCCCTCGCAACAGGACTGCTCGGATCCGCTGCGGCTCCGGGCGGCGCCTCGATGTCGCGCGAGGAACGCGCGCTGTCCGCCATCACTTGGTGTCTGAGTACCCCAACTCGGGGCTTCGAACTCGAACACCACAATGTTTTCTTTGGTGAAAACTATCCCGAAGAGTTCACCCGTATATTCGAACACCGCGGCATCAAGTCAGCTCCGACCGTATACCTCTGCGCACAAGATCGCGGCGCTGCCGCCGTCGCGCGGAGACACCCCGAGGCGCCTCCCGCAGCCGAGCGGATGCTGATGCTCGTCAATGCGCCGGCCGACGGCGATGTCGGGGGTATCGACGAGACGAGCTTCGCCCGCATCGAACGCGAGGCCTTCGAACTGCTGCAGAAATGTGGCCTAGAAATCGAGCGACGCCCCGGCGATTGCGTCGTCACGAGACCTCAAGATTTCGATCGGCTGTTTCCGGGCACCGGTGGTTCGTTGTATGGCCGCGCCAATCACGGCGCATTCGCAAGCTTTGCCCGCCCGGGAGCGACCACCGCCATCGAAGGGCTTTATCTCGCCGGCGGCTCTGCGCATCCAGGGCCGGGCATACCTATGGCGACTTTGTCAGGACGCATCGCCGCGCAACGTATCGCGCAAGACTTCGACTAGCCGACGCTCAGCCGCCTGGCGACGGGACGATCTGATCGAGGATATTCGCCGACGAAATCACGCCAGGAAGCCCTGCACCCGGATGCGTGCCGGCTCCCACGAGGTAGAGACCGCGCACTTCTTCGCTCTTGTTGTGCGGTCGGAACCACGCGCTCTGAAACAACTTCGGCTCCATCGCGAACGCTGCACCATTCACCGACGACAGGCGATCGCGGAAGTCGAGCGGCGTCAGCATGTGGGAGCTCACGATCGACTCGCCGAGCCCCGGCATCATCGTTTCCTCGAGTCGTCGCTGCACCGCGGCACGATAGGGCTCTGCCCTTTCGTGCCAATCAGTGCCGCTCTGCAAATGCGGGACCGGCGCCAGCACGTAGAACGCGTCACAACCCGGCGGGGCCAACGACGGGTCGCTAGCCGTCGGACGATGCAGATACAGGCTGAAATCTTTGGCGAGCACCTTACGCTTGAAGATGTCATCGAGCAGACCTCGATAACGAGGCCCGAGCACCATGGTGTGGTGATAGACGTTATCGAAGCGTCGATTGGTGCCGAAATACCAAACGAACAAGCTCATCGAGTAGCTCGAGCGCGCGAGTTTGGAGTCGGTCCATCGACGACGCGGATGCTTCGCGAGCAACTTGCCGTAAGTCCAGGCAGCGTCCGCATTAGACACGACGATATCCGAACGAAGCTCTTCACCGTTCGTCAGACGCACACCGACTGCGGCGCCCTTCTCGACCAGAATTTCCTCGACCTCGGCGTTGCAGCGAACTTCGCCACCATGAGTCTCGACTAACTTCACGATGCCGCGCATCAAGGCACCCATACCACCCTCGGCATAGTGCACGCCGTAGGTGCGCTCGAGATGCGCGATCAGGCAGTAGTAAGCCGTCGTCGTGAACGGGTTTCCACCGATCAGCAGCGGATGAAAACTGAACAACACGCGAAGTTTTTCGCTATGAAAGTAGCGACTGACTTCTTGGTAGACCGAGCGATAACCACCCAAGCGAATGAGATCTGGAGCGGCTCGCAGTAGCGCGCCGATCTCGTGAAACGGTTGCTCGGCCTGACCCTTGAAGGCGACTTCGAATATCTTTTTGCTGACGCCTAGAAATCGATTGAAACCTTCGACGTCGCGGGGCTCGATGCGGGCAATCTGCTCACGCATCGAATCGAGATTGGAGGTGTAGCGAAAGACATCGCCGTCATCGAAGCGCACCTCGTAGAACGGATCGATCGCCTTCAGAGTGACATCGTCCGAAATATTGCGTCCGCAAAATTTCCAGAGGTCGGCAAACAAATAGGGAGCCGTGATGATGGTCGGACCCGCATCGAAGGTGAAGCCGTCCTTTTGGTACACGTATGCCCGACCGCCCGGCGCATCGAGCTTTTCGAGCACAGTGACTTGGTAGCCTCTCGCACCGAGTCGAGCCGCTGCGGCGAGCCCGCCGAAACCACTGCCAATGACGATGGCGCGATTTTTGGCGCTCATTCCAGCCCTCCAGTTTGTCGGGTCACGCTGCGACGCACCTTTCGTACGGCAACGAAAACGATTCCGGCGACCAAAGGGATACTGATCGCCGTCGCGATGCCCGCATCGATCGGCCAACCCGATTCAGCCAGCCCCTCAGCGAGAATCTTGATGAGTCCGATGATGTAGTACGTGATGGCCGCCACCGAAAGACCTTCGACGGTCGCCTGTAGACGAAGCTGAGTGGCTGCACGCTGATTCATCGACTCGAGCAACTGCTGGTTCTGCGATTCGCGCGTGATGCCGATACGCGTCGACAACAACTGCGTGGCGCGAGTGGCGTGCTGTGAAAGCGATTCGAGTCGAGTCATCGCTGCATCGCAGGTGCTCATCGCGGGCCCTAGGCGTCGCTCCATGAATTCCTGCCAAGTCTGCAACCCCCCGCAGCGCTGTTCACGTAGCTGCACGAGCCGACTTTGGACGATGTCGAAGTAGGCGCTCGCCGCACTGAATCGATAACGATGATCGGCTTCTAGCCGCTCGATCTCGGCCTGCAGAGACGTCAGACGATCGAGCAAATCAGGCTCGATGGCGGAGTCGGCCTTGACCAACTCTTTGGCAATCTGCGCAAGCGCTTGCTCGTTGCGCGAGAGCACGGGCGACAGCTCGCGCGCGACAGGGAAAGCGAGTAGCGCGAGCATCCGGTACATGTCGACTTCGAGCAGGGCCTGTCCGAGACGTCCCGCTTGCGCCGGCTTCAAGCGGCGATCGACGATGAGCGTGCGGCTGAACCCTTCTGCGTCGATGCGGAAGTCGGTCAGCACAGTGGCGGCATCATCGGCCACCTGCGAACCGACGAGCGGTCGATCACCGAAACTTTCTTTGGAAAGGCGCGCAAGGTCGGCCTCGTCGCAGGCCCTCGTCGCGACGATCTCGACATGCCCGGCATACAGCGTGCGCCCCGGGAGACGACCCACCCACTCCTTGGGTACCGCTTCGATCGCAGGGCTCGAGAACGGCGCGCCGTGCGCACCGTCGACCACAAACACATAACGGGAGAACTCAGTATGGCGCTCCCATTTCAGTCGGAACGCACCGAAATCGGCCGCGAGATAGCCCGCAGGTGTCTCTTCGATGGGCACACCGAATGTCGTACCGAGCTCGCGCAGCATCCGCCATTCGTCGTTGCGCGACTCGTTACCGGAAAGCAGTGCCAGACACGTGACGCGGCACGGCGATGCGAGCGGTAAGGGTGGACGCGCATGCACCTCGTCGTGAAGCTCTTCGCGTAGCGGATGTGAGGCCGGTAGTGACACGTCGTATGAACCTTGGAGCCGATGATCGCCGCTCACCTTACCCCGGCAGCGGTCAGGATGGAATCAGCACACCCCGCGTACGAGCGTGATCGACGATCAAATCAGCAATGAAATCGGGCCGTTCCTCGTGGGCGAGATGACCGAGATCGGGCAGTTGAACCACCGCTGCCGAGGGTAACAGTCGCTGCACTCGGGCCGCTTCGCCCGGCAGGATCATTCGGTCTCGAGCGCCGACCACGAGCGTGAGCGGCACCTTCAGCGTCGGTAACTCACGTTCGAGCGGACGCACATCCCAGACCGCCATCATCGTCAGCGCTGCACCGGCATGCGAAGGCGAGCGAGACAACCGTCCATACAAATCTATCCCCGTGGCATCGAGAGTCGATCCGGTAGCGGCGAGCATTCTGGCGACCTCGCGCGGCGACTCGAGGCGACGTGCAAAGAAACGCGAGACCCAGTCGCTGCTCACGATCGATCGAATGAACGGCGTGACGGCCGGATGCTTGAAACCGGAGAGGGGTAGCAGCGCGCCATTAAGACTGATGACCTCCGCCGGACGCAGGCCACCATCGAGACACGCGCGACACAAGATGGCAGCACCCGCAGAGTGCCCCACCGCCATACTCGGTGACACATCGAGCGCAGCGAGCAACTGCATGAGCCCACCGACCATGCCACGCAAAGAGAGTTGCTCGTCACCGCGCGGTCGCGACGTGAATCCGTGACCCGGAAGATCGGGAACGATGACTCGAAAATGAGGCGCGAGCTTCGGCAAAAGATCACGGAACGAATGCGTCGAAGCGCCCGTACCATGCACGAGCAGGCAAACCGGACCTTGCCCTGCATCCTGCACGTGCCATCGAAGCCCTGCGGCCTCGACGAAACGACTGTGCACCCTGTTGGGCCAGTCGACGCCGTCGCGTTCCCAATCCGGAGCCTGCAAACCGCTCACGAGGTCCCCTGCTGAAGTACGATGCGCAGAATGATACGCCGCTTACTCTTGGCGCTGGGCGCCACCGTCGCCTTGACCGCTGTCATTTATCTGTTGGGGCCGGTTCATGCGCTCGATACGCGCGACACGCCGCTGAACCTGCCTCGCGAGACCGACGCGCTCGACCGTTGGCTGGAAGAGTCCGAACAAAGATATGGGGATGTCGTCGAAGGTACGGAAAAACGTATTCGATGGGCCCATGACGATCGTCGTCGAACTCCACTCTCCATCATTTATCTTCACGGCTACACCGCTACGCGACAGGAGGTCGATCCGCTCTGCGACGAGCTTGCCGAGGCGCTCGGCGCGAACGTGTTCTATACCCGCCTGACGGGCCATGGTCGCCCTGCCCGAGCGATGGGCGAAGTCCGTGGCAGCGACTGGCTACGAGACGCACGCGAGGCACTCGAGATCGGCCGTCGCATCGGCGAGCGCGTCATTGTGGTCGGCACCTCGACCGGCGGTACGCTTGCCTTGTGGCTCGCCCAACGTGACGACGCGTCGCCTATCGCCGCACAAATTCTCATCTCGCCCAACTTGGGCCCGCGCGCGCGATCGGGTGAATTGCTGGCAGGCCCTTGGGGTGCGCAGTTGCTGCAATTACTCGTCGGAGACGAGTACCGCTGGACTCCGCGCAACGAGGATCAAGCCAAATATTGGACGTGGAAATATCCCGCGCAGGCCTTGCTGCCCATGATGGCGATCGTCCGCGACGTTCGTGACTCGCCCCTCGAAAACATTCGCCAGCCCACACTCGTGATTTACTCACCAAACGACCAAGTGGTGAGCCCCGATGAAATTTTGAAGGCCCACGAGCGACTCGGCGCTTCCATCAAACCCATCATCGCGGTCGAAACGAGCGGCGACTTGTCGAACCACGTGCTGGCGGGCCGCATCCTCGCGCCCAACGACACACCCCGGGTACTCAACTCGATGGTGAAATTCACCCGAGAGATCGGACTCACAGCCGACTCGATGATCGACACCAGTCCGGCGACTAAGGGTAGACCTTGAGCGACTCGCGATAGTGCTGCGCCCGTCTCGCGTAGCTCGCTGCGGCACCACGAATGAGCGCAAGGTCGCGCTCCGTGACTTCACGCACGATTTTTCCGGGGGAGCCCATCACCACGCTGCCGTCTGGGATTTCTTTGTCCGGCGGCACGAGCGCACCCGCAGCGATGATGCAATGATGGCCGATGACACTGCGGTCGAGGACCATCGCTCCGTTTGCGATCATCGATTCATCACCGACGATGCAGCAATGCAAAAAAGCCATGTGCCCCACCGTCACCCGCGCCCCGAGCTTCGTCGGAACACCCTCGTCCGTATGAATGACCGAGCCGTCTTGGA
>CAZRFN010000040.1:0-15506 GCA_964599335.1 uncultured Acidibacter sp. | reverse complement strand
GAGCCATGGCGATCGGTGCCATGACACGCTGAGCCCAACATGAACATCAACGTCTTCAAAAATTTTAAGTTCGATAAACGCTGGATCGGGGGTGGACTCGTTGTCCTCGCGATCGTGGTGCCGCTGCTGGTACGCCAGTTTTCAGGCGCGGGCGCGACGCCGGTCGATCTGGCGACAGTCTCTCCGCAGGATGTCAGACCGAGCATTCTGGCCTCAGGAACCCTCGCCTATCGCACCGAGGTCAACCTCACGGCAGAAGTCACGGCGCGGGTGGCGAACATCCTCGTTCAAGAAGGCGACAATGTGTCGAAGGGCCAGTTGCTGCTGCGTCTCGACCCCGAGACGTACAACAACGTCATCGCGCGCGAAGAAGCGAGCGTTCGGCAGAACCGCATCAGTATCGATCGCCAGCGCGCCGTCGTCGCACTACGCAAACAGCAGTTCGAACGCAGTCAAAAACTCGCCGCTTCGAACCTCATCGACAAGAACCGCCTCGACGAAGATCGCAATCAATTCATCGTCGCCGAAGCGGATTTGCGCAGCTCCGAAGAGGCGCTGCGACGCGCCACGGCCGTTCTCGGTGACGCCAAAGAGCAACGCGCCAAAACCGAGATTCGTGCACCCATCGCCGGTCGCATCGTGTCGCTGCCCATCAAGGTCGGTGAAGTCGCCATTCCCTCTACGGCTTCTCTGGCAGGGGCCCAGCTCATGAAGATCGCCGACGTGTCGGCGATCACCGCCGAGGTGAAGGTTGACGAGGCCGATGTGGCCAAGATCACGCTCGGCCAACGTGCCGATGTCTTCTCGGCTGCTTACCCCGATACGGCACTGGCGAGCAAAGTCGAGAAGATCGCCCTCACGCCGACGGTCGATGGTCAGGGCCGCTCGTACAAAGTCACGCTCGCCATCGACGCGCCGCAAGACCTGCTATTGCGATCGGGTATGAGCGCGCGAGCACTCGTGTACCTGGGTGACGGCGCTCGTCGACTCGCGATCCCCGTCGAAGCCGTGGTCACCGAAACCCCTGAGAAAAACGTGATCAAACGGTATGTCTGGCGCAGCGACGATGGCGTGGCGCGCAAGACGGCCATCGTGACCGGTCTCTCCGACGATCGTTGGGAGGCCATCGAGTCCGGCATCAGCGAAGGCGCGAAGATCATCATCGGCCCAAGCAAGACTCTGCGACGCCTGAAAGAAGGCGAACGGGTCACTCAACGCGAGAACACAGGCGGACGCAACGGCGCCCCCTCCGAGGACGACGCGGAATGATCGAGCTGAACGGCATCGTCAAGCGATATGTGCTCGGTGACGAGACCGTACTCGCCCTCGCCGGCGTCGACCTTCACATCGGACGCAACGAGTATGTCGCCCTGATCGGCCCTTCGGGCTCGGGCAAGTCGACGCTCATGAATATCATCGGGTGTCTCGATTCCGCGAGCGAAGGGCGATACATCCTGAATGGTCGCGACACCTCGTCGTTGAGTGAAGACGAGCTCGCAGCCGTACGAAACCGCGAAATCGGTTTCGTATTCCAAAGTTTTCATCTTCTTCCGCGCCAAACCGCTCTGCAAAACGTCATGCAGCCGCTCGTGTATCGACGCATGCCTCCGGCCGAGCGTCGCGAGCGCGCAGCCGAAGCCCTGCGTAAGGTGGGACTCGGCGATCGACTCGATCACCGGCCGAATCAACTCTCGGGAGGCCAACGACAACGCGTCGCCGTCGCACGCGCCCTCGTGGGCGAGCCGTCGATCCTGCTTGCCGACGAACCGACGGGTAATCTCGACTCTCGCACCTCGGCAGAAATCATGTCGTTGTTCGACGCCTTGCACGCTCAAGGCCAAACCGTCGTCGTCGTCACCCATGAACCCGATATCGCTGCGCATTGCCGGCGAACCATTCGTGTCTTCGACGGTCGCGTCGTCGAGGATTATCAAAACCCGGCGCGAGCCGCCTAGGTCGATCTTCAGATGAATCATCTCGCCGAAGCCTTCAACGCCGCACTCGCCAGCCTCAATGCGCATCGCTTGCGCAGTTTTCTGACGACCCTCGGCATCCTAATCGGCACGATGGCCGTCATCGCCGTCGTCTCGGTGTTGCAAGGCTTTTCAGACTCGATCAGCAGCCAGTTCTCGGACCTCGGCAGCAACACGCTCACGCTGGAGGCCAAAAACGAACAGGAGAACTTCCGCAGCGGACAGATCAATCGTCTGTCTTTCGAAGATGTCGACGCGCTGCGTTTCAAAGTGTCGGGCATCGAGCGCGTTGCCCCGATCATCAGCGCGCCGCTCGGCGCCACACTCTATCGCGGCCGCAGCGTCACGCCTCAGGTGCTCGGCGCCACGGAAGAAGCGCAGGACGTACTCGGCGTCGACACCTCGATCGGTCGGTTCATCACGGCGAGCGACGAACGCAACAGTCGGCGCGTCGTGGTGATCGGCACGGACGTTCGTAACGAATTGCGCATGCCGGAGAACCCGATCGGCGAATTCATCCTGATCGGACGCGAGTGGTTCAGGGTGGTCGGATTACTCGAAAAGCGCGGCGAGATCTTCGGTTTCAGTCAGGACAATCGAGTGTTCATTCCGTTCAGCGTGGCTCGCTCGCTGACGGGCACCTTCGAACGCACCTTCATGGAAGTGTCGTTCACCGTGACGAATCTCGCCGAGGTCAATCAGGTGAAAGAGCGCGCCATGCGCACGGTGCGCGCCTCGCGCGGCATCGAGCCTGGCAAGCCAGACGACTTCGAAATCAAGGCGGCGGATTCCTTCGTCAAACAATTCAATCGCATCACCGCGACGGCGACGGCCGTGCTGGCCGGAATCGTCGGCATCTCCCTGCTCGTCGGCGGCATCGGCATCATGAACATCATGCTGGTGTCGGTGACAGAGCGCACCCGAGAGATCGGCATCTTGAAGGCGCTCGGCGCGACGCGTCGGGACATCCTCGTGCAATTCCTGCTCGAAGCGGCGCTGCTGTCACTGCTCGGCGGACTGATCGGCATCGTGCTCGGTCTACTCGCCGGCATGGGCATCGCGTCGTTGATACCGAATTTTCCACCGGCGCACGTCCCGATCTGGGTGATGATCGCCGCAGCCGGATTCTCGGCTCTCGTAGGCGTCGTGTTCGGCATCGCGCCGGCTTCAAAAGCAGCCAAGCTCGATCCGATCGAAGCCCTGCGCTACGAGTGAGTCTGCGTACGTGGGTGTTAGCCCACGTACTCCGTCACGCCAGCGACCGCCCTGGGCGCCTGAGTGGCGATGCTGCCCACCTTGGTGCCTGAGGTCAGATCGATCTTCGCCACCTCTCCAGTGAAGAAGTTGCTGACGAAGGCATGACGACCGTCGGCGGCAAGTTCGATCAACGCCCAACCAAAACCCTCGAGCGGAATCTGTCGAGTGGTCGTGCCCGCGGCATCGACGAGATGAATGGAGGCGCCGCGCAAGACATAGACGGTGCCGTCCTTACCGTAGGCCATGCCGAAGAACATCGGCGGTGGTCCCGGCGGGAACGGCGGCAAAACAGCCTGCAGATCGGGAAGTTGCCGATCGTTGACGAGGTCGTAACGCATGAGGCGCGTACCCGTCTCGGAGGTGTACACCAGGGTTTTCTGATCGGGCGACAGCGCCGACATCGTGACACCGAGAAAACCACCCATACCACCATGGGTCTCGGTCCCATATTCTTTGACGAGCTTGCCATCGACCGTGAAACGAAAGACGTGTCCATCGCCGAAACGGGTCGTGCCCGGCATGAACGGCAGACGGGTCTTCATACGCGCCTGCACTTCGGGCCTGATCGACCCTCCTACCACGTGCTCGCCCATCAGCAGCGTTCCGTCAGCCGCGAAGTTCACATGCGAGAAGGCACGGGTGCCGAATTCAGAGCGACGAACGATGCGTCCATCTTGATGAATATTGAGTACGACGAAAGAGTGACTGTCGAAGGCCCACAGCACGCCATGTGAATCGAACTTCAATCCACCGACGAGATGCGTGGTCTCATCGAGCCACAGCTCGCCTTTCGGGGAGAGATCAGCCGCGAATTGCAGGATTCTTCCGCGTCCGGCGTGATCATCGTCCGGGTTGTTCAATTGCGTCGCCGCGACGAAAAGATCCCCCTTCGAAAAAGACTTGAACGTGGATGTCATGGAGTGTCAGGCCTCGAATGAATAACGTGAGAGAAAATCGCGTCGCGTCCCGAGGAGCATCGAGAACAACCGACCGAACATCCGTCCGGTCGTCAACCAAGTGATGTCGTTACCTTGCTCTTGATCGGAGAGGACGCGCTCGACGATCCAAGGGGTCGTCGTCTCGACGTGCTCACCGATGAAGCTCAGTTGCTTGAGTGCTTTGGCGCGCTGATCGGCGGGCAGCGCGCGCATCTCGCGGATCATGCCCTCGGTAATGTTGATGCCCGGACTGATGGTGCCTATAAGAATCGACTCGTCGCGCTCGTCTTTGCGCTCTTTGACGAGACAGTTGGCGAGATACTTCACGGCGCGCTTCGTAGTTGAGTAGACCGTCATGCCGGGCACCACTCGCCCCGTCGCGCCACCACCGCCGAGCGTGAGATACAGCTTGCCGCCGCCCTGACGCTTGAATCCGGCGATCGCGACCTGCGCCGCATTGATCGAGCCGATCACGTTCGAGCGCACCATCGATTCGATCTCGGCCGCCGTGTTGTCGGCGAATTGGGCACCCGTTCGAGCAAAGCCTGCGTTGTTGAGCCAGATATCGATGCGCCCGAATCGAGACACGCCGAAATCCCACAAGGCTTGGACGCTGCCGAGATTCGATACGTCACAGGCGATACCGGCGATCCGGCCATCCGAGCCCGGGCACTCGGAGGCGAGCTTCTTGATCGCAGCCTCGACTCGCGCGGTCTCGCGACCGCTCACGACGACGTTGTGTCCGCGGCGGAGAAACTCGCAGGCGTAACCGAACCCCAGCCCCTGCGTGCTACCCGTGACGATGATTGATTGAGTGGCCAAAGCGAGACCCCCTTCCGGCTACGGCGCTATCCACTCAAGGATACCGGCGCATGACTCGTACGCGCGCCACGTCCGGGCGATGTCCAACAGTCGGACGCGAGACTTCCGACCGTGAGCGGGACCCTCCTTCGCGGCGAGGCATCGCCTAGGATGCATCGCACAAGGGGGTGATTCATGAGCGCCAGACTCAACGTCGTCGTCACGGGCAGCACGCGCGGCATCGGCAAAGGCCTCGCTGCGGAGATTCTCAAGCGTGGGCACAACGTCGTGGTCAGCGGTCGAACGGCGAAGGCCGTCGAGGCCGCCATTGCCGAACTGTCGTCGAGCGCCACGGGAGGTGCCCGCGTGGCTGGAGCGCCCTGCGACGTCGCAAAACGCGAAGACTTGCAAGGGCTTTGGGATGCCGCCATCGCGGCATTCGGTCGCGTTGACATCTGGATCAACAACGCCGGAATCTCACACCCTCGTCAGCGCGCCGGCGAAATGCACGAGCAGGACATCAACAACGTGCAGGAGATCAACTTACTCGGCATGATGCTCGCCACGCAGATCGCGCTACACGGCATGCGCGCTCAAGGTGGCGGCACGATTTACAACATGGAAGGCTTTGGCTCGAACGGCATGGTCACGCCGGGGATGGGCCTCTACGGCGCGAGCAAATTTGCGCTCACCTACTTCAACAAGGCGCTCGTTTCAGAAACGGGCGACGGCCCAGTGAAGGTGTGCTACCTGAGCCCCGGGATCGTCATCACCGATCTCGTCAAACGCGACATGGGCAGCACCAACGCCAAAGAAATCGAGCGCACCCGACGCATTTACAACATTCTGGCCGATCGGGTCGAAACCGTGACGCCCTGGCTCGCCGATCGCGTACTTCAACCGCAGAAAGCGGGAGCCCGCGTGGCTTGGCTGACGGGCGCCAAGGCCGGACGACGATTCTTGATGTCGCTTTTTCGCAAGCGATCGGTACTCACCGACGCAGATTTCGCGAGCTAACCCCGACGGCGCGAACTGACCCCGACTCCGCGGATCGACATCGAGCTCAGGGCGGCACAGCGACCGCGCGACCCTCGCGGCGCGTATCGGCCGCACCCACGAGCCGCCCGTCGGGCAGTACCCGCACCGCATGCAAGCCTGAGCCCTCGCCTGCGCCGCGGTTGCTACGAAACGTATGGCCCCTCGCAGAGAGCTGCTCGAGCAACACCGGATCGGCGCGCGAGATCTCCGCGACAAGCGGACCCCGAGCGATCATGTTCGGCAGGTCGACGGCCTGTTGCGGCGAGAGATTCCAATCGAGCATGCCGACGAGCGCTTTGCTGACATAGGCGATGATCGCATTACCACCCGGAGAGCCGACGGCGAGCTCGAAGCGCCCCTCGCGGAACACGATGGTCGGCGACATCGACGAGCGCGGTTTTTTGCCGGGCGCGACCGCATTGGCAATGGGCGCACCGGAATCATCGACGGGACGGAAGCTGAAATCGGTCAGCTGGTTATTGAGAAAAAATCCACCCGCCATGCGCTGCGAACCGAAGAGCCCTTCGACGGTCGTGGTCATCGACACCACATTGCCGCGCCGATCGACAATGACGAAATGACTCGTGCCGGTACCGACGCCCGTCGCATCGCGACCGCGCGGCGTGGAGCCCGGCGGATTGCCCGGTTGTACGCTCGCCATCGCCCGGTCCGACGAAATGAGTGCGGCGCGCGAACGCAGATAAGTTTTGTCGATGAGACCCGCAAGCGGCACCGACGTGTAGCGATCGTCGGCGACGTAGGCGTCGCGATCGGCATACGCGAGGCGCTGCGCCTCGATGAAATGATGCCAACCGCCAACCGTCGTTGGCCCCATCGAGGACAGGTCGAAGTTTTCGAGCGTACCGAGCACCGACAAGATGGCGATGCCGCCCGATGACGGCGGTCGCATACCGCAGACCACGTACACGCGATAGGTATCGCATACCGGCTCGAGGCGGTTGGGTCGATAAGTCAAAAGATCTTGGTGCGACAACGTACCCGGTACCGGCTCGCGCCGCGCGGCGGCGACGATCTCATCGGCGAGCGGACCCTGACGAAACGCTTTTGCCCCCTCGCGCGCGATACGGCGAACGGACTCTGCATATTTTTGATTGACGAGCGTACTACCGATCGGACGCGGCGTACGACCATCGGTAGTGAGGTAGTTCGCCGCTTCGGTAGGCAGACCGCCGCGATTGACGGCCGTCGTGATCATTTCATTGAGGCGTGGCGAGACCGCGAACCCCTCATCCGCGATGCGGGCGGCGCGCTCCCACGGTCGCGCCCAAGGCAGTCGTCCATGCTCGCGATGCGCCATCTCGAGCATGGCGACAGCACCGGGCACACCAATGGATCGCCCCGAGCGAATGGCATCGAGGGAGTTCATGGGCTTACCGTCGGCCATCAAGAACATGTCAGGCGTGGCACCGCGCGGCGCGACTTCGCGACCGTCATAAGTGATGACGTCGCCCGTCGTCGCGTCGTAATGCACCATGAACGCACCGCCCCCGAGCCCCGAGGACTGCGGCTCGACGAGACCGAGCACCGCTTGCACGGCGATCGCGGCATCGACGGCCGAACCGCCGGCCTTGAGCATTTCGACGCCGGCCTCGACGGCGAGCGGATTCGCCGCCGCCACCATTCCCCCAGACCGCCACTCGGCATTCGCTTTCGCTTCGATGATCGGCGAAGCAGCCACGCTCGACGAGGACGCCGACGCGGAACCCGAGCCGGCGACACCCGCGCACCCCGACAGACCCGACAGCGTCAAAGCACCGAAAACGGCGATGACCGCCGAGCCGCTCGACCGCTTCAAAGCGCTCTTCAAAAAAGATTTCACAGTAAGGCTTCGATGTCGGCGGCGAGACTCTCAGGCTTGTCGGTCGGCGCATAACGACGAACCACTCGACCTTCTCGATCGACGAGGAACTTGGTGAAGTTCCATTTAATGCCCTCTGTTCCGAGAACGCCTTTGGCGGATGACTTCAGATGCTCATAGAGCGGATGCGCGCCCGCTCCATTGACCTCGATCTTCGCGAACATCGGAAACGTGACGTCGTAATTCAAGGAGCAGAAATTCCGGATCTCTTCTTCGTTGCCCGGCTCTTGATGCCCAAACTGGTCACACGGAAACCCGAGTACTGCAAATCCGCGATCCGCATACTTGCGCTGCAACGCCTCGAGACCGGTGTACTGCGGGGTGAAGCCACACTTGCTCGCCACGTTGACGATCAGCAGTACTTTTCCTTTGTAGTCAGTCAACGAGCGGTCGACCCCATCGATCGCCCGCGCCGAAAAATCATGCACGCTAGGCATAAATGACTCCTTCAACCAAACGGCGCCACGCCGAACAAACGTTGGTGCCAACCCATGATGAACAACACGTAGAGCGCGAGTCCCCCGATGATCGCCAAGACGTCGTTGATCGCGCTCACGGGCGCCATCGGCCGCGGACGCTCCGCGCGACGCTTGAGCGAGATGCGATCAGCCACGGCCCACACGAGGAAACTACCGAACAACAAAACGTCTGCGAGCATGCCGTTGGCGAGCAGATGCGCGAGCGCCCAGAACTTCACGGCAGCGAGCATCGGGTGTTTCGCCGCGCGCTGCAGACGACCAGGCAGATAGGCAGCAAGCAAAAGAGGAAACACCGGCAACATCAACAACGCCGCGACGTGGCGCAACCCCGCGGGCGGCAGATAGACGATTTGAGGATCGAGTCGCAGCGCGGCATAGCCACTGATCATCAGAAAGAAGCCGATGATCGAAGGCAGTGAGTAAACGAGTTTCCATCGGATCTCTCCGAGTCGACTCGCCACGCCGTCACGCCAGGTGGGCGCAAAGATCGATATCGAGTGCACCCCAAAGAAAAGCAACAGACCGACAAGCATCGTGGTCATGACACCCTCCCTCGATGGATCAGTTTGCGGGCTTCGCCCTCGCGCGACTCAGGAACAACACACCGAGCACGGCCAGAACTGCAGACATCGCAAACGGTGCGGCCGGCCCAAGCTTGAAGTAGATCGGGCCCGAGAGCGCCGGACCGACGATGCGACCAGCACTGCTCGACGCGTTGAACAATCCCATGACCGTGCCGCGCGAACGCGCATCCGATTCGAAGGACACGAGACTCGTGATCGCCGGCAGAAATAGGCCGTTTGCCAGCCCGAAGATGCCGATGGCCATCCAGACCATCGCGTCGTTCTGGGCCGTCGCAAACAACACGAGCCCCACGGTCACGCCGACTCCCGCAGCGATGGCGAGATGTTTTTCGCCGAAGCGCTTGGCGAGTGGCCCGACGAGACCCGCTTGACCGACCGCCGACAACAGCGCGAACACCATGAAGTGAACGCCGATGTCACGCAATGTGTAGTTGAAGAGATCGCGACCCCAGAACTGAAACACCGACTGCATCACGCCACCGGCGATGGCGATGAAGAGCGAGGCCGACACCAGTCCGAGCAACACGGGTCGACTGCGCAATGCCTCGAGCGGGGAGCGGCGCGGCGCGGGAGCTATCGCCTCGCCTGATGCGTCAGTCGCTGCGGCAGTCTCTGCGGACTTCGCTGCCTTTCGGCCGATGGGCTTGCGCAACTCGGCGGGCAGACTCTCGGGCAGAAAAAATACCGTGCCGACGAATGCGAGCGCCGACAGCCCCGCCGAAGCGAGCGCGGGCCAATGCATGCTCGGTACACCGCCGATGGTGCCGAGAAAACCGCCGATCACCGGACCGACCGCGAAACCCACGCCGAAGGCCGACGCCACGATGCCGAGGCCCTTGGCGCGATCTTTCGGATCGGTGACGTCGGTGGTGTACGCGAAGGCGGCGGCCAGATTGCCCGACATGATGCCGCCGAAAGCACGGGCTACCAGCAGCGACTCGAGCGTCGAGGCGTACGCCAACCACACGAAAGACAGGATCGTCCCGGCCGTGCTGAGAATCAGGATCGGCTTGCGGCCGTAGGCGTCACTGAAGCGGCCCCAGATCGGCGTGGCGACCAACTGGAATAGCGAAAAGACGCCAGATCCTCCGAAGGTTTTCCAGAAGTCGGAGGCCCCCAAGGACTCGGCTACGAAAGGAAACGGGATCGTCGTGATGCCGAAACCCGCGAGACTGATGAACACCACCAGCCAGAGCACCCCGAGTCTTTTCATGATTCTTCTACCCAGCTGGTTGACGAGAGACTGGCGCGCCCGGAGAGATTCGAACTCCCGACCCTCAGGTTCGAAGCCTGATGCTCTATCCAGCTGAGCTACGGGCGCGTGGGTGGAAGTCTAGCACCCGCGACTCGCCCACCTTAAGATACCGACAGGCATCGCCGCCTCATGATCAACGAGTTGCGCTGGAGAACCCACATGAAGACCCTGCTTTCCCTCGCCCTGGTTGCCGCTTCGATTGCAGCCGGCCCCGCTTTCGCCGCCTGCACATATCCTAAGGCGCCGGACAGCATCCCTGATGGCAATACCGCGACGCTCGACCAAATGCTCGCTGCGCAGCGCGCCGTCAAAGCATTCGATGCCGCGATCACGGCCTATCAAGGCTGCCTCGAGACCGAGAACAACGCGGCCCTCGCGGCCAACCCTGATCTCACCGAAGAACAGAAAAACGAGCGCCTCAAGATCGTTGGCCAGAAACAAAATGCGGCCGTCGATGAGGCCCAAGCGCTCGCCGACCGCCTGAACGCGCAGATCCGCGTTTACAAGGAAAAGAACGCCAAGAAGTAATCCGGCCCGCCACCGTGCGGGTTGTCGGATCAGCATGCCGGGATACACTCCCGGCATGATCTCCCCTGCCGAGGCCGATGCACTCATCGGGCAGCAGTTCACCTGTCTGCCGATCGAGTCTTTGCCGCTCGTGCAATGCACCGGCGCGGTCTTGCGCGAGAACGTCTACGCCGAGCGCGATCAGCCGCCCTTCGATCGCGTCGCCATGGACGGTATCGCCCTCGACTCCTCGGCGCTGCGCGGTGGCTCCACCACGCTGCGCATTCAAGCGATGCAAGCTGCGGGCGAACCGCCCTTGCGACTTGAGTCTGCGAACCACGCCATCGAAATCATGACCGGCGCCGTGCTGCCGACCGGCTGTGATGCCGTCGTGCCGATCGAGCAGATCGACATCCGCGAGGGCGTCGCCACGTTGAAAGAGCCCTCGCGCCTCATCGCGGGACAAAACATCCATCGTCGCGGCTCGGACACCACACAAGGTGCGCTGCTCCTCTCGTCCGGGATGCTGCTCGGCGCGCCTGAAATCGCCGTGGCGGCGAGCGCCGGGATGGCCCGCATTCGGGTGAGCGCACAACCGACGATCTTGGTCATCTCGACGGGCAACGAACTCATCGAACCGGGTGATCCGATCGAAGCGCATCAGGTTCGACGATCGAATGCCTATGGCATCGTCTCGGGGCTGCGTCGGCGAGGCTTTCAGCGTATCGCCGACGATCATCTGCCCGACGACCTCGAGGTGTTGCGCCGACGCTTACGCGTTCACCTCGATACCCACGATGTACTCATCCTGTCGGGCGGGGTCTCGATGGGCCAGCTCGATCTCGTGCCGCGCGTGCTCGCCGAACTCGGCGTTCGACAAATCTTCCACAAAATCGCGCAGCGCCCCGGTAAACCGATGTGGTTCGGCATCGGGCCGACCGGTACCGCCGTCTTCGCGCTGCCCGGCAATCCGGTCTCGACGCTCGTGTGCCTCGCGCGCTACGTCATCCCGGGTCTGTACGCCGCCATGGGTGAGACCGCGCGTCCTCTCGAGAAAATCGCCATTGCCGCGCCCATCGAGGTGAAGGTCGCGATGACGAGCTTCATGCCCGTACGCGTGCAGGGCGATGAGTGGGGTCGTCTTTGGGCACACCCCTGCCCCACCAATGGCTCCGGCGATTTCACTTCACTCACCGGCACCGATGGCTTCGTGGAATTACCACCGGGACCCAATACGTACGCCAAGGGCTTCGTGACGCGACTCTGCCGCTGGTAAGGTGCGCAAACCCATGAGCGTCACCGAACACAAACTGATCCCCTTGCGCTCAACCGAAGGTCCGCGCGATGCGCTCGGCCGACCGATGCGCGACTTGCGGATCTCGGTGATGGATCGCTGCAATTTCCGCTGCCCTTACTGCATGCCGCAGCATACGTTTCACGATGGCTACCGGTTCTTGAAGTCGGCCGAGCGGCTCGATTTCGACGAGATCGTCCGTATTGCTCGGTTGTCGGCCTCGCTAGGCGTACGCAAATTGCGCATCACGGGCGGCGAGCCACTGCTGCGCCCGAACCTTTCAGATCTCATCGGCGACCTATCGACGCTGCCCGGCATCGACGACATCGCTCTCACAACCAATGGCGTGCTGCTCGCCAAGTACGCCACCGAGCTCAAGGCCGCAGGACTCTCGCGCATCACGGTCAGCCTCGACAGTCTCGATCCCGACGTATTCGCAAAGATGAGCGGTGGTTTCGGTGGTGTCGAAGAAGTGCTCGCGGGCATCGAAGCGGCGCAACGTGCGGGACTGATGCCGATCAAGGTCAACGTCGTCGTTCAGCGCGGCGTGAACGACCACACCGTGCTGCCGATGATCGAACATTTCCGCGGCACCGGGGTCATCGTTCGGTTGATCGAATACATGGATGTCGGTAACCGCAACGAGTGGCAAGCCGACCTCGTCGTGCCTTCACGCGATCTGCTCGCCGCCATTCATCAGCGTTGGGCGCTCTCACCTCGCGAGCGCGACTACCGCGGCGAAGTCGCCGAACGCTATGCCTTCGACGATGGCGCCGGCGAGATCGGTTTCATCTCTTCGGTCACGCAACCTTTCTGCCAAGACTGTTCGCGATCACGCCTCTCGTCCGACGGCAAACTGTACACCTGCCTTTTCGCGACGGTCGGCACCGACCTGCGTGCTCCGCTACGCGCGGGGGCGAGCGATGCTGAGTTGCTCGAACTGCTTGCGGGAACTTGGCGACGACGCGCGGACCGTTACAGCGAACTGCGCGGCGGAATGCCGCTCTCGGGCCGTAAGGTCGAGATGTTCCACATCGGCGGCTGAAACCACACCATGGCTCAAGCTAAAAGAAAAAATCCGAAAAATAAAAAGACCACGGGCGGTCGCGCCAATGCGGGCCTCAGCCACCTCGATGCCGCGCGACGACCCACCATGGTCGATGTGAGCGACAAGGCGGTCACGCGTCGTAGCGCGACAGCCGAGGCGTGCATCACTCTGCCGCGCTCCGTCGCTCGAGCGTTGGCCGCTACGGGACACCGAACGCGCAAAGGTCCCGTGTTCGACACGGCGATCATCGCGGGTGTGCAAGCCGTCAAGCGCACGCACGAACTCATCCCGTTTTGTCACCCTCTACCGATCGAACACTGCGACATCGACATCGATGCGCAGCGAACCCGTGTCACCGTCCGCTGCACCGTGGCCACCACCCACAAGACCGGCGTCGAAATGGAAGCCCTCACCGGTGCCACGGCGGCGGCACTCACGATCTACGACATGTGTAAGGCCCTCTCCCACGACATCGTGATCGAGTCGGTTCGACTGCTCGACAAATCAGGCGGTCGACGAAACGTTTCTCGGAGACGCTGATGACCCTTGCGCAGCACGAGGCGCCCGTGTTCGGGCTGTTGCTCGCCGGCGGACGAAGCTCGCGCATGCGGCGCGACAAGGCGGCGCTCGAATACCGCGGCCGTACTCAACTCGAAGAGGCCTACGACCTGCTCGCATCGGTCACGCAACGCGCCTTCGTCTCGGTACGCCCCGATCAGTTGAACGAACCGCTACGCCAAAAATTTCCGCAGATCGTCGATGAACAGACGGACCTCGGCCCGCTCGCCGGCATCCTCGCCGCGCAACACGCGCATCCCGACGCCGCATGGCTCGTGCTGGCCTGCGACCTGCCTTTTCTCGATGAGTCAGTGCTTCGACATCTGCTCGAACATCGTGACCGGCAGGGCTACGCGACGGCTTTCCGCTCGACTCACGACGGTCTGCCCGAGCCGCTCTGCGCGGTGTACGAACCCAAGTCGGTCGCAGCCCTCGCCCGGTACGCAACGGGCGGCAAGAGCTGCCCACGGAAGTTCCTGATCGAACACCACGCGACGCTGCTCGAGCCGTTGCGCGCCGATGCTCTCGACAACGTCAACTCGACCACGGACTATTGGACCTCCATGCAGGCCCTTTCACCCGATGCTCTCCCCGCGCGCAGCGTGCGCGTGCAGTACTTCGCGCTGCTGCGCGAACAAGCCGGTCGCAGCGAAGAAACGCTGACGACCGCCGCACGCACGCCCGCCGAGCTTTATGGCGAGTTGCAAACTCGATACGGATTCACACTGCCCGCAGAGATGCTCAAGGTCGCCGTGAACGCCGAGTTCGGCGATTGGAACCAGCCGCTGCAAAACCACGACTCGATCGTGTTCATCCCGCCGGTGGCCGGAGGCTGACCTCGCCATGAGCCTGGCGCGCTTTCGGTTCAGTTCGTCGGCGCTCGACCCCGAGTCGCTGCGCTCGGAACTCGCGGATCCGACTTGCGGTGGCTATACCGCGTTCGAAGGTTGGGTACGCAACCACAACGAAGGCCGGGAAGTTCGCCACCTCGAATACGAAGCGTTCGCCGAGCTCGCCGTCCGCGAGGGCGAACGCATCATCGCCGAGGCTTGCGAACGATTCGCTGTCGACAACGCGCGCTGCGTGCATCGGGTGGGCGATCTCGTCCTCGGAGAGCTCGCCGTGTGGGTGGGAGTGAGCGCCCGTCACCGCGACGAAGCCTTCAAAGCGTGTCGCTACATCATCGACGAAGTGAAGCATCGGGTGCCGATCTGGAAAAAAGAGCACTACGTCGACGGTGACTCGGGTTGGGTCAATTGCGAACGCTGTGCGACCACACCGGCACACGCCGACCCCGAGCATGCCCATCACGTGCATGGTCATCACGCGCACGAACCTCATCGCAGCCCGACGCATCACACTTCCGTCGAGACGCCCCGGGTACCGGATTACTCTCGGCAAATGAACCTTCGGGAGGTCGGCGCCGCGGGACAAGCACGCCTGCGCGCCGCGCGCATCGCCGTCGTGGGCGCCGGAGGTCTCGGGGTGCCGGTGCTGCAGTATCTGGCCGGCGCGGGCATCGGTCGACTCACGCTCGTCGATGGCGATCGACTCGAGCCCTCTAACCTGCATCGCCAAACCTGGTATGCCCTCGCCGACTGCGGCACACCCAAAGCCGACCTCGCCGCAGCCCGCGTGCGCGCACTCAATCCGGATGTGGACGTACACGTCCACGTCGGTCGACTCGACATCGAGAACGGCGCGACCTTGCTCGCCCACCACGATCTCATCATCGACTGCACTGATAACTTCGCGACTAAATTTTTGATCAACGACCTCGCTCAATCGCTCGGCGTGCCGGCGGTGTTCGCGAGCGTCCACCAATACGAAGGTCAGCTGCAGGTCGTCGACCCGACGCGACGAAGCGCCTGTCTGCGCTGCCTGTGGCCCGACGC
>CAZRFN010000039.1:0-15908 GCA_964599335.1 uncultured Acidibacter sp. | reverse complement strand
GCCCGGAAACGCTCAGGCAAAAGAACGGCAGGTCGCAGGCGAATTCTGGAGAGTGATCGATCGTCGCCCCTGGGGCTGCGACCGGTCCACCGAAGGGGAGCGGCGCGTCGACCGAGGCGAGCCCGATCTCTCAGGTACACGGACAGAGGGGCGGCAGGGGCTTAAAGCTCCTGCCGCCCTTTTTTTTGGCCGGGCGGTGGCCTCACGGACTCGAGGATGACGGCATGGGACGCAAGACACCTCTCTACGGAATTCATGTCGAGCACGGTGCTCGCATGGTCGACTTCGGTGGTTGGGACATGCCGGTCAATTACGGCTCCCAAATCGAGGAGCACCACCGGGTGCGACGCGATGCCGGCATGTTCGACGTATCACACATGTGTGTGGTCGACGTGCGTGGGCGCGACAGCCGAGCCTTTCTCCGACACCTGCTCGCCAACGACGTCGATAAGCTCCGGGTCGAGGGCAAGGCCCTCTATAGCTGCATGCTTAACGAGGCCGGCGGCGTCCTCGACGATCTCATCGTCTATTTCATGAACGAGCAGTGGTTTCGGGTAGTCGTCAACGCCGGAACCCGCGACTCCGATATCGCCTGGATGCGCGCCCAGGCCCGCGAGTCGGCACAGCACCTCGAAATCATTGAGCGTGTCGATTTGGCCATGATCGCTGTGCAAGGCCCGAAGGCCCGCACGATCGTCGCCGAGTTGCTCGATCCGAAAGATCGCGACGCGACCTTGGCGCTCGAGCCCTTCAATGGTCGCGTGTGCGGCGAGTGGTTTGTCGCCCGCACCGGCTACACCGGCGAAGATGGGTTCGAGGTGGTGTTGCCGATCGAAGAAGCGCCCTCCACGTGGCGTGCCCTCGTCGCGGCAGGTGTCGCACCGTGCGGACTCGGTGCGCGCGACACGCTGCGCCTCGAAGCCGGCATGAATCTCTACGGCAACGACATGGACGACACCCGCAATCCTCTCGAGTCGGGTCTCACCTGGACTGTCGCCTTCGAGCCCGCGACGCGCGACTTTGTAGGTCGTCAGGCCCTGATGGACATCAAATCGACCGGAGGCCCGTCGCACAAACTCGTCGGTCTGTTACTCGAAGATCGAGGTGTGCTGCGCTCTCATCAAAAAGTCGTCGTCCCCGGTGTGGGCGAGGGCGAAGTGACGAGCGGCACGTTCTCGCCGACGCTCGAGCGGTCCATCGCTTTCGCTCGGGTGCCGAGCGGCACGGGTCAGTCCGTGCAGGTCGACATCCGCGGCAAGTTGCTGCCGGCCCGCGTGGTCAAGCTGCCCTTTGTCCGTAACGGACGAGTGCTGATCACGCTCTGAGTTTTTTCAAAGATTTCACGATTTCGTTATCCAGGAGCCTTCCCATGAGCCAAGTCATTGCCGACCTGAAATACGCCAAGAGCCACGAGTGGGCGCGTCTGCTGCCGAGTGGCCTCGTCGAGATTGGCATCACCGACCACGCGCAGCACGCGCTCGGTGACCTCGTGTTCGTCGAAGTCCCCGAAGCCGGGCGCGCGCTCGAAGCGGGTGCGGCCTGCGCCGTCGTCGAATCGGTGAAGGCGGCCTCCGACGTCTACTCGCCGATCGCCGGTACCGTGGTCGAGTGCAATGCTGAGTTGGCCTCGACGCCCGAGCTCATCAACCAAGACTGTTACGGCAAGGGTTGGATGATTCGCGTGAAGCCGGCCTCCGCGTCCGCTCTCGAGGGTTTGCTCTCGGCCGACGCGTACTCGGCCGTGCTTGCGGCGGAGGGTGGCTGACATGCCGTTCATTCCGCACACCGAGGCCGACGTCAAAGATATGTTGGCGACGATCGGCGCGAAGTCGATCGAAGAGCTCTTCGACGAGATTCCGCAGAACCTTCGAGTTCAGGGGCTCGCCGGTATTCCCGAAGGTCTCTCCGAAATGGAGATCGGTCGATTGATGAGCGAGCGTGCTCGACAAGACGGTCGCCCGTTGTCGTTCCTCGGCGCCGGCGCCTACGAGCATCACATCCCGTCAGCGGTATGGGCGATCACGACGCGCGGTGAGTACTACAGCGCGTACACGCCTTATCAGGCCGAAGCGAGCCAGGGCACGCTTCGGCTCATCCACGAATACCAGACCATGATCTCGAGCCTGACGGGCATGGAGGTCTCGAACGCGTCGCTCTACGACGGTGGGTCCGCCGTGGCTGAAGCCGCGCTCATGGCCGTACGCGCGCATCGCAAGTCGAAGAGCCTACGCGTGCTCGTTCCCTCGACGGTCAATCCCAACTATCGCCGCGTTGCAGTGAGCACGGCCGGTAATCAGGGTCTGCGTTTCGAGACCGTGCCGTATCAACGCGAGACGGGCTGCATCGACTTCGCCGCGCTCGCCGCCTTTGCGGGTCAGGACATCGCGGCGATGGTCATCCAACAGCCAAATTTCTTTGGTCAGCTCGAAGATGTCGATGCGCTCACCGACTGGGCGCACGAGCAGGGCATGCTCGTCATCGCAGCCGTCAACCCGACTTCGCTCGCGCTGCTCAAGCCGCCGGGTGAGTGGGGCACCAAGGGTGCGGATATCTGCGTGGGCGAGGGGCAGCCGCTTGGTGTGCCGCTCTCCTCGGGCGGACCGTACTTCGGTTTCATGACGACGCGCATGGAGTACGTGCGTTCCATGCCGGGCCGCATCGTCGGCCGCACCGTCGATCTCGAAGGTCGTCATGGCTATACGCTCACGCTGCAAGCGCGCGAGCAGCACATCCGTCGTGGCAAGGCGACGTCCAACATCTGCACCAACCAGGGTCTGCTGATGACGGCGGCGACCATCTACATGAGCCTCATCGGTCCGGCGGGTCTCGCGCAGGTGGCCGAAAGCTGCATGGCGCGTACGCATCAACTCGTGGCGGCTCTCGGCCGTCAGCGTGGCGTACGTCAGGCGTTCACGGGTCCGCGCTTTCACGAGAGCGTGCTCCTGCTCGATCGGCCCGCTGCGGCGGTGCTGCGTGAGCTCGAGTCGCAAGGCATTCTCGGCGGCGTCGATCTCTCGGGCGATTACCCCGAGCTCGGCTCCGCCATCCTCGTCTGCGCCACCGAAACCAAGACTGACGGCGATATCGAGCGCTACGCCAATGCGCTCGGTACGGCGTTGCAGGCTGTGCGCGCCGCCTGAGCGCGGACGCCACCGGAGTACGACATGAATCAAATTCTCGAAAAATCGATCTTCGAATATTCGCGTGATGGCCGCGGGGCCGACGCTCAGCATCCGCCGGCGTTGCGTGGTGCCGTGGCATCAGCCTCGAAAGAAGCGCTGGGTGCCGTGCCTGCAGCACTGCGTCGCAAGAGTAAGCCGATGCTTCCCGAAGCGAGTGAACTCGACGTCGTTCGCCACTTCACGCGCCTCTCGCAGCTCAACTTCTCGATCGACACGAACTTCTATCCGCTCGGTTCGTGCACGATGAAGTACAACCCCAAGGCCTGTAACCAATACGCGATGCTGCCGGAGTTTCTCTCGCGGCATCCGCTCGCGCCCGATTCACAGGGTCAGGGTTTCCTCTCGTGCATGTTCGAGCTGCAAGAGATGCTCAAAGAAGTGACCGGCATGAAAGCCGTGTCTCTCAACCCCATGGCCGGTGCTCACGGTGAGTTCGCTGGCGTCGCGATGATTCGTGCCTATCACCGCGCACGTGGCGATTTAGCGCGCAACGAGATCATCGTTCCAGAGGCTGCTCACGGCACGAATCCTGCGACGGCGACCATGTGCGGTTGCATCGTGCGCGAGATTCCGGTCGATTCCGAAGGCGACGTCGATATCGAAGCCCTCAAGAAAGCAGTGGGTCCGAACACGGCGGGCATCATGCTCACCAATCCGTCGACCCTCGGTGTCTTCGAGCGCAAGATCGAAGAGGTCGCGCGCATCGTCCACGGTGCCGGCGGCTTGCTTTATTACGACGGTGCGAACCTCAACGCCATTCTGGGCAAGGTTCGTCCGGGCGACATGGGCTTCGACGTCATCCACATGAACTTGCACAAGACCTTCTCGACGCCGCATGGCGGCGGTGGTCCGGGTGCGGGCGCGGTGGGTGTCAGCGCCCGACTCGAACCCTTCCTGCCGGTGCCCGTAGTCGGTCGTGAAGGTGAGGGCTATCGCTGGCTCACGGAAAACGATCGACCGCAGTCGATCGGCCGTCTCTCGGCGTTCATGGGCAATGCGGGTGTGCTGCTGCGTGCGTACATCTACATGCGCATGCTGGGTCGCGAGGGCATGAGCCGCGTCGGTGAGTTCGCAACGCTCAATGCCAACTACGTCATGGCACGGCTTCGCGCAGCCGGCTTCGATCTCGCTTACCCGAACCGTCGCGCGAGCCATGAATTCATCATCACGATGAAGCGTCAGGCCAAGGAGCTCAACGTGACGGCGATGGACATCGCCAAGCGATTGCTCGATTACGGCTTCCATGCGCCGACGACTTACTTCCCACTGCTCGTTCCCGAGTGTTTGCTCATCGAACCGACCGAGACCGAGAGCCGCGAGACGCTCGATGGATTCATCGACGCCATGGTGGCGATCTTGGGCGAGGCCTCGAGCGATGCGACGAAGCTCAAGGGTGCGCCGTACACCATGCCCGTACGACGTCTCGATGACGTGCGCGCGGCCAAGCAACTGGAGCTCACCTGGAAGCCGGTAGACTCGGCGGCCTGATGAAAACCGACAGACCCAAACCGACCGGACTCATCCGACTCGTCAACGCGTTCGGCAACACCTGGAAGGGTTACGTCGGCGCGTTTCGCGAGGAGGCCGCGTTCAGGCAGGAACTCGCGCTGTGTGTGGTGCTGTTCCCTCTCGGGTTGTGGCTGGGCGAAAACGGGGTCGAGCGAGCACTGCTCGTCGGCCCCATTTTCATTGTCCTGATCGTCGAGCTGCTCAACAGCGGCATCGAGGCGACGGTCGACCGTATCGGTCTCGAGCGTCACCAGCTCTCGGGACTCGCCAAAGACCTCGGGTCGGCAGCGGTATTCACGTCCTTCGCGATGCTTGTGGTCGTTTGGGCGCTGGTGTTGCTCGATCGCTAACGACTCATTGCGGAGACAGACATGACGGCACTCATTTGCGGTTCGGTGGCCTACGACACAGTGATGGTCTTCGAAGGGCACTTCAAAGATCACATCCTCGCCGATCGCATCCACATGCTGAACGTGGCATTCCTCGTTCCGGGTCTGCGCCGCAATTTCGGAGGCTGCGCCGGCAATATCGCCTACAACCTGAAGCTTCTCGGTGGTGAGGGCAAGGTGATGGCGACGGTCGGTTCCGATTTCGGGCCGTACCGCGCGTGGATGATCGACAACGGCCTGCCGCTCGACCATATCCGCCAACTCGACGACGAGTACACCGCTCAGGCGTACATCACGACCGACGCCGATAACAACCAGATCACGGCCTTCCACCCCGGCGCGATGAATCACGCGCACGTCAACAAAGTGCCGAAGGATGTCGGAATACGTCTTGGCATCGTCGCGCCTGAGAGTCATCTCGGCATGCTCGACCATGCGGCGCAATTTGCAGCCCAAGGTATTCCGTTCATTTTCGATCCGGGCCAGGCCATGACGCTGCTCGGACCTGACGATCTTCGCACCATGATCGGCCAAGCGACTTGGGTGGCGGTCAATGATTACGAGGCGAGTCTGCTCGTCGAGCGTACCGGTTGGTCGCTCGAAACCATCGCGAGTAAGGTCAAGGCGCTGATCGTGACGCGTGGCGCCGAGGGGTCGCACATCCATGCCGACGGAGTGGTGCACCAGATCCCCTCGGTAAAGGCGGAAAAAATCGCCGACCCGACAGGCTGTGGTGATGCGTATCGCGGCGGGTTGCTGTTCGGCTTGCAGCGAGGGCTCGACTGGCCCACCACGGGCCGCATCGCCTCGCTGATGGGTTCGCTCAAGATTGCCCACCACGGCACACAGAACCATCGTTTCGGTCGCGAAGAATTTGCGAGGCTCTACAAACAGGCCTTCGGCGTCTCGCTCGGGGCTTGAGCGGACAAGTCGATTTCTTCGATGATCGACCGGCGCGCGGCAAAGTTGCTGCAGCGCCTGTCGACGACGAGCTACGGGCTTTAGCCGACCGACTCCCCGCCCGCGTGCGTTTCGGGACGTCGACGTGGTCGTTCTCCGGATGGCAGGGCATCGTCTACGGCGGCGAGTACGACGAGACGAAACTCTCGCGCGAGGGACTTTCGGCTTACGCGCGTCACCCCTTGTTGCGCAGCGTCGGAGTCGATCGAAGTTACTACCGACCTCTCGACGACAAGACCTTGCAGCGGATGGCCGATGCCGTCGGCGACGATTTCCGATTTTTGATCAAGGCGCATGCTGCGCTGATGCTGCCGAAGAGCGCGCGCCGACCGGAGTATCTCCTCGGCGTGCCCGATGTCTTTCTCGATACCGCTTATGCCACGCGCAACGTGATCGAGCCTGCGCTGCGTCTTCTCGGCGACAAGCTCGGTGTCATCCTGTTTCAGTTTTCGCCCCTCGGTGATCGGGTACTGCGTTATCGACGGGAGCTGCTCGCGCGTCTCGATGCGTTTCTGTCGGCACTTCCCAAGGAGGCGCGATACGCCGTCGAGTGGCGTGATGCGGCGATGCTCGGGCCGGATCTCGCCGAACTTCTCGCACGTCACAAGGTAGCCTATGGTTTCGCGGCCCACCCGCGGATGCCGAACATCGATGAGCAGGCGATCGTCGACACCGGCGAGGGGCCGTTGGTGATTCGGTGGTTGCTGCGACGTGATCGGGCTTACGAGGAAGCCCGAGCCACCTACGCGCCCTTCGACCGATTGGTCGAACCCGATTCCGAGTCGCGTCGTCGCATCCTGTCGCTGCTTCGAGACGCCGTGGGGAAGGGGCGTGAAGCTCTCGTCATCGTCAACAACAAAGCCGAGGGCTCCGCGCCGCTCAGCGTGCTGCAATTGGCGCGCGAGTGGTCGGTGGTCGGCTAAACTTTCGGTTATGTCCGCTTCAACCGGTGCTGTAGCACCTGACATCGCGGCCGCCGTCGCCGCCTTGCGCGCGGGCGAGCTCGTGGCCTTTCCGACCGAGACCGTTTATGGACTCGGTGCCGATGCGCGCAACCCCGAGGCGTTACGCAAGGTGTACGCGCTCAAGGGCCGACCGTCGACGCATCCGCTCATCCTGCACGTACTCTCGGCCGATGATCTCAAAGATTGGGTGTCCGATATCCCGCCGGCCGCTCGAGCATTGGCGGGTCGATTTTGGCCGGGTCCGCTCACACTCGTACTGCCGCGTTCGGCTCGGGTCGCCGACGCGCTCACCGGGGGTCAAGACACGGTCGCGATCCGTGTGCCGGCTCATCCGGTGGCGCGCGCCTTGCTCGCAGCGTTTGGTAGCGGCATCGCCGCGCCCTCGGCCAACCGTTATGGTCGTGTTTCGCCGACGCGGGCTGCTCACGTTCGCGAGGAGTTCCCGAGAGATCTTCTCGTACTCGAGGGGGGTGACTGCGAGGTCGGTCTCGAATCGACGATCGTGTCGCTCGTCGATGCGGTTCCGAGACTTTTGAGGCCGGGCTCGATTTCGCGCGCCGACCTCGAATCGGTGCTTGGCGAGTCCGTGAAGGTGGGCACGAGCGCTGATTCGCCCCGAGTTCCCGGTAGTACGGTGCAGCACTACGCACCGCAGACACCACTCGAGCTTGTTCCCGCCGGAGCCCTCTCGTCGGCTGAGGCCGCTGCCGTCGCGCGAGGCGAGCGTGTGGTGATCTTGGCGTGTCCGCCGAGCAGCGACCCGGCGACCTATGGTCGCGCGCTCTATGCCGAGTTGCGCCGACTCGACAAGCTCGGGGGCTCACGTATCCTCGTCGAGTCCGTACCAGAGTCCCCGCAGTGGGATGCCGTCCGCGATCGTCTCTCCCGGGCGGCCGCGACGTTTCTTTGATCGCAGCGTTATCTTTTCATCCATAGCGAGTCATTGCCGATGAGTCCGAGCCGTAAATCCTCGTTTATCGATCCGTTCCAGCCTCGCGAGATCCGTCGTCTCGTGGGCGAGTTCGGTTCGCCGTTGCTCATCGTCGATTGCGAGCGCGTGCGTCGCCAGTATTGCGAGCTGCGTCGAGCGCTGCCGGGCGTCGATCTGCATTACGCGCTCAAGCCGCTGCCTCATCCGGCCGTGGTTCGCACCGTGCTCGAAGAGGGCGGGTTCCTCGATCTTGCGACCACGGGCGAGGTCGAGCTCGTCGCCCGCATGGGTGTCGACCCCGATCTGTGCATCCACACGCATCCCATCAAGCGCGACTCGGATATTCGCGATGCCCTCAAGCGTGGGGTGAAGGTGTTCGTAGCCGACAACCCGGACGAACTGCGCAAGTTCGGGCCGTACGCCCAGACCGCTGAAGTGTTGCTGCGAGTGTCGTTCCGCAGCCCGGGTGCCGTCTCCGACCTCTCGCGCAAGTTCGGCTGCGACCCAGAATCTTTGCTGGCGCTGGCCAGACGGGCACGCGACCTCGGCGTGAAAGTCCGTGGTTTGTCTTTCCATGTCGGCTCGCAGGCGCCCGACCCCGGTAAGCATGTCGAGGCCATCGAGGCTTGCGCGCGGCTGCTCGCGGCGGCGCGTCGCGAACGACTCGGTCCTTGCGACACCCTCGATATCGGCGGCGGTTTTCCCATCGATTACGCTTCGAGGGCGCCGACCATTGGTTACTTCTGCAAGCCTATCCGCGCTGCACTCGCCAAGCTGCCGAAGCGCGTACGCATCATCGCCGAGCCTGGGCGTTACATCGCAGGGCCGAGCGCCATCGGCGTAGCAAGTGTCATGGGTCGCGCGCGGCGTGAGGGGCGATGGTGGTATTACCTCGACGACGGACTCTATGGTTCGTATAGCGGGCAACTGTTCGACCACGCGCGCTATCCGCTCGAATCATTGAAACCCGGCAAGCATCGCGAGCCTGCGGTGCTCGCGGGTCCGACCTGCGACAGCATCGATGTCATCACCGAGAACATTTTGCTGCCCGAGCTCGATACCGGAGATCTCATCGTGGGTCGTGCGATGGGCGCGTACACCTGGGCGAGCGCGTCGGAGTTCAACTTCTTCCCGCGGGCCACCGTCGTGTCGGTCAATCTGACGCCCGGCGATCGCGGCAGTGTGATGCGGCTCGATCACTGATGCGCATCCACGCCGCCGATTTCGTGGCGGGCGCGGCCTCGGCACGAGGCGTGGCGATCGTCATCGACGTGTTTCGGGCCTGTTCGTTGCAAGCGCATGCCCTTGCAGCCGGGGCCGAAGCGGTCATTCCGGTCGAAGGTGTCGAAGAGGCCCAGACGCTGAAGCTGCGACATCCGCAGTGGTTGCTGGCCGGTGAGCGACATGCGCGGCGATTGCCGGGGTTCGATTGCGGCAACTCGCCCTCGGAAGTGCTCGCAGCGAAGCTGGCCGGACGCACGATCATTCACACGACCCATGCCGGCACGCAGGGCTTGATGGCCGCCTCGCGCGTGGTCAGTCACGTCTTCACCGGCGCGTTCGTCAATTTAACCGCCACGATCGCGGCGGTGCGAGCCCTCGCACCCGAGGAGGTCACGATCGTCGCCATGGGGCACGAGGCCCGTGAGCGCTGCGAGGAAGATGATCTTTGTCGCGAGGCGATGATTGCTGCGCTACAGGGTCATTCGTTTCCCCTTGCGAATCTGTCCGATCGTTTGCGAGGCGCACCGGCCGCCGCAAAATTCTTTGATCCTCAGGCAGATTGGGCGCCCGAGGGTGATTTCGATCTTTGCACCCGCGTCGATGCGGTGCCTTTTGCCATCTCCCTGATTCCGGGGTCGATGGGGCGGCCTGTTCTCGTGCGCCACGATTTACGATACGCCGTGCCGAACCATGTCTGAGAAGGCGATACGAAACGTCGTATTCGATATCGGTTGGGTGTTGGTGCACCTGGCGCCGACGCCGCTCCTGCAGTTGCTTCGCGATCACGGTGCAGAGGTCGATCGACTCGAGCAAGTGACGAGTCGCATCGATTTACACGAACACGAAAGCGGCAGACTCGACGGGGCGGGGTTGGTGTCGAATATCGCAGGTCTCGCGCCGAGGAGGCCTCCCTGCGAGCTCGTCGCGGCGGCCTGGATCGACATGTTCGATCCCGAGCCGAGAATGTTCCGTCTCGCCGAGCGTTTGCGCAGCCGATATGGGGTCTATCTCCTCTCTAACGTCGGTGATCTGCACTGGGCAGAGTTGCAACGACGATTTCGGTTGCACGAGCTCGGGCAGGGTGTCGTCACATCTTTCGAGGCGGGTGTCATGAAGCCCCATGCCGAAATCTATGCGCAGACCGAAAAGCGTTTTTCATTGATCCCCGCCGAAACCGTATTCATCGATGATCGTCTCGAGAATATCGAGGCCGTCCGTGTGCGGGGCTGGCACGGCATCGTCCACACCGGCCACAATGACACCGTCGGTGCCTTGCAGGCACTGGGTGTCGAGACGGAGTGAGCCTATGCCTGTGATCGCGACGACGGTGGGGTTGCTCGTGCTATCCAACGTCTTCATGACGTTTGCGTGGTACGCCCATCTCAAAAATCTGAATGACAAGCCGTGGTGGATCGCCGCACTCGCCAGTTGGGGTATCGCGCTGTTCGAGTATCTCTTGCAAGTTCCTGCCAACCGTATCGGCTATACCGAACTATCTCTGGCTCAACTGAAGATCGTTCAGGAGGTCGTGACGTTGGCGGTGTTCGTGCCCTTCGCCGTGTTCTACATGCGACAACCGGTCAAGCTCGACTATCTTTGGGCGGCCCTCTGCATGCTCGGCGCCGTATATTTCATCTTCCGGAGTCCGACGTGAACGATCTCGCGGGTTCGACGGCGATTCATCGGCGAGTCGAGGCTCTTCGTGAAGGGCGTGATCCGACCTTGATTGCCAAGATGCCCTCGGGCTGGGCGGTGTTCGGCGAGCGACAGTTCTTGCGCGGCTATGCCTTGCTGTTGCCCGACCCGGTCGTCCCCACGCTCAATGATTTACCATCTCCGGCTCGAGCTCTATTTTTGTCGGATATGGGCCGACTCGGTGATGCCCTGCTTGCCGCGACGGGCGCCCTGCGCATCAATTACGCGATGTTCGGCAATCTCGAGCCTGCATTGCACGCGCACGTCGTCCCGCGCTATCGACACGAGCTCTCACCGCTCGATGTCGCGCATCCTTGGGCTTACGACTGGACTGCGGCGCCGGTGTTTGATCCGGCAGGTGAGGCAGCGCTGCTCGCAGCGGTGCGCACCTCGCTCGCGTCGAGCGCGCATCAATCGAGTCGTGCGTAGGAGAGGGGTAAGGCCGTCGTCGACTTGATGGTCTCGAGGGAGAAGCTCGCGCTCACATCGAGCATTTCGAGCGCGCCGATGAGGCGCTTGTAGACGACATCGTAGGCCTCGATGTCGGGGACCACGACGCGAAGCAGGTAGTCGACATCGCCACTCATGCGATGCAACTCGGTGACCTCCGGCAGATCACGCACCACTTTCGCGAAACGCTCGTACCAGGCGGCACTATGGCTCGGCGCCTTGATGGTGACGAATACCGTCGTGCCGACGTTGAGCGCTCTGGCATCGAGCAGGGCGACGGTTCGTCGGATGACGCCTGTGTCGCGCAGGCGCTGGATGCGGCGCCAGCACGGCGCTTTCGAGAGTCCGACGCGCTCGGCGATCTCGGCAGCAGTCAGGCTCGCGTCCTTTTGGAGGACGTCCAGGATTTTGCGGTCGAGCTTATCCATGGAATTAAATTTCTCTATAAATAGATATGGCGCAACATTGTTGCGCATCGGGTTGATTTTGTCGACGTCTTCGAAACCCGGTTGCCGCGCTTGAGGGATATCGTTGATCGCCATGAAGTTACTGCGCGCGTTCACTGAGCACCCGGCCACCGTAGGCGAGACCTACTTCGGGCACCTTTGTCAGGCCGGTAGCTTCGGGCTCCGCATGGTGTGTTCTGGGATCGCCTGCCTGCTGCACGGCATTTTCCCGTTTCTCTTCGTGACCACGGGCTCCGACGCGGTCAAGGGTCTGCACACCGAAATGAGCGCACGCCGCGAGCGTGCACTCCGGGGCGAAGTTCCGATCCGTTAAACTCCGCGGCGGTTCACTCGCCGGGATGTTCCCTTGGTTTCCCACTCCAGTTCGACTCTGCCCGAGCTGCGCCTGCGTCGCGGTGAAGACCGCCGTTTGCGCGCGGGTCATCTTTGGGTATTCAGCAACGAAATCGACACGACCGCGACGCCTCTCGCAGCGTTCGAGCCGGGCGCTCAGGTGCGTATCGTCAGCGATCGCGATCATGTACTCGGGGTGGGCTATCTCAATCCGGCAACTTTGATCGCTGCGCGCATCCTCGCCCGCGATAGCGAGGCGCGCATTGATCGGCGCTGGATTGCGTCGCGGTTACGCCAAGCGCTTGCACTACGCGACAGCGTCTACCCTAGCCCGTACTACCGTTGGGTATTCGGCGAGTCCGATTCTTTGCCCGGACTCGTACTCGATCGCTACGGCGACCTCGTCGTAGGGCAGATCGCGACGCTCGGGATGGAGCATCTGCGCCAAGAGGTGGAAGCGGCGATTCGAGAGGTACTCTCGCCGGCTGCGCTGATTTGGAAGAACGATTCGGGTGCACGCAAGCTCGAGGGTTTACCTGAGATCGTGGACACCGCTTGGGGTGCGATACCCGAGGAGACTGTCGTTCTCGAGCATCTCTCGGATGGCCGTGCCTTGACCTTTACCGTGGCACTCGCTGGTGGGCAGAAGACGGGTTGGTTCTTCGATCAAACTTTCAATCGCAGTTTGCTGCCGCGTTTTCTGAAACCCGGCGCCCGCGTGCTCGACGTGTGCAGTTATGCGGGCGGCTGGGCCACCACCGCTGCGGCCTGTGGTGCGCGTGAGGTCGCTTGCGTCGACTCTTCCGCAGCCGCGCTGCAGTTCGCCGAGCGAAACGTGGCAGCCAATTCTTCGCTCAAAGCCGTCCTGCATCGAGGGGATGCATTCGACGTACTGTCGGCACTCGCCGAGGCGGGTGAGCGATACGACGCGGTGATCGTCGATCCCCCGGCATTCATCAAGCGACGCAAGGAAATCCCTCAAGGGCAGGCGGCATATCGCAAGCTCAACCAGCTCGCGCTACGGGTTCTGGAGCCGGGCGGTCTGCTGGTGAGTTGCTCGTGTTCGCATCATCTGGCGGCCGAGGACCTCCTCGTCGCGATTCAGGGTGCGACCCGGCATGTCGATCGATTCGTACAGGTGCTGCACGAGGGCGGGCAGTCGCCGGATCACCCTCGCCATCCGGCGATCCCCGAGACCCGGTACCTCAAGGCATTTTTCTGCCGCGTGACCCGCGGCTAGCCGTTAAAATCCCACCGATGATCGACTACCCCGGCTTCGATCCCGTCGCGCTCGAACTTGGCCCGCTCAAGGTGCGCTGGTACGGCATCACCTACCTCGTCGCTTTTGCGGCGGCGTGGTGGCTCGGTCGTCGACGCGCATCTCAGCCGGGCTCGACCTGGACGGCGGTCGATGTCGACGACTTCCTCTTCTACGCCATGCTCGGCGTCATCCTCGGTGGCCGCATCGGCTACGTTTTTTTCTACGGCCTGGGTTATTGGGCGCAAGACCCTTGGTACCCGCTGCGCATCACCGAGGGCGGCATGTCGTTCCACGGGGGGCTCATCGGCGTGCTCGTCGCCCTCGCGGTGTTCGCGATCAGGCGCAAACGTCATGTCGCCGACGTCTTCGATTTCGCAGCGGCCCTACCGGGCCTCGGAATCTTGTCGGTGCGTGTCGGAAACTTCATCAACGGCGAGTTGTGGGGCAAACCTGGCGATGTGCCGTGGGCCATGATGGTCGATGGTGTCGCGCGACATCCGACGCAACTGTACGAAGCACTACTCGAAGGCTTGTTGGTCGCCATCGTGCTGTGGTGGTTCACCGCCAAAGATAGACCGCGACTCGCGCCTTCGGGTTTGTTCCTGATCATGTACGCATTGGGGCGGCTCACCGTGGAGTTCTGGCGACTTCCCGACGCCCATATCGGATACCTCGCCGGCGGTTGGCTCACCATGGGTCATCTGCTCACCTTGCCGATGCTCATCGCAGGTATCGCGCTGATGGTGATCGCCTATCGCAGGGGCGAGACATCGGGCAATCGCTCGATCGAACGAGCGGCGTCATGAAGCAATACCTCGATTTCATGCGCCACGTGCGTGAGCACGGGACGCGCAAGACCGATCGCACGGGTACCGGCACGCTGTCGGTGTTCGGCCATCAAATGCGCTTCGATTTGCGCGAGGGTTTTCCGCTAGTCACGACCAAAAAAATCCATTTGAAGTCGGTGGTGCACGAGTTGCTGTGGTTCCTGCGCGGCGAAACCAACACGGCTTATCTGCGCGAAAATGGCGTCAGCATCTGGGACGAATGGGCCGATGCCAACGGGGAGCTCGGGCCGGTGTACGGCAAGCAGTGGCGATCCTGGCCCAAGTCCGACGGCGGATCGATCGACCAGATCGCCGAGGTACTCAAGCAGTTGCGCACGCAGCCCGACTCGCGTCGCATCATCGTCAGCGCCTGGAACGTGGGCGAGCTCTCGCAGATGGCGCTGATGCCTTGCCATGCGTTCTTTCAGTTCTACGTCGCCGATGGGCGTTTGTCGTGCCAGCTTTATCAGCGTAGTGCCGATATTTTTCTCGGCGTGCCGTTCAACATCGCCTCTTACGCCTTGCTCACCCACATGATCGCCGAGCAATGCGATCTTGGCGTCGGCGATTTCGTGTGGACGGGTGGCGACTGCCATCTCTATCTCAATCATCTCGAGCAGACCGATCTGCAGCTCTCGCGGGAACCTTATCCGTTGCCGAAGCTCGTGATCCGGCGCCGGCCGGCGTCCCTCTTCGACTACGCCTTCGACGATTTCGAGTTCGTGAATTATCAGCATCATCCGGCGATCAAGGCGCCGGTAGCTGTTTGACCTCAAAAAAACCAGGGAGACTCTTCGTGCCGATACCCGTCATGCGCACCAGCGCTTGGATCAAAGTCCGCAATTCCAAAATTCATGGCAAAGGCGTGTTCGCCGCCAAGCGTATCCCGAAGGGCACGCGAGTCATCGAGTATCTCGGCGACCGAATCACCCATGCTGAGGCCGATGCGCGCTACGACGATCACGATCCGAACGACAACCATACCTTTCTGTTCATCGTCGACAAGAAGACGGTGATCGACGCCGGCGTCGGCGGCAACGGCGCACGGTTCATCAATCACTCCTGCGATGGCAATTGCGAATCGGTGATCGAAGACCGACGCGTGTTCATCGAGACGACCCGAGTCGTCGAGAAGGGTGAAGAGCTGGGTTACGACTACGAGATCGGCCGTGAAAAAGACGATCCGCCGAACGTAGACGAAATCTTCGCCTGCCGTTGCGGTTCGCCGAAGTGCCGCGGCACGATGCTCTGGCCGGCGAAAGATCCGCGCAAAAAGAAAAAGGCGAAGAAAAAAGCCAAGGCCCGCGTGAAGACGTCGGCCAAAAACAAGACAATGGCTCGCGTGACCTCGCGTGCGAAGACCGGCGCCAAGACCGGCGCGAAGACTCAGGGCCGCTCTACCGCGACCCGCCGGCGAAAAGCGTCGCGACGCTGATGCCGGGCAGGGGGCCGCGCCTCACGCTGATCGTCGCCGTGGCAGACAACGGCGTGATCGGGCGTGAGGGCGGATTACCCTGGAAACTTTCCGAAGATCTGCGTCGCTTCAAGCAGCGCACGCTCGGGCGCCCCGTCGTGATGGGGCGCAAGACATGGGAGTCTCTCGGCAGGCCACTGCCGGGGCGCACCAACATCGTCGTGACCCGACGCAGTGATTACACCGTCGATTCGCCGGGCGTCATCGTCGTACGCACCCTCGATGCCGCGATCGAAGCGGC
>CAZRFN010000038.1:0-15955 GCA_964599335.1 uncultured Acidibacter sp. | reverse complement strand
CCCGCCCAACTGTCGCTCCAGTGTTGTTGTCTCGGTCCTGGATCTTCATCGACCAAGGTCATCACGACACCTTGTGCGATGAAGTTCCATCGCGCCTTCGACGCGCGCAGTTGGCGGTCGATCCAGCCCTCTTGAGTGGCGCCAAGAATGCTGCGTGACTCGTCGTTCCAAGAGGGGCACGTATCGACATACACGCGCGAGCCTCCGCCTCGTCGCGGAGGTGTGGGGCAGGCCTGAGGTGAGCGGTATTGCCGCTCGTCGAGCATGTGAATGGCCAACAGATCGCCGAACGTGCGCGTCATGTAAAGCTGCATGTCTGAACCGCGCGGCAGCGCCGAGCGCGGCAGCGGCATGTGTTCCCAGTACGCCTGATAGGCTGCCGTACGTCGAGCGACGAAACCGTCTTGTTGATCCGGATCTTCTGCCTTCAATCCGGCGTAATCGTTATCGACTTCATGATCGTCATGGGTGACGAGCCATGGGCAATGGGCATGTGCCGCACGCAAGATGGGATCGCTGCGATACCACGCGTAGCGAAGTCGATAATCATTGAGCGTCTTACACTCACCGGTGTCGTGTCGGCGCACGGGTGAACCGGTATTACCCTCGTAGATGTAATCGCCCACGTGCACGATGAGATCGGTGCCGCGCTCGAGCATGTGGGAGTAAGCGTGAAAGTAGCCTTGTTCGTAGTGCTGGCAACTGGCGACGGCGATCTGCAACGGCGTCTGCCGCTCGCCGAGCGGTGAGGTCCAGGTTCGTCCGACGGGGCTGAGAAAGTCACCCGCTCTAAATCGATAAAAATAGTCGCGGCCGGGCGCGAGACCTCTAACTTCGAGATGGACGGAATGCGCATAGTGCGCTTCGGCTCGAGTGACGCCCGCCTGTACGATATTCGCGAAGTTGATGTCCTCTGCGATCTCATAGTGCACGGCGTAATCTTGCTCGCCGAGATGTGCTTCGGGATTGGTCGGTTGTATCGCGAGCCTCGTCCAGAGCACCATGCCATCGATCACGGGATATCCGGAGGCGACCCCAAGCCCGAACGGGTCGCTCTTGAACTGCGGGCGGCGCGGCGACTGCTGGGTGGTGCCCCACGCGGGTATTCCGATTCCAGAGCCCGCCAGCGCGGCTGATAGGAGTGTGGCAGAGAGAAAATCACGACGATCGGTCATGACTGCGAAGTGTAGTCGTTGGCATGCTAATTTTCGTGACGAGTTGACGGGAGAATTTTGATGACCCAGCCCGCCGTGCCCCTCGATCCCATGACTCCGCGACAGGATGGTCGCCCGGTCATTTGTGAGCCGCTCGCCGGCATCACTTTAGCCGCAGCTGATCTTGAGCTTTGTCGGCGTTTTTACGGGGGCGCCTTAGATCTTCGAGTCGATCGGGTGCGTTGGTCCGGTGAGGCGGCGCAGCAACTCGTGCGTCACTGGGGAATCGCGTCTCACGATGATCTCGATATCCTGCTGCTGACTCGACCGGGGCTCTCGGACGCTATTGCCTTGCGCATCGTACGCGTCGCGGCAGATCGGCCACCGTCGCGACCGGGTCTCGACTGTCGTTTCGATGGTCCGCTTGGTCTCGGTGTTCCGGTCAGCGGTCTCGCGCAGCGGCACGCCATCGTCGAGGCCTACGGCTTCAAAGCCAATGCCGGAATCACCACGATGACCTTTCCGCGACCTGACGGCACGACCTACGATATCGGTGAGACGCAATGGATCGCTCCCGATGATCTGATGGTCCCTGGTATCGACCGCGCTCACTTGCAGCCGGTCGGCTCGATCGATGCGGCTTTCGGGATAGGCGGTCCAAGTTATTCGAGCGCACTCGTAAGCGATGCCGATCGACACGGCGAATTCCTCGACGGTGTGCTCGGCTATGAACTGCGTCGGGAGTTCACCTTCGAGAGTGAGGGGCCGCAGGGCGGCATGAAGCTTGCGAAAGGTATTCGAGTCAGATTCCAGCAATGGTTTGCCCCCGGCTCGCGGACGGGCTATCTCGTCATCATGCAGCTGATGTCTGGCAGTCTTCGCGCGCCTAATGGCCTAGGCTTGAAGAACCGAGGGATCGGGCTCTGGTCGTTCCCGACCTTTAAGTTCGATGAGGTGCAAGATCGCATTGCTCGTCTTGCGGTGCCCGTGCTGAGTGCGCCAGCAGAGCTCGAGGTGCCGGGTGTGGGACGTCAGCGCTCCATGGTGATCGCCACGCCGGATGGTTTCCCCATCGAGATCGTTCAATGCTGATTCGCGCGGGGCTCGCCGTATTGTTGTTATCGCTCGGGGCTTGTACGACGCCCGACATACTCGATTGTCGTGTAGCGAATGGCCTCACGCCCGATTGTCGTTTCCAAAATCCGGAAGACTTCGCCAAGAGCCCGAGCGGAGTTGCGCTCATCATCAGCGAAATGGGGCAGGGTAGCCTCGAGTCGCGCGCCGGGCGTCTCGTCGCATACGTGCCGAATGCCGAGAGTGGTCGTGGCGATATCCGTGTGCTGTGGCCGCGGGCCTCAACGCCCCCGCGGGCTACGCCCATTGCCTCTGATGCTGTGGCGCTCGGCGACCCAAGTTGCCCGGCACTCGGTGCAGGCCGGTTCGTCCCGCACGGAATCAATACGAGACGTCTCGATGATGGTCGACACGTGTTGTACGTCGTTAATCACGGCGCTCGAGAGTCGATCGAGATCTTCGAAATTTTTGATGACGGTCGAGAGGTCGCCCTCGAGCCGCGTGGCTGCGTTCTCGCCCCGCCCGATGCTACGACGAACGACGTGGTCGTGCTCGGTGACGGCGGGTTTCGGATTTCCGACAGCTTTCGTCGAAGTGAGAACACCATCGTCTCGGGATTGCGCATGCGTTACGGTTCGCATCGACCGGGTTTCGCCTGGGAGTGGCGGCCGGCTCGAGGCTACTCGCGCATCGCGGGCAGCGAGACGGCGTATGCCAACGGCATCGAGTCCTCACCGGATGGGCGCTTCGTCTATCTCAACGGCTATTTCGAAAACGTACTCATCAAGGTCGACACCAAGACCGGTCAGCGCGTGGGCGAGGTGTCGGTGTCGGGGCCGGACAACGTCACCTGGACCGATGAGGGTCGACTACTCGTCGCCTCTCACCATGCTGGCACCTTCGATCTGCTCAAGTGTCTCGGCATCGAGCGCGGTAACTGCGGGTTTCGGTTTCAGGTCGTTGAGGTGAACCCTGAGACGCTGGCCTCGCGCGTCATCCTCGATCAGCAGGGTTCGCCCATCGGCGCGGTGACCGTCGCGCTGCCGTTCAAAGATCGGCTGTATCTCGGCACCTTCGCGGGTGATCGTATTGCTTGGCGCTGACCGCGTGGCGTTGACGCAGTCGATGGGCGATCGCGCCGAGGGTTATGTCACCGAGCTCGCATATACGCGCGGTTACTACCCCGAACTCGATCCGCTTCGAGTTCGCGAGACGCTCACGGCTGCAGGTGTCGAGATTAAGCCCATCCGTCGCGCGTGTGAGCTCGGCTTCGGTCGAGGCTTGAGTCTCGCCATCCATGCGGTTGCGGGTGATGCCGAGTGGTGGGGTAACGATTTGCTGCCGCGGCACGTCGAAGAGGTCAAAACTCTCACTCGCGGACTCACGAACCGCGCTCACGTGTCGGCAGAGACCTTCGCGGAGTTCTGCCCACGCGAAGATTTACCCGAGTTCGACTTCATCGCGCTGCACGGTGTCTGGAGCTGGGTCTCCGAGAGTAATCGGCAAATCATCAAAGCGTTCATCGACCGAAGGCTTGCGGAGGGCGGGGTGCTTTATCTCTCGTATAACACCCGCAAGGCATGGGGATCTGTATTGCCTCTCCGAGAGTTTCTTGTTGCCGAGGCTGCTAAGCCAGAACTGGCATCGAGAGCGTTACCCGATCGGATCGAAGCGGCACTCGTCGCCGCGCAGCAGGTGGTTGCTCGTGATCTCCCACCCGCTCGAGACGATCCGGCTTTCGAGAAGCATCTGCGAAAGATTCGGCATCAGTCGAAGAGTTATCTCGCTCACGAATATTTCAATCGCGACTGGGCCTTGTTCGACGAGAGTGATCTATCCGCCTCATTCGGGCCTCTCGGACTCGAGTATGTGACCCAAGCGAACGGGGTCACGGAGAGCACGGGCTTCCGGCGAGATCTTTGGGTGAGAGGGCGGACGGCTCGAGGTGGGTCGACGCGGAGTCCCGAATTGACATCGCTCGTCGCAAACCATGCAGCGGTACACGAACTCAACGTCCGGTTACTTCGGCTCGCGCTCGATGAGCCCTATCTCAGCACGCTCGCTTCGCCAGAGACCGGCGGCGGTGTAGAGCTCGGGTGGCGCACCTTGCTTGCGCTCGGCGCCTGGCAAGAGGGCGCTCGTGATGCCGCGGCGATCACCGACCGCGTCGCCTCGACGCTGAGTCGTCTCGGACACCCTTTCGTACACGAGGGCGTAGTCATCAAAGATTCGAAAGAGGCGGCTGCGATGCTGCGTCGTGAGGCGGAGTCGTTCCTGGAGGGGAGATTACCGAAACTGAGGGCGCTGTTGCCCTAGAGACTCAGTAGCACGATCGCGAGTGCCGTTCCGAGAGCCGGTACGATCACCGTCAGAGCTCCGAGGGCTGGGTAGGCCGCCGCATAAGACTCCTTGCAGATCCCCCGTAGAGTCGTGACCACGTAGCCGTTGTGGGGCAACGAATCGAGCGCGCCGGAGGAGATCGACACCACCCTATGGAGGCTTTCAGGTTCTACTCCGAGGTCGATGTAGTGAGGGGCGATCAAGGGCAGCGCAATGCTCTGACCGCCGGATGCAGAGCCCGTCAAGCCCGCGATGACGGACACGGCGATCGCAGCTCCAATGAGAGGCTCGCCTGGAAGTGAGGTCATTGCTGCAACGGCTGCTTGAAACCCGGGTGTCAGTTTGGCAACGGCACCGAATCCCACGACGGCGGCCGTATTCGCGATGGCAATGAGCGCGCCGAGTGCGCCAGCGGTAGCTGCTTCGGAGTACCGTCCCGATAACTGAGGCAGATTCAGCAGGATGGCCGAGACGACGCCAAGCCCCAGGGAGAGGATTAGGGCGGACTCTTTGAGCGAGTCGTGCCAAACGAACGAGACGATGAGCACCATGAGCAGGGGTATGGCGCTGCGCCACAAGGCTGGCAGCTCACGCGTCGTCGACGGTACGGGATCATCCTCGCGCGGCGAGAAGGTTTCGCCACCGGCGACGGCTCGTTGAATCATCGCGCGAAGCCAGACGTAACCACCGAGTGCCATTGAAACTGCGACGATCAGGCTCACCTCGGCCGCAGCGTAAGGCGTAGTCCCCAGATACTTGATGGGAATCCAGTTCTGAATCTCCGGTGAGCCCGCTGAGGTCATGGTGAACGTGACTGAGCCGAAGGCGAGTGCCGCGGGAATGAAACGACGAGGAAGGTTTGCTACTTTGAAGAGCGACAGCGCCATCGGAAATACCGAGAACGCGACAACGAATAAAGACACACCGCCGTAGGTCAGCACGGCGCAGGCGAGCACGATGGCGAGCGGCGCGTGCTTCGCGCCGGTACGACGAACGATCCAAGAGGCGACTGAATCGGCTGCGCCGCTGGCTTCCATGACTTTGCCGAAGAGCGATCCCAGCAAAAACATGAAGAACCAGGCTTGAATGAAGCCGACGAAACCTCCCATGTAGGCCGTGGTGAACGCGGGAGCGTCGGCGGCGGCTAAGGTGGGAAACGGCGCAATCCCGCTCGTCGCCGCAACGAAGAGTGCGCATAAGGGTGCTGCGATCAGCAACTCGACGCCGCGGATCGTCAGGTAAACGAGCAGCGCGAGACCCGCGATGAGACCGATGAGGCTGAACATATCAGTCGAGTATGCCTGAGGTTGGAAGCGGCTGACCTTCCGTCAAAAATACACGTAGATCATCCAGAGAACGATCGAGCACAGGTTGCATCGGCGCAAAGTCCGGCTCCATACCCGGTATTACGAGGAAGGCATCGAAGTGCTGTCCTTTGGCCACCTCGAGAAACCGGAACTTCGAGTTTTTTGTAGCGGCTCGCTCGGCATAATGACGGGAGGTGTGCGCAATCGGAATGAGGCCGTCACCGCGTCCGTGAAGCACGATGACTGGACGGTTTCCTGGTTCACCCCGAATTGCGAGGCGCTTCGTGGTCGCGGCAACTTTAGGCTCAACCTCCCGTAAGCACTTAGCGGTGTCATACGATTTCGCCGCTTCGCTCGAGGCAAGTCCTTGCGCATCGAGTCGTACGAGGTTGATTCCCGCAGTCGGAGCGATGCCAGTGCCATCACTGAACAGGCCGGCCCGCTCGGCGCTCGTCAGGGCTCGCGGTTGGCCGCTGACATCGGTCGCGGCGAAGCCCAGTCCGCAAACCGGTTGGGCCAGCTCCCTTCGAAAATAGTTTTGAGCGTAGGTCGCAGCGACGGAGGTCCACAAGCCAAACTGCAGGTTGACGGCGCCTAAGCGCAGCGCATAGGGCTCGATACCGCTTTCGAGCAGGCGCTGTCGTGCAGCGTTCGCGCGAGAGCTCGTGTCGGTTCCCGAGATCCATCCGTCCTCGGTTAGGCGTTGGCACCAATCGGAGTGCCGTGAGTGATTCATGCTAACCACCATTCCAAGAGGAATCTCAGCGAGATTCTCGGCGAGCACTGCGCAAGGCTGGAGCATCGCATGAAAAGTGGCGTAGTCGTAGAGCGAGGGAGATCCCTGAAGATGAACGTTTGGTTCCGACGCTACGGCCCCATCAAAAAATTTGCCGTTATCGGCTTCAAGTGCCTGAAGCACTGCTGCGCCACCATTTGAGATTCCGGCTGCGATGATCAGCGTGTTAGATGGCGTGAACGGTTTTCTTTTCGGAAACTCGGTGCTGAGGAGCTGCAAAGCGAGCTTTCCCGAGCGTAGCAACATACGGCCCCAGTTGGCTTCACTGTCAAAGGCCGTGTGGGCGTGGGCAATCTGAAGCGCGTGGGCGAACGGCGTATCAATCTTTGACGTAGACTCGATGCGCCCGGTGGCAGTGACTTGCCATCCGTTCGTTGGGTCTGCGACCCGCATGCCTAGACCCTTGTCGTCGCTCACGACGGCGCAGCCGCGTCGCAGACCCCATTGACCGACCGTCGGCAAGCTGCCGTAGATACCACGTGATCCGGACGCGGCGGTCAAGAGCAGGCAGGGTTTGCTCGGATCGAAGGTTGCGGGAATCTGCAGCAGAAAAGACGATCCCGGTATTTTGCCGTCCGAGCCGACGTGGGCGATGTACTCAATGCCGGCGATCCGAATATCGATTCCGTACGACCAGCGTCGAAGGTCAACGAGCGCGCGCCAATTTTGATGGATCGCGCGCCGGCGACGCTCCGTCCACTCGGCGAGACGCTCCGGATCTGCGCCAGTAGGTGGTGTCGCAAGGCCGGCAGGTCCGAGGCCTGCCGTCAGCAGGTCATCGTTCTTGCCGTCAAAAACAAAACGCTCAGGTGGCTCGAGATAAGGACTGCTGGCGTCTGCTCGACCCGCAGTAAGAGCAGCGACAGCGAGGAGTAGGGCGCCAAATGATGTAGCGATATTGCAGGAGCGTCGAACAACTCTGCCTTCAGGCGACCTGTGTTTCGAGATGGGCATGGGTTTTCCGCAGCTCCCTCTTGAGAATCTTACCGTTGGGGTTACGGGGAAGAGAATCGATCAGTGCGACGCCTGCCACGCGCTGCTGACGCCCCACGCGTGAGTTGATCCACTCTCGCATCTCCGCGGCGAGCGCCTCGTTTTTTGCGGAGCCGTCGCGCGGTACAACGATTGCGTAAGGGGTTTCCCCCCATTTCGCGCTCTTGATGCCAATCACCGCGATTTCCGCAATCGCCGGATGGGATACGGCTACGGATTCAATATCGGCCGGGAAAATATTTTGACCCCCGGAGATGATCATGTCCTTCTTGCGATCGACGATGTATAGATAGCCCCGTTCGTCGAGCCGACCGATATCTCCGGTGCGTAGCCAGGCGCGACCGTGTTCGTCGATCCAAGTGCTCTCGACATTGGCTTGTGGACGCCGGTAGTAGCCCGTCATCGTGATATGTCCGCGCGAGACGACTTCACCGCTTTCGCCGGGTGCGACGGGACGATCGAATTCGTCGATGATGCAAATATCGGTGCCGGGCAGAGGTTTACCCACCGATAACTCGCGACCCTCGGCATCTTCGGGGTCGAGCGTGGTGATCACGCCCTCGGTCAATCCATAGAGCTCGATGAACGCACAGCCAAAGTCGCGTAGCGCACGAAGCTTGAGCGGCAGCGTCAGGGGCGAGCCGCAGCACATCAGCGCGCGTAGCGAACTCATGTCCGTCTTACCGAATTGTGGCCACTCGAGTAATCGCTGCACGATGATGGGCACCAGTGAGCCGTGAGAGATTCGGCGAGTCTCGATGGTGCGAAATACTTTTTCCGGATCGAATCGTCGCTCGATAACGAGTGTGCCGCCCACGACGAAAGTGCTCAGCATGCTCACCCAACTGATGTTCGAGTAGAGGCCGATCGGACATAGCGTAATGGCTCGAGAGTCGTAGCGCAGTGCCAGGGCGATGGAGATTGCCCAGGCCATCCGACGGCGGTGATCGTGGGTGATGCCTTTGGGTATTCCCGTCGTACCTGAGCTGTAGATGATGTTGCAGAGGTCCTCTGGCGCAACCTGCAGCGTCTCGATATCCGCCTTGATATTCAACTCAACTGGTTGGGAGAGCCAGTCGCTATAGCGATGCCACGGCCCGGGGAGGGACGTATCGCCTTCAGTTTCGGTAGCGCTGATCCAGAGGCGAACCTTCGCATGTCGAGCGGGGTGTAATCCGGCCCGATAGGCGTCACTGACGACGACGGCGGACGCCTCGCAATCTTCGATCATCGCCGCCATCGATTCCGGTGCGACGGAGACGTTGAGTGGTACGACGCACGCGCCCGTGCGGATCACGCCGAATAGCGTTTCGAGCATCTCGGGGCTGTTGTCCATCACAACGACCACTCGATCGCCCGCTGCGATACCGGAGGCGCGCAATCGAGCGGCGAAGTGCCGCAGTCGCGAGCCGAAGGTCCGCCATGACCAAACGACCTCGTCGCAGATCATCGCGGGCTTCTCGCCCAGCCACCGCGACTGCCGGTCGATGAGATCCGGCAGCAGCGGTTCGGGCGCGTCGAAATGCGCCGTCATCATGATCGATCAGCGCAGAGAGTAGGCGACGCTGACCGAGTACTGACGAGGCGGAGCGTAGAACGCGTTCTGTACGTTGCCAAAGACCGGGCCCGCGAACACGTATCCACCGATCCGGTAGCGCTTGTCGGTCAGGTTGCGACCCGCCGCCGTGACGTTCAGGCGTCCGCTGGCGGACGTCCAGGTCGCAGCCAGATCGACGATCGAGTACGACTTTTGATCGATCGCCGGATTTGCGACCTCGAAGAGCTGATAGTCGTCGCGGTAGGAGATCGCCGGAACGATCGCGAGCGAACCGTTGTCGCCGAAATCCTGACGCCAGTTAAACGCCAGTGCGGCAGTCCACTCCGGAGTGTTCTGGAAGGCGCGTTGGTTGGCCAGGTTCTTACGGGTCGCAGTGACCGGATCGAAGGTGATGAACTCTTCGAACTTGGCGTCGATGTAGCCCACTTGGAACGTCGCAGAGAGATTGTCGCCCAACAACAGCGAGCCTTCGAGCTCCAGGCCGTCGATCGAGGAGCTGCCCGCGTTATCCACGAAGCTCACTACGGTGGTGCCGATCGCAAATTGTGAAGTGATCTGCTGATCGGTGTAGTCGGAGGTGAAGATCGCCGCGTTGATTCGGGCACGGCCGTCGAACAAGGAGGCCTTCACGCCGAGCTCGGTCGTTTCGACGATCTCAGGCTCATAGCCCTTAACGGTATCGGCGTACAGGATCGCATCCCCACGCATGTCGAAGCCGCCCGACTTGAAGCCTTTGCCCCAAGATCCGTAGATCGTCAAAGAATCGCTAGGTTCGAAGGACACGCTCACACGCGGTGTGAATTCCGAGAAGTCACGCTTCGTGCCGGAGTAGTTCGTGCGCAAGAGTCCCGGGACGGCCGCTGTGTTGCCGAAAAGTGGGCTACGGATACCCGTAAAGTTCTGACGATAGACCGAGCCCGTCTTCTCGTCTTTCGTGTAGCGACCGCCCACCGATACAGACCATTGATCCGTGAATCGATAGCTGAGATCGGCGAACGCGGCGAAGCTTTCGGTGTCCACCTCGCCAGCGGTCACGGTGGTCAAATTGGCGATTCCGAGGATCGTATCGAAGGCTCCTGCTGCAGTGCCGTCCATGAGGAATACCCCGGCCACGGCCGAGGCGCGATCGTCGGAGTACACGAGTTGGAGTTCGTGAGTGGTCTGCTCGTCTTCGTAGTAGGCCGGCACGTCGAGGGCCGGAGCCGGTGCGGTGTCGAAGTCGATCAGGGTATCCGTGCGCCCGTCACGCTTTGCGGCGATGTAACGCAGCATGTAGCGTTCGTTGATGGTGTATTCGCCGAGTAGAGAGATTCCGTCGGTCGATACGGAGTTGTCGTCACCGAGGCCCGCGCGGGTGTCGTAGAGATTCGGGAGCACGGTTTCACCGGCCGTCAGGCCTGCGCCGGCTACCTCGCGGTGCCCATGGCGCGCATTTGAGTCGTCTTGTAGGTCGTCAGCTGCGACGCGGAAGAAAAGGTTATCGGTCGGCTTCCATTCGAGCGACGCACGGTAGGCGAGGATATCTTTGTCGTAGTGGTCGGCGCCCGTGAAGAGGTTCTTGCCGAATCCGTCGCGGTTCAGGCTCGATACCGCAGCGCCGAATGACAAGGTTTCGCTGAGCGGTAGGGCCGCCTTGATGGACACATCGCGCTGCGAGTAGGACCCCAAAGTGACCTTGGCATCGAGGGCTGCTTCATCGCCGAGGCGTTTGGTCACGTATTTGACGGCGCCCCCGACCGAATTACGTCCGTACAACGTCCCCTGCGGGCCTCGAAGCACTTCGATGCGCTCGACGTCGTAGAGCTCGAGTACGGCGCCTTGTGGACGGGCGATGTACACATCGTCCACATAGAGACCGACACCCGGCTCAAAGCCCCAGAGTGGATCTTGCTGGCCGACACCGCGGATGAAGGCGATCAGCGTCGTGTTGCTACCGCGCGCCACCTGCAAGGTGAGGTTGGGTACGGTTTGCTGCAAGACGGTGATGTCCGTCGCGCCGAGTTGTTCGAGATCGGCACCCGAAAACGTACTGACCGCGACCGGAACGTCCTGCAGGGACTCCGAACGTCGCCGAGCCGTGACGGTGATTTCTTCGAGCGCGACGGCGCCCGCCTGTGCCCGCGCCGGTGCGGGGAGTAGACCGATCGACGTGGTTCCGATTGCGAGCGCTACAGCGAGAGCCAGGCGGCTTTTCGCCGTCGTGTTGATGCCGTTCATCGTTGTCCCCTGTTCATGGAATTATGGATTGAATAATTCAACGGTCGATGAAATCTAGTTCAACGGTTGTTGAAACACAAGCGACCCGGTGGGTTTGCCTTCGGACCGCGCCACGGGTCAGACTGTTGCCATGGTAAGAAAGTCGAAAACCGCGCTGTCTCGTGGCCCGCGCAAGGCTGGGCCCGAGGCGACTCGTCAGAAAATCCTCGATACCGCCGAAATCCTATTTGCCGAGCGGGGTTTCCATTCCGTATCGGTGCGCGACATCACGACCGCGGCCGGGGTTGACGTTGCCCTGATCAACTACCACTTCGGTAGCAAGCAGCTGCTATTCGAGACGGTATTCATGCGTCGCGCCGAGGTGCTCAACGCAGAGCGTTTGCGTCGGCTCGAGGCGGCGGTTCAGCGGGCCAAGCCGCGCGCTCCGAAGGTCGAGGACATCATCGATGCTTTCACCCATCCTTTGCTAGATCGGTCCGCTCGAGGCGGGCCCGGCTGGAAGGCTTACTTCGCTCTCATCGCGCAGGTCAATAATTCGACGGAATTCGGCGGCCTGATGATGACGCGTTACTTTGACCCCGTCGTGCACGCCTTTATCGCCGCCTTACGACGGGCCTTCCCCGGGTGCGATGACCGTGAGCTCTATTGGAGTTATCACTTTCTCTCAGGGGCGCTGACGCTCACGTTCGCCGAGACGGGGCGGATCGACAATTTGTCGCAAGGTGCGTGTCGATCCAATGATCTCGATAGTGTGCACCAGCGACTCGTTCCTTACGTCGCCGCAGGCTTCCGAGCGCTGTGTTCAAAGCCCAGCACGACGAAGTCCAGGAAGGCGCGAAAGCCGGGGTGAAAGAACCCCCGACTCCTAAGTCCCGAAATAGGTCGTGCGATTTCGTTCCAGCAGTTGATGTAGTCCCTGTAAATCGCCCAGCACCCAAAGATCGGAAATCATTCCGTCCTTGAAAGTAAAAAGCGCAGCGCCCGCCCACTCAATACGCCGTGATGTAGGTTCGTAGCCTAAAAATGTCTTGCGATGTATTCCAGAGAAAAGCATCTTGGCGAAGGCTTTGTGATCACTGACCACCAGGTCCTGGATGTCGCAGCGATAATCGCCCAGTGCGTCGTGAACGAAATCAACATAGCTAGCAAACTCGTCGTGACCGACTTTGCTGGGCCCTAGAGAGCCGCGAAAGGTGAAATCAGCGCAGAGCAGTTTTGGAATCGCCGACTTGTCGTGTCGGTTCCAGATTTCGGCGTAGAAACGTTCTACGAGTTGGGTGACTCGTTCAGTCATGGTGGCGACAAACGCTCATATTTTCTTTGGGCGGGAGATGGTCGGGATGAGAGGATTTGAACCTCCGACTCCTACGTCCCGAACGTAGTGCAAAGGCTGCTAACACATTGATCGGAAACGCTTTCCATGAAAAGTAGAATACCAAAGTAGAGTAGTCTTTCCATAGTTTAGCGACGATTATTCGCCATTGTAAGTTGTCGCTGAGCCTGCTTCATTCTGTCCTGAGCCTTAGCCTGTTTCGCCAAGTCCCTATAACGCTTGGCTTGGTCGTCTAATGACTTGATGCGTAGTTGCTCCGATGATGGAGCCTTCTTCTGTTCGTCTATGTCCTCAATGACTGAGACGATGTTGCTGTCGCCATATATCTGTGCTGCTAACGATCTTGCCCAAGCCTGTGCCTCAGCGAAGATCACCGTCTTGATCGTCCCACCCTTGCGTAGTTTGACTAAGACCTCGAACGCGCGAAGTTGTGATGACTTGAACTCACTAAATCTCATACGAGTATTTAGCGACTCAGACCTACGCTAACTCAACCGCTTTGCGAAGCATTGCGTCATTCACATCAATGTAGAGAGCCGTCGTCTGAATGTCTGCGTGTCCTGCGAGTTTCTGTAAGACACGAATGCTCGTTCCATAACTCGCCAGTTTCGTGATGTAGGACCTGCGAAGTGAATGTGCTGACGCACCATCAATTCCAACTTCCGAGAACAACTGCCCCAAGTGCTTGCTAACTCCGTTCGCCGTGAAACCCCTGCGATTGTTCTTCTGATTGTTGAACAATGCTCTTGATGTGTCTGTGAGCAATACAGGCTGTAAGTCTTTCGTCTTGAAGCGATCACAGAGATAGTTCTTGATTTCGTCTCTTGCCTTCTTATTCAGCAATACAGAGCGACCTCGTTTGCCCTTAGTCATATCAGAAGACAAGTGAACTTCGTCCTTGATGTCGCCATCAGATCCCACGACATCTGCGATCTTCAGCGAACTAATCTCAACTGCTCTCATTCCTGAATAAAGCCCAAGCAAGAACATTGCCCTGTCTCTCGTTGCTGTTCGTTTTGTCGCTATGAACGACAGAACTCGTTTCACATCCTTCTCAGTCAGAACTCTTGCTTGTGCCATCTGTATGTTTCTCCTAAAAACCGAATGATTTGTGTGTAGATAAGATGCTCCCTGTAGTCCTGCCCATCAACCGAGATTGCTTGTTTTCAACTTCCTGAGAGGCCTCAATGACTTACGAGAGAACTTCATAGTTTTCGTATTAGATGAAGTTATTTAGCGTGTGAGACGCTTTGAGAGCGTCTAGCGTCTGCGCTGCTGTTGCGCGCTATCGCAAGTCACAAAGACGCTGTAATGCGGTGCTGTGTGGATAAAAGCGACTAATCAATGTGTGTTCGTCCTCGCTGCCTCAGTTTCCTCAGCGATCCGCTGCTTGTGAGCCGCGCGTTCTATCAGTTCGGCTTGTGTTTCGTTCGTGAAGGGGAGGAGTTCAATCTTCTTGAGGGTGAGGTATGGATTTTCCTCGGTCAGTTGAAGATGGTCAGTCAGGTCGATCTTCATCTCATGACCAAGCGGACCGTCAAGGATGATTGCGTCGTGAATGTTAGCGATGACACGCCGAGACGTTTGAGTGCGAATGAAGTGACGAAGGCTGTTCATAATCCTCGTTTCGGACTGCTGATAAAACCATGCAATTACCTTTGATTGGCTAACTCGTCCCCGACGTGTTTTCAGGTAGTTGGGTATCTTTTCATTAGGTTTTGCGTTTGAGAAAAGGGCAAAAATCCAATCATCAATATCTTTATGGTCTTTCACAAAACTTTGAACGACATAATGACTTATAAATCGGTCTAAAGCGTCTGAGTGCTTTCGGAAGATGTTCTTCAGCGCGGGGTATTGCCTATGACCAGAAGCGTCATGCCAGCCCTTTGTTTTTAGAGTTGCGCCGAACGACAATGCTGTCAGGGCATTTTTGATGAGCCGTCGCTGCTCATCATGTTCTTTCTTGTCTGTATCAGGAAATATCTCCATCCGAAGGAAAGAAATAAACTCCTTTTTGTCTCGAACATATTGGTATAGCGCGATATGTTTCTTCGCTACCTGTTCGGCTCGTTCAGTGGACTTACCGACTGGAATCATCTCTGAGTACGCGACCCCTAACTTCCATGCGCATACGCAGGTATTCAGATCGTACTCAAATGCTGGTGCGACAATGGCTTGTCGCAGTAGTTTATTCACATTTTGAATGCTGATACCTGCGTAGTAGGTGCGACCGAAATCGCTAAAGATCTTTCGTTGCGGGAAGATCCCTTCAAAGTGATCAGAAATACTCAGCACATACTGAGCGTGTCGCGCGTATTCATCGCGTTTCGTGGTGGCGATCTTGTAGGTTTTGGTCAAAACCCAAGATAGATAGCGTTCCACCGAATCACGATTTACTTGGATCACATCGTAGCGATCGTTCAGAGCCCCAGTGCGCCATGCTTCCAACGAGAAGTCAGGGTAGTGATGCGATGCGATATTGCGAAGTATATTTCTATCAGTCAGATGCCCTTCATGTAGGAGGCGATAGGAATCGTCTTCGCTATCTTCTATGGCGAATACATCTGTTGCCTTAGCGAGTTCAGACAAACGGATCTTTGACTTCGCTCCATTGATATTATTGCCAACCTCGACTATCTCAATCAGAGACAGATCATTGTCATTGAGCCATTTGTGTAGTCGCGTCTTGAGTGTCCCAACTCGCGGACCTTTCTGTGCGAGGGTATTGACAAGGATTGAGTAGAGGTTGAGTTTGCGATCAAAGGGGCTTCGCCTGAGTGTCGTCGCCTCTGTCAGCAGTGCTTCCAAAAGCATCGTGTATTTTTGTAATGCCTTGTGAGCAGCCGTTGATGGAATAGGGAAGGCAGCGCGAAGGCGTTCAAGGACGATTGGATTGACTGTGAGTTTGATCATTAGGTCTTAGCGTCCATCCTGCGGTTACGGCTATTTTCAAGGACTAAAAGTGTCATCCCACCCCAGAAAAGTGTCATAACACCTACGGGAAAAGTGTCACTCTTATAGAGATTTATCAAGACCTCGAATCAATCCAACCCAAGTGCGGTTCCTGATCTGAGAGCGCAGCGATTCCCCTTCTGTTTTTTTGTTTGTTAGTTGAGCTGGGACTTTGCGCGACTTCGCTTGCTCTGAAGCAGGTCAATGTTCATTTCGCCTGTTAGATGCGAA
>CAZRFN010000037.1:0-16267 GCA_964599335.1 uncultured Acidibacter sp. | reverse complement strand
CCACGCAGGAAAAGATCAGGGAGGACGAGCACGAGTTCGCGCACATCGCGTATGTTATCGGAGCATGAGACTCACCGTGACGCCGACTGGCCCCGCCCTGCTGATCCGCAGTTACGCGGAGGGCACCCTCCGCGTCGGCGACGCCGCGTGGCAGAGCCCCGTTCTGCTCGCCGCCAGCGGATCACAAGCCGCGCTGCGACCCCAATCCCCCGCCGAACTCGAAGAGCGCGACCTCGAACCCGTATTCGCTGAAAAACCCGAGGTCGTCGTGATCGGCTGGGCCGGCGGCCAAACCTTCCTACCCGCCGCACAACGACGCTGGTTCCTCGAGCGCCAGATCGGGCTCGAAATCATGGAACTCGGCGCAGCCTGCCGGACGTACAACGTGTTGATTGGGGATGGGAGGCGAGTCGTCGCACTGCTGTTCCCGAATTCAACCCCGGCGCGCACCTGAACCCCGTCCGCGGGGACGCAAGAGCACCTCCCTGTGGGCTCGCGCGCGCCATCCCTGGCGCGCGCCGAGCTCACAGGGATGTGGTTTTCGCGTCCCCTTCTTGGGGCCAACGGAATACGGGACGCTCAGCCGTCGCTCAGGTCGCGGTCACGACTCCAGCTTGTAGCGGCACAAACGACACCACCCCAAGCTTCTCCTTCTCGTACCCCTGCTCGCGTCGCGTAATACGCAGGAGTTCCTGTTTGCCCTCGCCGCCTACGGGCATGACGAGACGCCCGCCCACGGCGAGCTGCTTGAGCAAGGCATCGGGCACGGTCATCGGCGCCGCGGCGACGAGGATGCCGTCATAGGGCGCGTGCGATTTCCATCCTTCGTACCCGTCACCATGTCGAAACTTCACGTTCTTGATACCGAGTTCTTTGAGCCGCAGCTTCGCTCGTGCGAGCAACGGCTCGATGCGCTCGATGGTGCAGAGCTTAGGGACGAGGCTCGACAGCACGGCCGTTTGATAACCGCAGCCCGTGCCGACTTCGAGCACGTTCTCGCGCGGTCCACCGTCAAGCAAGGCCTCTGTCATGCGCGCCACGATGTAGGGCTGCGAAATCGTCTGCCCGAATCCGATCGGCAAGGCTGTGTCTTCATACGCTCGACTCGCGAGCGCCTCGTCGACGAACAAATGTCGCGGAACGTTGCGGATGCGCTCGAGCACGGCAGGCAATTTGACACCCTGCTCCATCAGTCGCTGCACCAACCGCTCGCGGGTGCGCGCCGAGGTCATGCCGATACCGCTGATCCGCGAGTCCATCATCAAGCAAGGCCCTGCAGCCAGTCGCGCACGGTATCGAGCGCCGCGTGGCGCGTGAGATCGACCTGCAGCGGCGTCACCGAGACATAGCCTTCGGCCACCGCATTGAAATCGGTGCCCACACCATCGTCCTGACCTTCACCCGCCATACCGACCCAGTACACCTCACGTCCGCGCGGATCCATGCTCTTCACCGAACGCTCGGCGCGATGACGATGTCCGAGGCGCGTCGACTTGAAGCCCTTGAGTTCGTTGAACGGGCGATGCGGCACATTGACGTTAAGGATCATGTTGCGATCGAGCGGATGCGTGAGCAGTCGCTGCACGATGAGTCTTGCGACCTTCGCTGCTGCCGAATAATCCATGTCCCCTTTCTCGGGCCGCCGCAACGAGAACGCGACCGTCGGCAAACCGAGGAAACGCCCCTCGATGGCCGCCGCGACCGTGCCCGAGTAGAGCACGTCGTCGCCCAAGTTCTCGCCGTTGTTGATGCCCGAGACGACCATGTCGTGCTCGAAATCGAAGAGCCCGGAGATGGCGAGGTGCACGCAATCGGTGGGCGTGCCCGTCACGAAATGGCAGTTCGGCTCGAACTCGGTGACCCGCAACGGATGCTCGAGCGTGAGCGCGTTGCTGGCACCGCTGTGGTTACGCTCCGGGGCGACCACGGTGAGTTCGGCGAGACCCGTGAGCGCCTGACGCAGGGCAATGATGCCCGGCGCCCGATACCCATCGTCGTTGCTCACGAGGATTTTCATCGAGCTGTATCTTGGAGACCTGTGAAGTCGGACAATATACTGAAACCCCGGATTCCGAGGTAGCAGGATGCGCAAGCCCTCAGAAGATGACATTCGGGCGTTTCGCGACGCGGTGAAGGGAACTCGACCGCTCAGCGTCACGCCGCGCGTGCGCCCGAAACGTCCCAAACCGAAGCCCCGCGCGCATTTTCGTCGTCTCGGCGAGGCCGAGGTGCTCGAAGACAGTCTGCAGCTGAGCCCGATCGACCTCGAAGTCGAGTTCGGCGAGGAACTCACCTACCGCCGATCGGGCATCCAGGACGCCGTGATGCGACGACTGCGTCGCGGCTATTACCGCGTCGAATCAGAGCTCGACCTGCACGGCCTCACCGTCCCGGAAGCCAAGAGCGCGATGCGCGATTTTCTCGCCCGAGTGATCGCGAGGCAGTGTCGCTGCGTGCGCGTCATCCACGGCAAAGGCTTGGGCTCAGGACCGCGAGGTCCCGTGATCAAAAAAGCGGTGAACGTGATCTTGCGACGCACCGATGCCGTCGTCGCCTTTTGTACGGCGCGGCCCGTCGACGGCGGCACAGGCGCCATTTACGTGTTGCTGCAGAGCTGAGCGCTTTGGAGCTCAGCTCCGATCAACGCGAGGCGAGCAATCTCGCCATGCGCTCGCGCGTTTCGTCCGTCACCCAACCTTCGGCCATCAGCGACTCGAGTGATTCGGGCGGCGAATCGAACAACCGTCGCAGATCGGCACGAACCAAATTGCGCGTGCGAGCGTAGGTCTTGGGCGGCAAAGCGATGAGCTCTTGGGCGAGCGCGACGGCTCGCGTCACCACCTGATCGGGTGCGACCACCTCATCGACGAGCCCCGCTTCGAGCGCTTCATCGCTGCGCAGCATGACCCCACGTGGCAACAACGCCGCCGCTCGGCGAGTGCCGACGAGCCGCTCGTACACGCGATAGATGAGCTCACCGGGGTAGAGCCCTACCTGCACTTCGTTGAGACCGATCCGAAACTCTCCAGCCGCCATGATGCGGTAATCGCAGAGCACCGCGATCACTGCGCCACCTGCGGGACTATGCCCCGTGATGGCCGCGATGATCGGCATCGTCGAATCGACGAGTCGTCGCTGCAGCGCGGCGAAAGCGAGCACCAAACCCTTCGCCGAGGCCTCGCCTCCCGTCACCTCGCGCACGTCGAGACCCGCGCAAAAGAGACCGGGCGAACCTGAAATCACGATCGCCCGAGGTGCCGAAGCCGCCTGCGCGGGGTCGGCCGACGACGCCGTCGCCTCCGCAATTTTTTGATCGAGCGCATCGATGAGCGCACGGTTGAGAGCGTTGACGGGCGGGCGCGCCAAGCGCAACTCGCGCACGGGTCCGTGATCTTTGACCTCAATCATGTTCGTCCTCCGAATGACCGGCGGCATTCTCGACATCGAGCAGTTCGCGCAATACCGCCGTCGCAAAACTGCCCGGTCGCAGCCTGAAACTCAAGCGGGCCATGCGCGCAGGCTCAAGCCACTCGAGCGACAGATCACGCACTGCGACGCGTAACGGCCTGCGACCGGGTTCGAGTCTAGCCTCGCTGAGCGGACCCACGAACTCCGGGAACCGCTCGAGAACCTCGGCTTCGAGCGCGGCGATTTCTCCGGCGATCCCGCTGTCGCCCGCTCCGAAAAGCGGGCCCGTCGGATGGATGTCGAGCATCGCGATCCGCGAATGAATCGTCTCGTCTAGGGCATCGACCACGAACGTCGAATTGCGTCCATCGAGGTTCGCACGTTCGCCGAGTTTGAGCTCGACCCAGCTACCACGCTGCACGCGCTCGGCGAGCACGGCATTGAAGAGCAGCCCGCGCATCGCCGACCAGACGAGCCCTTGGCCACCGCGACCGGCATCGCGACCGCGCCCCGCATGACCCGAATCGCCGTCCTCGCGCCGACGCAAGTTCGACAACTCGCGCCCGAAGCGCTGCGGACCAAAATAATTGGGTACGCCCGTCCGAGCGATTTCATTGACCCGCCGATCGAGCATCGCGGCATCGCCTTCGAAATCGCGCAGCAAAATCTTGAAAGCGTTTCCGGCGAGTGCGCCGCGCGGCAGCTTGCGGTTGTGCACATGCGCCTCGATGACCTCATACCCCTCGCCCTGCACGCCGACCCAATCGGTCGGTGTACGGGTCTCACCCGAACGACCGCGCGCCGGAACGGTGAACCACTGGGTCGTCACGGCATGACGATCTTTGAGACCGGCATACCCCACATCGAAATCGCGAACTCCGATACTGCGCGCAAGCTCGCGCGCGACCCAACCGGTATTCGCGTTGCGTTTGCGCACACGCAGCAAAAGATGCGGACCCTGTCCCGATGCTTCGAATCCGAGATCTTCGATGACCTCGAAATCTTCGGGCTGCAGACGGATACGCGCACGACCCGCAACGGGCTCCACCGCGCGCGGCGGCGCGAGCGCAAAGCGTTCGACGGGCGTCACGCGCGTTCGATCAGAACGACCGCCTCGGCTGCCAGGCCTTCGCGGCGACCGAGAAAGCCCATCTTCTCGGTGGTGGTCGCCTTGAGGTTGACGGCGTCGGCCGCGACGCCAAGCAGCGTCGCAATGGAACTACGAATGGGATCGCGATGCGACGAGAGGCGCGGCGCCTCGCAGAGCAGCGTGAGATCGGCATTGACGATCGAGTAGCCCCGCTCGCGCAGCAGCGTGACGGCATGCGTGACGAAGCGATCGCTCGACGCACCCCGCCACTGCGGATCGCTATCGGGAAAATGTTGGCCGATATCGCCGAGGCCCGCCGCACCGAGCAGTGCATCGCAAAGCGCGTGCAGCAATACGTCGCCATCGGAATGCGCGACGACGCCCTGCGAGTGAGGCACGCGCACCCCACCGAGCATCACGTGATCGCCCGGTCCGAAGGCATGCACATCAAAACCTGATCCGACCCGTATCACGCTGATCCTCCGGCTAAACTCGTCCGTGCGCGCAGTATGCCCTCGGCGAGCGACAGATCGGCCATCGTCGTCACTTTAAGGTTGGTGGACTCACCGACGATCAGTCGCGGACTCGCACCGATCCACTCCATCGCCTGCGCTTCGTCCGTCGGGACCCGCCCCGCCGCCGATGCTGCCCGCAAGGCCGACAGCAACGCGCCGAGCCGAAACATCTGCGGCGTCAGCGCCCGCCAGAGCCCATCACGAGACACCGTCTCGACGCTCACGACACCCGTGCCCTGCGCCCCACCGCGCTTGAGCGTATCGGCGAGCGGCATCGCAAGCAGTCCGCCCGCTAAAGCCGACGCTGAGGTGCTGTCATCCCGCGCGACACCGTGGCGCAACGCGGTAATTTCCGCCGGCGTCACGCAAGGCCTCGCGGCATCGTGCACCAGCACCCAGTCGGAGTCGCTCGCGCCCTGCGCGCGAAGCGTCTCGAGCGCACCGCGCACCGAATCACTCCGCTCGGCACCGCCCGGGGCTTCGATCACGGGACACTTGAGTCTTGATCGAATTGCAGGCCATTGCGTATCGCCTGCGGCAAGCGCGATCACGAGTCCGCGACAGGCTGAATCCGATGCGAAAGGATGCAAGGCCCACTCGATGAGCGTGCGGCCTGCGATGGGGAGATATTGTTTGGGGAGATCGGCGCCGAGCCGCTGGCCCCGCCCGGCCGCCGGCATGACGAGCCAGTAGTGCGGGTCGCTCAAGACGAGAGACTCAGCGCTGCGCCGTGCGCGTGGTCGGCGCGTCGCGCGGTTCTGCGGGAGCCGTAACGACCTTGGGCACGACCTGATAGAACGATTCGCCGGTCGCGATCATGCCGAGCTCGCTGCGAGCACGCTCTTCGATGGCAGTGAGACCGCTCTTGAGGTCGGCCACTTCGGCGGCCAACTGCTCGTTGCGACGTCGGAGTTCGGAGTTGGTGTCGGCCTGTTGATCGACGGCCTGACGCAATCGGTAGGCTTCGCGGACGCCGTCGTCGGACAACCAGATGCGGTACTGGAGCAGTACCGTCAGGGAAACCAACACGCCGGCGAACCATTTCGTCATTGGCGACGAATGGTAATCCTGCGATGACACAAAAGAAACCCCTTCTCGTTCAGATCTTTACCGGGAAAGCCTCACGCCCCGCGTAACGCACCTTGCCGCCCAATTGCTCTTCGATGCGCAGCAGCTGGTTGTACTTGGCAATACGGTCGGATCGCGACATCGAACCGGTCTTGATCTGCGAGGCCGATGTGGCGACGGCGATATCGGCGATCGTCGTGTCCTCGGTTTCGCCCGAACGGTGCGAAATCACCGCGGAATAACCGGCGCCCGTCGCCATCTCGATGGCCTCGAGCGTCTCGGTGAGCGTGCCGATCTGGTTGACCTTGATGAGGATCGAGTTGGCGATCCCCTTGCGGATGCCCTCGGCCAAAATTTTGGTGTTGGTGACGAAGAGATCATCGCCCACGAGCTGGCAATGCTTGCCGAGCGTGCGCGTCAGGCCTGCCCAGCCCGCCCAATCGCCCTCGGCCATGCCGTCCTCGATGGTGATGATCGGGTAACGATCGACGAGTTTGGCCAGGTATTTCGCAAACTGCGCCGCCGAGAACGCTCGGCCTTCGCCATGCAACTCGTAGCGTCCCGCTTTGAAGAACTCCGAGCTCGCCACGTCGAGACCGAGATAGATGTCGCGACCGGGCTTGTAGCCCGCCTTCTCGATGGCCTGCAGCATGAGTTTGAGCGCCGCCTCGTTCGAGGCGAGATCGGGCGCGAACCCGCCCTCGTCACCCACGGCGGTCGTGAGCTTCTTGCCCTTGAGGATGCCCTTGAGCGTGTGGAACACCTCGGCACCCATTTGCAGGGCCTTGCTGAAGCTGCGTGCACCGACGGGCAGGATCATGAACTCCTGAATGTCGAGACTGTTGTCCGCGTGAGCACCGCCGTTGATGACGTTCATCATCGGCACCGGCATCACGGGCTTGCGACCACCGGCGAGATATCGCCACAGCGGAAGCCCCGCATCGGTCGCCGCCGCATGGGCCGTCGCAAGCGACACCGCGAGCAAGGCGTTGGCGCCGAGTCGCGCTTTGTTCTCCGTGCCGTCGAGCGCGATGAGTCGCGCGTCGATGTCCTGCTGATCGCGCGCATCTTGCTTGAGCAGCGCCTTGCGAATCGGGCCGTTGACGTTGCGCACCGCCTTCAGCACGCCCTTGCCGAGGTAACGGCGCTTGTCGCCGTCACGCAGTTCCACCGCCTCGCGTGTGCCGGTCGAGGCACCCGAGGGCACGGCAGCACGGCCGAGCACACCGCTCGAGAGAATGACATCGGCTTCGACCGTAGGGTTACCGCGTGAATCGATGACTTCGCGGGCGTGGATATCGGCAATACGACTCATGTTCGATCTTCCTCGAAGGGATTTTTTTTGACGGCGCGATCGAGCTCGACGAGCGTCGACAGCAAAGATTCCATGCGCGGCAGCGGCCAAGCGTTGGGGCCATCCGAGAGCGCTTGGGCAGGATCGGGATGCGTCTCCATGAAGAGACCCGCGACACCCGCGGCGACTGCAGCACGTGAGAGCACGGGCACGAACTCGCGTTGTCCGCCCGAGGCGTTGCCCTGCCCGCCGGGCAGTTGCACCGAGTGCGTGGCATCAAACACCACCGGGCATCCGGTCTTACGCATGATGGCGAGCGAGCGCATGTCGGAGACGAGGTTGTTGTAACCGAAGCTGAAGCCGCGCTCGCAGACCATGATCGAGTCATTACCCGTCGAGCGGGCCTTGTCGACGACGTTCTGCATTTCCCAGGGCGAGAGAAACTGCCCCTTCTTGATGTTGACGGGTTTGCCTTGCGATGCGACCGCCACGATGAAGTTGGTCTGACGACAAAGAAAAGCGGGCGTCTGCAGCACATCGACGACCGAGGCCACTTCGGCGAGTGGCGTGTCTTCGTGCACGTCCGTCAGCACGGGTAAGCCGAACTTCGAACGTATGCCTTCGAGCACTTTGAGCCCAGCTTCGAGCCCGGGCCCCCGAAAGCTCGATCGCGACGAGCGATTCGCCTTGTCGAACGACGCTTTGAACACGTACGGCACGCCGAGGCGCGTCGTGATCTCGCGCATGCGACCGGCCACCTCTTCGCAGAGTGCGGCACTCTCGATGACGCAGGGGCCTGCGATCAAAAAAAACGTCGACTGGGCTCCAACCTCGTATTGCGCGAGCTTCATGCCTTACGGCCTCCGTGCTGCGTGCGCGCGGCAGCGATGAACCCTGTGAAGAGCGGATGACCATCGCGCGGGTTAGAGGTGAACTCAGGGTGGAACTGCGTGGCCACGAACCACGGATGATCAGCGAGTTCGACGATTTCGACGAGCTCATCCGGCGACATGCCCGAGAACGAGAGCCCCGCCGCCCGATAACGATCGAGATAGGTGTTGTTGAACTCGTAACGATGGCGGTGACGCTCGCGGATCACCGGCTTACCGTAGATCGTGCGAGCACGAGAGCCCTCGGCGAGCTTCACGTCTTGTCCACCGAGGCGCATGGTGCCACCGAGGTTCGATGTGTCGGTGCGCGCCTGAGCGCCACGCAACGCGTCTTGCCACTCGGTGATGAGCGCGATCACCGGATGCGGTGTCTCGCGATTGAATTCCGTGCTGTTGGCCCCTGCGAGCCCGAGCACGTGGCGGCCATATTCGATGACGGCGATCTGCATGCCGAGACAAATACCGAGGTACGGAATCTTGCGCTCGCGCGCGTAGCGCACCGCTGCGATCTTACCCTCGACACCGCGCTCACCGAATCCGCCCGGCACGAGAATCGCATCCATCTTCTCGAGCACGGCCGTGCCCTGCTCTTCGATGTCTGTCGATTCGATGAAATGAATATTCACGCGCGTACGGTTCTGCACGCCGGCGTGCGTGAGCGCTTCGTTGAGTGAAATGTACGAGTCGCGGTTCTGCACATACTTGCCGACCATCGCGATGTCGACTTCGGCTTCGGGGTTCGCCTTGGTGTCGACCACGCGCTGCCACGAAGACAGATCGGCGGGCTTGGTCTGCGATTCGAGTCGGAGCTTCTCGACGACGATATCGTCGAGCCCCTGCTCGTGCAGCAACAGCGGAATCTCGTAGATGTCGCGGGCATCGACCGCAGAGATGACTGCGCGATGCTCGACGTTGGTGAAGAGCGCGATCTTGCGTCGGTGCTCGGCGGGCAGCGGATCACGCGCGCGACAGAGCAGGATGTCTGGCTGGATACCGATGCTGCGCAATTCTTTGACTGAGTGTTGCGTCGGCTTGGTCTTGATTTCGCTGCCCCCGCCCACGACAGGCACCAGCGTCAGGTGCATGAAGATCGCCTGATTGCGCCCGAGCTCCACGCCGATCTGACGAATGGCCTCGAGGAAGGGCAGCGATTCGATGTCGCCCACCGTGCCGCCGATCTCGACCATGCAGACGTCCGAGTCGCCAGCACCGAGCATGATGCTCGCCTTGATCTCGTCGGTGATATGCGGAATCACCTGCACCGTCGCGCCGAGGTAATCGCCGCGACGCTCTTTGGCGATGACGCGCTCGTAGATGCGCCCGGTGGTGAAGTTGCTGTGACGGCCGGTCACCGTGCGCACGAATCGCTCGTAGTGACCGAGGTCGAGATCCGTCTCGGTGCCGTCGTCGGTGACGAAGACCTCGCCGTGCTGGAACGGGCTCATCGTGCCCGGATCGACGTTGATGTAGGGATCGAGCTTGACCATCGCGATCTTGAGACCGCGTGCCTCGAGGATGGCCGCTAACGACGCGGAGGCGATGCCTTTCCCTAACGAGGAAACGACACCACCGGTGACAAAGACGAAACGAGGCATGGGGACCGCCGCAAAAAAAAGCGCCGAGAAGACCCCGGCACGACGGGAAATCAGGTTAACAAAAACGGCCTTCCCACACCAGCCGTAAACGCCCCTTTACGCCCTTCGAACCGACCGGTGCGCGGCCCGTCGCGCGGAATGCCGCGGCCACGAGCAGATCGGCGACGGCCACCACTGCGGCGCCACGCGTTTTTCCGTCGAACAGCATCGGCAGCGCCTCGCGCTCCCAGGGCGGTAGCGTCGCCACCCTCAGCAGTTCCTTGAGTGCTCGACGCGGTCCACCTGCCTCGAGTGCGAGCTTCTCGCCCCCCTCACGCACGCCCACCCAGAGCACCGCAGGGAGAGATCCGGCATTGAGCGGCCCATGAGGATCAGCCACGAGTCGCAGCACGCCTCGCCCCTCGCCGAGCTCGAACCGGCGAGCCGTCCGCCATCGCCACGCCCGACGATCCTGCGACGCCTTCGCTTTCGGCGCAGACTCTCGCATCGCGTACAGCCGACCTCGAAACCGCCTCACCTCACCGCCCGCCCAGCGCACGATCGGATTCGCGTCGGGCCGCGCGGCAGCCAACTCAACTCGGATGCGCTCGAGATGTACGGCATCGGGCATCGCAAGACCGCGCGTCTGCAGCCAATGGCGCAGTACGTTGCGCTGCCGCGCCGCATCGAGCGTGGCGAGCGTCGCAAGTTCGACGAGTCCGCCCTCGACACTTACCTTCGCGAGATCTTCCACCGCGAGCGCCTCGAGCAGCGCCCGCGCCTCACCGAGATGCGAAGCGCTCCGCGAGGCGACGCGTGAGGCCGCCGGCCAACGCTCGCGCAACACGGGCAACACGCGTCGTCTCAAAAAATTCCGATCGAATCGCTCATCGACGTTACTGTCGTCCTCGACCCAAGAGAACCCTCGCGCACGCACGAAAGACTCGAGCTTGGCTCGTGACTCGTGAAGCAAGGGTCGCACCAAGCGCCCCGCACCAAAGACCGCATCTCGCGGCATCGCAGCCAAGCCCGCTACGCCCGCGCCACGCATCAACTGCAGCAACAGCGTCTCGAGCTGATCGTCTTCGTGATGGGCCGTAACCAACCACTCGTCACGACGTAGCCCTTGGGTGAGCGCCTCGTAGCGCACCCGCCGTGCCTCCGCCTCGAGCGAAGACCCGCGCGTACGCGGCACCGTGACACGCCGCACCGAGAGCGGAACACGCAGACCGCGACACAGGGCGCGACAATGAGAGGCCCAGGCATCGGCCTCCGGGCGCAGGCCATGGTGAACATGCACCGCACGCAGCGGCACACGGCGCCAACGCGATGAACGACGAAGCGCGGAAAGCGCGACGAGCAAAGCCACGGAGTCCGCCCCACCACTCAGCGCGACGCACCACCCTGACGGCGCGGGATCGCCCGCGAGCGACTCGAGTTCGCGCGAGAGGCGCTCGAGCAGCGGGTCGCGAGGCGTGCTCAGCCCGACCCCTCGGCGAAGGCGCCGAAGCCTGCGAGTCGACGCGAACGCTCGGCGAGCAGCGTCTCGCGCGGCTTCGCCTGCAACTCGCGCAAGTGGCGAAGTAGCGCTGCCTTGACCGATGCCGCCGTCGCGGCCGGATTGCGATGTGCACCCCCGAGCGGCTCGGCGATCACTTCGTCGACGAGGCCGAGCGAGCGCAGTCGATCGGCCGTGAGGCCCATGGCCTCGGCGGCGGTTTCTTTTTTGTCGGCGCTCTTCCAAAGAATCGATGCGCAGCCCTCAGGCGAGATCACCGAGTAGGTGCTGAACTGCAGCATCAACAAGCGATCGCACACACCGATGGCGAGCGCCCCGCCCGAGCCACCTTCACCGATGACGAGGCTCACGACCGGCACGCGAAGTTTTGCCATCTCGAAGAGATTGCGCGCGATCGCTTCACTCTGTCCGCGCTCCTCAGACTCGAGACCCGGGTACGCCCCCGGCGTATCGATGAACGTGATGAGCGGCAGCCCGAAACGATCGGCCATGTGCATGAGCCGCAGTGCTTTGCGATAGCCCTCGGGCTTCGGCATGCCGTAGTTGCGACGCACACGCTCTTTGGTGTCGCGGCCCTTCTGATGGCCGATGACCATGACCGCCTCACCCTCGAGACGCGCGAGCCCACCAACGAGAGCCTGGTCGTCACCGAACATGCGATCGCCGTGCAGCTCTTCGAAGCCCGTGAAAGCCTGCGAGAGATAGTCGAACGTATAGGGTCGATGCGGATGTCGCGCGAGCTGCGTCACCTGCCACGGACTCAACTTCGAAAAAATGCTGCGCGTGAGCTGATCGCTCTTCGACTGCAGGCGCGCGATCTCATCTTGCACGTTGACGCCGGCACCCGCCGTGACGTGACGCAATTCTTCGATCTTCGCCTCGAGCTCGGCGATCGGTTGTTCGAAATCGAGAAAGTTGAGAGCCATCGGGGCGGAGGTTACGGGGCGGACCCCGTGCTTTCAACCGTCAACGCAACGTCAGCCGTACGCCGAGGTCGTGGTGCCGGGTGGCGGGCCGTACACGACGCGCACTCCGTTCGGGCCCACGAGCTGCTCGAGCGCCTCGATGAGTTTGGGGCTCGCCCTTACCTTCCACTCGGGTCCGAGCTCGAGCGCCGCGCTCGCCTGCTCGCCCGCATAACGCACGCCCACGGCACAGGGGCCAGGCCGGTGGGCCGACAGCGTCTCGGCGAGCCGCTGCAACATCAGGCCTTGATCGGTGCCGTTCGCGCGCGGCCAGATCAACACGATGCGATGCGCCTGCTGCTCGCGGGCACGATCGAGCTCAGTGACCTTCCGTGCCGCCATGCGCCAAGTGTCACCCTGCTCGTCGAAGCGCAGCTGCCCCTCGATGAGCACGAGAGAATCTTTGACAATGAGCTCGCGATAACGCTGCATCACTTCGTCAAAGAAGGTGACCTCCATACGCCCCGTTCGATCGTCGAGCACGATGGACGTCCGATTCCCGCGCTTGCGGATCTCATGGATGTAGCCTGCGATCGATGCCGTGCGTCCACCGAAGTAGCCGCGTTCCGGCGCACCCTGCGACGGCCGATCGCTCAAGAGATCGGCGATGCGGCCGCTCACGAATCGCGCGAGGTCTTTCTCGTAACGCGTGATGGGATGCCCCGTGAGATAGAGGCCTAGCGTGTCGCGCTCTCCGGCGAGACGCATCGACTCGCTCCACTCCGCCTGTGGCGGCACAGAAGCGGCACTCGTATCGCCGTCACTCTCGGAAGGCTGGGCAAGCCCGAAGAGATCGACCTGCCCCGCTTCGACGGCGCGCGTCGCTTGCTCGCTCATCTGCATCGCCGCCGGTAACCGCGCCATCTGCGTCGCGCGATTGACGCCGAGCGAGTCGAGACTGCCTGAGCGGATGAGCGCCTCGAAGACGCGACGGTTCACGCGATTGAGATCGAGCCTGCGACAAAGATCTTCGAGACTGCGGTACGGGCCATGGGCTTTGCGCTCCTCGGTGATCGCCTCGACCGCCGATTGACCCACACCCTTGATCGCCCCGAGTCCGTAGCGCACTTCGCGCGGACCGGCGACGACGAACGCGTACTCCGACGCATTGAGGTCGGGCGGCAGCACGGTGATGCCCATGCGATCGCACTCGTCCTTGATGGTCACGACCTTGTCGGTGTGATCCATATCCGCCGACAACACCGCCGCCATGAAGGCCTCAGGGTGATGCGCCTTGAGCCACGCCGTTTGATAAGACAACAAGGCATACGCGGCCGAGTGCGACTTGTTGAAGCCGTACCCTGCGAACTTTTCCATCAAATCGAAAATGTGCGCCGCCTGCGACTCGGGCACGCCGCGCGCCACCGAGCCTTCGACGAAAGTGCTGCGCTGCTTGGCCATCTCCTCGGGCTTTTTCTTGCCCATGGCGCGGCGCAGCAAATCGGCGCCGCCCAAGCTGTAGCCGGCGAGCACCTGCGCGATCTGCATCACCTGTTCCTGATACAGGATCACCCCGTACGTCGGCTTCAGGATAGGCTCGAGGCTCGGATGCAGGTAATCGATGGCCCCTTCGATGCGACCGTGCTTGCGCGCGATGAAGTCATCGACCATGCCCGACTGCAACGGACCGGGGCGAAACAACGCGACGAGCGCGACGATATCTTCGAAGCGGTCGGGCTGCAGACGCCGCACGAGATCTTTCATGCCGCGCGATTCGAGCTGGAAGACCGCCGTCGTCTCGCAATTTTTGAGCAACTGATACGCGGCCGCATCGTCCATCGGCAACAGCGCGATATCGATCGGCGGCTCGCCCTGGGCACGCGCCGCATTGATGGTGCGCACGGCGTGCTCGATGATCGTGAGCGTGCGCAGGCCGAGGAAGTCGAACTTCACGAGCCCTGCGGCCTCGACGTCGTCCTTGTCGAACTGCGTGACGACGTTACCACCGCCCTCTTCGCAGTAGAGCGGCGCAAAATCCTCGAGCACCGAAGGCGCGATCACCACGCCACCGGCATGCTTTCCGGCGTTTCGGGTGAGACCCTCCAAAGATTTGGCAAGATCGATGAGACTGCGGACGTCCTCGTCCTGCTTGTAGAGCTTCTTGAGCTCCGGCTCTTTCTCGATCGCCGAGTCGAGCGTGATGTCGAGCTCGAACGGGATCAGCTTCGCAATACGATCGACCTGCCCGTATCCGAACCCGAGCACACGACCGACGTCACGCACCACCGCCTTCGCGGCCATGGTGCCGTAGGTGATGATCTGCGACACGCGCTTGCGACCGTACTTGTCGGCCACGTACTCGATCACCCGATCGCGGCCGTCCATGCAGAAGTCGACGTCGAAGTCGGGCATCGACACGCGCTCGGGGTTCAAGAAGCGCTCGAACAGCAGGTCGTACTGCAGCGGGTCGATGTCCGTGATGCCGAGCGAGTACGCGACGAGCGAGCCTGCGCCCGACCCACGGCCCGGCCCCACGGGCACGCCGTTACCCTTCGCCCAGCGAATGAAATCCGCGACGATCAAAAAGTAACCGGCAAAACCCATTTTGCAGATGACGTCGAGCTCGCTCTCGAGACGCGCCTCGTAGGTTTTTCGGTCGGCCTGCGGCAGTCGCGCCAGGCGCTCTTTGAGTCCACGCGCCGATTCGCTGCGCAGAAAGCCGTCGGTCGTCTGACCTTTAGGCACCGGATATTCAGGCAACCGGCTCTCGCCGAGTTGCAGCATGAGACTGCAGCGTCGCGCGATCTGGACCGAGTTTTCGAGCGCCTCGGGCAGGTCGGCGAACAGCTCCGTCATCTCTTCGGCGCTGCGCAGATACTGCTGTGGCGTATACCGCCGCGGCCGACTGGCATCGTCGAGCTGCGAGCCCTCGTGAATGCACACGCGCGCCTCGTGCGACTCGAAGTCGTCCTGCGACAAAAACCGCACGTCGTTCGTCGCCACGAGCGGTACGCCTTCGGCGAGTGCGAGTTCGACCGTGGCGCCGACGAGCGCCTCTTCGCCTTCACGACCGATGCGACTCACTTCGAGGTAATAGCGATCACCGAAGAGGTCGCGCCAGAACGCCAGATGCTTGCGCGCATCGGCCGCACGATTCGAGACGAGTGCACGACCGACATCGCCCTCGGCACCACACGACAGGGCGATCAGTCCGCCCGTGGATCGCGCATCGAGCCACGATCGTTCGATACGCGGCAGGCCGCGCTGCTGGCCCTCGAGGTAGGCACGACTCACGAGTCGAGTGAGGTTGAGATACCCCGCTTCGCTCTGACACAAAAACGAAATGCGGGTCGGCGCGACGCGCTCGCCGGGCTCGGCGACGAAGAGGTCGACGCCGATCACGGGCTTGAGCCCCTTGGCCATCGCCGCGCGATAGAACTTCACCATCGCGAACATATTGTTCTGATCGGTGACGGCGACGGCGGGCATGCCGAGTTCGGCCACGCGCGCGACGAGATCGTCGATGCGCACCACGCTGTCGACCAGCGAGTACTCGGTATGCAGGCGGAGGTGGACGAAGGCGCTCATCGCAACCGTGATCTTACCGGCGCGTAGCTCCTGCGGTGCACGGGAGAGGGTCCGTGGGCGTCGAGCGCAGCCAGGTGCGCCTTGACCGGATAGCCCTTGTGGACCGCGAAACCATATTCAGGATATCGCGTATCCAATTGTTCCATAACGTGATCCCGCACTGTCTTGGCCAGGATCGAGGCGGCGCTGATGGCCGCGACCTTGCTGTCGCCCTTCACGATGGCGACCGCCGTACGCACCCCGACCAGCCCCTCGATCGAGGGTAGCCGGTTGCCATCGACCTCGAGGTGCACCGGACGCACCGCGAGCGCGACGACGGCCCGTCGCATGGCGAGCAGCGTCGCCTGCAAGATGTTGATCGCATCGATCTCCTCGGGGCTCGCAAGCCCCACGCCCCAAGCGATCGCGTGTTCACG
>CAZRFN010000036.1:0-16699 GCA_964599335.1 uncultured Acidibacter sp. | reverse complement strand
AACGACAAAGAAATGAAGGGCGTTTTCAAGCAGGTGCCGGCGCGGGACGAAATCCTGCCCGACATCAACGAAAACCTGGTCGTCGAGTTGTACTCGAAGTAATGCTCGGGACAGGAGAGAGGGTTTGAATATGCAAGGATCCGTCAGCGAATTCCTCAAGCCGCGCGTCGTCAAGGTTAGCCCCTTGGCCCCGCGTCAGGCCCGCGTCGTCATCGAGCCGTTCGAGCGAGGCTTCGGCCACACGCTCGGCAACGCGCTGCGTCGTGTGCTGCTCTCGTCCATGCCCGGTGCCGCAATCACCGAGGTGGAAATCGAGGGCGTGCTCCACGAGTACACCAGCATCGAGGGTGTTCAGGAGGATGTCGTAGACATCCTGCTCAACCTCAAGCAGGTGGCGATCCGCATGCACAGCCGCGATTCGGCCGAGCTGCGCCTTTCGAAGAAAGGCCCGGGACCGGTCACCGCGGGCGACATCCAGACCGACCACGACGTCGAGGTGGTGAACCCCGAGCTCGTGATCGCAAATCTCACCAAGGCCGGTGAACTCAACATGGTGCTGCGCATCGAGCGTGGCCGTGGTTATCGTCCGGCTTCGCAGCGCATGGCCTTCGACGAGGCGACTCGCCCGATCGGACGTCTGCAGCTCGATGCGTCGTTCAGCCCGATCCGTCGCGTGACCTACTCGGTCGATGCGGCTCGCGTCGAGCAGCGCACCGACCTCGACAAGCTCATCCTCGACATCGAGACGAACGGAACGATCGACGCCGAAGAGGCCATCCGTCGTGCCGGCAGCATCCTCAAAGATCAGCTGTCCGTGTTCGTCGACCTGCAGGGTGAGGAAGAGGGCGCGGGCAAGTCCGAGGCTGCGCAGTTCGATCCGATCCTGCTGCGCCCCGTTGATGAGCTCGAGCTCACGGTTCGCAGCGCGAACTGCCTCAAGGCAGAGAACATCCATTACATCGGCGATCTCGTGCAGCGCACCGAAGTTGAGCTGCTGCGTACGCCGAATCTGGGCAAGAAGTCGCTCACCGAGATCAAGGAAGTGCTGCAGAGCCATGGGCTCATGCTCGGCATGCGTCTCGATGGCTGGCCGCCTTCGGGTCTGCGTCACGAGGAAGATCGCGGTAGCGGTTTGATGTGATCGAGGGTGGCCGGTTGACGGCTCCCCACGACTGATTCATCGAGGTTTTTTATGCGTCATCGACTTTCAGGGCGGCAACTGTCGCGAAATGCTCCGCATCGCCATGCGCTGATGCGCAACATGAGCAATGCGCTGCTGCGTTACGAAACCATCCGTACCACCTTGCCGAAAGCCAAGGAGCTGCGTCGCGTGGTCGAGCCGCTCATCACGCTCGCCAAGACGGACAGCGAAGCGCGCCGCCGTTTGGCGTTCTCGCGCCTTCGCGATACCGCTGTCGTCGAAAAACTGTTCGGCGATCTGGGTCCGCGTTTCAAGGCTCGTGCCGGTGGTTACACGCGCATTCTGCGCATGATGCCGCGCGCTGGAGACTCCGCGCCGATGGCGCTCATGCAGTTGGTCGACAAGGCTGCCGCGCCCGCCGCGACGGAAGAAGTCACCGACGGCAAGAAGGCCAAGAAAAAGGCTAAGGCGAAGTCGGCTGCCAAGCCGCGTGCCCGCAAGGCCGCTGCCGCCTGATCTAGAGATATCGCGTCTCGGGGCACTCTCGCAGCACATCGTTATTGCGGGAAGTCCTCCAAGCCTGCTAATCATTGAAGACCGGCGTCTATCGTGGACGTCGGTCTTCTTGTTTTCGGGAGGTGGGCATGGGCATTCTCAAAGAATTTCGTGAATTCGCGATGCGAGGCAACGTCATCGACTTGGCGGTCGGCGTCGTCATCGGTTCCGCATTCGGCAAGATCGTTTCGTCGCTGGTCGGCGACATCATGATGCCCGTGCTTGGCAAAGCCGTCGGTAGCGTGTCGTTCAACGAGCTCGGTACCTCTCTCGGTGCAGGGTCCGACGGCAGCGAAATCATCTTGAAGTGGGGCGCTTTCCTGCAGACGCTCTTCGACTTCACCATCATCGCTCTGGCGCTGTTTCTCGCCATCAAAGCGATCAATCGCCTCAAGCGACCGGAGCCTGCTCCCGCAGCCGTGGCTGCGCCGCCCCCGCGCAGCGAAGCGCTGCTCGAAGAAATCCGCGATCTGCTCAAACAGCGTTGATCAAGCGAGACTGAACGCCGCTCGTGTGAGGTTGTCGCAGCCCGACTCCGTCACCACGAGGTTGTCCTCGATGCGAATTCCGCCGTACGGCTTGAATGCGGCCACCCGTGACCAGTCGATGCGAGCTGCATGCGGACCCGCCTGCGCAGGACCCAACAGCGCCTCGATGAAATAGAGACCAGGTTCCATCGTCACGACGAAACCCGGTTCGAGTTTGCGGGTCAGTCGCAGGGCCGGATCGCGCGGAGGTTTCGGTATCGTGCCACCCTCGGCATCGGCCATCGTGCCGCCGACGTCGTGAACTTGTAGTCCGAGAAGATGGCCGATGCCATGCGGGAAAAAGAGCCGCGAGGCGCCCGACTCGAGCGCTTCGCTGGCGCTGCAGCGCAGCACGCCGGCGTCGCATAACAACGCCGTGATGCGCTCGACCGCTGCGGTGTGGATATCGCGCCAGTCGGTCCCGGGCTTCGTGAGCACGCAGAGCCCACGCTGCAATTCGTCCATCTTCGATACGAGCGTCGCGAACTCACCGTCGTCGGCGACGCTGGTGCGGGTGATGTCGCTGCCATAGCCCGCGAAGTTGGCGCCCGCATCGAGCAGCAACGATCGATGTTTGGCGGGTTTGTCGCGGCGCAGCACCTGGTAATGCAGCACCGAGGCGGCCTCGTTGAGCGCGACGATTGCGTTGTACGGCAACTCTTGCTCGCGTTGTCCGCAAGCACTGACGAAGGCCTGATGAATCTCGTACTCCGTGCCGCCCGCCCTGAAGCACTGTTCGGCGGCGCGGTGCCCTCGAGCGCCGATGCGGTTGGCTTCGGCGAGGCAGGCGATTTCGTACGGGGTCTTACGACCCCGGGCAAAGTCGAGCCGACGGATGAGCTGTGTTGGGTTGATGGCCGCAATCCCCCAAGAGGCGAGCTCCTCGAGGGAATCTCCGATCCAAGCTGTCTTGGAGAGGTCGCGGGGGAGGGCGGCTCGGGTCTGCTCGGACGAGTGCACCACGACGACGTCGAGGTGCTCCGCCCAGCCACTCTTCGGCAACTGAGCGGGCTGGTACCAGAAGTCGGTCGCTACGAAGAAAATGAGCTTCGGGCGCTGCCCGGGCTGGAAAAACACGAGCGAGCCCGGGGCATCGAGCAGCGGTACCCACCACTTGAACGGCGGATGAGCCTTGTAGGGGTAATGCTGGTCATCCTGGAAAAGCCCGAGGCCTTCGCCCGATTGCAGGATGACCCCGTCGAAACCGCTGAGACTCAGCGCATCGGTCGTCCGGCGGGCCACCTCGGTCAGGTGGGCGGCATAGAGTGAGATCGGGTCGTTTTTGAGCATGAGGTCCCCAAACTGGCATGTTTCCCCGGGGGCTTCGCCGGGCGCCGGGAGATTGTACGGCCCCGGAGGGGGGGCAGGGGGTCGGGCCGTTGCGACCCCCGGTACGGGGTGGGTCATTCCCACACCTGTAAAAAGCCTATACAATTCGCGCGCGATTTCGGTCGCCAGACAAACTAGCTAGGTTGTTTGTTCAACATCTGTCTCTTACTTTTTGGGGTAATTGCAAAATGAAGACGAAGCTCGCTCTTAGCGCCCTTCTCGCTGCGCTCGCTCTGACCGCTTGCGGTGGCAAGCCTGCTGAGGCTCCGGCCGAAGCTGCTCCGGCTGCCGAGGCTCCTGCTGCTGAGGCTCCGGCCGAAGCCGCTCCGGCCGATGCCGCTGCTCCTGCTGAGGCTGCTCCGGCTGACGCCGCTGCCGCTCCGGCTGCTCCGGCCGAGGCCGCCAAGTAATTTCCTCACGGAAATGATTGGCTGGGAGCGTTAAGCTCCCAAACGAACCCGGGATGATGGCTCGCCATCTCCCGGGTTCTTTATTTTTGATCCATGATTTTCTCCCGTGCCTGTCGTTCTTCGTGACGCCCGCCACTCTGTTCGCGCGAGAGATTGGTTCTCTCGCGCACAGAAACTTTGGCTCTCCGAAATGGGTGCGTCTCTCGAAGACGTTGCTTCAGCAACTGATCGCTCCATCGCGCTATTGTCTGCACCCGATCGAGAGACTCTGCTGATCGAGCGTAACGAAGAGCCGGTCGGCTTCGTTGTCTTGCAACGTCTGCTCTCGAAAGACCCCTCTCCGACTTATCTGTTGCTCGAGTTCTACGTCATTCCCGAGTCACGCACGCTCGGCGTCGGCGCTGCGGCGGCGCGTTTACTATTCGATCGTTTCGATGGGTCGTGGGAGATTCGCTCGCTCTCGAGTGACGTGCGTGCCATCGCATTTTGGAGACGAGTGACGAGTCGATATGCACCGGGTGCCATCGAGGAGCGCCGCGAGCGAGGTGAAGTCGTTCAGCGTTTTTTGAGCAAAGGCCCGAGATAGCGACCGGTATGCGAGGCGGCGACTCGCGCCACGTCTTCGGGAGTGCCGACTGCGACGATTTCGCCGCCTTCTGAGCCGCCTTCCGGCCCGAGATCGATCAGCCAGTCCGCCGTCTTGATGACATCGAGATTGTGCTCGATGACGACGACGGTATTTCCCTCGTCTCGCAAGCGCTGTAGCACGCCGAGCAGTTGGGCGACATCGTGAAAATGAAGTCCGGTTGTCGGCTCATCGAGCACATATAAGGTGCGGCCCGTCGCGCGTTTGGCCAGTTCTCTCGCGAGCTTCACGCGTTGCGCCTCGCCGCCCGACAGCGTGGTCGCATTCTGCCCGAGCTTCAAGTAACCGAGACCGACATCGAGCAGTGTTTGCAGCTTAGGGTGGACGGCCGGAATACTTTGAAAGAATCGAGCGGCATCTTCGATCGTCATGTCGAGAACGTCGTGGATGCTCTTGCCGCGATAGAGAATCTCGAGCGTCTCCCGGTTGTAACGTTTGCCGCGACAGACGTCGCAGGGCACATAGACATCCGGCAGGAAATGCATTTCGACGCGCATCACGCCGTCGCCCTGACAGGCCTCACAGCGTCCGCCTTTGACGTTGAAGCTGAAGCGACCGGCGTCGTAGCCGCGGCTACGCGCTTCCGGCACTTGCGCAAAAAGTTCGCGCAGACCCGTGAAGACGCCGGTATACGTGGCCGGATTGGAGCGGGGTGTTCGGCCGAGTGGGCTTTGATCGATGTCGATCACTCGATCGATGTGTTCTAGTCCTTGCAAAGCGCGACAGGGTGCGGCGTCGTTCGGTCCGCCGCCGAGTTCCGCGACGGCCCGACGCAATAACGTATCGTTGATGAGCGTGCTTTTTCCCGAGCCCGAGACGCCCGTGACGCAGGTGAAAAGCCCGATGGGAATCTCCACATCGAGGTTTTTGAGGTTGTTGCCTGATGCGCCGAGCAGCCGCAACACGCGCGACGGTTGTCGCTTCGTGCGTAGCGGAGGAACGGCGATCTTCAGATCTCCCGAGAGATAGCGGCCCGTCAGTGATTCAGGGTTCGCGCGGACTTCCGATGGTGTGCCCTGGGCGACGATCATGCCGCCGTGCACACCGGCGCCCGGCCCGAGATCGATCACGTGATCGGCAGAGAGGATGGCGTCTTCGTCGTGCTCAACTACGATGACGGTGTTGCCGAGATCGCGCAGGCGCTGCAGCGTCGCCAACAGGCGTGAATTATCACGCTGATGCAATCCGATCGACGGCTCGTCGAGGATGTACATCACGCCGGTGAGCCCTGAGCCGATCTGACTCGCAAGCCGAATACGCTGCGCCTCGCCACCCGACAGCGAGTCGGCGCCGCGATCGAGCGTGAGGTAGCCAAGGCCTACATCGACGAGAAAGCGCAATCGGTCGAGCACTTCCCGTGCGACTTTTCCGGCAACTTCGCCGCGCCAACCGGGAAGCTCCATGGCGTCAAAGAATTTTGCAGCTTCGTCAACCGGAAGTCGTGCGATTTCCGGGAGTGATCGTCCGGCGATGAACACGTGGCGCGCCGTCTTGTTGAGTCGGCATCCGCCGCAATCCGGGCAAGGCCTCCATCCCTGATAGCGGGAGAGCTCTTCTTTCACCGCGGGAGAATCCGTTTCGCGATAGCGCCTCTCGATGTTCCGCAGCATTCCCTCGAACGGATGCGTTCGCTTCGTGATCCGCCCTTTTCCGAGCGGGTAGGTGAATTCGATTTCCTCCTCGCCGCTACCGTAGAGCAGGATATCTCTGACTTTCTCCGGCAGTTCTTGCCAAGGCTCTTCGATGTCGAATCCGTAGTGCTTCGCGAGTGTGCTGATCAGCTGCAGATAATGGGCGTTATGCCGATCCCAGCCGCGCACCGCACCACCGGCGAGCGAAAGATGTGGGAAGGCGATGACGCGCGTCGGATCAAAGAATTCTTGCTGTCCGAGGCCGTCGCATGACTCGCAGGCGCCCGCAGGACTATTGAAGCTGAACATCTTCGGTTCGAGCAGCGGTACGCCATAGCCGCATTTGGAGCAGGCGTGACGGTTCGAGAACAGCAGGCTCGTAGCCGAGCCGGCTTTCGTATCACCCGAGAGCTCCTTGGGCGAGGCATCCATGGGTTCGACGCGTACCGTGCCCTCGGAGAGTCGCAAGGCCGTCTCGAACGACTCGGCGAGACGCTGTGTGGCATCGGGCCTGACGCGCAGGCGATCGACCACGGCCTCGATGTCGTGCTTGCGTCGCGGATCGAGCTTGGGAGGCTGCTCGAGCTCGACGACTGAACCGTCGATACGCGCGCGTACGAAGCCCTGCGCTTGCAGATCACGTAACACCGTCTCGTGATCTCCTTTGCGCTGCTGAACGAGCGGCGCGAGCATGAGCACGGCGGTTCCCTCGCCAAGACGCATCACCTGATCGACCATCTGGCTGACGGTCTGCGCTTCGAGTGCGATGTCGTGGTCGGGGCAGCGCGGGAGCCCCGCGCGAGCGAACAACAACCTGAGGTAGTCGTAAATTTCGGTGACGGTGCCCACGGTCGATCGTGGATTGTGCGAGGCGGCTTTCTGCTCGATGGCGATGGCCGGCGAGAGACCCTCGATGTGGTCCACGTCGGGCTTATCCATCATGGATAAGAACTGTCGGGCGTAGGCCGACAGTGATTCGACGTACCGCCGCTGCCCCTCGGCGTAGAGGGTGTCGAAGGCCAAGGAGGACTTCCCAGACCCCGAGAGCCCCGTCACCACGACCAGGCGGTCCCGAGGGATATCGAGATCGAGGTTGCGCAGATTGTGGGTGCGGGCGCCGCGAATCCGAATCGGTTGCATGGGCGGGCATTAATTAAGAAAAACAGCCGGTTAGTGTACCCCCGAGGGGGCCCCTGAAGAGGGGTTTCTAGGTCGGTCCGGGCGATTTTCGCGATGCAGTGGGGGCGGGGGGCGATTAGAATGCGGATTCGTTTTCACCGCCCTTCGTCGATCATCCCGTTCACTGCCCAGAGGCCCTCGGGGCCCTGGCGGCGGTATCGGTGCGAGGGGCCCGCTCAACGGAAGGGTTCAACATGGCGCGTGGCATCAACAAAGTCATCATCGTCGGCAACCTCGGGCAAGACCCGGACACCAAGGCCATGCCCTCGGGCATGACGGTCTGCAACCTTCGCATCGCCACCTCCGAGAGCTGGAAAGACAAACAGTCCGGCGAAATGAAAGAGCAAACCGAGTGGCATAGCGTCGCCATGTTTGGCCGTCTCGCCGAAATCGCGGGCGAATACCTGCGCAAGGGTTCGCAGGTCTACATCGAAGGCCGTCTGCGCACCCGCAAGTGGCAAGACAAAAACGGCAACGATCGCTACACCACCGAAATCGTCGCCAACGAAATGCAGATGCTCGGCGGCGGTCGCGGCATGGGCGGCGAGGGTCGTGCCTCCGGTGGTCGTTCATCGGGCGGTGAGTCCGAAAGCGAACCGGTTCGTAGCAGCACCGAAAAAGACGACTTCGACGACGATATTCCTTTCTGAGCCCCGCGCTCCGACTCATGCACGCCTGACTCATGGACGATTCCAGACCTCCGACCGCTCGGTACTACATCAAGACCTACGGTTGCCAGATGAACGAGTACGACTCTGCCCGAATGGGCGACGTACTCGCAGCCAGTTCGGGCATGCAGGCGACAGATAACCCGGCAGAGGCCGATGTCCTGCTCGTCAATACCTGCTCGGTTCGTGAGAAAGCCGAGTCCAAGGTGTTTTCTTTGCTCGGTGAGTGGAAGCAAATCAAAGATTTGCGCCCTGGCGTCATCATCGGTGTCGGCGGTTGTGTGGCAAGCCAAGAGGGCGACCAGCTCGTCAAGGCTGCGCCTCAAGTCGATCTCGTCTTCGGCCCGCAAACCGTGCATCGTTTACCGCAGATGATCTCCGAGCTACGTCAGCAGGGGCGCGCGGTAGTCGACGTGAGTTTCCCCGAGATCGAAAAATTCGATCATCTTCCTGCGCCACGCGCCGAGGGGCCCACGGCTTTCGTGTCCATCATGGAAGGTTGCAGCAAGTACTGCAGCTTTTGCGTCGTGCCTTACACGCGTGGCGACGAAATCAGTCGCCCGCTCGACTCGGTCATCGAAGAAGTCGCCAAGCTCGCTGCGCAAGGTGTCCGTGAGATCACGCTGCTCGGACAGAACGTGAACGCTTATCGCGGAGCCATGTCGGATGGCGCGATCGTCGATCTCGCAACCTTGCTTCATCACGTGGCGGCCATCGAGGGTATCGAGCGCATCCGCTTCACCACATCGCACCCGCTCGAATTCGACGACAGTCTCATCGAGGCTTACGCCAGCATCCCCAAGCTCGCCAATCATCTGCATCTTCCGGTGCAGTCGGGCTCCGATCGCGTCCTCGCTCTCATGAAGCGCGGTTATACGGCGCTCGAATTCAAGGCGCGCATCCGCAAGCTCCGTGAAGCGAGGCCGACCATCTCCGTGACCTCCGACTTCATCGTCGGATTTCCGGGTGAGACCGATCGCGATTTCGAGGCCACGATGTCGCTCGTGCGCGATCTGTCCATCGATCAATCCTTTAGCTTTCTTTATAGCCGCCGACCGGGTACGCCCGCTGCGTCGCTCCCCGACGACGTGCCGCATGAAGAAAAACAGGCGCGTCTCACGCGGCTGCAGGCGCTCCTCGAACAGAATGCCCGTGCGCGCAGCGCATCGCTGGTCGGAACGGTGCAGCGGGTGCTCATCGAGCGCCCATCACGCAAAGACGACTCCGAACTCGCAGGCCGCACCGAAGACAATCGCTGGGTCAATTTCCCGGGTCCTTCACGCCTCATCGGTTGTTTCGCAGATGTCGAGATCACCGAGGCGCGGCCTCACTCGCTGCGCGGACGACTCGTCGCAGCCGAGCGTGCACATGGCTGACTCTCCCTCCATCGGACTGCGCGAGTTCACTCTCGAGCCCCCCGATAACGAGCGACTCGCCAATCTCTGCGGTCCGCTCGACGAAAACTTGCGACTCATCGAGTCGCGGCTCGGTGTCGAAGTGCGTCGTCGGGGCAGCGCGTTTCGTGTTCAGGGCGACAAAGCAACAGCCGCCGAGTCATTGCTCCGCGAGCTCTTCAGATTGAGTCGCACCGAGGACATCACGCCCGAGACCGTCCATTTGGCGCTTCGCGATCACGACGGCGCGACTCCTGCGCCGGGCCGCAGTAGTGACGCGACTCTCGCCGCTGGCGTCGCCGACGCCTCGAGCGCCGACGATCTCGAGGAGGCTGAAATGGGCCTGCGCACCTTGCGCGGCACCATTCGGGCTCGCGGACCTAATCAACGCGAATATCTACGACGCATCCGTCGCAACGACCTCACGTTCGGAGTGGGTCCTGCGGGCACCGGCAAAACCTATCTTGCGGTCGCGTGTGCCGTCGAAGCGCTGCAGGCTGATCGAGTGCGTCGTATCGTGCTCGTTCGCCCGGCCGTCGAAGCGGGAGAGCGTCTCGGCTTCTTGCCGGGCGATCTCACCCAAAAGGTCGATCCTTATCTTCGCCCGATGTATGACGCCCTCTACGAAATGATGGGTTTCGATCGAGTGGCGAAACTCATCGAGCGCAACGTCATCGAGGTCGCGCCGCTCGCGTTCATGCGCGGCCGCTCACTCAATGATTCGTTCATCATTCTCGATGAGGCGCAGAACACGACCGTCGAGCAAATGAAGATGTTCCTCACGCGCATCGGATTCGGCTCTCGCGCGGTCGTGACGGGTGACGTGACGCAAACCGACTTGCCTGCAGGCAAGCTCTCGGGTCTGCGCCACGTACTCGAGGTGTTGCATAGCGTGCAGGGTGTCGGCTTCCAGTTTTTCGAGGCGCGCGACGTCGTGCGTCACCCGCTCGTGCAGCGCATCGTGCAAGCCTACGAAGCGCGCGAGGGTAACGGCACATGAGCCGAGCGAGTCATGAGCTGCTCGTCGAAGTTCGCAGCAACGTTCGTCGTGGAGTGCCTTCCAATATCCGCATGACGCGATGGGCGCGTTCAGCAGCCGGGTCAAGAGGGCGCAATGCCGAGCTGGCATTGCGCATTGTGGGAGCGGCCGAGGGTCGTCGGCTCAACTTGCTCTGGCGGGGCCGCGATTACCCGACCAATGTGCTGTCGTTTCCGGCGCCCGCTGGCACGCGGGGCGGACGTGCGCATCGGGTGCTCGGCGACATCGTACTCTGCGCCCCAATCGTCGCTCGCGAGGCGCGCCAACAAGACAAACGTCTCGATCACCACTGGGCCCATCTCGTCGTCCACGGGGTTTTACATTTGCTCGGTCACGACCATGAGCAAGAGCTCGAAGCCGAACGTATGGAGCGTCGCGAACGTCGCGTACTCGCCGAGTTCGGCATTCCCGATCCTTACCGTATTTCTTCTTCTGTGTCGGAGTCCTGATGACTAACCCGCGTTACAGTTCGATGAGCTGGATGCGCAAGCTCGGCCGCGCCTTATCGGGCGAGGCCGAAGATCGTGATGATCTCGTTCAACTCATGCGGCAGGCGCTGTCGCGCGGACTCATCGATGCCGACGCGCTGCAGATGCTCGAGGGCGTACTCACCGTTGCCGACTTGCAGGTTCGCGACATCATGGTGCCGCGTGCACAGATGGTCGCGGTGCACCGCGACGATTCTCCCGAGAAACTTCTGCCGGTCATCGTCGAGTCGGGGCACTCGCGCTTCCCGGTCATCGATGACGATCGAGACGACGTCGTCGGCATTTTGCTCGCCAAAGACGTTCTGCGTCTGTCGGCGACAGACCGCAAAAGCGAGTTCGATATTCGCGAGTGCATGCGGCCGGCAGTCGTCGTGCCCGAATCCAAGCGGGTCAATGTACTGCTCAAGGAATTTCGTCGTAACCGCAACCACATGGCCATCGTGGTCGATGAGTACGGTGGCGTATCAGGTCTCGTGACCATCGAAGACGCGCTCGAGCAGATCGTCGGCGAGATCGACGATGAGTTTGACGTCGAAGATGATCAAAATATTCGTAAAGAGTCCGAGCGTCAGTTCGTCGTGCGCGGCAGTACGCCCATCGACGATTTCAACGACTATTTCGGTACGAGCCTCTCGGACGAAGAGTTCGATACCGTCGCGGGTCTCGTCATGAAGCAGTTCGGGCGATTACCGCGTCGTGGCGAGACCCTCGTCATCAACGATATCGAGTTCCGAGTGCTGAGGGCCGATCGTCGACGAGTCGATGCGTTCAAGGTGATTCCGCCGAGTGATGTCACGCCCATCGAAGAGCGGGGAGGCGGCGACTGAGCGACACAGCCGCCCATTCCAGAACTGAGTCAGTCCAGGGCGAGCGTCAGCGCCCGAATACGGCACTGACCCATGCAGCGGCGCTCGTGTTCGGCGCGGCGTTGTCTACGGCATTCGCGCCGTTTGGTCTTTGGCCGCTCGCCATCGTCGCACCGGCGGTGCTGTTTGGCTTGTGGCAGGGCGTGTCTGCTCGGCGTGCAGCCTCGCTCGGCTTCGCGTTCGGCTCTGGCACCTTTGCGGCCGGAACATACTGGCTCTACATCAGCATCAACGGCTTCGGCAAAGCACCGGTGTGGCTCGCGCTCGCGTTGATGTTGGCGCTGGTGGCGGTGATGGCGTCCTATCACGCGCTGCTCGGCTACATCGCCAACAAGTGGATGCCGAGTCGCGGCGCAATGCGGTGGCTCGTGGGGCTTCCGGCGGGTTGGGCGCTACTCGAGTGGGTGCGTGGCTGGTTCCTCTCTGGTTTTGGTTGGTTGTCTCTCGGCTATTCGCAGACCGATTCTTGGCTCGCCGGTTGGGCGCCGATCGGCGGGGTCTACGTGTTGTCTTGGCTGCTGGCGATGATGGCCGGTGCGCTCGTGATGTGGCGCATCGAGGGAGCCCGCGCACTACGGGTTGTTTTGCCAGTCCTTGCCTTGCCTTGGGTCTCCGGATTTTTTTTGATGCGCATCGAGTGGACGCACGATGCAGGTGACCCAGTAGAGGTCGCGATCGTGCAGGGCGCCATTCCGCAAGATCAAAAGTGGCTGGCTGACAATCGCGACGAAAGTCTTCGTCGATATCGCGATCTGACCTTCTCTGCGCTCGGCACGCCGCTCATCGTGTGGCCCGAGGCGGCTGCGCCCGATCTCGCCAATAACATCGTTCCCTATCTCAACGACTTGGCCGATGCGGCGCGGCAGCGCGGCTCGAGTCTGCTGCTCGGTCTCATTCGCGCCGAGCCGGGCGAGCCCGACGCCAAAGGTGAGCCGCGAGTCGATTACTTCAATTCGATCTTGTCGTTAGGTGAGGACTTCGCTTGGTACAACAAGCATCACCTCGTACCTTTCGGTGAGTTCTTCCCGGTACCTGAAACGGTACGTCGTTGGATGCGGCTCATGAATCTTCCGTACTCCGACTTTTCTCGTGGAGCCGCGCATCAACCTCCGCTGCGTATCGCCGGACTCTCGCTCTCCGCAAGCATTTGCTACGAAGATGCTTACGCGAGTTCGCAAATCGCTTCTGCTCGAGAGTCGACGGCTCTCGTCAACGTGACGAATGACGCATGGTTCGGGCGCTCGACAGCGAGGCATCAGCATTTGCAGATCTCTCGCATGCGTGCCATCGAATCGCAGCGATTTCTCGTGCGCGCTGCCAACGACGGCATTTCCGCGGTGATCGACCCGCGTGGCGAGTTTGTTGCACGCGCGGCAGATTTCGAGGCCGTCGTGTTACGCGCGACGATCACGCCGCGCAGCGGCATCCCGCCTTATCTGCGTTTCGGCAACCAACCGTTCTTGATCTTCGTCATGATCGGCGTGTTGGCCGCGCTGTGGGCCGGACGTCGTCGACTTACTGCAACCTGAACTTTCACCCGCCGCGAGTGTCTAGGAGTTTCGTGTCCATGCACTGGGTATTCACCATGTCCCGACGCCCCTTCGTCCGCCGCTCGCTCGTGGCGGTATTCGCCGTACTCGTTTTCACGGCCTGCCAACCCAAAAGTTCTAACGCCGAAAGTGCCGCTCTGGCGACGCTCGCTCAAGCGCCGGCTGCCGGTGCCGCCGTAGCGCCTGCGCCAGGCGTGGCGCTGCCCGATTTCGCGTCGCTCGTTCAGCAACAAGGTCCTGCGGTCGTCAACATTTCGACCAAGGGCAAGCGCGTCCGTGCCGGAGCGCCCGGCATGTCACCCGACGATCCATTCTTCGAATTCTTCCGTCGCTTCGGTATTCCGGGAGCTCCGGGTGGTCGAGGCGGCGCCCCGGGCGAGGGCGAGGACGAAGGCATGCGTCGTCCGGGCGGCGAGGGCTCCGGTTTCATCGTCAGCAACGACGGATACATTCTCACCAACGCGCACGTCGTCGACGAAGCCGAAGAAGTGACGGTGCGCCTCACCGACCGTCGCGAGTTCACGGCTCGCATCGTGGGCCTCGACAAGCCCACCGATGTCGCCGTGCTCAAGATCGAAGCCAAAGATCTCCCGGTGGTGCGTATCGGTAATCCGGCCAAGCTACGTCCGGGCGAGTGGGTGTTGGCGATCGGCTCGCCCTTCGGCTTCGACAATTCCGCCACGGCCGGCATCGTGAGTGCGACGGCGCGTGGTTTGCCGGGCGGCGACTCGAACTACGTCAACTTCATCCAGACCGATGTCGCGGTGAATCCCGGCAACTCGGGTGGCCCGTTGTTCAATCTTTCGGGTGAGGTCGTCGGCATCAATTCTCAGATCTACAGTCGCTCGGGCGGCTACATGGGAATTTCTTTTGCCATCCCCATCGACGTCGCCGTGAGTGTGCGCGATCAGATCATCGCCAAGGGGCGCGTGAGTCGCGGCAAGATCGGCGTCTCGATCCAGCAGGTCGATGCCACGCTCGCCGAGAGCTTCGGCCTCGATCGCCCGCGTGGAGCGCTCGTGGGTGGCGTCGAAGAAGACGGTCCGGCCAGCAAGGCGGGCTTGCGTCAGGGCGACATCATCCTGTCGGCCAACGGTCGCGTGATCGAACGCTCCGAAGAATTGCCGACGATCATCGGTGCGATCCGTCCGGGCACCGAGGTCACGCTCGAGGTGTGGCGTGACCGCGCGAAGCGCACGATCAAGATGCGCGTCGCCGAACTCGAGCCGCCGGGCCCGACTGTCGCCGATGCGGGTAAGCCCGAGCAGACCAATTCCGCCGATCGTCTCGGTCTCGTGGTCCGCGATCTCTCTGCCGAGGAGCGTAGTCGCGGGGGGTCGCGTGATCCGCAAGATCCGCGAGGCGCCCGCGCACCGTTGCCCGAAGGCGTACTCGTGGTTCGCGCGCAGGGTGCGGCCCGTGATGCGGGCGTACAGCGTGGGGACTTCATCCTCAACGTGAATGGGCGCTCCGTCAAAACGACCAAAGAGTTCCGTGAGGTCGTGGAGAAGGCGGGCAAGGCCGTGGCCTTGCTCGTGCAGCGCGGAAACTCACAGATTTTCATCCCCGTTCGCGGGGAGTAAGCACGGGGCCTGACGCGGCCCCGTAGGCCCCTGTCCCGACCGCCCCGGCGCTGCAGCGCCGGGCGCGGTCGTGTACCATCGCCGCTCGCCGAATAAGGCGGTTTCTCCCGATCAATCTGGCTACGGGCTTCCACATGGACGAGCGTTACGAGCCGGCCGCCGTCGAGCGGTCTGCGCAGCAATACTGGAACGAGGCGCGCAGTTTTGCCGCCACCGAAGATCCGTCCAAGGGGAAGTTCTACTGCCTATCGATGTTCCCGTACCCGTCGGGTCGGTTACACATGGGCCACGTCCGCAATTACACGATCGGCGATGTGCTGTCGCGTTTCGCGCGCATGCAGGGTCGCAACGTATTGCAGCCCATGGGCTGGGATGCTTTCGGTCTGCCGGCGGAGAATGCCGCGATGGCCAATGGCGTCGCGCCGGCCAAATGGACGCGGGACAACATCGCGTACATGAAGAAGCAGTTGCAGGCGCTCGGCTTCGCCCTCGATTGGGAGCGCGAAGTGGCGACCTGCGACCCTTCGTACTATCGATGGAATCAATGGCTCTTCTTGCGTATGCGCGAGAAGGGCATCGCTTACAAGAAAACAGGCGTGGTGAATTGGGATCCGATCGACCAGACCGTGCTCGCAAACGAGCAGGTCATCGACGGTCGCGGCTGGCGCACGGGTGCGCTCGTCGAGAAGCGCGAGATCCCGATGTACTACCTCAACATCACGGCGTACGCCGACGAGTTGCTCGGCGATCTCTCGACCCTCGGTGGTTGGCCCGAGCGCGTCAAGGTGATGCAGGCGAACTGGATCGGTCGAAGTGAAGGCGCGGAGATTTCGTTCCCGCTCGCCGACGATGCGCGTTCGGTGCTGCGTGCAGCGGGTCAATCAGGCGATGCGCTCAAAGTATTCACCACCCGTGCGGATACGCTTTATGGCGTGACCTTCATGGCGATCGCAGCCGAGCATCCACTGGCGCTCGCTGCCGGTGCTCGCAACCCTGAGCTGCAGGAGTTCATCGACGAGTGTCGTCGTGGCAGCACCATGGAGGCCGATGTCGCCACCATGGAAAAGAAAGGGCGCCGCACTGGGCTGCACGTGCTGCACCCCTTCACTGGCAAGCCGGTCGAAGTGTGGGTCGCCAACTACGTACTCATGGGCTACGGCGAGGGCGCCGTGATGGGTGTACCCGCCCACGATGAGCGCGACTTCGAATTCGCCTCAAAGAATGGCATCGACATCGTCACCGTGGTTCGACCGCACGACGGGTCCTGGCAAAAAGTCGAAGCGCCGTGGCAGGCGTCTTACGGCGAATATGGCCTGACCATCGATTCCGGAGAGTTCTCTGGGCTCGACTCGAAGGCGGCGGTTACGGCGATCGCGGCCGCCCTCGACAAGAAAGGGCTTGGTCGCAAGCGTGTGCAGTTTCGCTTGCGCGATTGGGGCATTTCTCGTCAGCGTTATTGGGGCTGCCCGATCCCGCTCATTCATTGCGAGCACTGCGGCGAGGTGCCGGTACCCGATGAGCAACTGCCCGTCGTGCTGCCCGAAGATCTCGTGCCCGATGGCAGCGGCAATCCGCTCGGTAAGACGCCGTCGTTCTGGAAGGTCGATTGCCCCACTTGTGGCAAACCGGCGCGTCGCGAGACCGACACCATGGACACCTTCGTCGACTCGTCCTGGTACTTCTTGCGCTACGC
>CAZRFN010000035.1:0-20604 GCA_964599335.1 uncultured Acidibacter sp. | reverse complement strand
GTTCACGTGCGGCTTGCTGCGTTCGAATTTTTCCTTGGACACGTCTGTATCTCCTGAAAACCTTTCAAAAAAATCCCTGACACTACTCTGGAGCTCACGACCGGGATTGAACCGGTGACCTCGTCCTTACCAAGGACGTGCTCTACCAACTGAGCTACGTGAGCCGAAACCTGGAGCGGGTAGTGGGAATCGAACCCACGTCATCAGCTTGGAAGGCTGAGGTTCTACCATTGAACTACACCCGCTTTGATACTTGTGGGTGAGCCCGCAGGATCCGCTACTGACGGCATACGCCTAAATTCAACCTTCCTGGCAACTCCCACTCGTTTGGTGGAGGGGGTAGGATTCGAACCTACGAAGGCGTAAGCCGGCAGATTTACAGTCTGCTCCCGTTGGCCGCTTGGGTACCCCTCCGCGTGAAACGAGCCGCCTATTCTGATTTCACCGCCCTAGGGTGTCAATGAAGGAGTCAATCTGACCATGGGCCTCGACCCCATCGTCCTGTTCTTCGCCCTCGGGCTCGGGGCCGGCATTCTGAAGGCCGACCTCCGTTTACCCCCGGCGATCTACGAGTTCGTCAGTACTCTGTTGCTACTTTCCATCGGTATGAAGGGGGGTATCGAGCTTGCCCGACAGCCCGCCGAGGGCCTGGCACTCGACCTGCTGCTCACCTTGGTGCTCGGTATCTTATTGACTTTTATAGCTTTTTTTATCCTGAGGTACGTCGGCCGGCTAGATCGGAGCAATTCCGCCGCCGTCGCCGCCCACTACGGATCAGTCAGCATCGGCACCTTCGCGGTCGCCGTCGCCTTCCTAGCCGGGGCCGGCATCAGTTACGAGCCCACCCTGCCCCTGCTGCTGGTCCTCCTCGAGATCCCGGCCATCGTCCTCGGCATCCTGCTCGCCCGGGGCGTCCAGGCCGGAACGCCCTGGGGCGAAATCGCCCACGAGGTGCTGCTCGGTCGAAGCGTGTTGCTGCTGCTCGGCGGTCTCGCCATCGGTTGGGCGGCGGGCGCCGAAGGGCTCGCGCCCGTCGCGCCGCTATTCTTTGATCTCTTCAAAGGCATCCTCGCCGTCTTCTTGCTCGAGATGGGGCTGATCGCAGCGGACCACCTCGGCGGCTTCCGCCGTCACGGCCTCTTCATGGGCGCGTTTGCACTCTTGATCCCACCGCTCTTCGCAATGATCGGTCTCGGCTTTGCCGCGCTCATGGGGCTTTCGGTCGGTGGCGCCATCTTGCTCGCGACACTTGCGGCGAGTGCGTCGTACATCGCCGCACCCGCAGCGATGCGCTCCGCCGTGCCTGAGGCGAACCCAGCGCTTTCTTTGACCGCCGCACTCGCGATCACCTTCCCGTTCAACATTCTCGTCGGCATTCCGCTTTACCAGCGGGCCGCCGAGTGGCTGCTGAGGACCTCGTCATGACCGGTGTTGCCCACGCTCATCGCAAATTATTGACCGTGATCACCGAGTCGAATCTCGAGCGCGATCTCGTGCGCGAGATCGAGTCGATCGGCGTCGCGGGCTACACCATCAGCGACGCTCGCGGTCGCGGTGAACAAGGCTTGCGCGCCTCGCACTGGGGCCACAGCAGCAACATCCGTGTCGAGATCGTCTGCGACACGCCGCTCGCCGAACGCCTGCTCGCGCGCTTGCGCGAGAAGTACTACGAGCACTACGCCATCGTGATGTGGGTGGTCGACGTCGAGGTGCTGAGGCCCGACAAGTTCCGCTGAGCGCCCGGTCCACGCACGAAGCGCCCGGGACGCGCTCCGGTCGGCGCACCATCGCGCAGCGCGAGTTGTCCGTTGATCACCACGTGTCGCATGCCTGCGGCGAACTGATGGGGATGCGCGTACGTCGCAAGATCTCTCACCTGCGCCGGGTCGAACACCACCACATCGGCAGCGGCTCCAGCACGCAGTGCACCACGATCGACCAAGCCAAAATTTTTCGCCGGCAGACTCGTCAGTCGCCTGATGGCTTCCCGAAGCGGTAGCAAACCCTCGTCACGCACGTAGTGACCCAAAAATCGCGCGAACGAGCCGTAGGCCCGGGGATGAGGCGAGTGCTGCAAAAATGCGCCGCGCGGCGCCAGCGCCTCTTCGTCGGAACAAATGCTGACCCAAGGTAGCGTGATGAGACGCCTGAGGTTGTCCTCCGACATCATGAAATAGGCGGCGTGCACGCGACTGTCGTCCTCGAGCACGAGATCGACGATGGTCTCAGCGGGTGTGCGGCCTCTTTTCTTTGACACTTCGGCGAGCGTGAGCCCGCAGTACTCCTGCAAAGCCGCATGCCTGAACCCGAGTAGACGCACGTTCTCTGCCGAGCCGGCCGCCGCATAAAGACTTTCCCACTGGGGCTGCATCATCTCGATTTCTTTGATGACTTGCGCGCGGATGACCGGATCGCGCAGTCGCTCGATCCATTGCGCATGCCCGCCTTCCTGCACCCACGGCGGCATGGCCGCATCGAAGCCCGAAGCTCCGGCGAGATACGGGTAAACATTGGCACCGACATCGAGGCCCTCCGCACGCGCCGCCTCGATGCGATCGATCGCGGCCGCGAGCAGCGGCCAGTTGTCGCGTCCAGCTGCCTTGAAGTGCCAGATTTCGGCATGCGTGCGCGTTGCTCTTGCGATATCGATGAGTTCATCGACGGCGGCGAGCAAATGACGCGACTCACTTCGCACATGCGAGTAATACGCGCCGCCATGTTCGGCCGCGGCCAGTGCGAGCGCGCGTAACTCGTCGTGTCCCGCGAAAGCTGCGGGTGCGTAGATAAGAGACGAGCCGACGCCGAGCGCTCCTTCGGTCATCGCCGCGCGCACGAGTGACTGCATGCGAACGAGTTCCGCCGACGTCGGCGCACGATTGGAATGTCCGAGCTCGTGAATTCGCACCGTCGTCGCCCCGACGAGTGAACCCACATTGGGCACCACACCACGCTTTTCGAGGAACTCGAGATACTCACCAAGCGAGTGCCAGTCGATGGGATATCGACTCTCGCCGCGTCGCAGCCGAAGTTCGCGGCGCATCTCGGTGTTGAGCGGCCCCATCGACAAGCCCTCACCGAACACCTCGAGAGTGACTCCTTGTCGCAAATCGCTCTCGGCCGTCGGATCTTCGATGATCGACTCGGTCGCCCACGACAGGCTATTGATGAACCCCGGCGCGACTGCGAGTCCGCTCGCGTCGAGTTCGGTGCGACCTCGCATCCAACCGAGATCACCGATGGCGGCGATGCGATCACCCACGAGGCCGATGTCCGCCTCGAAAGGCTCGGCGCCCGTGCCGTCGTAGATCAGGCCGCCGCGAATCAACACACTGAACGCGGGCGGCGGCACTGCGCCGGCATCACGAACTCGTCTCCAGAGCGCAGCAAACACCAGACCCCAAAAGGCTTGGCGAACGCGGCGCAAAGATTTCATGCGGTGGCTCGCGCGAGTTCGGCGACGAGATCGGCGGGAAGCAACCGCGACTCGCCAGGTTTCAGATCGCGAGGGAGCTGCACAGGTCCGTAGCGCACTCGCATGAGTCGACTGACCTCATGACCGACGGCATTCCAAAGCCGACGCACCTCGCGATTTCGCCCTTCGTGCAACACGACGCGAAACCACGCATGACCGTCGGTGGCGGCTTCGGCCTCGATGCGATCGAAGCGTGCCCAACCGTCTTCGAGTTCGACTCCACAACGCAAAGTATCGAGGGTCTCGCGGTCGGGGTGTGATCGCACACGTACGAGATACTCACGCTCGACCTCAGACGATGGATGCATCAACCGATGTGCGAGTTCACCGTCATTGGTGAAGAGCAGCAGGCCCGAGGTGTTCACATCGAGACGACCGACGACGATCCAGCGCCCCGCAGGCGGTGGCGGCAATCGATCGAAGACCGTCGGACGGCCTTGCGGGTCGCTGCGCGTCGTCATTTCGCCAACGGGCTTGTGGTAGCCGAGCACCACCGAGGATGTGACCGCCGTCGCACGCGCGGCGAGATCGACCGGCTTGCCGTCGATCAACACCCGGTCCGACGGGCCGACGCGAACGCCGAGCTCGGCCACGACGCCGTTCACCGTCACGCGACCGCCCCGAATCCAGTCTTCGATGCTGCGACGAGAGCCCAGACCGAGCGAGGCCAGCACCTTCTGCAGCCTCTCGGGTGGCTCTTTATTAAGGTCGTTCATCAGGGGTCCATGATAACGGTTCGAGGTTTGCGCATCGTGGGCTGCGTTGGCGAGAATGGGCCATGTACCGATCAATGCTTCCCCTCATCGCCGTGATCGCCGCGCTGTTCAGCCCGGCCTCGTCTGCCGCCGATCAAACCCTGCGCATCGCCGCCTGGAACCTCGAGTGGCTCATCGCCCCCGAAGAGTTTCGGAAACTGGCCGACAGCTGCGTCCCCCGCGATGCCTCGCCCGGCTCCCGTAAGCGATCGATCCCCTGCAATGTGGCGCAGGAACTCGAGCGGTCTGCCCTCGACTTCCAAGCGCTCGAGCGCTACGCGAAACAACTCGATGCCGACGTCGTAGCCTTGCAAGAAGTCGACGGTGTGGCCGCCGCTCGCAAGGTCTTTCGCAATCACGATTTTTGTTTCTCGCGACGCGAGGGCGTACAGAACACGGGTTTTGCCATCCGCAAGGGTGTCCCACATCGCTGCGGCGAAGATTTAATTGATCTCTCACTCGACGACCGCGTGCGCCGCGGTGCCGTACTCATCGTTTACCCCGGTGACAAACGCGAGCTCCGACTACTCTCTGTTCATCTGAAAGCCGGTTGCCCACGACGGCCTCTGGACGATCCGCGCCGTGATTGCCAAACCCTCGCGGAGCAAGTGCCGATCCTCGAGCGATGGATCGACGAGCAAGCCGCCGCGGGTCGTCGCTTCGCCATCCTCGGCGACTTCAATCACGATCTACTCGCCGGCACCGGCCCGGCTCGCAACGAACAGGGACAGCCGCGAAATTTTTGGGCCGAGATCGACGATGCCGACCCGGTGGGCGCCGATTTAGTCAACGTCGCCGAAGGCCAGCGATTCATCAACTGTGCCCCCGATCAAAACTATCGCAGTTACATCGATCATGTGGTGCTCGGCGCCAAACTCGCCGAGTGGCGCGTGCCCGACTCGTTCGTGAGACTCACGTATGACGGACGCGACGCGCTCGAGCGAAAACTGGCCGATCACTGCCCGATAGGCGTCGACTTGCGCATCCCGCGCTGAATCCACTCGAGGAACACGCCATGCTCGATCTCGTCATCGAAGGGGCAACAGTCATCGACGGGACGGGCGCGGCACCGCGTACCGCAGATGTCGGCATCGCCGACGGCTGCATCCGCGAGGTGGGTCGCATCACCTCTCAAACTCGAGAGCACATCGCGGCACACGGCGCCTGGCTCACGCCAGGCTTCGTCGATCTGCACACGCACTACGATGGACAAGCGAGCTGGGACGAAACCTTCAACCCCAGCATCCATCACGGCGTAACGACTGTCGTCTTCGGCAACTGCGGGGTCGGCTTCGCGCCGCTTGCGCAAGGAGACAAACAGCGCGCGGTCGACGGGCTCATTTCTTTGATGGAAGGCGTCGAGGATATCCCCGGGGTGGCGCTCGCCGAAGGCGTGAGCTTCGACTGGCAAAGCTTCCCGGAATACATGTCGGCGCTCGAGCGCATGCCGCATAGCCTCGATTTTCTGGTCCAGGTTCCGCACGACCCGCTACGCATGGCCGTCATGGGCGATCGCGCCCTCGCACAAGAGACCGCCAGCGAAACCGATATCGCCGACATGCGTCGCTTGTTGCGTGAGGCGCTCGAAGCGGGCGCTGCAGGCTTCTCCACCGGCCGAACCGATAACCATCGAACGACCGCAGGCCTCGCCACACCCGCCTCGGAGGCGGCCGCGGCTGAGCTCGCAGGAATCGCACACGCCTTCAAGGGCGTCGACCACGGCGTAGTCCAGGTCGTGAGCGACTTCAATCTGCTGCACGGCCCCGCGGGCTTCGATGCAGAGTTCGATCTCGTCGAGCTGCTCGCCAAAGAAAGTGGCAAACGTCTCTCCATGACCTGGCTACAACGCGATCCCGGCGGCGAGCAGTGGCGCGCGATCCGTTCGCGCACCGAAGCGGCAGTCGCAGGCGGGCTACCACTCTGGCTGCAAGCAAGCCCTCGCGGCATCGGAGTGATCCTCGGGCTCGACACCACGTTCCATCCGCTGATGGGTTTTCCGGCCTACATCGAGGTCGCTTCGCTGCCGCTCGCCGAGCGCGCTGCGGCGTTGCGTGACCCCGCGCGCAAGACACGTCTGCTCGCGGAGAAATCCGGTCGACTCGCGGGCGACGGCAGCGCGATTCCGCCGCTCGTCGATCTGATGCTCGCACGCATCGAGATGATCTCGGGACGCATGTTCCCGCTCGTGGTCAAAGATTCGCAAGGCCAGAGTCACGTGGACTACGAACCGCCCGTCACACGCAGCCTGCTCGCCCAAGCGCGCCAGCGCGGTTGCAGCGCGCTCGAGGCGATTTACGATTTTCTCGCCGAGGGCGATGGCAGCAATCTCATCCACTTCCCCATCTTCAATTACAACGAGGGGTCGCTGGCGACGGCGCGCGAGATGCTCGATCACCCACGAGCGCTCTATGGTCTCTCCGACTCCGGAGCCCACGTTGGCACGATCTGCGATGCCAGCAGTTCCACCTTCATGCTCAGTCACTGGGCGCGTGATCGCAGTGAAGGCCGTCTTGCACCCGAGCGCGTCATCGAAATGCTCACGCGCCGCAACGCACGACATATCGGCCTGCACGATCGCGGCGAGATCGCGCCGGGCATGCGTGCCGACTTCAACCTCATCGATCCGTTGCGCGTCGCGCCCGCCGTCCCGCATTTGGTGCGCGACCTACCGGCCGGTGGCAAGCGCTTGCTCCAGACCTCTCACGGTTATCTCGGAACTTGGGTAGCCGGGAAGCCGGTGATTCGGGAAGGTCACATCACCCGCGAAAGACCCGGTCATCTCGTGCGACTCGGTCGCAAGCCTTCACGGTCGCCGCAGTGACCACCCCTACCCTCGGGCTGCTCGAGTCCGCCTTCGCTGATGTCGAGCTCGATGCGCAGCCGGCCTCCGGCGCCCGTGCCTTGCCGGCCTCGATGTATCGCGATGGCCCTATCGTCGATATCGAGCGCAGCAGCGTCTTTGCGCGTCATTGGCAATTCCTCGGACATCGAAGTCAGTTGTCGACAGACGGCGACATCCTCATGGCCTCGCTCGGCGGGCTCGATGTCGCGATCACGCGCTCCGCGCAGCGACTCCGCGGGTTTCATGCCGTCTGCCGTCATCGCGCAGGCCCTCTCGAACCCTGTCGCGGTGGCGGAAAAACATTTTTGCGATGCCGCTATCACGCTTGGGCGTATGGGCTCGACGGACAGTTGCTTTCGGCCCCCGAAATGCGCGGCGCCGAAGGGTTCGACGAGACCTCGATCCGTTTGCCAGAGATCGAGCTCGCCGAGTTCGAGGGTTTGATCTTTGGTCGACTCGAGCCCGGCCCTGCCTCACTCGAGGACGCACTCTCCGACATGGCACCGCGTCTTGCGCGCGCGGGTCATGCGCTGCCCGCCCTGCGCTTTCATGAGCGCGTGTCTTACGACATCGACTGCAATTGGAAGACCTACGTCGACAACTACCTCGAGGGTTATCACGTTCCGCATGTGCATCCGACGCTGAACGCCATCCTCGATTACCGTAGTTACACGACGACGCTCTCGCGATGGCACTCGCTGCAGTCGAGCCCTCTCGAGAGCGCGCCCGACGCCTACGGCTCGGGTGAAGCGCTCTATTACTTCATCTACCCGAATACGATGCTCAATATCTTGCCGGGAAGACTGCAGACCAACCGCGTACTGCCTTTGAGAGGTAATCGGTGCAGGGTCGAATTCGATTTCTTTTATCGAGAAGCGCCTCTCGTCAACGATCGCGAGTTTTCAGATGTCGTACAGCACGAAGACATCCGCATTTGCGAAGACGTGCAGCGCAACCTCGACAGCGGCTCTTATGTCTCAGGTCTGCTGAACCCGACGCGCGAGTCGGGCGTCCATCACTTCCACGAACTACTGCGGTCGGACTATCGCGATGCGTGGCGACGCGCCAAAGAAACCCGCCGCCAGGCATAACCGGCGGCGATGCACGCCGTGCCCCATACCGCCGATTCCAAGCCTGCGCTATAGAGCGCCACCATCGAGAAAATCAGCGCCCCGAGGCAGGCGAATAGCGTGCCCCGGGTTTTCGGCAGCCGGCCGCTACGCCAGGCCTTGAGCGCCGCGAGCGTGCAGATCACGAAAAACACCAATGAGGTCGTCGTCGACAAAAGCGCCACGAACTCGAATGCCGCTGCACCGCGCCGCGAAAATGCAAGTAACAAAAAAATCGCGGAGATCACGGCGCAGGACACGAGCCCGACGATCGGGGCGCCCCGTGCGCTTCGCTCGGCAGCGCGGTTCGGTAGTCCGCCCGTGGAGGCCATCGCCGCCGTAAGTTCTCCACCCACGAGTAGCCAACCGTTCAAAGCACCGAAGCAACTGATCGCAGCGAAGATCGCCACGAGCAGCGCCGCGCCGCTACCCATGAAGCGACCAATGAAATCCGCGATCGGCGCTGAGGATTGCGCAATTTGCGCCGTGGGCATCATGAAGGCGACGATGCAGGTCGCCGCGACGGATACGAACCCGGCGAGCAACAGACCCACGAGTGTCGCGCGGGGCACGATGATGTTCGGATCACGCACGGCGCGGGCCGGAACGGCTGCGCTCTCGAGACCAAGCAAAGCGAACAGGGTGATTCCGACCGATGCGAGCGCCGGCTCCCAGGCGATCGGCTGACGTGACATTCCCTCGAACGCCACATTCCCGTTATCGATGAACAGCCAGAAGCCGAGTGCGATGACGAGCGCGAACGGAATGAGCTTCAGCAGCGTCGAGACGATTTGCACCGAGCCGCCCATCGCTCGAAGGTTCGCGGCAAGCAACAGGGTGATCACGAGCAGGCCGAGCCCCTCGGGTCCGAAAGACCATCGATCAAGTCCTGGCAGCAACGTGAGGCAGTAGCTGACTCCGGCCACCGCGATCGCGGCATTCGCCGTCCACACCGACAGCAGATATCCCCAACTGCCGATCCAGGCGGCGTCGTCACCGAGCAAGCTTTGGACGTGCCCGTGGCTACCGGCCCCGGCCGGCAGATGCAGGGCGAGTTGCGCGTAAACGAAAGCGAGGCAGGCGGCCCCCGCGATACTCACCCCCCAGGCGATCAAGGCGTTGGCCCCGAACGGGGCGAGCACGGCCGGCAGCATGAAAATGCTCGAGCCGATGATGTTGCCGACGACCAAGGCCGTGGCACCCCAAAACCCGAGCCCCCGCCCCCTCTCCAAGTGCGCCTACCCCCCTGAAGTCCGACTACCCCCAAGGTATCGATCGAATAGCCTCTTTACGGCTATAATTCGGAGTTTACCCGTGCCCCCACCTTACTGACACGACGGAAACCGCCATGCCCCGTACTACCCCCCTTGCCGACATCCGTAACATCGGCATCATCGCCCACGTTGATGCGGGCAAAACCACGACCACCGAGCGCATCCTCTATTACACGGGGCGCAAGCACACCATCGTCGACGTGCACGACACGAAGGACCTCAAGTCCTCGACCACGACCGACTACCTCGAGCAGGAACAGAAGCGCGGCATCACGATTCAGTCGGCCGCCGTGTCGACGTTCTGGCGCAAGAAAAAGATCAACGTCATCGACACCCCGGGGCACGTCGACTTCACCATCGAAGTGAACCGTTCCCTGCGCGTGCTCGACGGCGCCGTGGTCGTGTTCGACGGCGTGGCGGGCGTCGAACCGCAGTCCGAAACCAACTGGCGTCTCGCCGACAACTACGGCGTTCCGCGTATTTGCTACGTCAACAAAATGGACCGTAGCGGCGCTTCGTTCACGCGCTGCGTCGACATGATCAAGAAGCGCCTCGGTGCGCGCCCCTTGCCGGTCCAACTCCCGATCGGCTCCGAAGACAACTTCAAGGGCATGATCGATCTCGTCCGCATGCAAGCGCTCGTCTGGGACTCCGACGATCGCGATGCGAAACCCGCTGAACTCGAGATCACGCCCGACATCGTCGACAAACTCGGCGTCACCGTGCCTTCCGACCGCGCCATCCTCAGCAAGATCGCCGACTACCGCAAAGAGCTCGTCGATACCTGTCTCGAGATGGACGATACGGCCATGGAAGCCTATCTCATGGATGAAAAAGACCCGTCGGTCGAAACCCTCATCGCTTGCTTACGCAAGGGAACGGTGACGGGTGCCTTCACGCCGGTGCTCTGCGGCTCGTCCTACAAAAACAAGGGCGTCACCCAGGTGCTCGATGCTGTCGTCGACTATCTGCCGGCTCCGACCGACGTCGCCGCCATCAACACCGTCGATGCCGACGGTAACCCGATCGGCGAGCGCGTCTGCTCCGATGACGAGCCGTTCTCGGCGCTCGCGTTCAAGGTCATCAACGACGCCTACGGCGCACTCACCTTCGTACGTGTTTACTCGGGCGTGCTGACCAAGGGCATGTCGGTCACCAACACGACCCGTGGCAAGCGCGAGAAGATCGGCCGCATGGTCGAAATGTTCGCCAAAGAAGCGAACGCCATCGAAGAGGCCCGCGCCGGTGACATCATCGCGCTGGTTTCTTTGGCCGAGACCGATACCGGTGACACGCTGTGCGATACCGATCACCCCGTGGTGCTCGAGCGCATGCGCTTCCCTGAGCCGGTCATCAGCGTTTCGGTTCAGCCGAAATCGAAGGGCGAACTCGAGAAGTTCAGCGCGGCCCTCGGCAAGATGGTTCGTGCCGATCCCTCGCTGCGTCTCGAGACCGATCGCGAAACCGGCCAGACGATTCTGCGCGGCATGGGTGAGTTGCACCTCGACGTGACGCTCGATCGCATGCGCACCGAGTTCAACGTCGAAGGCATCATGGGTGAGCCGCAGGTGGCCTACCGCGAAGCCTTCACGAAGACCATCGAAGAGCACTACGTGCACAAGAAGCAGACGGGTGGTTCGGGCCAGTTCGCCGACGTGTGGATCAAGTTCGAGCCGCTCGAGCGCGGCAAGGGCTTCGAGTTCGTCGACGCCACCGTCGGCGGGTCGGTCCCGCGCGAATACGTTCCTTCGGTCGAGAAGGGCCTCAAGATGCAGCTCGAAGAAGGCGTGCTTGCGAAGTTCCCCACGGTGGACTTCCGCGCGACGCTCTTCGACGGCAGCTACCACGATGTCGACTCGAACGCCCTCACCTTCGAAATCGCTGCGAAAGCTTGCTTCCGCGAAGCGCTGCCGAAGGCCGGCCCCGTTCTGCTCGAGCCCGTGATGAAGGTTGAGGTCGTCACCCCGGGTGACTACCTCGGTGACGTCATCGGCGACATCAACCGTCGACGTGGTTCGATCCAGGACCAGCTCGAGCGTGGCACCAACATCGCCGTCGTGGCGACCGTGCCGCTCTCCGAAATGTTCGGTTACATCGGTCAGCTGCGCGCGATGTCGAGTGGTCGCGCGTCGTACACCATGGAGTTTTCGCACTATGACCCAGTGCCGCGCAACGTCGCGGACAAGGTCATCGAAGACGCCAAGAAGCCCAAGAAATAAAACCATTGGCGGGCCTTTTGGCCCGTCTTGGGTTTATCTTCAAAAGACGGCTGCATCCTTCGGGATGCGGCCGTTTTTATTTGCGGTTGCGCCAGCTCCGCCAGAGCAGCAGAGCGCCGATCACGAGCAGCGCGATGACGATTATTCGAGCCATAACCGCAGTATAGTGCGGGGGTGAGTCACCCGACCAACCCCACCGCCCAGGGAAGGGACTTCGGTAGCGCGTCCTATCGCTGGTACGTGCTGATCACGCTCACGGCCATCTACACCCTCAACTTCATCGATCGCGCTCTGCTCGGCGTACTCGCACAGCCCGTCATTTCGAATTTCGGTCTCTCCGATGCCGAGTTCGGTTTTCTCGCTGGCCCTCCGTTCGCGCTCTTCTATGCGCTGATGGGTATTCCCATCGCGCTCGCTGCCGATCGCCATAACCGAGTGACCATCCTCGCCGTGTGTATCGCGCTGTGGTCCTTGATGACCGCCCTCTGCGGTTTCGCCACCGGTTTTTTGTTCTTGTTGATCGCCCGCGTGGGCGTCGCCATCGGTGAGGCGGGCAGCACACCTCCCTCTAATTCTTTGATCGGCGATTACTATCGCGCGTCGGGCCGCGCGAAAGCGCTCGCCATCTTCTCGACCGGCGTGATGCTCGGCAACATGCTCGCTTATCTCATCGGCGGACCGCTCGGCCAAATGTCCGACGAGGCGGTCAAAGACGTACTCGGAATTTTCGGGCTGGGGCTGTTACCCCAATGGATGAACTGGGGCGCCGATTACGGCTGGCGTTTCGCATTCATCGCCTTAGGCGTGCCCGGCGTGATCTTCGCTTTCATCGTGTGGCTCACCGTACGTGAACCGCCGCGCGGTTACTCCGACCCCGCCGATCTGCCGAAGTCCGAGAGAACCGGCATCACGACGACCCTACGTCTTCTGCTGACGAAACGTAGTTATTGGTACATGACCCTCGGCGCATCGCTCATCGCCATGGTGGGCTTCGGGTTCGCGAGCTTCCAGGCGCCGATGATGCAACGCCTGCATGGACTCACACCGGGCGAGTTCGCGGTGCGTTTTGGCGTGCCACTCAGCATCACCGGGGCCGTCGGCACATTGCTCGCCGGCTTCGTCATGGACGCACTCAACAAACGCAGCATCCGTGTCGTCGCGCTCTTGCCCGCCATCACGATGGCTCTGGCGGCGCCACTTTACATACTCGCCTTCAACCAACCGAGCGATCGGCTCGGCCTCGCCCTCGCGCTATGGCTGCTCGCCGCCTTGCTGCATTACGGTTATCTCGGTGCGCAATACACCATTGGCCAAGGCGTCGTTCCGGCATCGTCGCGAGCCTCTTCGATCGCAATCATGTTGTTCATCATCGCACTCGTGGGTAACGGACTCGGTCCGCAGATCGTGGGCTTGATGAGCGACAGCTTCATGACCGCAGCGCTCGAGGCGCGAGGCGTCGCCGACTCGCTCAGCGTGGCCGCCTGCAACCCGAAGGCGGCAGCGTTGCTCACGCTCGATCAGCAAGACATTTGCGCCACGATCTACGCCGAGGGGCTGCAAGACTCAATGTCTTTGACCGCGCTCTTCATGCTGCCCGCCGCGGGGTTTTTCTATTTGTCGTCGCGCACACTCGATCGAGAAATGCTCGCGAGGTAATTCGCGAGGTCCGTCGGGGTTTCCGAGCTCGCTCGCGTGTAAGCAAACGCATGAGCCGCGCGTATTTTTCGGTCGAACCAAATCAGCTCTTGCGAGGGCTGACTCGGTCGCTCGGCCGCAAGCCAAAGCGCAGTGTCGGCACCCGAACGAGCATTACGCAAGACCGGCTTGAACAGTCGACGGAACCTCGGCAACGAGCGCTGCACACCGGCGGTATCTGCCCACCCCGGGTGCATGACGTAAAACTCGACTCCCGTCTCGCGGTGCCGCTCTCGCCAAAAAGATGTCAGCGCAATCTGCGCCCGCTTGTGCGCGGCATAGGCCACCACACCGTTGAACTGCGCGGGGTTCGTGATGTTGAGCAGGGCGGTCGAGAGCGGCACGCTATACGCGCCGCCCGAGGTGATATTGACCACGACGCTGTCTCGCCCGAGTGCCCCTCGCTCGATCAGACCCTCGGTGAGTACATAATGTGCAAGCAGGTTCGAGGCGAACGAGGCTTCTAAGTTTTCGGGTGTGACCACGAGCGTGTCGTTCATCACTCCGACGTTGTTCATGAGCACGTCGATCCGCCGACCTCGTGAGGACAAACGATCGGCGAGTTCGCGCGTCTCGCGCATCGAGGTGAAATCGCAGCGCTCGATTTCGAGCCCCGACAACCCCTCTGCGGCAGCCGCCGACGCAAGCTCACGCAGTTTCTGCTCCGAGCGCGCGGCTGCAGTGACCGTCGCGCCACCTTTCAGCGCCGCCCACACCATTTGACGACCCAAGCCGCCGGATCCACCGGTCACGAGCCAATGCTGCCCGCGAAAATCCGGCTTGAAGGTCGGCCAAAACATTTGGCGCGCGAGATACCCCACTTGCGAGAACGATGCCGCGAAGCGCCCGTAGAACACGAGCGCCCCGACGATCTGGCGTGTCTGACTCATGCGTCACATTCTGCACGATATAATCTCCCTCATGAAAACCCCCCTCGCCTTGCTCTTGCTGCTCGCCTCGATCACCCAAGTCATCGCAGCCGACCTCATCACCATCGAACGCCCCTATGCGCGCGCATCGGCTCCGGGTCAGATGGTGGGCGGCGGTTTCATGACCATCGTCCATCAAGGTGCTACCGAAGACCGTCTCGTCTCAGCGATCACGCCCATCGCACGCGAGGTGCAGATTCACAGCATGAACATGGACGGCGGCGTCATGCGCATGCGGCAAGTCGAAGGTGGGCTCGCGATCCCGGCGGGTGGCCGTGTCGCGCTGCAGCCCGGCGGCCTGCACTTGATGTTCATCGAGCTCAACGCCCCGCTCGTCGCGGGCGCGACGTTTCCCGTGACCCTGCGCTTCGCCAAGGCCGGAGAGATCAAAGTCGAGTTCAGCGTCGAAGCGCGTCCGACTAAATGAAGTTGAGAGGTTTAGCGCTCGCACTACTCGCATCGGCCATATTGGTCGCCTGCGGGCCACCCCCGCCGCCGTTCAACGCGACGGAGGTCTCGAACCTGGCTTATGGCAGAGGTCTCGGCATTCCCGACACCGACGGCAAGATTCGTCGCATCGACGACTTCAAAGGTCAGGTCACGCTCGTCTTCTTCGGATTCACGCGGTGTCCGGATATCTGCCCGACCACGCTCATGCGCCTGCGCCAGGTGCGCAACGCCTTGGGCGAAGACGCCGACAAGGTGCAAGTGCTGCTCGTCAGCGTCGACCCCGAACGTGACACCGCCGATCGCCTCGGCGCGTACGTCAAAAGTTTTGATCAGTCGTTCATCGGGCTACGGCCCGAGCCCGCCGAGCTCGAGAAAGTGGTCAAGGCATTTCATGCCATCGCCGTCAAAGTGCCGACGTCGGGCGACGACTACACCATCGACCACTCAGCCACGATCTATGTATACGACCGCAAGAATCAGCTGCGCCTGATCGCGCAGCCGACTCTCGAGATCGATCTCTTCGCTGCAGACCTCAAGCGGTTGACGCAAGAGGGCTGACGCGCGTCATTTGACGAAGCGCAGCGTCATTCGGTCGGACTCTCCGATCGCATCGTACCGACTACGATCGAAGGTCGGATCGGGCGCCTTGCCTGATCCGTACGGCACCGTGGCGCGAGTGGGCGGCAAGGTCCACACACCAAACGGATGGTCTTTGGTGTCCTTGGCGTTCGCATTGATCTCGGAGCGCCCTGCCAGACGGAGCCCGGCCTTCTGCGCGGCCTCGATGACGAAAGCCTCCGTGACGTAACCGCTCTCGGCCTTCGGATCTTGCGTGCCCGGATTACCGCGATGTTGCTCGACCGCCAGCACACCACCCGGCTTCAACGAACCCGCGAGGCTCGCGAGATTACGCTCGAGTAGGCCGTCGGTTCGCATCCAACCGTGGATCACTCGTGACAACAAGATGAAGTCGTAACTGTTCGGCGGCAGCGGTGCAGCCGTCGGGCCCCAATTGACGAGCTCGACTTTGCCGAAGACCTTCTCGTCGGCATAACGCGCCGCGAAATCGGCGCGCCCTTTGCGAGCCGCGTCGCTCAACGACGGATTGTTGAGGTCGGCTGCCGTCGCGGTGTAACGCCCGCTCGTACGAGCCGCATAGGGCGCGAGGATGCGCGTCCACCAACCGCCGCCCGGCTGCACCTCAAGGATGCTGGACCCGGGCTTCAGGCCCCAGAACGTCAGACTTTCGAGCGGACGACGCTCGCCGTCGCGCGATTTATCGTCGGCTGATCGCCACTCACCCGACACCGCCTGACTGAGCGCGGCATCCGCCGACACGCCGAAAGCGGAGGCCGTTGCGAACACCGCCGCAGCCACCGCCGTCACCAGAAATCTCTTCATGATTTTTGACCCTGTGTTTGGCCTAACGATGCTCGACTGTATCGCAACGCCAGAGCCATCAAAAGATTGACGAAACTTTTCCTATCTTCGGGGCTTGGTTAACAAATTTTCACAGACGATTCTGGTCAAATCGACGTTGCAGCCCTAACGCAGACCCCACTCGGAGACTTCCATGAAACCCGCCCACTATTTCCGCGCACTACCGATCATCGCACTCGCCATCGCCGGGGCGATCACCCCCGTATTCGCCCAAGATATCGGCAGCGAGTCAGACCGACCCATGGCCCGAGAGTCGCGACGACTCGAGTCCGCACTCAACGATTTAAACTTGAGCGACGCCCAAAAAGCCCAACTGCGTTCGCTCAGTGAGAACCATCGACAGGCCACAGAAGGCCTACGGACTCAGGTCCGCGCAGCGCAGCAAACACTCGCCAATACGCCGCGTACCGACCCCAACTACGAGTCGATCACCGCTCAGGCACGACAAAACCTCGAGAGCGCAAGAGGCCAGCTTCGCGTGCAGCAGCAAGCCTTCCAGAGCAGCGCGCGCGGTTTGCTGAACCCCGAGCAACTGAACGCACTCGAAGCCAATCGGGCCGAGCGACGTCAGCGCATGATGGAGCGACGCGAAGGACGCATGGAACAAGGCGGCGGCAGAGAGCAACGTCAACGACGCTTCGAACGCCGACCGCGAGGCTGACGAACAGCCGACGCCACCGCGCTTGCCGTAGCTGAACGCTAGGACTAGGCTCGATCGGACCCTCTCAAAGGAGTTGACTCATGTTCAGTCATATCATGGTCGGATCGAACGACATCGATCGCTCACAACAGTTCTACGACGCGCTGCTCGCTGTGTTTGGTGCTAAGCCCGCGATGCGCAACGAGGCGGTTACAGGTCATATGCGGCTCTTCTATCAAGCGGGTGGCAGCATGTTCTGCTTAAGTGAACCCATTAATGATGAGCCCGCCTCCGTCGGCAACGGCAGCACCATCGGTTTTAAGTGCGACTCACCGGAACAGGTGAAGCAGTTTCACGATACGGCTGTGGCGAACGGGGGAACATCGATCGAAGGTCCGCCCGGTGTGCGCAGCGGCAGCCTTGGTTCTCTCTATCTCGCCTATGTTCGCGATCCAGATGGCAACAAGCTCTGCGCGCTGCATCGCATGAGATAGACACAAGCATTACGCGCGAAGAGCGACGATGAATAAGCCTCCCGCAGGAAAAGTCACTCCGATCACCTGGCGCCGGGCGACGGTGAGCCTCTGGCCGCCGAAAGCTTGAGCTGTAAAGCGAGAGACGCCGGCGCGTCTCTCTGCCTCGATCATTCAGCGCCTTCGTAGATCACGTAGACCTTTCGGGTGCGCTCGAGCACTTCCCAAACTCCCTCGAACCCGCGGGGGATCACGAACTCGTCGCCCGCCACCACTTCGCGCACCACTCCATCGGCACTCGTCAGAAGACTGCGGCCCATCACGACTCGGCAATATTCCTCTTCGGTGTAGCGGACGCGCCAAGCCCCCGGCTCGCACTCCCAAATGCCTACGGAAAATTTTTGACTCGCATCGGTGTAGTGCGACCAGACCCGCTGCCGCGGATGACCCGACAAGATCTTCTCGGGCGCCGGAAGATACTCGACGGGCTCCGAAGCCAGCAGAGACTCTTCGACCAAACGGATGATGTGGGGTGCGCTCACGTTTAGCTCACCATTTGTCCTTTAACCGACCCTCGATTTCCCACTGGAAAATCTCCTCCAGGGGTTTCTCGAAAACCTCAGCGAGACGGAACGCCGTTTCGAGTGTTGGGGAATACTTTCCTGCTTCGATCGCAGCGATGGTCTGTCGGGTGACGCCAATGCGCTCGCCGAGCTCGGCTTGAGTCATTTCGTTCGACAAGAAGCGCATCAATCTAAGATTGTTACGTAGTCGCTTCTTAGCCATCCCAGCCTCGACGATACATCGAGACGATCAGTCCGTGCCGCACGATCTCGGCGAGGGCGATCGAGAACACGGCGGCGTGAAAGATCTTCCAGCCCGAGTTGTTGAACGGCATCAGACATCCCACGACGATCATGGCGCAGATCAGCAAGTGGTAAGCGACCCGCGTCGCCCGCTGGTCGATCATCTGATCGCGTTCGTCGGTCTTGGGACCGCCTTTATGACGAATCTCCATCAAGGCGCTGGCACTACCGATGACGATCACCTGTACGACCACCGTCGCCGCGAACATACCAATTTGAGCGAGCGGTGTGGTCTCACCCACCACCACGACGGCCGTGAAGTAGGCGAGGTATGTCACGAGCATCGTGATTAACCAGACCCTGGCGAATTGCTCTTTGATCGGCATCGAAACACCCCTAGTCCGCATAAATGGCTGCAAACACTGATGTTAATTATTTTTAACATCGTGTCAAGATTAAAGGACTTGGTCAATCTCGCCGATGGCGTTTGCGCCGGCCTAGGAGGCGAGCCGCGCGGGTGGCAGCAAAGAGTGGCGAGCGGAGAAATTTACGGAGTGATTCTTAGGTGTCGCTCATCAAGTTTATCGGCAACGCTCCGATGAACCTTTGAACCGATCAGCGCTCGCGATCTCCCACGCAGAGCGATACACCGCGGGCACTAATGAATAGCGCACGTCCGTCGGATCGAGCAGCACTCCGGCATCGATCTCCGGATAAACAGACGACAGTGGGACTGGCTGCCCCTTGTCGTCTCGAATCATGAAGTCTCGTGCAGTCAGTTGCGATGGACGATCGAGCCCCGCCGCGCCGATCAGCTCGGCCAACGACTGAATAGTGGCTCGGTGGAAGTTGGTTACCCGATTCGCTCGGTCTTCGACATCGAGCCCGCGCTGTCGCAGGGCATTTTGCGTAGCGATGCCAGTTGGACATTCATCCGTATGGCAACTTCTTGACTGAATGCAGCCCAGCGCAAACATGAAGCTGCGCGCAGCGTTGCACCAGTCTGCGCCCAAGGCCAACATCGTGGCGACATCGAAGCCCGATACGATCTTGCCGGCGGCCGCCAACTTCACGGAGCTTCGGAGGCCGACGCCCCGAAGCGCGTTATGTGCAAACGACAAACCGTCGCGCGCGGGCATGCCCACGTGATCGGCAAACTCCACCGGCGCAGCGCCTGTGCCACCTTCCGTACCGTCGATGACGATGAAGTCCGGGATAATCTTGGTCGCCAGCATCGCCTTGCAAATGCCCATGAACTCGACCGGATCGCCAATACACAGTTTGAAACCGACCGGCTTTCCGCCCGAGAGCCGACGAAGCTCTGCGACGAACTCGAGAAGCCCAGTCGGCGTTGAAAATCGCGAATGGGTCGCGGGCGATACGCAATCCTGACCGACCTCTACGCCTCGGGTCATCGCAATTTCGGCGCTGACTTTCGCCGCGGGCAAAACGCCGCCGTGCCCAGGTTTTGCACCCTGCGAAAGTTTGATTTCGATCATCCGAACCTGCGGATCGATCGCTTGCGCGGCGAACTTTTCGGCAGAGAAATTTCCAGCCGCATCGCGACAGCCAAAATATCCTGAACCGATCTCCCAGATGAGATCGCCGCCTTCCTCGCGGTGATAACGCGAAATAGAGCCCTCACCGGTGTCTTGAGCGAAGTTTCCGAGTTTTGCTCCGCGATTGAGTGCACGGATGGCATTCGCCGAAAGCGCGCCAAAGCTCATCGCCGAAACATTGAGTACCGACGAGTGATAGGGCTGCAGACAACTTTGATTACCGATCGTGAGTCTGAACGCGTTCTCGTCGGGATGAACGGCTACGTTGGAGTGGTTAAGCCAAATCGCGCCAGGCTTATATGGGTCGATCAGCGTGCCAAATGCTCGTTTGTCGTTCTGCCGTTTGGCTCGTTGATAGACGAGCGCGCGCTGATTACGCGAGAACGGCAACTGCATCTCGTCGTCTTCGAGAAAATACTGCCGAATCTCCGGACGGATGTACTCGAGCAGAAAACGAAGGTGCCCGATCAACGGGTAATTGCGAAGGATGGCATGGCGCCTTTGCGACACATCGCGCAGCCCGATGAGAAATAACACCGCCACCACCAACGACAGCATCGGCGCCCAAAACGACGCGGCGATCGCGAGGGGAAGCGTTGCCAACCAAGCCCAGTAACGACTAGCGATCATGCGCGAAAGTATAAACGCACCTTGTTATGCCTCCCATATTCATAGGTGTCTTCTAAATTTCGACGCGATATTTTTTATTTCGCGAGACCGGGTTAGCCTGTCTCAACGCGTCATGTTTGCTGATCCACCCGTTTGCGGGCGTAACCGATGAAAAACTCCGACCCTGTTTTGCTCGATGATGCTCTTATAAAAGCGCTATCGCGCGTTTCGCTTTTTGCGGGCCTCACCCGATTACAAGTCATTTGGTTGCTGCACGCGATGACGCGCGTATCCATAAAGTCAGGCGACTTGTTTTTTGATGAGGGCGATCA
>CAZRFN010000034.1:0-22653 GCA_964599335.1 uncultured Acidibacter sp. | reverse complement strand
GCTTTTCAAGAAAGAGTAGCTCAGCTAACTTCTGAATTAGTTCTTAAAGAAGCAACTATAAAGCATTTAAATAATTATATTATTCAAAATTTAGAAAATGTAAAAACAAACGATAAAAAAGAAAAGAAAGAGAAGGATGACTTCTAATGTCAGATAATGAAAATACTCAAGAAAATCAAGAAGCAACTATAACAATTAAAGTTTCTCAACAGAATCTTCAATATAAGAGTGATTTTTCTGAGCCAGAAACTATTTTTTGGCTTGAGTCTGTAAAGAGCCTTATTATGAAGAAGGCTTTCGAGATGGCAGGATTAACAGAATCTACTAAGTAATTTGCCATTTATAGCTACTATATACAAATAACACGATAGTAAAGGCGTAGTAAATGGCTATTAGATCCTACCTTCCTTTTGCTAGAAACTCAGTTTCTTTAGAGGAAAAAAAATTAAAACAAGACGATATTAAAGTCCTAGGCAAGAGTATCAAAATAGCTGCTCTTGCACTAGGCTTTCGTGGTTCGTCGTATTATTACGATACGAGAGCTGCTTTTGAGCCGTCTCCATATGACTTTAATAGAATAACGCAAGCATTTGATACTGATGGTTACGTGCGACAAGCGGTAGCTAAGCATAAAGAACTCTTCTGGAAAGAAGGGTGGGAAATAGTAGGAGAAAATCCTGAAGCTATTTCATACCTGTACAGAAGAATAGACTTTATGGAAATGACTATGAAAAGACCATTTATGGAATTTTTAATAGAGCTTTCAGATCAGCTTATAAAATATTCTAATGTTTTCGTGGTAAAGGCTAGAGCGGATATAGGTTCTTTTTTTCCAGATAAACTTAATCCAATTGCTGGCACCGAACCTATAGCTGGGTATTATTTAATACCAACAGAACAAACTTATATTTTAAGAGATAAACAAAATAGACCAAAAGCATATCAACAAGCTACAGATCCTTTGACTTATTCTCCTAACGATAAAGATCCGGTATGGTCAGCCGAAAGAGTTGTTCATATGTACTTTGACAAAAAGCCAGGTAGAGCTTTTGGTACTCCATTTTTGTCAACTGTTTTAGATGATGTAATTGCACTTAGACAAATGGAAGAAGACATACAAAACTTAGTTCACAGAGAATTGTTTCCTTTATATAAGTACACAATTGGAACAGCAGAACAGCCAGCAGAACCAGAAGAAATTACAAGAGCAGCAGCAGAAATAGAAAATCTTAGAGCTGAAGGTGGATTAATTTTACCGTTTAGACATAGCGTAGATGTTATTGGAGCAAACAATACAGCTCTAGATGCATCAGAATATTTAAATCATTTTAAGGAAAGAGTAGCAGTAGGCTTAGGAGTTGCTCCTCACCATCTTGGTATGAATATGAACGGCGGAAACAGATCAGTAACCGATAGGCTTGACGTTTCATTGTATGACAGAATAAAACAACTGCAGAAACAATTTGCAGAGATGGTAAGAATACATATATTCAACGAACTTTTGTTTGAAGGTGGATTTGATCCATTAGAAAATCCTTTAGATTCTACAGTATCTGATAGATGTTTCTTAAAGTTTAAAGAAATAGACGTAGATACTCAGGTTAAAAAAGAAAATCATATAATACAAAAATTTGTTAATAATCTAATAACTATAGACGAAGCTAGACTAATGCTTGGCCTAGATACAGATGTCGATGAGGAAAAACTTTTTGCGTATATGCAGGCTCAACTTCAAATGGATATGGCTAAGAATCAAGCTGAATTAACAACAAATACTTCTTCTCCAAAGAGTTCAGACGGAGAGCAGCCAGCAGGTAAAGGTCAAAGAAATCTACCTTCATCAAGAAAAGGTGTAGGAAATTCTAGTAGGCCACAAAATCAAAATGGAAGAAAAAGCTCTCCAAACATTAGAAGATCAGATGATATGTCATGGCTTGTAACTGTTGAAAAACTTCTAGAACCAGAGTATAATTACATAGAAGATAAATAACATTGGAGATTAAATGATCGTTAAAGAAGAAACATTAGAACTCTTAGAGGAAGCTGTTGCAAATGGTCAGTTTCGTTTGGCTGATACTAGATTTTTAGACGTTCTTGCAGAACTACTTGAAGTGGTAGCAGAAATGAAATATAAACTCGACGCAATAGAAGAGTTTTTGACTACAGATGAAGACGAAGATAATTCTGAAAATGCAACCGAAGAACAAAAAGAAGAAACAGTAGTTGCCCAAAAAGCTGAAGTGATTGAAGAAATTCAAGTAGTAAATGAAGAAAAGCCAAAGCAAAAATCAAAAGCAAAGCAGACAGAAGAATTAGAAACAAAAGAGTAGTAAGTGTTAATTATAGGTTGCCCAGTATATAAAAGAGATTGGATATTACCTCACTGGTTTAACTGCATACAAAGACAAACTTACGGTTTAAAAAATATTGGTTTTATTTTTGAGCTAGGTGCAGATGATAAGGAAACTTTTGACTTTTTGGTCAATTGGAAAAAGTCTCATCCAGAAGTATCTATTTTTGATATAGAGATTAGAGATGACATAGCTCATCACGCTCATGAAGAAGGAACTAGAAGATGGTCTTTTTCTAAATATGAAAATATGGTTTCTATGAGAAATTCTTTATTAGATAAAGTAAAAAAAATACAACCTGATTTTTATTATAGTTTAGATTCAGATATATTATTGACTAATCCTAATACAATAGAGTTTTTATTAAGTCATATAACCTCAGGGTCTACAGATGCAATTAATACCTTAATGTTTATGACGCCATTTGGAACAGAATACCCCAGCGTTATGTCTTGGCAAGATGCAACATACCAAAAAGCTTATAGAAAAAATGGATATCCACTAGGATCGCTATTTAATGCAGACATAATCATGGCTGGAAAGATGATGTCAAAAGATGTTTATAATAATTCTAGATACAAATTTCATACTCAAGGAGAAGACTTAGGGTGGAGTGCAGACTGCGCAGAAAAAGGATTTAGATTATCTTGTGCATCTTACATATACACCCCCCATATAATGGGTAAAGAAGAGTTAAAGAAATTTTTATCACAAGGTGATGATAGATATGAGGTTATTTTAAAGGAAAATGATATCAATCTACATAAACACCAGGATATATTTGCATAAATGTGTTTAATGATATAAAATATATTACTATTAAATATGGTTTATAAAACGGAGACAATAATGGCTTTTGAGTTTGTAGAAAACTTTACAATAGAGCTTCCTGAGATCAAGGAATCAGACTTTAATTTTTCAGAGTCTTCTGATTTTAAGAATGGTCTTATCATCGAGGTAGCTGCAATCCATGAGCGGACTAACTGGTAATTACAATAATTACTCCGCAATAGAATTAGAAAAAGCTTTAAACTCTTGGGTTAATCCGTATCCCAAGCCAATCATATTAAATCACGATTTAAATACAGAACCCATTGGAAGGGTTATGGCTGCAAAGATGGATAAAGAAGAAGATGGTGCTCCATTTGTTAGATTACAAATCGCCATAACCGACCCAGTTGCAGCTCAAAAAATAATGGATAAAAGATATTTAACTGGATCTGTTGGAGGACGCGCTGGAAAAGCTGTCTGCAGCATAAGCGGAGAAGATTTAGCAGCAGAAGATTCTAACGGAAGGCCCAAAATGCCTAAGTATAGAAGAGGCCAGGTTTATAAGGGTAAACTCGCATTTATAGATATGCAAGACATTTCTTTTAAAGAGTATTCATTTGTTAACCAGCCTGCGGATCAAAGGTCCGGTGTTAGAAGTAAAGCAAAAGCTGATGGTAATTTAAGTGTCTCGGATTCAGACTGGGTAGCAAAGAGTTCTGCTTTTATTTTAAAAATGGACGAAGAAGATATTTACTCAATTTCTGAAAGTGAATCTATTTTTAAAGGAATGAAGAAAAAAGAATCTAGACCAGTATATCTTCAACTTAAGGGTTCATTCCTTACTGCTATGGCCGTAAATGAGAGTGAAAATTACAATATTAAAAATAACCCATTACTATCAACAGAACAAGAATCTAATAATAATGAGGAGAATTCTGAAATGACAATTCTTAAAGAAGAAGAAGACATCTTGGCTGTAGCAAAAGAGCTCAGTGATGATCTATCTTCAATTGCTGCAGATGCTGCAAAGAAAGAAGATTCTACAGAAAGTGCAGAAGTACCATCTGAAGCCGGTGAAGACAAGGTTGCAGATGCTACAGAAGAGGCCGTAGAGGAAAACAAAGAGGAAGAAAATTCCGAAGAAGAGATCTCTACTGATAAAGAGGAAGAGTCGGACGTGCAAGAAAAAGCTGAATCCGATAAGTCCGAAGAGTCAGTTGAAGAGCCTGAGTCAAATCAGGAACAAGAAGTTGAAGAGGAAAACTCATCAGAGCTCAATGACAAAGAAGAAGTCGCTGAGCAAAAAAATGATGAACTTTCCGATAGAATCAAGCTTCTTGAAGAAGAAAACAAAAACCTTAAAGCAGCACTTCACAGAGTGTTAGCAGAAAGAGTTGTAGACGCAAAAATTGCTGCCGGAGTTGAAAATCCAGCAGAAAGAGAAGTGCTTGTTGCAGATCATGTAACAAGAACTCCTTCTTCATTGGCAGATTCGCTGAGAGATTTAGCAAAGATGCCAGTAAAGAAAGTATCTACAACTGTAGTTCCAGAAATTACAAGTGAAGCAGAAAACGCAAGAGAAGAATTAAATGTAGCTTCTATTGAAGATGTTGATTCAGAAAAGAAAGAATCAGCACCATCTGCAGAGCAACTTTTTGTTGACGCCTTAATGGGTCGTCGTTCGCTTTAATAACATACAAGGAGATAATATAAAATGAGCTTAGCAAAATTCCGCAAGGTATATGCCAAGACAGGAGCAGGCAGGTTCGTAGTTTCTGAGGGCATTGCGCCAGCAGCATACCTACTTCCAAGTGCAGGTCTTCCAACTTGGTATCTCGATTCAGAAGATGATCGTTTTGAAATTGTTCTTACAAAGGGAACAATTCTTTCAGTCGTAGCTGATTCAAATGGCGATGCAAGAGTAGTTCCAGCTAATGGTTCAGGCTCAAGCGTTACATGGGGCGATTCAATGCCTTCGTCATGGGATCCGCTTGATGGTGCAACACCAGCTTACAGCTCTGGTGCAACTGACACAGTTACAGTTGCAGCTAAGTCTGTTCCAGTTGGCGTAGCTCAGTACGATCTTTACCGTCCATTCGACAAGGGCACTTCACAAGGCGCAGGGTTTATTACCCACGGCTACGTAGAGTATCCAATGGTCGACGGACTTAACAATGATGTGACTGTCGGTTCTATGATTAGAGCTGACCACATGGGTCGCCCAGTGGTGTTAACATCAACACTGTGTGGCACAGATCCTTACCTCCAGGTTGGTAAGGTTATTGAGGTAGAAAAGTTTGCAACCAACTTTGATGATGGTCTGCTTTCCTACATGCAATTGCCATCGGATCCTGGTGCACTTAAGACTGTTTTTGAAGTTACAAGAACAGGCACCTATCAGGGCAAGTTGGGCATCCGCTCAAATCTGGATGTAACAAATGTGCTTGGCGCATTCCGTGTCAATCTAACACTGTAATAAATAAAAAAAGAAAATAACACAGGAGGAATAATCCTAAGATGAGTAAATCAATCCAAGAGCTCCTCTCGGGTCTCCCAGCATGGGAAACAGCATTAACTGAGGACGGTTACATCGATGGAGATAACAGAGTAACCATTAAAGAAGCATTTGCATCACCTGATGCAGCTGCACTCTTTCCTAAAGTCATCTCCCGTACACTAAAGGAAGCAGCTGAACCACAATTATTGGTTACGCCACTTCTTTCAACTGTACGTCTCGGCAAGGGACGCTCTTTGGAGTTCCCAGCAGTTAATGCAATTCAAGCTGCAGAGATCCCAGAAGGACAAGAATATCCAGAACAGGCTCTCGCCTTTGCAAAGCAAGTTGAAGGTAAAGTTTCAAAGAAAGGTGTCAAGTTGGCTTTCACTGAAGAAGTCATCGCAGACTCACTTTGGGACATTGTTGGCCTTCACGTCCGCGCTGCTGGTCGCGCAATGGCTCGCTTAAAAGAGCAAATTGCACTCAGCAGATTTAAGGACGCAGCTACAATCGTTTTCGACAATGATAGCGGTTCATACGACGATACTACCGGTCGTGGAATTGATGGCGTAGCCAACAAGACCATTACATGGGACGACATCGTTGATATGGCAGCCGTTCTCATGGCTGAAAACCATGTACCAACAGACTTCATCTTGCACCCACTAATGTGGTCTATCTTCTTGAAGGATAGCATTTTCCACGCTGGTGGTTCAGCAGCAGCAGTCAATACAAGTTGGGGCTACCGTCCTCAGTCCAAGGAAGGCGCGTTGAATTCAACCGCCCCAATGGGTCTGAATGTGATTGTTTCTCCTTTCGTTAGCTTCACAGCAAAGAGTGGTTCAACAGCAGCTAAGTCAGATCTATTCTTGATCGACCGCAATGAAGTTGGAACACTTCTCGTCAAGGATGACATGAGCACAGATCAGTTTGATGATCCAAGCCGTGACATCCGTCAGATGAAGATGAAGGAGCGCTACGACATCGTAATGCTTGGTGACGGTGAGGGTATCACAGTTGCTAAGAACGTTAGACTACAGCGCAACTACGAGGTCGAGGTTACCAACTCGGTATCTCTCTAATCCTTAGGAAAGTTATAGTTACCTTATCCTAAAAGGGACTGGGGGGTGGTGTAAAAACCACCCCCTTGTTCTTTTATATAGTTTGGTTACTATAAAAACGTACTATGATGACTGGAGATTAATGTGGCCTTAAATCTAATACAAAACGCTGCAGTAGGACTTGGAACGGTATCCGTTAAGTTCGGAAGAACAATAAAAATAACTTCTATTAAAAAAGAAAATATAATTGTTCAAACTACAAGTGCAACTCCAAGTGTTTTAAATAAACCATTTAAAGATATTGATACATTAGCTGATTATAATCAAATATCTAGAACTCTAAAACTTCTTTGGAATGTTCAATTAGCTCCATCGACAGAATATGTCATTAGGTTTGTTAACTTTTACGACGCAGCTAATGAACCAATTCCAGAAGAACAAATAAAATTTACCACACTAGCATCAGGAGCTACTCCAAATACTGGAGATTTTAACTCCGTTAATGAGCCTGAACTAAAAGAAGTTCTTATAGAAGATAAATCAATAAGAACAGACGCATTTACAAGCTATCAGATAATAGCTAAAAATCCCAATTTTTATATTAGTTCAGTAGATCCAATTAATGGAGACTTTTATATAGATAATTCTTACAATAGCGGAAGAATTACCGTTTCGTTTAATGAAAAGCCAGCTTCAAACTTTTTAAATAATAAGTATTTTAAATTACAAAAAAAGAAAATACAAAGACAACCATCAAGATGGGAAAATATTACAGCTGAAATTTCTTCTCATGCATGGAAACCAGAAGTATATGTAGATGTTCCATCTCAAGACTCTACTCCTGCATTCTTTACAGAAGATAAAGAATATTTTCAATCTGGATATAAGTATAGATTAATAATATCCAAGGATATAGGTGTTTAATTTGGCTAATTTTATATATAAAAAAGCAAAACAAGCTATTTTAAATGGACAAATTAATATATCAGCTAATCAATATAAAGTATTATTTTTAAAAAACTCTTTATATACACCTAATCAAAACTTGGACGAATTCGTTTCAGATATTCCATCTTCTGCTATAGCAGAAAGATCTTCTAATATACCAAATATAACAAACACGCTTGGCGTTATAGATGGAGATGATATTATCATAGATAACTATAATGGTGGAACATTTGAGGCAATAGCGTTTTATCAAGTAGGATCTTCTGATTCAAATTCAAGATTAATTTTTTATATAGATACATCAGAAGGTTTACCATATGTAGTTACAGCTAACAATACAACAGTTACTATATTATGGAGTAATGAAATTAATAAAATTTTAGCTATTTAATTTAAATTATTTTAGGGAAAAAATGTCAACAAATTATCCAAATTCAATTGATAACTTTACAAATCCAACTTCAACTGATAAGTTAGATTCTGCTACAGTACCGCATCATTTACAACATTCTAATATCAACGATGCAGTAGAAGCAATAGAATCAGAGCTTGGCATAAATCCATCTGGACCATACAGTACTGTAAAGGCGAGGATAGAAGGTCTAGAGTCGGATATTTTAAGTCAATCACTTTTAAATGGTTTATTTGACGTTACTATAAATACAGTGTCTAATGGAGACTTATTGCAGTACAATGGGTCAGCATGGGTTAATTCAGCTAAAGAAAATCTAGTTGACGGAGGAAGCTTCTAAATGGCAAATACTATAAGAATTAAAAGGAGATCTTCAGCAGGTTCTGCTGGTGCTCCATCGTCCTTGGAAAACGCAGAACTTGCGTATAACGAGGCGGACGACACGCTTTATTATGGTAAAGGAACAGGTGGAGCTGGTGGCTCTGCAACTTCAGTAGAAGCAATTGGTCGGATCAGGTGCCTATGTAACTAAAGGTACAAATCAAACTATATCTGGAAATAAAACATTTTCTGGTGTTATAATCGTACCAACTCCAACTGCAAACACTCATGCAACAACAAAAGCTTATGTTGATAGTTCAATAACAACTGTTAATAACACTATAGCAAATATAGCTACATCTTTTAGTGTAGCTGGAGATAGCGGATCTAATCAAACAATAACATCAGGAACAGATACGTTGACTATTTCTGGTGGAACTGGATTATCTTCAGTCGCTGGATCAACAGATACTATAACAATTAATCTTGATAATACTGCCGTAACAGCAGGTTCTTATGGTGCAGCAAACGCAGTTGCAACATTTACAGTTGATGCCCAAGGTCGTCTAACTTCAGCCGGAAGCAGCACTATATCTATAAACGCTGGTCAAATTACTGGATTTACAGAAGATGCACAAGATGCCGCAGCAGCACTATTTACAAATGGCACACATTCAGGAATTGAAGCTACATACGATGATGCAAACTCGAAAGTAAATCTCAACGTTGCAGACTTTACAATTACATTAGCTGGAGACCTTTCAGGCAATGTAACAATTACCGATCTGGCTAATGCAACTTTAACAGCAAGTGTAACTGCAAATTCAGTAGCTTTAGGAACTGATACAACTGGCGACTATGTTGGTTCAATTGCAGCAGGAACAGGAATCTCTGTTTCAAACACAGGAGTTGAAGGTGGTACATTTACAGTAACAAACTCTGGAGTAATAAGTTTAGCTGGAACATCTAACGAAGTTACTGTATCTGCTTCAAATGGATCGGTAACTCTTGGTCTAGCTTCTAACGTTACAATAGCAGATACATTAACGGTAACTGGTGATTTGATTGTACAAGGAAATACGACAACCTTAAATACAGCAACACTTGTTGTTGAAGATAAAAATATAGTATTAGCCAATGCTGCATCACCAACTGATACTACGGCTGATGGAGCTGGTATAACAGTTCTTGGAGCAACAAATAAAACTTTTAACTGGGTAGATGCAACTGATTCATGGACTTCTTCAGAAAAGCTAGACTTAGCTGCAGGAAAAGTTTTCTCAATTAATGGAACAACGGTATTATCAAACAATACTTTAGGTTCTGGAGTAGTTACTTCTTCCTTAACTTCTGTTGGGACAATATCAACGGGCACATGGCAGGCTGGAACTATAGCAGTATCTTATGGAGGAACTGGTGCAACTACAGCTTCTCAAGCAAGAACAAACCTAGGTCTAGCAATTGGTACAGATGTTCAAGCTTACGATGCAGAACTAGCAGCGATTGCTGCTCTAACATCGGCTTCAGACAAGCTTCCATATTTTACTGGAAGTGGAACAGCAGATTTAGCAACTTTTACTTCCTACGCAAGAACTCTTCTCGACGATGCAGATGCCGCCACAGCAAGAGGCACGTTGGGACTAGGGACAATAGCCGTTCAAAATGCTAACAGTGTTACTATAACTGGAGGATCAATTTCTAATCTAACTACTTTCGATGGCATTACCATCGATGGTGGTACATTTTAATCTTAATTAAGAAAGGCTATCATGGCATTACCATCAATTACTCAGGGTCAAATAGCCATAGACCCAACCAATGGAGTCTTTTACTATAAAGACGCAAGTAATACACTAGTAAGCACTACGTTATCCTGGATACAGGATAGTAATACTGCAATATCTACAGAAGATAGCGTAACAGTCTCTGGAAGTCTTGTAATCACTGGAGACTTAACTGTAAATGGAAATACAGTTTCCGTAAACGTTTCTTCTGTTGTAGTAGAAGATAACATACTCGTACTTAATGGTAATGTAACAGGAACTCCATCTCTCAATGCTGGAATAGAGGTGGAAAGAGGAACTTCAACTAATGTTTCTATTCGTTGGAATGAATCCACCGATAAATGGGAATACACAAATGATGGTACAACCTATCACGTTATAAACGATAACGCAAATACAGCAAATTCTTGGGCTACAGCAAGAACTATAACATTGTCAGGGGACGTATCTGGGTCTACTTCAATAGATGGATCAGCTAACGTAACAATATCGACAACAGTTGCAAATGATTCACATAATCATACAGCTTCAACATTAACCTTTGGCTTAAATGATGCCTCTGACGTAACACTTGCAGATGTAGCTAGTGGAGATTTCTTGAGATATAACGGGGCTGCATGGATTAATGATCCAGTAAATCTGGCTACAGATACAATAGGTAGCTACGTTCAGTCTTTGGTAGCTGGAAATGGAATTACTCTTTCGAATAACTCAGGAGAAGGTGCAACTCCAACAATTGCTTTAACAAGTAATTCAATAACAGTAGGATCAACATCTATAGCGCTTGGAGCTTCTTCAACAACAATCGCCGGCTTAACCTCGGTTGGTTCAACATCTTTTTCTGGAGAACTTACTGGTAACGTAACTGGTAATGCAGATACAGCAACAAAATGGAAAACAGCAAGAACAATAACTCTTGATGGAGATGTTTCTGGTTCTGTTTCAATAGATGGTTCAAATAACGTAACAATAACAACAACAGTTGCAGATAACTCTCACGGTCACGGTCCAGGTAGCGTACTTCTTGCTTTGGGTAATTTAACAAATGTAACAATATCCGATCCGGTTAGTGGAGATTTCTTAAGATATAACGGATCTAATTGGTTTAATGATCCAGTAAATTTAGGAACAGATACTGCTGGAAACTACGTTGCATCGCTAACTGCTGGAAATAATATATTAATAACAAATAACTCCGGAGAAGGAACAAGTCCAACTATATCTGTATCTTCAACTCCAAGTTATGACACAATAACAGCAAATACCTTAACTGTTGATTCAATTGAAATTGATCCAACTGGAGCTCTTACTGGTCAAGTTCTTAAGTATAATGGAACAAAATTTATTCCATCTCAAGACAACGTTGCAGCTGCAGGAAATCTTGCACTAACAGATTTGAGCGATATAGCTTTTGTTAATCCAGTTGATGGATCTTTAATGAGATATAATGGAGTTAATTGGACAGACTCTGGAATTGCGCTAGAAGATATATCAGACTATGCAAATGGCTCAACTCCACAGTATGGGCATTTAATGCACTATAATGGATCCAACTGGACAAATAGAGCACCACAATTAGATGATCCAACAGATGTAAATCTTACAGGAAAAGTATCTGGACACGTGCTTCAATATAACGGTTCAGAATGGGTTTCTTCCAACCTTTCTATAAATGAAATAGATGCATTTCTAGTAGCAGCAACTCCAAGTACTGGTCATGTTTTACAGTGGAATGGAACAACTTGGTCTGATTCACAAATAGCATTAGGAACAGAAACATCTGGAGATTATTTGGCATCTCTCACTGCTGGCACAAATATTATTATCACTGGAGCTTCAGGAGAAGGATCAAATCCAACAGTAGCAGTAAATACTAGCTTATCAAGTATCTCTACAATATCTGGAACAAGTATAACAATAAATGCAAATACTTTGACAAATGGAAATGTAACAGTATCAAATTCATTGTCAGTTTCTGGAGATTCAACAGTAACAGGAAATTCTAGTGTAGGAGGAGATGTTTATCTCGGAGTAAACGCAAGCACTTTTGCTTCAACTTTAACACATCCAACGCTAGTAGTTCAGTCTAATCATTCCGATTACTCTCAAGTTGCATTTAGAAACTTAGGAAATGCAGCCAGTAGCTCAACAGACATCATTGCATATACGAATAATGGCGACGATAGCGCTGGTTGGATTGATATGGGTATCACATCAAATGCCTTCAATGATCCGTCATTTAGCACTACAGGTCCAAATGACGGATATATATTCATGGAAGCTCCAGTTGGAACTTCTGGAAATGGCGACTTAGTAATAGCAACTGGTGGAAACGGTCAAAGAAATGCAATAGTTTTTGCAGCTGGTGGACTACAAACTGATAACACTCAAATGACCATATTCCCAGATGTTAATGTGCATATAGAAATTCCAACCCCTTCTAATAGCGCTACAACTGGAGCACTAACAGTTGTAGGTGGAGTCGGAATCCAAGGGGATATGAACGTTCAGGGTAACGTTAGCGTACAAGGTACAATTACTTTTGGTGGAGCTGGAACTACTGTTGAAACAGAAAATTTAACAGTTACAGATCCATTTATATTTGTGTCTGATGGAAATACTGCAGACATAGTAGATGCAGGTCTAATAACCGAATACAAAAACAATGACGCAACTCCTCAGACTCGCTATTCTGGAATAGTAAGAGACGCATCTGATGGAGTATACAAAATATTTGCTGGAGCAACTACTAAACCAACTACTACAGTAAACTTTTCTGAGGCTGGTTTAGTATATGGTTCTTTCAGGGCTAATAATATAACTTCAACTACTATCAATAGCGGAAATATAACATTAGATTCTGGCAGTTCAATTACAATAGGTGTAACTGAAGTATTAACTGCAAGCAATTATGCAGGTACTGCAGCTAGTGTTGTCAATGGAGTATACACTACAGATACTGGCACAGTTACTCCAACAATGCTAGCAACTGGACCAGCAAGATCTGGCTTTAGATCAGAAATAAATGCTCAAACAGGAACTTCTTATACTTTAGCTTTAACTGACTTGGCTAAATTAGTAACAATGGATAATGCTGGGTCAATGACATTAACCGTTCCTGCAAATACATCCGTAGGATTTACCGTTGGCGACAAGATTGATATCCTTAGAAAAGGAGCTGGATCTTTAACCATATCGGGAGCTGGTGGCGTTACAGTAAATGGTACTCCTGGTTTGAAGTTGCGCGCTCAATGGTCATCTGCTACACTAGTTAAATTAGGAACAGATTCCTGGGTTTTAATCGGAGACTTGTCGGCATAAAATGGCTACTGGAGATAAACACGGAACTAGAAAAAAGGTAGCTCCGACCGTAACTGGTCGGTAAAGATAGCGCTGCAAACACGGCTATTACTACCGCTGGTTTTAGAATCGGTACCATAACAGACGTTGCTACCTCAGTGGTAGCTGAACTTGGCGATGTAACTGCACAATCGCCCGCTGCCGGTTCATTAACCCCAATGGACACAAATATAGACTATACTAGAAAAAGTCCATTTTTCCCACCATATTTCCCACCATATTTCCCACCTTATTTTCCGCCATTTTTCCCACCATTTTTCCCACCATACTTCCCGCCGTTTTTTCCACCGTTCTTTCCACCATTCTTCCCACCGTTCTTCCCTCCATTCTTCCCTCCATTTTTCCCACCTATATTTAAGTAAGAAATTACTATATAATATATTCTAAACAGATTGAGAATATATGGCTAACATTGTAAAAATAAAAAGATCTGGTTCCGCATCTCAGGCCCCTTCTTCCCTGGAAGAGGGAGAGATAGCGCTTAACTACGCAGATGGAAAATTATTTTGGAAAAATGTTTCTAACTCCATAGTTGGTTCAAAACTAATTACAGCAATATCTGGAACAGCTAATCAAGTTGTAGTTTCAGAATCAACAGGATCTTTTACTGTTTCTTTATCAAATTCTGTAACAATAAATGATACATTAACAGTTAATTCCACAATAAACACCGCTGCTCTTTTTGTTGATTCTATAGAAATAGATACAACACGGAGCAGTTTTAGGTGAATCTTTAATATTTGATGGGACAAAATTTACATCATCTTCCCCAGTAACTGCACTAAATACAGCAGAAAAATATGTTGCCACGATAGGAAATGGCACAGATAGAACATATTCCATAACGCATAATTTAGGCACTAGAAACGTTGCAGTTACAGTAATTGACGCAAGTAGCCCATATTCGGTATCAGAGGTTGAATGGGAAGCAACAACCATCAATACTATAACGCTTAATTTCTCAAATATATTATCATCTAATTCTAGAATTGCAACAATACATTCAGTTGGTTCTGGAGAACTATATACCACAACAATAGGTGATGGCCTCAGTACTGAATTTGAAATAGACCACAACTTAGGAATATTTGATACATTTGCCGTGGTAAGAAAAGCATCCAGTCCATACGATGTAATTAAGTGCCTATACTATCCAATTAGTATAAAAAAATCAAAAGTTAAATTTTCTTCTCCACCTTCATCTAATTCAATTTCTGTTTCTATTTTTGCTCCATTGTCTGGGTATTCATACTCTGAGACAATTGGAGATGATACAAATGTTGATTTTACAATAAATCATAATCTTGACACTAAAAATATTCATGTTTTCTGTAGAGATAAAACAAGCCCATATGAACACACTTTAGTTGGCTGGAGAGCTGCTTCAAATGATTCAATTGTTGTTTCTTTTGAAAATGCCCCATCAAGCTCATCTAAAGAAATACATGTATTTTCTTCAATTGGTGGAAGTGTACAACTTACCGATATATCTGAATTGAATAATTTCAATATATCCTCAGAATCATCTGGTGATTCTTTGGTGTATTCTGGCTCAGAATGGCAAAATAAAGCAAGAATATATACTTCTGCTCCATCAACAAAATATGGTTCAGCAGGAGATAAAAAAGGAGACATAAGAACAGATGCCAACTATCTGTATGTATGTTATAATAACTATGTCAATAATTCTACCCAAATATGGAGAAGGGTAGCTATAGATACAAGTTGGTAAGGAAATGTATCCTTTAAATAATTTTGATGTATTAATGTCAATGTCAAATAATGAAACAGGAATGATATTAAATACATTTACTTTGATAGAAAATAGCAATAACGAAGATCTGTCAGTTTACATAAAAAGAAATATACTTAAAAATATAGATTATTCGATACCGCATTCTTGTAAGATAGTTGGTGGTTTCTTTAAAAAAGAAAATCCATATTTTGTTAAAGATTTAAAATTCAATATTGATAATCATATTTTTTGTCATGACATAAAAAATGTAGAATCTATAAAAGATTATATTGAAGATATTTACAATAAACCAATTGATTTAACTAGGCCATTGTGGGAAGTTCATATTATTCATGACTATGATGATGACGGTAATGTAGCTATAATAAGAAGAATTCACCACGTAGCCGCAGAGGGTGAATTGAATTCTAAAATGATGAATATCATATTTGATAATTTTATTCCATTTACTAAAAAAGTAAAAAACACAAAAATAAATTTCATTAACTGCGTAGTGTCCAATATAAAAAGATATATTTTGATGTATTTCTATTTTATTAAGGGTTTTCTTTTAAAAACAAATAAAGGAAAAAACCATGATCTTACGGATATTGTATTTAAATTAGAAAATATTGATTTAAATAATCAAAAAAAAATACATTACGTAAAATATCTTTCTTATGAAAAAGTAAAAGAAATATCAAAAAAAAGTAAATATTCATTTACGGACATTTGCATGTATATTTACTCAAAAGCTTATTCAGATTGGCTAATAAAACAAGGTATAGAAATACCACACAGCGCCAACTCAGTTGTGCCGATGTCTACGAGCTCTACGAACAAAAGAGAGTATGGAAATAATGTAATGGGTTCTTTCGTCAATATTTATTTAAATGAAGAAAATAATGAAATTAGAATTCAAAAAATACATAAAAGCATGGAAAACGCAATAACAATTAAAAAAACATCACCATTTGTATATTACTCTTATGGGATACAAAACTATCCAAAAAATGATGGAGTTTTTAAAGTTATTGATTTTGTAAATAAAACTAATTGGAATAATAGAAAAAAAATACCAAATAAACAAGAAAAATATACAATATACGGAGCAAGCATATCCGCTGCAAAATTAAAAAAAACAAATAAAGAATACTACCTAGAAAAAAATAAAGTATTGCAAGTTTATACATTTCCTCCAATTGTAACGACAAAGTACTCACTAGGAATCAATGCTATGTTTAGAGTAGATCAAGAAGAGCTGTATTGCTCTATTACTGCATTTGATTATATTCTTAAAAATCCAGATTCATTTGCAGAATCTCTTGATAATGCATTAACATCTTTATATGATATAATTGAAGTTAAGAACTGAATAAGAAAGATTTAAAATGTCAGAAGAGAATAAGATTAATATTTCAAAAGAGCAAATACAATCTTGGAATGTATTTATAGCAGTACCATGTTATGACTCTCAGATAACTGAACCATTTTTTGTGTCCCTTCTACAAACCTGCCTGTATTTTAAACAAATTGGTTTAAATTTTACAGTTTGTACAATTTCTGATTCTCTAATCAATAGAGCTAGAAACAACCTAGTTGCCAAGTTCATGGCATCTAGAGACTGTACTCATCTAATGTTTATAGATTGTGATATACAATTTGATCACGAAGCTATATTAAAGTTATTGTGGCAGGATAAAGATGTAGTTACAGCTTCTTACCCGATTAAGGAAATAGACTGGGAAAAAATAAAGGCTCATTCTATAGCTGGAGTAGACTCCAAGGAACTAGCTTCTTTAGCAACTAGAAACGTAGTTCACCTTGCTAAGACCGGCCAAGAGACAATACAAGTCGATAAAGGCGCTCTTGAAATATACGAAGCTGGCACCGGCTTTATGTTAATAAAGAGACAAGTTTTTGACAAAATGATTAAAAAGTATAAAAAGCTTAAGTTCATAGATGATACTGGAGCTATCCAAGGTGACGAGAGAGATTACACATACGCATTCTTTAATTCTTATATAGATGAAGATGGTAGATTTTTATCCGAGGATTATGGATTCTGCAGATATTACCAAAAGATAGGTGGATCTATTTGGTTAGATCCAAATATTAATTTAAATCATTTTGGAAGAATGAAGTACATAGGAAATATGTCAGAGTATTTAAACTCTGTAATACAATAACTTTTCTGCATATACGATTACTATTTAAAGCAGTGTAATCGCCAAGTTTTCATTGAACATTAGGAGCACAATGGCTCGTTTAAGAGTAGAATCAGCACCAGAGTTTGTTGTATATGATGAATCAGCAGTTATCAAAGCTGCTGCCAACGCATCTGCAAACCTTCTTGAATTAAAAAATTCATCAAATACAACCGTAGCCTCAGTGTCTACTGCTCGGAAATGTTTCTGTAAGTGGAGACTTAACGATAAGTGGCAATATTTCAGTTACTGGAACCACTACTGCCCAAGCTAATGCAAACACATTAGTTGGCTCAACATTAAGCTCAAATGTTCTAGTCTCAAGTCTTACAAGCGTTGGAACACTAAGTTCACTTACAGTAAGCGGAAACGCATCGGCCAATAACGCCTCAATTACAAACGACTTATCCGTTGGCGGAAATTTATCAGTTACTGGAAATATAATAACCGTAAATACATCAACGCTTTTGGTCGAAGACAATGCAATAAAGTTAAACTCTGGAGCATCTGGTGCTCCAACCGAAAACGCAAGCGTCACTGTTGAAAGAGGAAGCTCTAATGACGTTTCCATAAGATGGAACGAAACATCTGATACTTGGCAATTAACTAACGATGGAACTACGTATTCAGATATACAAGCATCAATTACTGCTGGCGCAGGACTGTCAAAGGCATCAAATACTTTAAATATAGTTTCAGCAAGTTCTGATAGAATAGTAACAAATGCTGCAAACATAGATCTCGCTACAGTGTCCCAAACAAACACTAGTGGTTCAAATGGAATTTCTTTTGTACAATCCCATTCCATAGATTCTTATGGAAGAACTACTGGCACAGTAACTGCAAATGTTCGTGATGCATCCACTACCCTAAAAGGAATTGCCTCATTTAACTCAGATGATTTTGCAGTTACAGACGGCGAAGTAACTATAAAAGCAAGCGGAATTAGCAATTCTCAACTAGTTAATTCATCAGTAGAGATAAACGGAACATCAGTTGCCTTGGGTTCTTCAGCAACAGTTACAGCAAACGCTAATACACTTACAGGAACGACACTTCCAGTTACAGTTGGTTTTTCATCTTTAACTTCAGTTGGAACATTAACAATTGGAACCTGGAATGCATCAACGATAGCAATAAATTTTGGTGGAACAGGTGCATCAACAGCTTCGCAAGCAATTAATAATCTTCTTCCTGATCAAACTGGAAACATAGGAAAAGCCCTTAGAAGTAACGGATCAGCAGCATATTGGTCTGTTATAAACTTAGACGACCTTAATGACGTAACGGCTAACTCAAACACTGCTGGAGACTTCTTAAGATTCAGTTCTGGACAGTGGGTAAATAGTACTGCGTCAATTGATGATCTATCTGACGTAACAATAACATCAGCTTCATCAAATCAGTTCCTTAGATACAACGGAACAGCATGGGTAAATACAACAGTAGATACTGCTCCAAATTCTAATCCAACATTTACTGGAACCGTCACTGCCAACGCAGTATCAGCTAATACTTTAGTTTTAAGCCAAACTGCAAACGTTGGAGCTAACTTAAATGTCACTGGTCACGCAAACGTTACTGGAAACCTAACTGTATCAAATAGTGTTGTTATTTCTGGTAACTTAACAGTTTCTGGAACTACAACTACAGTAAACTCGGCAACACTTAGCATTGCCGATAACGTAGTTACTTTAAACTCAGATTTTACGACTGGATCACCAACAGAAAATGCAGGAGTAGAAGTTCTTCGTGGAAGTTCTTCCACAGTTTCTCTACGTTGGAATGAAACTAGTGATTTATGGGAAATAACTGAAGATGGAACTAACTATGATGTATTTAGTAAAAGCGTTCAGTTTAACCAGCAAACAGCATCATACACTTTGGTTAGATCTGATAGAAGTAAATTAATTGAAGTAAGTAATGCGGGTGCAACCACCGTTACAGTACCTCCAGATAGCTCTGTTAACTTTCCTGTTGGCACAGAAGTAAGGGTTCTCCAAACTGGAGTGGGTCAAGTGACAATAGCAGCAGGATCTGGCGTAACCGTTAATGCAACTCCTGGCTTGAAGTTGCGTGCTCAGTGGTCATCTGTTAATATAGTTAAAAGAGCTGCAAATACATGGGTAGCATTAGGAGACTTGTCGGCATAATATGAGCAATGTAACAGGTGATGAATCAGGTACCAGGAAAAAGCCTGCTCCGACCGTAACTGGTCGGTAAAGACACTGCTGCTAACTCAGCTATAACAACAGCCGGATTTGTTATTGGAACAGTTACAGATGTTGCAACTAGCGTTTCTGGCGAACTTGGAGATGTAACAGCTCAGAATCCAGCTGCTTCAGCTATCACTCCAATTAATACTCCAATTAATTACACTAGAAAAAGTCCATTCTTCCCGCCGTATTTCCCGCCTTACTTTCCACCATATTTTCCTCCGTTCTTTCCGCCATTTTTCCCACCGTTCTTCCCTCCGTTCTTCCCACCGTTCTTCCCGCCGTTCTTCCCACCGTATTTCCCACCATATTTTCCACCATACTTCCCACCATGGTTCCCACCATTCTTCCCACCATTCTTCCCACCAATCTTTAAGTAAAGATTTAGAGATTGGTTGGAAGTATATTCCAAAAAGATGGTGTTATATATCTATAGCCAGATATCACCGGTTTAACCTCATGTTGATAAGGTTCATATGATGAAAATATTAATACACTTCCTGGATCTGGAGTTAAGATAATATCTTGTTTTGGAAAGACAATTTCTCCACCAGTATAATTATCATTATAATAGATAACTGAACTAATATCTTTCCAGGTAGACTGTGGTTTAGCTCCGATCAATCAGTGGATGATCAACGTGTAATGGCAGATCCATTCCTGGACCATATTTAACAATTGTTCCTAGTCGTTCTTTGGAAACTTCGACTAACAAAAGTTCTGCAATTTTACTGTTTAAAGAATTAGATAAATCATCAAATATATTTTTAATAGTTTTATCAATCTGAATAGACGGCTGTTTATCGTCTAGTGTATTAACTCTAAATTTATTTTCATTAGATTGAATAAAAAAAATTATTACTTCTAATGTTTCTTTAGGGATAAAATCTTTAATATAAAAAAACACTACTACAAAAGCTCAGTTATTGTATAAAAAGATGGAGTTGTATATCTTTCTCCAGATATAACTTTTTTTACTCCATGTAAATAGTTAATATCGCCAGGATGTGCAACAGCTAATCCAGGTTTTGGCTTAACAACTACATCATGTTGAGGGTAATATAGTTCTCCGCCTTCAAAGTCATCATTGTAATATATAAGTGAATTTATGTCATAAGTAGGAAAAGGATTAGGCGATCCGTCATTTAATTGTTTGTCAGCATGAGGTTGCTGCTCAAGTCCAGGAAACCATCTTATTATTACTGGTGGTCTTACATTTAACTTTACTTTAAATTCGCTTTCTAAATAATTTTTCATCTTATGAATATATTTATCTATAAGATTATAGATGTCAATATTTATTCTCTGAAGAATGTCAAAACTGCATTGCCTATTTTGCCAGTATGAAGCGTCATAAGTGCAAGTGCCATCTTCCGAATATTGATTCTCTCCGGCGTCCATCCATTCATTTATAGTTGGTAAAAAATTCTGTATAGTTTTCAAATCTTCCAATTCAACAAAATTATCTATTACCTTAATATTGCTTTTTGAGTCCCCAAAATGACCAGGAAGAACCAAGGACTTTTCTTCAATCATAGATATCTCCGTTTCGATTTGTTTTAAAGCTGTGGTATAGTATATCATCTAAAGTACGACAATTACGTGTAGGAGTAAATGTGGATTATTATTACATAGGCGACCCAAAATTTGGAATGCACCTCTATAGGAATGCTATACCAGATAGTTTAGAAATTCCTAAAAGACTAGAAGAAACTATTGGCAATAGTAAGCATGAATTCTTTAAATGGTCTGACGCTATGGTTGGGTACAATACAAAAATGCCAGAGTATAGAGATTGTGTAGACTTAAAAGTTAGTCCTATACATTGGCCACACCTAACTGAAGAGTTTAAAGAAATAGAGAACATATACAACGATACTAATGCTGTTCTAACTCAATGTCTAGAGCATTATCAGTCTAGATATAATTTTACTATGGAATACCAAGAGGCAATAAACTTTGTTAGATATGGAAAAGATCAGCACTTCTCTGTGCACTCAGATCACGGATTCTCTTATACTTGTACAGTTTCTTCTGTAGCCTACTTGAACGATGAATATGAAGGTGGCGAGCTTTGGTTCCCATATTTAGATATTACATTTAAGCCTAAAAAGGGAGATGTGGTATTCTTTCCTTCTACTTTTATTTATGCACATGCCTCTTTAAAAATTACTGATGGCATTAAATACTCTGCTGTAACAATGTACGATTACAATGATAAAAATCATCAAGATCACAACTATGGGTCAAATGTTCCAAAGTATGATGCTCCAAAGAAAGTTGTAAATGACGATATTTTATCGCCAATGACTGAAGTATGACATTATTTACTTTAACAAGAACTCACCAAAATCCTCCAGAAATTAAACAGTCTAGACTAAAAAGAGACTGGATGGATGACACTTATAATAAGCACGCTTATCAATGCCTACCAATGACTGTGGCTAATGTTAGTGGTTGGGAGCTAATCTTGCAACAGGATGTAGTAGTAGAGTGGGATGGGACCAATAATCCACCTAAAGTTCTAGAAGGCGAGACTCTAAATAACAGAGCTGTTGTTATTCCAAGTATTATTGGAATAATGTCCTTTGCCACAGGATGGGCTTTTGGTACGGAAGATGGATATAGTACTTTTATATCTGGATCCCCAAATTACTTTATTGATGGAGCTGTTCCATTGTCTGCAACTATACCTAGTTTTTGGTGGCCTGATGAATTTAATATGAATTGGAAAATTACCAAAATAAATGAACCAGTCATATTTCCAAAAGGAATGCCCTTCATGCATTTCACTATTGTTAAAAATGATTTATTAGAATCTGTTCAATTTAAAGTAGAAAATTTGTGGGATAAGCCAGATTTAATGGATCAAAGAATGTCATATGGTGAAGCTAAAATGAAGAAAAATCAAGAAGAACCATGGACATGGATGAAGGGCATAAAAACTGGACTTAATGAAAAGGGTGAAAGAATAGGTCCTTCAAGTTCTG
>CAZRFN010000033.1:0-23661 GCA_964599335.1 uncultured Acidibacter sp. | reverse complement strand
CAGCGTTCAATCTGAGCCAGGATCAAACTCTTCACTTGAAGATTTTGAGCTTCAAACAAAAAGAGTAATCAAATTAGGCCCATTGCTGGACAAAAATTTAGTTACTCGGTCTATGCACCCAATGGACACATCGACGCGAGTCCCCACACAAATTACCTGCCAAATTTTTAAAAAGCGCTTGCGCCGCTGGGGCGACAAGAGGGCCGGGAAGTATAGCCGTGAAGCTACTTCCGTCAACCCGTAAATCAACCTATTTGGGCCCGCCGGAGAAACCGGCACAGCCCGAAGCTGAGGGCGCGCATTATAGGCGGGTAAAGCCCGCTGTCAACGTATTGAAATGAAAAACCCAGAAATTATTTAACTTATTGAATTAATTGGACTTTTCTATCTTGACGCGGGCGAAGCGCCGCGGTCCCAGCTGCAAAATGTGCTCCGCGCCGGGCGCCAACCTCAGGGCCCGGTCGCTGACCTTCTCTCCATCGATACGAACAGCCCCTTCCGAGAGCTTTCGAACGGCTTCCGAGTTGCTGCTCACGAGCCCGGCAGCCTTGAGCGCAGCGATCAAACCCTCACCCTCGGGATCGGCCGTCTTGAGCACCTGCAAGGGCAAATCAGTGGGCAGACTCTTCTGCGAAAAGCGGGCAATGAATTCGGCCTGCGCTCGCTCGGCGGCCTCGGCCCCATGGAAACGCCCCACGATTTCTTTGGCGAGCTCGAACTTCACATCTCGCGGGTTGCGCCCTTGAGCGATCGCCTCGCGCAGCGCAGCGATGTCACTGAGAGGCCGGAAAGAAAGCAATTCGAAATACCGCCACATGAGCTCGTCGCTGACGGACATGAGCTTGCCGAACTGAGCATCTGCCGCTTCAGCGATGCCGACGTAATTGCCGAGGGACTTCGACATTTTGTTGACGCCGTCGAGCCCCTCGAGCAGCGGCATCGTGAGCACGCACTGGGGCTCTTGGCCGTAAGCCTCTTGCAACTGACGCCCGACCAGCAGGTTGAATTTTTGATCTGTTCCACCGAGCTCGACATCGGCCCGCAACGCCACGGAATCGTAGCCTTGCGCGAGCGGATAGAAGAATTCATGCACGGAAATAGGCTGCCCAGACTTGTATCGCTTGGCGAAATCGTCGCGCTCCAGCATACGTGCGACGGTGTACTGCGCAGCGACCTCGACGAATTTAGGCAGCGGCATGTTGCTCAACCATTTCGAGTTGAACTCGATGACCGTACGCGCAGGATCGAGGATCTTGAAGATCTGCTCTTGATAAGTGTGGGCGTTGGCCTGCACATCCTCGGGAGTGAGGCGGGGCCGGGTGGCATTTCGACCCGTCGGATCACCGATGAGCCCGGTGAAATCCCCGATCAAGAAAATCACCTCGTGGCCGAACTGCTGGAACTGGCGCATCTTGTTGATGAGCACCGTGTGCCCGAGATGCAGATCGGGGGCGGTCGGATCGAAGCCCGCCTTGATCCGTAGCGGTTTCCCGCGCCCGAGTTTTTTGACGAGTTCGGCCTCGACCAGCAGCTCGGAGCTGCCCCGACGGATCTCTTCAAGTTGTTGCTGAATACTCACCATGTTGCAGCGATGCCTCTATCGTCGCTTAGCCGAGTCCACTCTGCGAAAACCCCCGGCCGATGGGTTGACCGTGTCTGCGGTCGCGGGTACCGTTCGCCGCTCTCGTGGCGGCGAAGTGTATTCCATGACGCTGGAAGTCGGATCAAAAAACCGCGTCCTCGCCTTGCTCAAGGGCCGCGGGCTGCAATGCACCGTCGTGGCGGTACTCGCGCTGACCTGGTGGCGCGGCGAATCTTGGTTGTCCGATCTCGGACGCTTGGACGAGAACGCCATCAGCGCCATTCAGGCTGCCGAAGCCGAAGCCTCGACCAAGGCCATTCTCGTTCCGCTCACTGTCGACGTCATCGTCGGCACCAACGACACCCTCGAGCGAATCTTCCGCAAGCTCGAGTTATCCGTGACCGACCTCGCGACCCTTCGGGCGTTGCCGGATATCCGACGTAGCCTCGACCGGCTCTATCCGGGTGAAACTCTCAAGTTCGGCGTTCGCGACAACCAGCTGGTCAGCCTCGAACGACAACTCAGCCCGAGCGAAACGCTGCAGGTCCGACGCGACCAAGACGGCTTCGACAGCTCAGTCATCGTCAACCCGCTTGAAAAGAACGTTCGCGTCGGCGAAGCGACAATCAAGAATTCGCTCTTTCAGGCGGCAGGTGAAGCGGGCCTCAGCGACTCGCTCGCCATGAAAATCACCAACATCTTCCGATGGGATATCGACTTCGTACTCGACATCCAGCCGGGCGATCGCTTTCGCGTCATATATGAAGAGTTGAGTCAGGACGGCACGCCTCTCGGCGAAGGCGACGTGTTGGCTGTGGAGTTCATCAACCAGGGCACGGTCTACCGCGCGATCCGCTTCGCTCACGACGACGAGGCAGGTGAAAGCGCTGAAGACGGTGATTTCGGTTACTACACCCCGGACGGCCGCAGTCTTCGTAAAGCCTTCTTGCGAGCGCCTCTCGAATTCACTCGCGTCAGCTCGCGCTTCAACTTGTATCGCCGTCATCCGGTGCTCAACAGAATGCGTGCACACCGCGGCGTCGACTATGCCGCTCCGACCGGAACCCCCGTAAAGGCGGCAGGCGAAGGCCGCGTACGCTTCGTGGGCAATAAAGGTGGATACGGGAAGGTCATAGAAATCCAGCACGCCAACGAGGTGCGCACCGTCTACGGCCACCTCTCGCGATTTGCGCGAGGCCTGCGTCAGGGTGAGCGCGTACGTCAGGGCGAAGTCATCGGCTACGTCGGCATGACCGGTCTTGCGACGGGCCCGCATCTTCATTACGAGTACCTGCAACGCGGCGTCCATAAAGATCCGCAAAAAGTACCGCTGCCGAACGATCGGCCGATCCCGGCATCGCTCATGGCCGAGTTCCGCACCCAGGCGAGCCCACTTCTTGCGAGTCTCGATGCAGGCCGGGTAACCCCGGCGCTCTTGGCCGCCACCATGGGAACCGACTCCTCTGCGACATCGGGTAAGCAGCCTGGAAAACTACCTGCCGATACTGCCGGAGCGAAATCCGCCTCTCGCGGGGCCTCGTTGTAACAAACTTTTGAGGGTGTTCATGGTCTACTAAAGACCATGAATCACGCCGTGGCCATGGCGACCGCTGCATCGCCTCCCCTCATCAATCGCGAGCTCTCTTTGCTGGAGTTCAACCAGCGGGTGCTCGCGCAGGCGCTCGATTCCTCGGTGCCGCTGCTCGAGCGCCTTCGATTTCTTTGTATCTCCTCGAATAACCTCGACGAATTCTTCGAGATTCGAGTTGCGGGCATCAAGCAATTGCAAGAAAGCTCGCCTGGCAGCCTGAGCACCGATGGTCTAACCCCCGCTGCGCAGCTCGCAGCCATTCACCATAAGGCCTCGCTTCTCGTATCCGAGCAATACGCCTGTCTGCGTAATATCTTGTTGCCCGCGTTACGCGACGCCGGAATCGCGCTCGTCCCGAAAGGCGAGTGGCCGGAATCCACTCACGAGTGGCTGGCGGCCTACTTCGAAAACGAGGTGGAGCCCGTACTCTCGCCACTCGCGCTCGACCCGTCGAGACCCTTCCCGCGCATTCAAAACAAGAGTCTCAATTTCATCGTGAGACTTCAGGGCGAAGACGCTTTCGGCCGTGAAGCGACGCTGGCCGTCGTGCAAGCGCCTCGATCTCTGCCACGCGTCGTGCCTCTTCCCTCGGAATCCGACGAGCCGCAGCGGTTCGTATTGCTGTCGACGATCATCGAGGCGTTCGTACCGCGGCTCTTCGAGGGCATGAAGATTCTCGCGTGTCATCAATTCAGGCTGACCCGCAATAGCGATCTCTTCATCGACGAAGAAGAAGCCGACGATCTGCGACGAGCGCTGGAGGGCGAGCTCGCCCAACGAAGATATGGTTCTGCGGTGCGTCTCGAGACCGCCGACGACTGCCCGCGTGACCTCGTCGATTTTTTGGCGAAGCAGTTCGGGATTTCGACCCTCGACGTCTATGCCGTGCCATCGCCAGTCAATTTGCATCGACTATCGGCGATCTATGATCTCGCCCATCGAAGTGACTTGAAATACCCGGCATTCCGACCGAGCTTGCCGCGCCGCCTCAATGAGGGGCCCGACATGTTCGCCGCAATTCGCCAAAGCGATTTGCTGCTGCATCACCCGTTCCAATCTTTCGCGCCCGTTGTCGATTTTTTGAGGCAGGCCGCCGGCGACCCACAAGTTCTCGCCATCAAGCAAACGCTCTATCGAACCGGAAACGACTCCGCCATCGTCGACGCGCTCGTGGCCGCCGCCCATGCCGGCAAGGACGTCACGGTCGTCATCGAGTTACGCGCACGATTCGACGAAGAGGCGAATATCGAACTGTCGGATCGGTTACAGGAGGCCGGTGCACACGTGATGTATGGCGTCGTCGGCTTCAAAACACACGCCAAGCTTGCCTTAGTGGCCCGCCGAGAGCGGGGTGGTATTCGTCGTTACTGCCATCTCGGTACCGGCAATTACCATTCGCGTACTGCTCGTACGTACACCGATTACGGTCTTTTCACTTGCGACCCTGAAATCGGACAAAACGTCCACGAGGTTTTTCTTCAGCTCACGAGCCTGACACGAACTCCACACCTGTCTTGCTTGCTGCAGTCGCCCTTCGAGCTGCATCGCGCGATGCTCGCTCGTTTGGAGCGCGAATCTGCTCACGCCACGGCAGGGCGGCCGGCTCGGGTGATCTTGAAAATGAATGCCCTGGTCGAACCCGAGTCGATCGCGGCGCTCTGCAACGCCTCGCAGGCGGGCGTGCAGATCGATCTCATCGTCCGCGGGGTCTGCGCTCTCCGTCCCGGCGTACCCGGCGTCTCCGAGAATATCCGCGTTCGCTCGATCGTCGGAAGATTTCTCGAACACTCGCGCGTGTTCTGGTTCGCGAACGGCGGTGATCCGGAGATTTTCTGCAGTAGTGCAGATTGGATGGATCGCAACTTCTTTCGACGCGTCGAAATCGCCTTCCCCATCCGTCGCGAGAAATACAAGAAGCGCATCCTCGAAGACCTCGAGACTTACCTGCGTGATGACACGCAGGCGTGGGAACTCGATCAAGACGGTCATTATCGGCGCGCGACAGGACGAGGGCCCCTCGCGGTGTGCGCACAAAACGAATTGCTCACCGCTTATACGGCGGGCAGACCCCTCGAAGAATAAACCCGCAGTCGGAAGTCGACGGCCTTGAGCAGGTCGATCTCCTGACTCAAGTCGGCGACCGTGAGTGGGTGATCGCGCAACCAACGGACCGGAAATCTCGCCTCCAGAACGTTTCGACCTCGGGCGATGAGCGTGAGCTCGGGCAACGGCGCTCGACCACGACCTCGATGCAGTAATACCGCCAGCCGCAATAGCACGATGAGATGCAGGACTCGCCTATCCCAAGGCGGGAGAAGCTTGTCGACACCTTCGAGAGAAAGTTTTCGACGATGTCCGCCGACGAGCCGCGCCAATAGTCTCTGCTCTTCCCGCGGAAACCCGGGCATATCGGCGTTCTCGAGCAAATAAGCGCCGTGCTGGTGATACCGCGAATGCGATACATCGAGCCCGATTTCGTGCAGCCGCGCTGCCCAAGCCAAAAGCTGGTTGGCGACGGGATCTTCGAGCTGCCACGAATCAGCGACCTGTTCGAGAAAATTGAGGGCGGTGGCCTCGACGCGCTCTGCTTGCGCCGTATCGACATGATATCTCCCCTGCATCGCACGAACCGTGCGATCGCGAGCGTCTTCGTGAGTCATGCGTCCTACGAGGTCGTAGAGCAGGCCATCACGCATTGCGCCGTCGGAGACATCCATTTTTTTGATACCAAGACTCGCGAACACCTCGGACAGAATCGCCAGGCCGCCGGCGAAAACCATGCGTCGGTCTTCGCTCAAGGATTTGAAGGGAACATCCCGGACATGCTCGGCCCTTAGCGTCGTGTCGAGCACGGCCTCGAGCGCCTCGGCCGTGATCGACTGAGCAGCAGGATCGAGTTCGCGTACTGCATCGGCGACCGATTTGACCGTACCGGAACTGCCGATCGCCGCTTGCCATCCGGTCTTTCGGTAAGCCTGTTCGATAGGCTCGAGTTCGCCACGGGCCATCACCCGCGCGCGGAGGAACCTCTTTCCTGAAATTCTCCCGCCTGCGAAAAAACGCTCGCTCATCGTGACGCAGCCGAGTTCGGTGCTGGCGAGTCGCATCGGCGTGAGTGACTCACCGATGATGAGCTCGGTACTGCCTCCCCCGATATCGACGACCAACCGTCGACCCTCACCCATGGGCGAGGTGTTGGCGACGCCCGAATAAATGAGGCGTGCCTCTTCGACACCCGAGACGATTTCGATAGGAGCACCGAGTGCGGCACGCGCCTTTTCGAGAAATGCCTGCTTGCGATGGGCGCGTCGAAGGGTGTTCGTTCCCACCACGCGCAGTCGGTCAGGGTGGATCTCGCGTAGTCGTTGACCGAAACGCTCGAGGCACGCCAGCGCTCGCGCCGCGACGTCGCGATCGAGTCGCCCTTCTTCATCAAGACCCGAACCGAGACGAACGCTTTCGCGTAAACGGTCGATGACCGTGAGCTGCCCGTGGATATAACGGGCGACAACCATATGGAAACTATTCGAACCAAGATCGACCGCCGCCAGCAACTCTGGCGCAGTCCGACCGTTCCCCCGACTCACGTCACCCCTTGAACGACGCGCGGTGAATTACGCCGAGAACGAGGACCCGCAACCGCAGGTCGTCGTGGCGTTGGGATTACGGATGACGAATTGCGCGCCTTCGAGACCCTCGCGATAGTCGATTTCGGCGCCCGAGAGATATTGGAGACTCATCGGATCGACGAGCAGCTTGACCCCCATGTTTTCGACCATGGTGTCGCCATCTTGTGCTTGTTCGTCGAACTCGAACCCGTATTGCATGCCCGAGCAGCCACCGCCCTGCACGAAGACGCGCAACATCAAGGAGGGGTTGCCTTCGCTTTCGATCAGCGAACTCACCTTGCGCGCGGCCGCATCGGTGAATACCAGCGCGGGCGGCATATCGAGCGGCAAATCTTCTGCAACGGTCGTCATCGTCGGATCCTCAAAAAAATCTCGGTGCGCGATCGCGGGCGAATGCTAGTGCCGCCCCTGTCGCAGGTCAAAGGGGCGGACCACATTGCCGCCCCAATCGGTCGACGCCGGCTGGCCTTCAGCTTGTGCTGCGTTTTCTGTCGCGGTGAGCGAAGCCAGCGGCACCAGTTTCCCTTCTATGCGGGCGCCCAGAGTCATTTCAATCACGCCGTAAGAGACGTCACCCGTCACTCGCGCCTTGGCGCCGAGCACCACTCGCTCGCTACCACGAACGTTACCGATGACCTCACCGTTGATGATCGCAACGGCGACCTCGACGTGACCATGGATCCGACCCGGCTCACCCACCCAAAGCGTCGCCGGCGTCGAACCTTCGACCCCTCGCACATTGCCTTGATGAGCCCCATCGACATGAAGCCCGCCCGTGAATTCGAGATCGCCCTTGAGCGTCGTACCTCGACCGAGCAGAGTGTCGATTCGACCCGATAACCGGGGCGCCTTGCGTCGTCCAAACATCGCCAACCCCCAGGCCGATCAGAGCGGCCAGAGCAGGGATTGAACCACGGGGCGGCCCGGTCTGCCAGACGGCTCGACCTCGATCTGCAATCGTTCCGGTGAGATCCCTTCCGGTAGGGAAAGTTCACGGTCGATGTTCTCGAAGTATCTGAAACTATAGGGAATTTCGAGCATGGAAACTCGGACGGCACGGCCCGCTCGAGCCCCCTCCAGAGTGACTTTGATCCGTCCGGACACAACGGACTGCGGATTCCCAGGTTGGACGAGCGAAAGTCGCAGCTGTACGCGACCGGCGGCGGCGGCACGATCGACCCGGAGGTTGCGAATCGTCACATCGGGAGGAGGCTCGGTACTCGCAACTACGCCTTTGTAAAACTCCAGTTGCTGGCGCTGCCTTGAGACTTCGGCCTGCAACTCACCGATGGTGCGCGCGACTTCCTGTCGCTCGCGATCTTGCGAGCCCTTCAGCATTTCGAGTTCAGCTACAGACCGCCTGAGCGATTCGATCAAGGCGTCACGTTCACGGATGGCCTGTCGTAGCGTGGCGAGACTGCTCGAAGGCCCGGTATCGCCCGCGCCGATCCCCGAGCGTCCGAACATGAAAACTCCCCAGCCGGCGATCGCCAACGCTGCGACGGCGACCGCTACGATCACCCGCAAACGTGTCGGGCTGACGCCCCGCAGCACGACATGACGATGCGAGTCGCGCGTCGTCACGACATCAACCTTTGACCCACCAATCGGGATAGGGAGGCAAACCCGCCGGAAACGCCAGTCGCCCGAGCTCGTGTAAGGCGCGTTTATAGACAGGTCGTTTGAAGTGGATCACTTCTCTCACCGGCTCCCACCACTCCGACCATCGCCACCCGACAAATTCTGGCTCAGTGGTTTGATCGAAGCGAACAGGAGGGCTATCGGAGCGACTCTCGAGGAGATACCAACGCTGCTTTTGACCAATGCAAAGCGGCAACTGATCGCGACGCTGATAGCGCTGCGGAAGTCGGTAGCGAAGCCAGCGACGCGTTACTCCCACGATTCGAACATGGTCAGGACCCAGACCGATTTCTTCGGCGAGCTCGCGATACATGCCCTGCTCCGCCGGCTCGCCGGCACGTAAACCGCCTTGCGGAAACTGCCAGCCCTTACCGCCCGCCCGCTTACCTAAAAACACCCGACCATCCTGCTGCATGAGCACGATGCCCACGTTGGCACGAAAACCGTCTTTGTCGATGAGATCAGTCATGCGAGTGGCGTTGTCTCAGGCGCGGCGCTCCGTCATGGATTTTCGATCTTCGAGATATTCTCGACCTTTCTCCATCAGGCCGGTGAAGGCATCGGCGTCACGCGATAATACCGAGCGCCGAAGCGACTCGACCGCCTTGGCAAGCGCTTCGAGAGACTCCGCGCCGTAATCATTGAGCGATTGGATTTCGAAGTAGAGCTGCGGACTTTCCTGCGCGACACGGGTGGCGACATCGAGCTGAGCATCGAACGTGGTGCTCGAGAGTTTTGCGAGCCGGGGCGCCGCCTCACCACTCTCTGCCAGCGCCGTGAAAAACGCGATGTTGAGCGCGTGCGAAAGCCCGAGCACGTAAGCGATGAGTCGATCGTGCTCATCCAGACCCATCACGACTTGCTCGACCATGGTCGGCGAAAACAATTCTTTGGCCTTGGTGAGGGCCTCATCGTGACCGAGATCGACGAAGATCACGTGCCGACCCGACAACAACTCGGTATCGGGACCAAACATCGGGTGCACGGAGGTCACACGACAACCGTGCGACTTGAGCGCCATGAGCCCCCCGCGAAGGGGAGACTTCAATGATCCAACATCGAAAATGACACCGCGCGGGCGGCGCATCGCGAGCTCGCGCAGCACGGCGTCGGTGTGACCGAGCGGCGTCGCAACGACGATGTAATCTTGCTCGAGCTCTGCCTGCCGATAGTCGCCGATGTCGCGCGTACCTTCCGGCGCACCGATCGGATCGCTCACATCGATCTCGAAACCCTGAGAGGCAAGAAACTCGACGAACCAGCGACCAAGCTTGCCGGCACCACCGATCACGAGCGCTCGTCGACCTGTTCCGTGGCCGGTTGCTGCAACGCTCGAGCGCTCCTGCGTCGTAAGCGAACTTCGGATCAGCATGCGCATCAGATCTTCGGCGATGCGCGGCGAAACACCCTGAGCTTGCGCCTCGGCGCGCGCGCCGAGGATGACGTCCCGCTCTCGACCGTAATCGCGGGTAGCACGCCCCGTAGAGCGCTTGACCCGCGCAATCTCTCCACTGGTACGCTGCCGATCGGCGATCAGCTCGATCAGTTGGCGATCGATGTCGTCGAGGTGCTTTCGAAGCTCGTCGAGGGTAGCCATGAACTCGGGCCCGTAGTGAAAGAACAAGGGGCCGATAGGTGGCCCCGACGATCACTACTATAACTGCCCCGTGCCCGTGACTCGTACGCAAGCTCCGCAAGGCGGTAACATTCTGGTCATGCCCATACCCGTCCAATTCCTGCCCGACCCCCTCCCGACCGAGCCGCTCTCGATCGCTGCCTCATGGCTCGACACGGCGCGTTCGAGGCGAGATCAGCCGAACCCCAATGCAATGGTGGTGGCGAGCGTCGGCGCCGAAGGACAGCCGTCTGCGCGGGTGGTGTTGTGCAAAGAGATCGTGGTCGACCCGGGATACATCTGTTTCTTCACCAACTACGACTCCCGCAAAGGCCATGAGATCGACGCCCACCCGCGCGTCGCCATCGTCATGCATTGGGATCATCTCTATCGCCAAGTTCGCATCGAGGGTCGCGTCGTACGCGCACCGGCCGCCGAGAGCGACGCCTACTTCAAGACGCGTCCGTGGCAACGCCGTGTGGGTGCCTGGGCCAGCGAGCAAAGCAAACCCGTCGGCTCTCGTGCCGATCTCGAGGCGGCCGTCGTCGCGACGGCGCAGCGCTTCAACGTTCCGGTGCCGGGTCCCGAAGACGCGCCCACTCCCGCGGCGCTCGGCGACCATATTCCTCGCCCTCCTCATTGGGGTGGGTATCACGTCTATGCCGAGGCGGTAGAACTCTGGGTCGAGGGCGAATCACGTATTCACGATCGCGCACGATGGACACGGAAATTGTTGAGCGGCGCTGATCCTCATCAGCCGCCGATCATCGGCAGCGCATGGAGCGTGACGCGCCTGCAGCCCTGACGGAGGGCGCTTATCGGAGCGCCGCGAGCAGCGGCGAATGCAGCGCACCGTTGGTCGCCAGCACCGAGGTTGTCGCAAGACCCACGGGCATTCCGTCGAGATCGGTGAATGTGCCGCCCGCTTCCTCGACGAGCACCGTCAACGCCGCGATGTCGAGAATATTCACGTCAGACTCGATCACGGCGTCGAGCGCGCCGCGTGCGAGCAAATGGTAATGCACGAAATCACCGTATCCGCGAATGCGATTGACGCGAGCGACGAGCTCGCCGTAACGGGCCCAACGCGGACCTGAGGCCAACGTTTTGAGATTGCCGCTCGAGACGATCGCTGCATCGATCGCATCGACGCCACTCACTCGAATACGTTGCTGACCGAGCCACGCCCCCTCACCCCGCTCGGCCCAGGCGAACTCACCGTAGGCCGGCGCCGACGACACGCCAAGCACCATGCGCCCTTCGCGCATCAGTGCGATTTGTGTCGAGAAGAATGGGCACTCGCGCACGAACGACTTGGTGCCGTCGATGGGGTCGACGAGCCAGATACTCTCCGCGCCCATGTCATGCTGACCGGTCTCCTCACCAAAGAAACCATAGGCTGGAAAATGTTTCGACAGCACGTCGTGAATGGCTTCTTCCGAACGAACGTCGGCCTCGGTCACTGGCGACTTGTCGGCTTTGGTCACGACCTGCAGGTTGCGCTGGTACAGATCGCGAATGACCTTGGCAGCGGCCTCGGCGGCCTCGATGGCGGCCTTCAATTCTGCGGATGGCACGATTTGGTCCCGGATCGATGAGTCTGGAGTGGTATCTTAAACGCCATGGGAAACCGCTTGAGCAAGATCTACACCCGCACCGGGGACGACGGTACCACGGGCCTCGGCGATGGCAGCCGGGTCCCCAAGGACGATCCGCGCGTCGAAGCGTATGGCACGGTCGATGAGGCCAACTGCACCATCGGCATGATTCTCGCCGTTCCGGGTCTGCCCCAAGCGGTCGCCGACTGCCTCGTCGAAGTGCAGCACGACCTATTCGATCTCGGGGGCGAGCTCTGTATCCCGGGCATGACGCTCATTCAGTCGGCGCACGTCGATCGGCTCGAAACCGCACTCGACGCCTTCAACGAACACCTGCCGCCCCTTAAAGATTTCATTTTGCCCGGCGGAGGCCCCGCTTCGGCGGCCTGCCACTTGGCGCGAACCACCGTGCGCCGTGCCGAGCGACGGGTCTGGACGCTTTCGGGCCAAAGCCCGATCAGCCCAGAGCCCGCTCGCTATCTCAATCGTTTGTCCGACCTGCTCTTCGTGCTCGCTCGAGTGCTCGCCCGCCATGAAAACGGCAGCGAGGTCCTCTGGAACCGCGAGCGAAAAAAAGCGACCTGAGAAAAACGCTCTAAGAAAAACCACGCCGCATCGGCGCGTCAGTCGCGACTCGCAAGAACGCGCTCGTCCACCTCGCTACGGATCTGCGTGCCGATCACGATAGATAGCGCCAACGCACAGGCGAGCCCCAGAAACGGCACTTGGTAGCTGCCAAATACATCGAAGAGCTTGCCGGTGATCCAGCTGCCGAGCCCGACACCAATCGATTCCATGAAACTGATGGAACCGTTGATGCGGCCGATCTCGCGTAATCCAAAATTATTGACCGCGAGCATGTTGTAGAGCGTGAACAGGCCACCCCAGCCGAGGCCGATGACCACCGCCGAGATCGTCACCCACTCGCGCTTCATGCTGGCAAGCCCGACAAGCCCGACGAACATGATCACGAGGCACGCCATGAATACTTTGTGCCGATCGATTCGGTCGGCGATGGCGCCGTTGGCAAGCTTCGCGAACATCGCCACCAAGCTGAACAGAAAGAGCTGAAGCCCTGCTTCTTTGAGTGTGAATCCGAACCCCTTGTTGAGATGCAGTACGTAGTGCTGCACGAAGGAGAAGATCGCAAAGTAAGACAAAAAGCCCGACAGCCCGATTGCCCAGAACGTGCGGGTGCGAATCGCCTGCTGAAACGTCAAGCCGTGCTGCTTGAGATCTCCGAGCGCCTCGTTCTGACCCACGGCCTTATAGCCCGCCTGCGCGGGAGTTCCTCGAATGACCAGGAAAACCAGCACGAACAACACGATCGGCATCAGCGAGTTGTAGAGATAGGCCTGTCTCCAGCCGAACGCCTCGATGAGATACGGATTGACGAAAGGCAAAACGGCGCTGCCCAGACTCGTACCCATCAGGGCAATGCCGATGGCGAGACCACGATGTTTGACGAACCAGCTCGACACCAAATAAATCACGGTCATCGAACCCGCCGTCGACAACGCGAGTGAGAACATCAAGTGGATGAGGTAGACCTGCTTGAGGGCGATACCCATCCAGTTCTGCACATAGAGCCACAGACCCAAGGCAGCAAGCGCCAAGGCGATGGCGATGGCCACAGATCGACTGAGGCCCGGGGCGAGCGAACTGAGCGCCACCACCACGACACCCCCAAGTCCGAGCGCGGTGACCACGGCGATGGCTTCGATGAGCGGCACCGGACCCCCATTCGCGATGAGGCTGTAGCCCACGTACCCGAGCGTCAAAAGACCACAGCCGGTCATCAAGAGGTATCGAGGATTGACGCGATCGATCAAGATTCCGATGAAGGGCGCGATGGTGGCCGTCACGGCAAAGTTCAGGAAGTCGCGGAACTTGAAGTCGCCACGCGCCCAACCGAATTCGTCGAGCAGCGAGGGATCGAAGATCGTGATGCCGGTAGCGGTCATGCCGTTCGAGAGGAAGAGCGCGAGCATCCCCATCACGGCGACGACCCAAGGATAGTAACGAGGCGCTTCGCGCCCGCCGGCTATGTTGTTCATGGACGAGTACCCCCTTCGCCAGATCATACACGCACCGGAACGTGCCAAAATCACCGCATGATCCACCCCTCGAACGCCGAGTTGCGCGCCCTCGACCTCGCGCACGTCTGGCATCCCTGCACGCAGATGAAGGATCACGAGGCCACCATGCCGCTCGTGCCCCTACGTCGTGGCCAGGGCGTTTGGCTCGAGGACTACGACGGTCGCCGTTATCTCGATGCGATCAGTTCATGGTGGGTCAATCTTTGGGGTCATGCGAATCCGCAAATCAATGCGGCGGTGAGCGAGCAACTCGAACGCCTTCCGCACGTGATGTTCGCGGGCTTCACCCACGAGCCAGCCGCTCAGCTCGCCGCAGAGCTCACGACTCTTTCTCCGCCCGGTCTCAACCGTTGTTTTTTTGCAGATAGCGGCTCGGCCTCGATCGAGGTTGCCGTGAAGATGAGTTTTCATTTCTGGCAAAACACGGGGCGCCCTGGGAAAACTCGATTCGTCACCCTATCGAACAGCTATCACGGCGAAACCTTGGGCGCGCTCGCGGTCGGCAGCGTCGAGCTCTACAAGGCGATTTACCGTCCGCTACTCATGGACGTGATCACCGTACCGTCACCCGATGCGTTTTTGGCCGAGCCCGGCGAGACTCCGGCGGATGTCGCGCGCCGTCGCGCAGCTGACCTCGAGCGCGTGCTCGCGACACAGGCCGATGAAATAGCCGCAGTGATCTTGGAGCCGCTGGTTCAGTGCGCGGGCAACATGCGGATGCACGACCCTCTTTATCTCAAGCTCGTACGCGAGGCCTGTGACCGACACGGCGTTCACTTGATCGCCGACGAGATTGCAGTCGGCTTCGGACGAACGGGAACCTTTTTCGCCTGCGAGCAAGCAAATATCACCCCGGATTTTCTTTGTCTTTCGAAAGGCCTCACGGCGGGCTATCTGCCCATGTCGGTCGTATTGACTCGCGAGTCGATCTACGAGGCGTTCTACGACGAATACGTGAAGCTCAATGCGTTTTTGCATTCGCATAGCTATTCGGGAAACCCTCTCGCCTGTGCCGCCGCACTGGCCTCGCTGCGACTTTTTCGTGAGCGTGACGCCCTCAAGGCCAATCGGGTGTTGGCCGACCATCTGGGCGCTGCGACACGACGGGCCTTTGAGGAACACCCGAATGTTGCCGAGATACGTCAGCGAGGCCTCATCGTCGCCGTCGAATTCGTCAGTGATCGCAACACACGACGCAACTTCGATTGGCGCGAACGTCGTCATCTACATATCTATCGTCATGCCCTCAGTCGAGGCGTGCTCCTTCGGCCTCTCGGCAACGTCATCTACTTCATGCCTCCCTACGTCATATCGCATGAAGAAATCGATCTGATGGTCGAAGTGGCGCGAGAAGGCCTCGATCTTGCCGTTCGCGCAGGGGTCGCTGCATGAGAGAAATTCGTGTGTATGTCGACGCCCTGCTCGAGCCTGGTCGTCTCGTTACGCTCGGCACTCAAGCCGCGCAGCACGTCACCAAAGTGCTCCGCTTGCGCGAGGGCGCCACACTCACCGTCTTCAATGGGCGTGGCGGCGAGTACCAAGCCACTCTTCGTATCGCAGGCCGCGAAGTGGGCGTCGAGCTCGGAGAGCATCGAGCCGTCGATCGGGAGTCGCCCCTACGGCTCATCTTGTTGCAGGCCCTTGCTCGAGGCGAGCGCATGGACTTCGTCATCCAGAAGGCGACGGAGCTCAGCGCTCACCGCATCATCCCCGTCGCGGCTGCACGTAGCGTGGTCCAACTCGATGCCGATCGCGGCGACAAACGTACTCATCACTGGCAGGCCGTTGCCGCCGCAGCCTGCGAGCAAAGCGGTCGTAACACCCTGCCGATCATCGACCCTCCGCTCTCCTTCGAAGCTGCGCTCAGCGCGGTAACCCAAGTTGACTGTCGTCTGGTACTGGTTCCCGAGGCGACCACCTCCCTCGCAGGGAGTCTGACGCCCCGCAAACCCAAGCAAGAGGTCGCAGTCCTCGTCGGGCCGGAAGGCGGTCTCGAGGAAACGGAGGTGGAACGGGCCCTGGAGGTCGGATTCCAGGCGGTTCAACTCGGTCCAAGGGTGTTGCGCACAGAAACCGCGGGGCTTGCTGCGCTCGCCGCACTACAATGTCTCGCAGGAGACTTTGCATGACCCGACCCACCCTCGCCGTGGTGATGGACCCCATCGCCGACATCAAATACGCGAAGGACTCGACGCTCGCGATGCTCTGGGCCGCAGCAGCCGATGGCTTCGACCTGCTTTACCTCGAGCTCGGCGATCTCTGGCTACGCGACGGCGTCGCTTGCGGCCGCGCCCGGCCGCTCAAAGTATTCAAGGACGAAAAACGCTGGTTCGAGCTTGGCGAGCCCGCGACGGTGCGCTTGGGTGATGTCGATGTGATCTTGATGCGAAAAGATCCGCCGTTCGACACCGAATACATCTACAGCACCTACATTCTCGAGCGGGCCGAAGATCAAGGCGCACTGGTCGTGAACCGACCGCGCGGTCTTCGGGACATGAACGAGAAGGTGTATACGGCCTGGTTCCCGCAGTGCTGCGCGCCCACCCTCATCACCCGCGACATGGGTGACATGCACGCCTTCCTGACGGAACACTCAAAGATTGTTTGCAAGCCCTTGCATGGCATGGGTGGTCGCTCGATATTCGTCATCGAAAAAGGCGACAAGAATGCCAATGTCGTATTCGAAACCTTGACGAACTATGGCAATCAATTCGCGATCGTTCAGCGTTATCTGCCCGAAATCGTCACCACCGGTGACTCGCGCGTTCTACTGGTCGATGGCGAGCCCATGCCGTTCGCACTCGCGCGAATTCCGAGCGGTAGCGATAACCGCGGAAATCTCGCAGCGGGCGCCACTGGCGTCGGACGACCCCTCAACGAGCGTGACCGCTTCCTCGCGGCACAAATCGGGCCGCGCCTTGCCGAGCAGGGGATGCTCTTCGTCGGTCTCGATGTCATTGGTGATTTTGTCACCGAGATCAACGTGACGAGTCCGACGGGTATCCGCGAACTCGACAAGCAGTTTGGCATCGACATCGCCGCCGCGCTCATCGCCGCCATTCGCCGTCGTCTCGAGGCGCGTCGCGCATGAGCAGCGAGAACAGCCTGACCAATCATCTTTTGGTCGCGATGCCCTCGCTGGCAGATCCCGAGTTCTCGCAAACCGTGACGCTCGTCTGCGAACACAGCCTCGAGAAAGGCGCTCTCGGCATCGTCATCAACAAACCCTTGCCGATGACGCTCGGAGAAGTGTTCGAACAAATGAGTCTCGAGCCGGCGAGCGCAGAGCTCTCGGGTCGCTCAGTGTTGAGGGGTGGGCCGGTTCATCGAGATCGGGGGTTCGTGGTGCATCGACCCTCCGGGCGATGGGACTCCTCCCATGTCGTCTCCGAACAGATCCAAGTGACGACCTCCAAAGATATTCTCGCCGCCATGGCGCGCGGAGAGGGCCCTGCTGACGCGTTCATCGCTCTCGGTTATGCGGGGTGGGAGGTCGGTCAGCTTGAACGTGAAATGCACGACAATGCTTGGATCTCGCTCCCCGTCGACGAACGTATCGTGTTCGAGATGCCTTTCGAGGACCGCTGGCATGCCGTTTGGCGCCAGCTCGGTATCGACATCGGCCGCATGAGTCATGTCGCCGGGCACGCCTGAGGGTGAATTTCGCCTCCCCGAAGTCGTCATCGGCTTCGATTTCGGCATGCGTCGTATCGGACTCGCCGTGGGCGACACCCTGACTCGCACCGCCCGCCCGCTTCCAGCCATCGAGCGCAAGAATCCCGAGCTCACCGAAGTCGAATGGCGAGCCGTCGAAATCGAGGTCGTCAAAGCGGGGGCCCGGCAGCTCGTGGTCGGCTGCCCCTATAATGTGGACGGTTCGTCGAGTCCGATGACCGGACGGGCGAAAGCCTTCGCCAAAGCGCTCGGCGATCGGCTCAAATTATCAGTCCACCTCGTCGACGAACGTTACTCGTCGCTCGAAGCCGAGGCGGCCCTGCGCGACCGACGCAGTACGCGCGATCGCAAACGATATGACCGGGGCGCTATCGATAGCGCCGCCGCAACGGTGGTGCTAGAGCGCTGGCTCGCCGGCGAACGCTGAAGGACGACAACGGATGCCTGACCCGAAACGCAAGCCGCCCACCACCCAGTTGCGAGCAGATGGCTCATTACGGCACCTGCTCACGCTGGAGGGGTTGCCGCCTCAAGTGGTTCGCGAGCTCCTCGAGCGCTCCGAGCATTACGCTGCCCCCCTTTCGAAACCCGCATCGCGCAGCGACGCGCTGGCGGGTCGCACGGTCGCCGTGATGTTCGCCGAACCCTCGACGCGCACGAGGGTGTCCTTCGAGCTCGCGGCTCGCAGACTCGGTGCCGACGTGGTCAATATCGAAGTTCAACTTTCCTCGCGCCTCAAGGGTGAGAGTGTGCTCGATACCGTCGCTACGCTCGAAGCGATGCACGTCGATGCATTCGTACTTCGCGATGCGGATGCCTCGGTACCCGAGCTCGTCGCTACGCATGTGGCTGAACACGTGAGCGTCTTGTCGGGCGGTGCAGGCAGTCATGCACATCCGACACAGGGATTACTCGATGCCCTGACCGTGCGTCAGCACAAGGGGCATATCGAAGGTCTGCGCATCGCCATCGTCGGAGATATTCGTCATTCACGCGTTGCACGCTCATCGTGGCATGCCTTCGCTGCACTCGGCGCAGAAGAAATTCGTATCGTCGCGCCCCAGGGGCTGATGCCCGCAGAAGACGAATTCAAAGGCTGTGCGCGCCTGACATCGCTCGAAGACGGCATCGCGAACTGCGATGTCGTGATGATGCTGCGCATACAGAAAGAGCGCATGGCGGCCCTGTCGATACCCGACGAAGCGAGCTATTTCGCAGAGTGGGGTCTCACGACCGAACGCCTACGCGCCGCCAAGGCCGACGCGATCGTCATGCATCCGCAACCCATGAATCGCGGCGTCGAAATCGCCTCCGAGGTTGCCGACGGCCCGCAGTCCGTCATTCGCGATCAAGTTCGTAACGGTGTCGCCGTTCGCATGGCGGTGCTCGAAGCCACGCTAACCGGAGGACGCCGATGAGCGTTCAACATCCCGCACATCGCGGCAGCATCTGTCTCGAAGACGGCAAGGTGTTGGCGCAGCAAACCTTTCCCGGCGATCAGTTCGTAATTCGCATCGAGGCGCCGAAGTGCGCCGCACGTGCGCTACCGGGCAGTTTTGCTCATCTGACCGTCGACGATGACATCCCGATGCGCAGACCGCTCTCGATCATGCGCGCCGACCCGCGCGAGGGATGGATCGACATTCTTTATAAAATCGTCGGCCCCGGTCTCTCCGCGCTCGCGCGTCGTCGCGTCGGTGACTCGCTTTCCGTCCTGGGCCCCATCGGGCGCGGCTTCGACTTGAATCCCGCACGCCCTCGACCACTGCTGATCGGTGGCGGTGTCGGAATACCTCCCATGGTATTTCTCGCCGAGGCCCTCACCGCCGATCGAAGAGCGGAGTGGAAACCTCTCGTGTTGATGGGATCGGAGATTCCGTTTCCTTTTCAAAGTCGCCCGTCGACGATCCTCGTTCCGGGCATCCCTGATGGTGTCATCGCCTCGATGCCACTGCTCGACGGCTGGGGTATCCCCTCGCGTCTCGCCAGTCGCAGCGGTTTCCCCGGATGCTTCGATGGTTTCGTCACCGAGCTGGCGGCGGCGTGGCTGTCCACCCTCGACGAAAAGGCCCTGCGCGAAGTCGAAATCTTCTCTTGCGGCCCCACGCCCATGCTCGAGGCCACCACCCAACTTGCCGCCCGATTTGGCGTGCCCTGCCAAGTCTCGCTCGAAGAATTCATGGCCTGTGCCGTCGGCGGCTGTGCCGGATGTGCCGTACGCGTGAAGACGCCGAGCGGACCGGCCATGAAGCGCGTGTGCGTCGATGGGCCCGTGTTCGACGGCTACACCGTCTTTGACGTTTGAGCCCTCGGTGACCGAACGTCGCTCGGCCCCTTCGGAACGACTGGCTGCGGTGCAACGCCGCATCGAGGTCGCGGCGCGAGAGGCCGGGCGGTCAACCCGTGAAATCACCCTCATCGCCGTCAGCAAGCAGCAATCGGTAGAGGCCGTATCCGACCTCGCAGACCTCGGTCAGCGCGACTTCGGCGAAAACTATTTGCAAGAGGGTCTGGCCAAAATCGACGCGCTGCGCGAACGGGGACTGATCTGGCACTTCATCGGCCAACTGCAATCCAACAAGACTCGCCCCGTGGCCGAGTATTTCGATTGGGTTCACACGGTCGACCGACTCAAAATCGCCACCAGGCTCTCGGAGCAGCGTCCGTTCCATGCCCCGCCGCTCTCGATCTGCATACAGGTCAAGCTGGGCGACGAAGATACCAAGGGCGGCGCGCTGCCCGCAGACCTACCCGATCTGCTCGAAGCCATCGCGTCCCTCCCCCGCCTTCGACTGCGCGGCCTCATGGCGATACCGCCCGCCGAGACAGACCTCACCCGGCAACGACACTGGTTCGACCTGCTCCATCGATTGTTCTTGAAGGCTCAGGATCGTCACCCCGCCCTCGATACGCTTTCGATGGGTATGAGCGCTGACCTTGAAGCCGCCATCGCTGAGGGGGCTACCCACGTCAGGATCGGCACCGCGCTCTTCGGTCAGCGTCTACAATCCTCGACATGACGGCACCTGATTTAGGTCAAGGGCTCGGTGTGCTGGGCGGTGGGCACATGGGCCGCGCCATCGTTGAGGCGCTGCTCAAGCGAGGCGTCGACCCGTCTCGGATCAAAATTGCCGAAACCGTCGCATCGACTGCCGATTCCCTCGCAAACGAGCTCGGAATCACCGTTGTGACGGATAGTCGCTCGCTGTTTCCAGGTGTCGACACCCTCATCCTCGCCGTCAAACCCCAAGATATGGCGCGCGCACTACAGGTGTTGCGCCCACAACTCGATCTCCATCGTCCGCTCGTCATCTCGATCGCTGCCGGTCTATCTGTCGCTCAACTGCAACAGTGGTGTGGGGCCGGAGTTCCTATCGTTCGCGCAATGCCCAACCGTCCCGCACTCGTGGGCGCCGGAGCGGCGGGCCTTTACGCTTCACCGGACGTCGCTCGTTCGTTTAGAGATCGCGCCGCCGACATCATTGGCGCAACGGGTCTCGTGGTCTGGGTGGATGATGAAACCCTGATGGACGTGGTTACAGCGGTCTCGGGTAGCGGTCCGGCCTACTTCTTTCGTTTGGCAGAGGTCTTGGCCGCAGCAGGGCGCCGACACGGCCTATCTGAAGCCACAGCGCTGCAGCTGGCTCGCGCAACGCTGCATGGCGCTGGCCTGATGGCGACCTCGGGTACCGACCTATCGGCACTTAGGGCTTCGGTCACTTCCAAAGGCGGAACCACTGAGGCCGCTTTGGACTCATTCGAAAGCCAGAGGCTCGACGAATTGGTGGAGGCGGCCGTCTCCGCGGCAGTCCGGCGCGGCCGGGAACTGGCAGCCAAGGCCGATAAAGGGGGTTAAACGTGCATCAAGTAGTTCTCTTCCTCGCAGAAACCTTCTTCTCGTTGCTGCTCTATGCATTCTTGCTGCGACTGATGCTGCAATGGGCACGGGCAAATTTCCGTAACCCTCTCGCGGAAGCCATTTTGCGCACGACCAACTGGCTCATCATGCCCTTGCGCCGAGCGCTGCCTCCCATAGGACGGATCGATACCGCTTCGCTGGTGGCGGCTTACGCCGTCGCCCTCGTACAAACGGCTGCACTCAGCGTGATTCTGGCCGGCGCCCTACCGGATGCCTTACCTTGGCTCTGGGTCGCCGCCATCGAGCTGCTGAGATCGGCTTTATGGCTCTATTTCTGGGCGATTTTCATCTATGCGCTAGCCTCGATGATCGCTCCGGGTGTTCGATCGCCCCTCCAAGATGTGCTCGAGTCGCTCTGCGAGCCGGTGCTGGAGCGAATTCGCAACGCCGTTCCTGCGATCGGCGGGCTCGATCTGTCACCCATGTGGGCCGGAATCATCATCCAGGTATTGCTCATCCTCATTCGCTGAGCGCGCGTCACCTCACTTGACGTCGGCATACGCACGACGAAAAGGCCATTTTTTCAGGCGAAATATCGCAAAAAGTGTTTGCTAGTACGTGGCTCTATGCTATTTTTCGCCCCGTTCGCAACGCGCAAAATAACGCGCAAACCTAAAAAACCAGGAGTATTCCAAGATGGCGAAAAAGGGTGGTCCTCCGACCAAGTCGGAAATCCTCAACCAGATCGCAAAAGAAACCTCGCTGTCCCGCAAGAATGTGGCGGCGGTGTTCGATTCTCTGAACGGTCAGATCAAGAAGAGCCTGCGCGCGCACGGTCTCTTCACGCTGCCGGGCCTTGCCAAGCTGAAGGTCGTCAAGAAGCCCGCCACCAAGGCGCGTGAGGGCATCAACCCCTTCACGGGCGAGAAGATGATGTTCAAGGCGAAGCCGGCCTCCAAGAAGGTTCGCGCGATGCCGCTCAAGAACCTGAAGGCGATGGTCAACTGATCAGCCTCTCGTAAAAGAGCATAAAAAAAGGCCCGGAACGTCATGCGTTCCGGGCCTTTTGCTTTTCGGAAGATCAGCCGATCTCGTCGGATTCTTCCATGATGAGTGCTCGCGGCTTGCCACGATGCATTTCGATGCGGTCCTTCACGCGTTCGCGCATCCGGTCACGCATGCTCTCGGCTCGCTTGCGTTGATCGGGCGTCAACACCTGCCATACCTTGCCGCGAAGTTCGGCGCCTTGTTGAACGAGGCTCGTCGTGAGCTCGCCCATCTTGCGCGCGATCGCCGTGCTCTCGCTCGCATACTTCGCATCACCGGCATCGAGATTTCTGAGGCGCTGCGATTCGGCTCTGATGTCTCGGCTCGTCTTCGCCATCACAGGCCGCGCGGTTTCAACGAGCTCAGTCACTTTGCCACGCTGTTGCGGCGTGAGCTCAAGTGCGTCGGCCATTCGCATGAGCATCCGAGGGTCGAGACCGTAAGCACCCATCAGATCTGCGCCGCTCCGCTGCATACGGAGCATCGGACGCGGTCCGCCTTGATGGCCGGGAACCTGGTCTCCTCGAATGATGATTCTTCGCACTTCACGACTCTCGACGCCTGGGCCCTCTACTCGGGCACCGGGGGCATCGGGTGGTGGCGGTGGCATCTGAGCCTGGACGCTCATTGAAGTCATTACGATGCCCAAGGCTGCGATGGATAAAGCCATTTTCATGATCTGATCTCCGATAACTCGCCCGCAATGGGCGCATTTTCACTCACTTCGACTGCAGCGGAACGAAAAGATGCGAAAACAGTCTGCAAAGTTCTGTGAAGCGATTGCACCCAGGCTGACAAATGACCGCGATCGTCGCAGCATTACCCCCGATGACCTCCCGCATCCTTCTCGTCGACGATGACCGCGATCTCTCCTCGATGCTCGAGGAGTTCATGGCGCACGAGGGTTTCGAGGTTTCCGCAGCACACGACGACTCCTCGGCCTTACTTGCGCTGTCCGACCAGCCCTTCGACCTCGTGATTCTCGATGTCATGCTCCCCGGTCGAAGTGGTTTCGAAATTCTCAAGGATATTCGCGAGAGCAAGCCTCGACTTCCCGTCATGATGCTCACTGCCCGTGGCGAGGCGATCGATCGGATACTCGGCCTAGAGCTCGGTGCAGACGACTACTTGGCCAAGCCTTTTGATCCGCGCGAACTGACCGCCCGCGTCCGTGCGATCTTGCGACGAGCTTCTTTGACGTCTGACCCGTCCGTCTCCGAGCCTTGTCTGACGGCGGGTCGACTCACTCTCGACTTGAAGCGACGACGGGCTTCGATCGATGCCGACCCGCTTGAACTCACTGGCGCCGAATTTCGCATTCTTCA
>CAZRFN010000032.1:0-25083 GCA_964599335.1 uncultured Acidibacter sp. | reverse complement strand
CTGGTGTTGACGTTGACTGGGCTTGCCTCGGCACTGACGTTCTGAAGTCAGAAAGGAATAAATCAATACGGAGACGCTCATGATTACAGGGCTTTATGCGGGTTTGTGCGGGTTGCTGCTCGTTATGTTGTATGTGCGCGTTAGTCAGAGACGGCTAGCGACAAAGATCGGAATGGGCACAGGGGGTGATGCGGTACTAGAGCAGCGAATTCGCGCGCACGGGAACTTCATCGAATCTGTTCCGATCGCTTTGGTTCTTCTTTATTTTCTCGAGCAGGCGGGCACCGATCCAATTTATATCCACACTTTCGGAGCAACACTTGTCCTCGCGCGTATTGGGCACGCCCAGGGCATATCAACCACAGCGGGGCGTTCGGCGGGTCGACTTTACGGGTCGATCGGCACGCTGCTCATTATTGCAGCGTTGTCGATCTGGCTCGTCGTCGATTGGGTCGCGCGCGCCTGAGTGAGGAAAAGACAAACAATTCTTTGCCATTCTTGACGCGCAGACGCTGGAATCAATCGTTGAGACATCATTCAATGCGGAGGGAGGAAGCTGTAGTTCTCCTCTCTTAGTCTGGAGGCGATTACGATGCGATGGCGATCCGCAGGTTTTATCTCACCGTTACTGTTGATGATCGCAGCGTGCGGAGGTGGTGGAGGAGGCAATTCGAGCGGCGCTGCACCTCCAGCGGCATCGCCACCGATTATTTCGAGTTTCTCTGCTACGCCGTCCAGCATCACTGCCGGACAGTCGGCCACCTTGTCGTGGGCTACAACGGGCGCAACCAGCCTCTCCATCAACAATGCGGTAGGGGACGTCACGGGTGTCACAAGCCGGTCGATATCCCCGACAGCGACGACCACGTACGTGCTTACAGCGCGCAATTCGGCGAGTAGTGTGACCGCGTCAGTCACCGTCACGGTATCGGCAGCAAGCAGTGCGCCTTATCCGGTAGGGCTGAGTGACGCCACGATTCAGGTGGGCGGAGTGACCCGTGATTTTCGTGTGCATGTTCCAGTTGGCGTGACGACCACGCCCTCTGCAGTCGTACTCGTTCTTCACGGAGGCGGAGGCGAGGGGCTCAATGTAGCCAACACGGGTGCGCATCCGTTATCGGTGTTTCGGACGGTTGCTGATCGGGAAGGGTTCGTTGCGGTGTATCCCGGCGGATTGCCTGCGCGCGACGGGAGCGCTGCATGGTCAGATTGTCGAGCTGATAACGAGATCGCTAGCAATGTGGACGATATCGGGTTTATTGATGCGCTGATCGAGCGTCTGCGAAGTCAGTACAATCTTCCTTCTTCTAAAGTATTCATGACGGGTGGCTCGAACGGCGCGCAAATGACACTCGCGTACGCGATCACGCGCGCGAACAACATCGGCGCCGTCGCGACCTCGAGCGGAAACCTGCCTCAAAATCCCAAGTCCGGGGCGTGTAGTGGAGCGCCCGCCCGACGCGTGCCGATCTTGATGGTGCATGGTACCGCCGACACATTGATGCCCTACGGGGGTGGCTGTGTGGCAGACCTCGGCGGTGCGTGTAACCGTGGACGAGTGATTAGCGCGGAGGCGACACGTGATTGGTGGCTCAACAGTAACGGCTTGACTGGGGTGCTGCCGACGACGTCGGTCACCAATGTCGATTTCAATGACGGCGGACCTGCTAACCGTTTCGTTTATACGGGAAGTTCTACGGTCGAGTGGTGGCGGCTCGATGGCGCTGGGCATACGGCAGCGAGTCGGAGTGTGCTCGTGCCAACTAATGCTGATCGTGGCATCCAGAATCGCGACATCGAGTTTGCCGAGATTGCATGGTCGTTTTTCAAGGGCCAACTGAGCGCGCCAAGTTCTTCAGCGCCGAGTGCGTCTGCCTTGCAGGCTGCTCGCGAGTACAACCTCTCGGTCGGTGGGCAAACACTCATCGTTATGCACAACGGTGCCGTCATTGAGGAGTCGTATGGGAATGGCGGTTCAGCGGATCGGATCCAGTTACTCGCGAGTGCCTCATCACGACTCTGCGTTGGGGTACTAACTTTGCCGATGGAAAACCATAGTTATCCGGAGGTGCTTATGTCACCGCGCGAGACTGGATCAAGTTTGGTGAGTTCATCAGGAAGACGATGGGGGGAAGCTGGACAGGGCCAAGCGTGTTGCAGAGGTCGTTCTTCGATCAAGTGTTCGTAGGTAATACGGCGCACCCTGCCTATGGATTTTATTGGTGGCTCAAGCGACCGGTATCGCCCTCGCTAGCCGCTACTATTGATGCAAATAACAAGAATCAGTTTACGAGACAAATAAAACCTCTTATCGAGGATTCGCGTATTCCAGATGACTTCGTGATGGCTGCCGGCGCTTTCGACCAGCGACTGTATGTTATTCCTTCGCGAGGACTGACAGTGGTAAGAAATGGGCCCACCAACAATGACGCTTTCGATGATCTTCAGTTCCTAGGGCGCTTACTCGAAAAGTAATTCAGAAAAATGCGCTTCAAAAGACTTATTGCAGGGTGTCTCTTGGGGGCGATCCTCGGTAGTTATTCCGCGACGACTGTTGCATCGCCGTTAACTCCCGAATGGCAAACGGCTGTCGTCGATGCGCCGCGAGTTTCTTATCACTCCTTCGAGAGTCGTGCTGCAAGGGCTCAAATCAGTTATCACCTCTACAAGCCCGCTGCTTATTTGCGTGATGACGGGCGCCGCTATCCTGTCGTGTATTGGTTACATGGTTCTGGTGGCGGACTTCGCGGAATCAAACCTCTCGCTTTGCTCGTCGATTCAGCAATCGAGAAGGGACATGTGCCTCCATTCTTGCTGGTGTTCGTCAACGGTCTCCGACTCGGAATGTATGTCGATTGGGCGAACGGACGTGCCCCGCTGGAGACGGTGATCGTTCATGAACTCGTGCCGCATATCGACGCCAGCTATCGCACGATCGCGACGCGAGAGGGTCGAGTACTCGACGGGTTCAGCATGGGCGGTTATGGCGCCGCACGGCTCGGATTCAAATATCCAGATATCTTTCGCGGGGTTTCCATCATGGGTGCGGGCCCGATGCAAGAGACTCTCGCGAGCACGCCGCGTGCGAGCGGAAAGCAGGCCGATGAGTTGCTGCGGGAGGTCTATGGGGGAAGTCAGGCAACGTTCCGTGCCCTGAGCCCGCGACGCCATGCGACCGAAAATGCCGCCGTCATCTCCCGAGAATCCTTAGTGCGGCTGGTCATTGGCTCGCGCGACGAGACCTTCCAGAACAACCTTGCGTTCCATGAGCACCTCGTAGCTCTCAGCATCCCGCACGACTGGATTGTCATCGAAGGCGTCGGCCATAGCCCAATGGCAACTCTCGAGGCGCTCGGCGATTCTCATTGGGACTTCTATCGACGGGCATTTGACTGACTGCCATTCCAGATAAAAATATAAAAATCAGATACTTAGCGGAATTCGTTTTGCGCTAAAGAAGAGCTCTCAGTACTGATTGACCCACAGTAGTGTGTGACATACATTACTGCCATGAACGATGTCGCCCGAAAATTCCAACGAGATCTGAATGCGGGTCTTGTTGCGCTGGTTCTGCTCGGCGTACTCGCCGAGACGGAAGAAGACCTTTACGGCTACGACATCGCCAAACGGCTACAGCGCGCTCGGCAGGGAGATCCGCTTTTCAAGGAAGGCACCATCTATCCCGTTTTGCGCTCGCTCGCGGCGTCGGGCTGGTTATCGAGCCGAATCGTTCCGTCCTATTCAGGGCCGCCTCGCCGCTATTACCGAATCACCGACGAGGGGCGAGCTGTGCTTGCTGAGTGGCGCACCGTATGGCGCGACACTCGAGACTTCGTCGATCAATTCACTGGTCCATCCAACTAAAAGAACCTATCACCTGAGGATCGCGCGTCATGAACGATCAGGATACGACTGCGGCCCGTAGCATCGACGACTACTTGAAAGCGTTGCGACGCGCTCTCGAGGGTGCCGATCCTGCATTGATTCACGATGCTCTGAGCGATGCGGAATCCCATCTTCGCGCAGAGTGTTCCGCACGGCCGAACGAGTCTGAAGAGTCGGTATTACGCAGTATCGCCGATAGCTATGGGCTGCCTGAGGACGTCGCAGCGGCCTACCTCGAAACGGATCAGACGGTTCAGCGTGCATTGACACCTCCGCGCACCATGGGCGCGAAAGGGGTAAATCCATCTGCGGGACTATTGCGTCGATTTTTCGCCGTCTATGGAGACGTACGAAGCTGGACGTCGTTGATGTTCATGCTGTTATCCATGTTCACCGGCATTTTGTATTTTTGTGTCGTGGTAACCGGCGCCTCACTTTCTCTCGGGCTGATGATTTTGATTATCGGCATACCATTTTTCATTGGTTTCATAGGGCTGACGCGAGTGCTTGCACTCGTCGAAGGGCGACTCGTCGAGGCCATGACGGGTGAGCGCATGCCGAGACGCGCGCCGCATACAAAAACAGGCGGATGGCTTCAGCGCATCGGCGCCATGCTCCGAGACTTGCGTACGTGGTCTACGCTCGCCTACCAACTATTGTCGTTACCTCTGGGCGTACTCTACTTCTCGGTTGCCATCACGTTATCGGCATTCGGTTTTGGATTGGTCGGTGCAGGGGCATGGGAGTTACTGAGATTACTGGGGGTCGATCTTCCATCTGGCGGTCTTCAATGGGGCTCTGATCCCGAGTCGCTTTCTCCAATCGCATTACCGTTTGTGGCTGTATGTTCGATCGTACTCGGGGTCGTGACACTTACCGCATTACTGCATCTGGCAAGGTTGATTGGTCGTGTGCACGGAAAAATCGCGAAGCGATTGTTAGTGGCCATTTAAAAATGGGGCGCTCCGAATCAAACGTATTCTTGCTGATTCCGAGCGCCCCAACTCCAACTTAACTTAGAACTTCCAGCCGAATGACACGGTCACCGCGAGCGGTTCGTAATCTGCCTTGATTCGACCCGTGGCGTTTTCTTCTGCATCGAGATCGACATTGGATATCAGCAGATAGCGAAAGCCGGCATCGACGAATGCACGCTCGCCGAGTGAATACCGTGCACCGATCAGCGCTTGAAACCCGGAGCCCGAGCCGCTGAAAGATCGCTCGATTCCATTACTTTCGAAATCGAGGTCTACCTCCGTGGCATAGACCGCGCCGAGTCCGGCGTAGGTACGGGCGCGCGGTGAGCCAAAAAGGTCGAACTCACGCAGCGCGTTCACGGCAATAGTGGTTGAGGCGTAGTTTCCGTCGCCGGAGGGTAATCCGGGGCCACCCGCTACGAGCGTGAAGACGGGGTGATCCACGGACTGGTACATGAACTCGGCCTCGATTCGCCATGCTTCACCGAAGTAGCGGCCCACGGCACCGCCTGCGAGGAATCCGTTATCAAGGGGGAGTGTCGGTGACACCACGCCAGAAACTCCCGGGCGTGAGTAGTCGAGTTGCTGATCGGACTGAGACACGAACCCGAAGGTCCCGGTGGCGTACCATTTTTGAGACTCGGATGCTGTCGCCGTGCCAGCAGCGCTCGCCAGGGCGAGTAGGGCACAACCCATGCCCATCCGAAGACTCGATACCTTATTTATCAACATTAACGTCACTCCATGTGAATGTAGAACACCAAACGCCATCGCATCGTTATGGGTGCGATGCGACATTGGACAGGGACGTTAAGACGCTTGTTTCGCGGGTTCCTGCTCGAATGAACGAACGGTTGCAGCGATGAACGAATGGCATTGGTGGAAGCCACATCGGGCGCGTTGGTACACTGCCAGCGCGTTGGCCGTATCGGAACTCAAGACGTGACCGCAAACGATAAATCGTTGATCCGGTTCGATTTTATCGAACCCACTTATTTGCTTGCCGTTGGCGTGGTGCTGTTCGGAGCCTTCGTCGCTTTGGGTAGTGATCTCGGGCTCGAGGGTTCGGTCCTGTTGGTCAGCTTGGTTTGGGGGATACATCTTTCGGTCGGTCTCGCAGCCCTTCGCCTCAGCGTGATCGGACTTTCACGCTGGCGACTCACCGCCGGCTGGTCCGATCTGGTGCTGCTGGTGTCGGCCGGCCTTCTCACCTCGCTGGTGCTGGCTCCGGTCTCTTTCGGTATCGACCAGTTTCTGATGGGCCGAGGGGTTTTGACCGACGACGATTTACTCGTCAGCCCGAGAGAGTGGCCGATCGGCATTATCGAGGAGTGGACCGAGGTCGTCGGGCCCACGCTACTGGTTTCGCTACTGTTGGGTTTTCCAGCGTGGTGGGCTCGGCGGCGTGCCACGGAGCCGACCGCGACTTCGCCGGTGATGTCCGAGCAAGCGATGAGCGGTGCGTCGTGTCTGCAGCGCTTGCCGCCGGCACTGGGCACCGACCTCATCGCCGCGCGCTCGGAACTACAGTACGTTCGAATCTACACGACCTTAGGAGACGCGTTGATTCTCGGTGCTCTGAAAGATATCGCCGAGCAACGCGATGAGGGGCAACTCGTGCATCGAGCATGGTGGGTGTCCAACAAACATGTCAGGACGCTTCGACGACGGGGCGCGCGCTGCATGCTCACGCTTTCTAATGGGCTAGAGGTTCCGGTCAGTCGACGACGTCAGCAGGCGCTGATCGGTCAATTTGGTTCCAGCGCGACCCTGAATTGATCTCGCTCAAATTCTAGGGGGAGCCGATTCCCGCTCGAGCGCTGCGCGAAAATTCCAACGCTCGCCCACGGGGGGCAGGCGGGTGCAGCGCATCAGGTTGATTACCACACAGGCGAGCCCCAGCACGCGGCAGGCAAACACCAGCGAGAACTCGGGCGTCGGCGATTGGAATCTGAGCAGGTAGAAGCTGAAGAAATCCAACAAGAAGTTATTCACGACGATGGCGCCCAGCATGACGAGGACGAACACGTCGCCCTTGCCGCGGGTGTAGGCGTAGACGGCAAACAGGCCTAAGCCCAGCGTCCACCAGCCACGGATATAAAACACGCCGGTGTAGCGATTAACGGTCGTGGGGTCGATGAAGAACTCTAGGGCCAGAGTCTCCGGGGCGATGATCATCGCGAGCCCACTGGCGAAACCCAGAATGGCGATGAACAGCGACCGGTAGGGGAAGAACCAATCAACCGGAGCGGCTTTTGGTGCTTGGGGGGCGAGTAAGGCTTCTATCTCTTGGAGTGTAATTATCGTCTTATTTTTCAAAGACATGGATCAATTACCGCCCTAGGCAATTAAAGTGCAGCGGAGTATAGACCCAATACGGAGGAAATCAACATCCTCCTACCCCGCGGTGATTTCGGGCCTAGGGGTGCCCGCGGTCGGGGCTGATCCAGGTGGCCGGTCGACCACGCCGCCGGGTGAGCACTTTCGGGTAGGCCACGAGGGTCGCGGCAAACTGCAAAATCCAAAAAGCGGCCGGATAAAACGGAATGAAAATGACCGAACGCCAAGCGGTGGGGTCATATCGATGGTCGATCAGCGTGCCGACCGTGAATTGCAGCAAACACAGTACGAGAAGAATCAGCGCTCCCTCACCGATCGCAACGACGGGGGTGACGCCACTCGCAAGAGCGATGGCCGCACTAATAAGTGTGCCGGTGCTGAAGATCGCGAGTAGATAACACCATACGACGCTCGCGATCATTTCCAGCATCAGAATACGCAGACCCATGCTCGGCGACCGAGCGATCACGTCGATGTTACGCAACATGACCTGCGCACCGCCCATCGCCCAACGAAGGCGCTGACGCCAAAGACCATTCCATGTTGCTGGAGTCAGAATCCACACGAGCGCGCGGGGCTCGAACGCTGCCGTCCATCCGGCGCGCTGAATCTTCCAGGTGATATCGATATCTTCGGTCAACGCATCGGCAGTCCAGTACCCGACTTGTTCGACGGCCGATTTACGGAAGGCCGCAATGACACCCGACACGGTGAATAGGCATCCGAGCCGCATTTGGGCGCGCTTGATTGTGCCAACAATGGTCGAAAATTCGCCAAGCTGTAGACGCGTCAGGATCGAATGGCGATTTCGAACCCGCGGATTACCTGTCGCAGCCCCTAACCTCGGGTTTTCCATGAATCGATGCGCCAGCCATGCCGGGGCGTCGCGATCGATGCGCGCATCGCCATCGATGCAAATCAAAATGGGAAAATTCGCAATCTTGGCGCCCGCTCTGAGTGCCGCGGCCTTTCCTTGATTAGACCCCAGCGCGAGCACCCTCAGTCTTGGATGATGCGCCGCGAGATCATTGAGCAAGCGCAAGGTTTCGTCGGTGCTGCCGTCGTCGATGGCGATGACTTCAAAATCTTTTTGAGTGATCGCCAGTGCGTGCGTGACGGTATCGGTCACCTGTTGCGCTTCATTGAAGCAGGGGATGAGCACGCTGACTGGTTGCGCGAGACAAGCTTCTGACGGCCGCGCGCCTGCAGGTTGATGATATTCGCTCACTCGATATTGCCAAATCGCGCCGATCGTCCAAGTGATCGACATGAGCGCTGGAAAAAGAAAAAGGAAAAAATCGATTTCGATCATGGCGCGGAGAATTCTGCGTCGTTGCTCCGTAGCGAAAACACGCGCCGCATACTTGCGGGGTCTGGATGGTTCTCGAACATCATGTCGGGGTAGTAGCCGACGTGCAGCGCACCAAGACCATAGAGCAGCTCGATCGAGCGAACGATCTCCTCAGTGGGTATCGGGCGCTGATCGTGTCGCCAGTCGACCGATTGCAATTCGAACACGACCTTGCGTCGACCTTCCGGGAAGCGCTCAACCGCTGTGAATAAATCACGCTGGAATTGCAGGGGATCGACGGCGCCCTCCATGTACGGCATCGCCATGATGGCGGTGAAGTCGTAGTGGCGAATCGAGTTTTCCAGCGCTTGGGAGTACCAGGTCTCAGAGCGCGGGTTGAGCGCTACCTGGGCATAGAGATTTCTCGCCGTGAAGAGTGCGGGCTTCTCGAAGCGCACGAGGTCTGAGGTTTCACGCGCGAGCTCATCGAGATAGTTGATCTTCAGAATCGTCCATCGACCGATGAGATCGTCCGTTTTTCGGATGTCGCTCACAGCCTCGGGCAGACCCCATTCGCGATACGTCGATCGCGCGAAGGTGCTGTCGTCCTCGAAGTCGTTCAGCGTGATGTCATCGTGATAGATGATTCCATCGAAGAAACTGTATCGCGAGAGATCTTCGAAGATATCTTTGATGACTTTTCGTGCGTCTGCCGAAAACGGCGAGAGCCGGAGGTAGCCCATGTTGACGCTCGCCTTCGAGGTCCCCGCGAGCGCCTTCACGGTGTGCCCTGCAACCGCATGCCCCTGAGGCAGCTCCCACGCGAGCAGCGGCATCCAGGCGTACACACGCCGCACCGGCGTTCGCGTACGGATCTGCCACGCCACACGACTGAATAGATCGGCGCGCACCGGTATATGCCGATTCGGGAAATAGACCTGTGCAGCCGAACCGTTGGCGTCGGGATCGGAGAACGCCTGCAGGTAGACGGTGTTGACCCCGAGCCAGGTGAGCCGATCGAGAAGGTGATCGAGATTTCGCTCTTGTTGTTGCGGATCGTCGTCGTAAATGAAATCAAGATCGACATGCGCAATCTTTTGCGGGCGATCGTTTTCGGTGAGCCCGGCATTACGGACGTTGATGGCGTAGCGCAGGTCGCCGATGTCCATCGTGCTTTCGACCAACACACGCCTGAGGCGTAGCGGCGGAACCGCAGACGGATTACCACCGTCATCGAGCGTCAGTCCAACGACCATGCCCGCTGCACGGGCAGCCTCTTCGGCGACGACGTTATATTTTCCGTAGGGCCAAACGATGACTCGAGGGCCTTTGCCGATTCGCTGCGTGATGAGCTTCGCACTGCGCTTCAGATCTTCAGTAACTCGGCGAGTGTACGAACTCTCTGTTTCATATTTTCGAGTCACTAGATCGAATGCGCGAGTGGTCGTCGCTGGCTGCAAATTGTTTTGCGGATTACCGGCGATGCCGCGATGCAGATCGTGCGAGTGACTGGCGATCTCGACGAGACCGGTCTTCTGCATCGCCCGTAACTGCTCCCAACTCATGAAGGCAGACCGAGGAACCGGCTTGCCATCGAAATCGACGGAGTCGGTCTCTTCCTGCCAGCGGGTCACCACCGCATGAACGGATGGAATCTGCAGCATCTGCAGCATGGGCCAGGCGTTCGTGGCCACCGACTGATAGGCGTCGTCGAAAGTCAGCAATACCGCTTTCGGCGGCAGAGGGCGCTCGCCCTGGCGGGCGGCGAGGACTTGATCGACGCTGACGAAGTTGAATCCGTTGTTGCGCAGCCAGTCTATGTGACGCACAAACATAGTAGGCGCTACCGCATACGTGGGGATGAGCGCGTTTTTGGGGTCGACGATCTCGTGATAACTGATGATCGTCAGGGAGGGTTCGTCATGATCTGTCGCGAGCGCTGGGCTTGCACACGGGATGATCAAGAGCGCAAGCAGCAGTCGGAGGAGCATGATCGGGCGAGAGTATAGATACCGCAACGACTTTCCGACAGTCCCACGCTGATCGGAAAAGGTTTAGTGCTCCCAGGTGATCTCTATCTCGATACGGCGATTTCGAGCTCGGTTAGCCGGCGAGTCGTTGACGACCAGCGGGCGAGTATCGGCATAACCTTTCGCTTCGAGGCGATTGGGGTCGACACCGTGTCGATTGATGAGTTCACGGATGACCGATACCGCGCGTGCGGAAGAGAGATCCCAGTTGTCGCGGAATCGCTCTGTGCTGATCGGTAAATCATCGGTATGACCCGCGACGATCATGCGCGCATCACCGTCTTGAAGCGTATGGGCGAGCGTATCGATCAAGGCCCGAGTCAGTGGTGTCAGATGATCACTGCCGAGATCGAACGCATCGCCGGCGCCGAAGCGCAAAAGAAGTGTGGAGTCGGTCTGATTGACGACCAGCCAACCTTGCTCGATCTCGAAGGCGAACTGATTGCGCAGCATCGTCGCAGCATTGATCGCTGCCGCCGGGGTTTGTGGTGCCTCAGCCGGGGCGTTCGTGGTCTCTACGGTTTTCGGGGAGAGCGCCGATAGCATGACAAAGCAACACAGCAGCAACAGCGCCATGTCGGCGAACGTGATGGTCCATGGCACCGAGGGTGCCGCAGCAGACCGACGGGTCATGCGGCTTCGTCGGGTTTGTGAACCCGCGCCGTTGGGAACGGCGTGACGACCGCATCGGCGATTCGCCGTGGGCTCTCACCCCGAGCGATTTTCGAGACACCGACGATCACGGCTTCGCACCAGCGAAGTTCGTCGTCGTGTTTCATGCGTAACTGGCTGGCGATGGGGCCGGCAATGACGTTTGCAAGCAGCGCGCCGTAAAGCGTGGTGAGCAGCGCGAGTGCCATCGCTTGACCGAGTGCGGCGGTGTCTTGAAGGGTTCCGAGCATTTGCATGAGACCGATCAAGGTTCCGATCATGCCCATGGCGGGAGCGACGATCAGCCAATCTTCCCAGGTCGAGATGATGCGTTCGTGTCGAGCATTGAGCATCTCGATGCGGGTTCGCAGGGTGCTCTTGAGTGATTCCTCATTGGCGCCATCTACCAGCAGCATCAACGCATCGCGCAAGAACGGCCGACGGATCGAGCCCAGCTCGTGTTCCAACGCGAGGGTTCCATCGCGACGTGCGATGCTGGCCCACTTTTTCAATTGGCTAGAGAGCTCCGGCAACTCCTGTGCGTCGCGATGCGCGATGGCGCGTAAGGCTCGTAAATGATCGACGAAGTCTCTAATCGAGCGTCGCGCGATGATTGCGGTGAGTGTGCCGCCGAGCACCAGCAGGAACGACGCCGGGTCGAAGAACGCAGCGTTGCCGTTGCCGAGCGAGATCGCCAAGCCAATCACGACCAAAGTGCCGAGCAGGCCGCCCAACGTTGAGAAATCTGTTTTCATCGGGCGTATTAGTCGACAGCAGATCGAGCTTCGTTATACTTCCGGGCGTGTTTTTTAGCGTCCTAACCGGGGTATCGATTTGAACACCGCGCTGCGAGGGTGGTCTCGGACGGCTCTGGCCATCGTGTGGTTGGTGACTGCCGCCGCCTGCACCAAAACCGACGACGCTTGGGACAAAGCAGTCCAGATCGACACCCCAGACGCCTACGCTTCTTTCCTAGAGCGGCACCCGAAAAGCGAGTATGCGGAGCAGGCGCGGACCCGACGCGACGCCCTGATCGACGAGCGCGATTGGAAGACCGCTCGTCGTGAAAACACCCCCGCGGCCTACGCGAAGTATCTGAGCGCTCACCCCGAGGGCGTATGGAGCGAGTTGGCGGCCCGCCGTCAAAAAGAACTCGCACGGGCGGAAGACACCTCAGCCGACACGCTCGAGGCGTCCGAAACACCCGAAGCGTCTGCGACGCCTTTGACTACGCCTTCGAATGCCGCGATCGCGCCTCCCGTAGAGTCGGTGACCCCCAAGCGTCTGCTACAGCTCGGCGCATTCGCGTCCGAGCCTTCCGCGCGAAAAGGGTGGACTCGATTGCAGAGTTCTTTCGTCGAGCTTGCCACGCTTTCGCCGAGCATCAGCGTCGACTCAAAGAAAGGGTCGACGCTTCATCGATTACGGGTGACCGTCGATAGCGACGAAGAGGCCGATCGACTTTGTGCCGTGCTTCTTCGCGGCGGCGCAGAGTGCATCAAACTCGATGAGCCCTGAGTCTCAGTTCACCGGGTTACGTAACTGAAGCGACCAGATCACGATCTGTCGCGACTCGATCGCCGCAGGCGCCAACTCGAACACCGGCGCCGTCGCACTACCCGCCGCGCGCGGCGTGATCAAGCCATTTCGGTCAACCTGATGTTCGGACACTGAAAGCGACGGATCGCCGCCTTTAATTCGGCTCGTGACGCCGCCGTTCATCTGGCCGATCACGATGAGTGTCTGGGCATTTCCTCGAGCAAGCCCTTCCACCGACTCGGCAATCCAGCCGAGAGCACTGAGTTCGACGAGAGTACTCGATGAGGCGAGGGTGACTCCGCTCGCGTCGAGCTCGGCGGCAGAACCATATTCGAGTGCGAGCCCGGCATTCGGACCTGAGCTCAAAGATTTCGTCGAGATTTCGGTCGCTGCAGAAAGATCGAGGGTACGGATTTCCCAGCGATAGGGGCCGCTGGCGCTGCCCTCACGAAAGCGTACGAGAGCGAGCACGCGCTGCTCGCTCAGCGATTCAAGATCGAGTACGCGCAGTCCGAACTCTGTGCTGCGGATCGGTAACCCATATTGCCGCACGGCACCGGTACGAGAATTGAATCCTACGATTCGAATGAGTCGAGCGGTGCTCGCCGTTCGTCCGTTGACGTTGAGCACCGCGCCGAGTGCGAACAGCACTTCGCCACTCGTCGGTCGCAGTGCGACGCCACCGCAGCCGAGACCAGGCTGGCGAGATTCAAGAATGGCGGGCAATCGCCGCGTCACTCCGGGGAGCGCGCCGGCGAAGCCATCAGGACCGAGGTGCTGCAAGGCGCGACCTTGGTTGTCGAGCTGCAACAAGAATGGCCCGCGCTGATCGCAAATCCAGACAGAGCCCGACTCGCCTTCGGTGACGCCGGCCGGATCGAGGCCACGCTGATCGAACTCAGGCGATCGCGGTTTCAGATCTTCATCGAGATTGCGTGCGCCATCGCTGCCCGAAGAGTCTGTGGGTGTGGGGCGCCCTGAGTAGTTCAAGGCGTCGGACGTTTTGAGCGCCGTCAGCGAAGCGAGGTCTGCGGCGTGCGGCGTCAGCGTGATCGAACCGAGAGATGGATTGCCATTCGTGTCGTTGCTGAGCAGGACGTCAGCCGCTCGTACGGATACGCCATCGGAGTAGCGCGGTGCGGCCACGGCAATACCGCGCGAGGTGACGGTTCGTAGCTGCAGTGTCGTGGTGGGTGTGCCCGACACGACCGAGAGGCCTGCGCCGAGCGCCGGGCGTAAACCTCGCGCATAGGTGCTTTTGAGCAGGCTCGAGTTGCCAGCGTAGGGCATCAACAAAGAATCGGGCACTCGCAGCACATACTTGCGGAGTTCCGCGACCGGAATCAGCGTTGAGGTGGGCGATTCTACGAATACGCCGCGGGCGAGAGCCTCCGCCTGCTCGGCGATCGCTCGTGCCGTTGCGGCCGTCGGGATCTGCATGCCGGAGCGATAGCTCGAGGTAAGGCGGTTGTCACCCTTCAGATAGTCGATCAACGCCACGAGGTCGACATCGAACGACGATGCGCCGAAGTTGAGCGATTTACCGGACAGCGAAGCCGCGAGTTCCGAGGGGATCGCGATGCCATTGCTGGCATTGGCATCAGCATCGACTGCCATCAAGAATTGCATGCGACGGATCGTCGTCGAAGAGAGTAGGCCTCCATCGACGCCACCCTGAAAATCTTTGAGCGAGAGCGATGCGGCGCCCGTCGCAGTGCCCAGAGTGATGGGGCCAACAGCGAAGGTCACGGTCTCGCACGAGGGGTTGCAGCGGTAGGTATAACCGCCCGTCGAGCTCGTGGTTCCCGATACGCTCGGGGTGGAATAGGCGAGCCCCGAGATCGAAAGATCGACGAGCGAACCCGACTGCGTCGGAGTTGTCGGTGTCGAGGAAGAATTGTCTCCGCCGCCCCCGCCTCCGCAGGCGACCAACAGGGTAATGGCCGAGGTGACGGCCGCGAGGCGATTACGACGATGCATCATTTTTTGATCGACGGAGCGCCGAAGGGTTCGCAGTGAACCGCGCTGATCCGCGTCGAGCTCAAGGTCAGGCGCACCCAGACGCCTTTTTCGAGGGCTTCATCGAGGATGAGCGTGCCCGAACCCGAGACCCAGCGGCGTCGATCCGAGCGATTGATGAGACCAAAAAATCGTTCGTTCACGGCCGTCTCTCCGAGATAGAGCAGATTGCCTCGCAATCGAAGACGGAGCGGGGCCTCTTCAGCTTGGGTGCCGAGTTCGTCATTCGCTACCGTGACGGCACGGTCACCCGTGCAAACAAGTTCTGGGATTACGCGCGATCGCGGGTCGGGCTTGGGCGGGGGGCGCCGTGCCTTGTCGGAGGAATCTGAGGCCCACGAGGTGGGTGAGACCAAGGTGAACGCCAACAGTAAGGCGATGATAGGCCTATGGATTTCGATGAGCCTCATGTGAAATTCCCGATCAAAACTCGACTGCCACTATACTCCACGAGACCCTCAAGCCGAGGAGTCGTGGGACGACTTGTGAAGTGATGCTTAGCCCCGTCGGACTCCCTCCACCGCTGCCACTGCCGCGCGACCCCGAGCTGGTCGCCGCGACCGAGCGCGCCATCGCCGTACCGACATCGATCGGTGCATCGGCTCGTTGGGAAGTCGGTTCGGTGCTGAGCGCCTCTGTCCGCTTCCAAGACGACGAAATGCTCCTGAAAGTCGGCGATCACTTCTTCTCAAGTCGACCGATCCCGGGTGTTTCTGAATACTCTCGTTTGTCGATGCAGGTCGCTCGTGACATGAGCGGCGCCCTCACGCTCGTTCCGTTGTTGCCGCTCGCCGGCACGGCCGTGGCACGGATAGGCGGTACGCCACCTCTGGCCGCTCGCGTGATGGATGCCGAGTCTGCACCGCTACAAGAGACGACGGGCGTCATCGAGACCATGTCGCCGTTGGTTGCGACCTCCGTGACACCTCGTGTGGCGGCACATCCCGTCCGCTCGCTCTCGACTCGATTGCACTTGCCGAGTTCTTTGATGAGTTGGCTCCTCGGCCCCGAGGGTGCGCCGGGTTCATCGGCGACAGCGACCACCGCAGCGCTGTCGACATCGACCTCGACGACCGCTGGTCTCGCAGGCTGGATGCAGTCGCTCGCCGCCGCGCTTTCGCAGTCGGGGTTATTTTTCGAGACACAGTTGCGCGAGCATCGCGCCGTACCGGTTGCCGATCTCAAGCGCCGTCTACTCGAATTCATTGAATCTCGTCGCGCGGGCCCCGAGTCGGCGGGCGCATGGTCAGCGCTCGATGATCTCGTCGGTCTTCAAAGTGCCGCCACGGCCGCCAGTCGTAGCGGCGGAACGGTGTTTTCTTTCGTCTTTCCCTCGCCCGACGGGTTTGGCGGTTGGTGGATTACGCTGCATCAAGATCCATCGGAAAAAAGCCTTGATTACTCGGAAGGCGATGGTCGTCAAGACGATCGACAAAAGCCTTGGCGCACGCGTCTCGTCGGTGTTTCGCTGCCCTTCGGTGAGATCGATATCCGTATCGAGCAAGTAGGGCGCTCTGGTGTCGGCGTCACGGTGCTGACCGACACCGCAGATCAGCAGGCGCTATGGGAAGAATCGAAAGACGAGCTTGCGCGTCGTCTGCGTGGTGCCGGTCTCGAACTCGCGCGTTGGTCGGTGATCGAGCCGCAACTCGATGTGATCCCGCGAGTCGATCCGGGTCAACTTCATTCGGTTCGCGTATGACGGGCTCGACATGAACGCACCGCGCGAAGACCGTGCCGTTGCTCTCGAGTACGGCAGCAATCCCGTACCGCTCATCGTCGCAAGCGGTCGTGAACTCATGGCGAAGGCGATCGTTGAGGAAGCCCAGCGTCAGGGTGTGCCGGTGATGCGCGATGCGTTGCTCGCCGCAAGGCTCTCTGAACTACCGCTCGATACGATGATTCCGCCCGATGTGTATCGAGCGGTCGCCGTCGTGCTGTCGTGGGTCTACTGGATGGAAGGTCGCGAGCCTCGGAGTGCTCGGACCGAAGACTGAGTTATCAGGCGCGATCGCCCAGACGACCGATGCCGTAATCGCGAGTGCGTCCTGCACGATCGTAAATGCTGATGTCGTCGTCACTCGAACGCAGCGCCGTGATGATTCGGCGTTGTGCAGCGACGATGCGACTGAACACTTGATGGTTCCGATACTGCAACTGTTTGCAGCGTTCGATTTTCTCCCGAAGGTGTTGAGCACGCTCGGGGTGCGCTCGCGCCTCGTCGGTCGCCTCGGGTGATTTCGCGAGCGTCTCGAGTCGTTCGATCTGCTCCGATTTCTCCTCGTGGATTTCTTCGAGATCGCCGACGCCTTGACCGACCAAGCCATTAGAGCCGCGCAGCACCGAATGCTCGCGGTCGAGAGTTCGACAGATCCGGGTGCACAGATCTTCGAGGGTTTCGAGGCTCGGCGTCGTAGTGGAGTGGTGCGTCATACGAAACCGGTCGAGATTAGGCGCCTAGATTCCCGAGCTCTTCTTCGAGCTCTCGGAATTTCCTAGCGAGCCGTTCCTCGTCGATCGGGAAACGACCCTCGAGGATTTCGCGGCGAATGCTCTCGACCTTGTCGTGGTCGAACACTTCGTCCGCGGCAGTCGCGCCCAAAGCGGCCGACAACTCGCGGGAGACGGTCGAGACACGGACCGGATCAAGCGCAGCGGCGACTTCCGCACGCTGCAGCGCAGGCTGGCTCACGCCATTTTTGCCTGCGGCGCCCCGGCGGGCATCGAGCCGCAGAAGCTTGTTTTCGAGCACATCCCGGCTGGCATGGGCTCCGTTTAAATAGGGTTTATCGACTGTCATGACTGCGCACCTTTTCCACTTAACGCTCGGTCAGTCGACCCGAGTCGACATAACTTGAGTGGCACCTATTCTGACCGTGCCGTCGGCCTGGACGAGGCCTTTCAGCCGACGACCACTCTGCGGATTTTCAAGCTCGATCCACTCTCCGGCCTTGCCATTCTGCAGGGCGGTGAGTTTGGCAAACACGCGTCCGCCGGGGAAAGCCGACCATGCGGAGACTGCGGTATTTCGCTTAACAACCTGAACGCTCCGCGCATCAGCTCGGCCGAGGCTTTCGCCCTGCCGGACAGAGCGGGTGAGGGCGAGACCGATCAGCGCGGCGGGGTCCGACAGCGTTGATGAGAACGCACGTTCTCTGGCCGAGACGTTCACGACCGCGAGATCGTCTGCGCTCAGTACCGAACCTACGGTGAGATCGCGCGTGGCAACCACGAAAGTTTTTTGCGGACCTGCCGACGTGGGTAAAGAAGGATACCGCACGGCAACGAACCGCCGGGTGGGAGTGGGTGAGGCCGTGCAGGAAACCTGCACGGTGGTGCGCGCCTCATAAGGAAAAGACCACATCCAACCGGAAGCACAGTTGCCGAGCGGTATTTGGCGATCGATCGACTGCGCCTGCACGCTTCCCTCGGGCAGTGAAGCACTGCGCTCGGCGAAACGCTCCGCAGCCTCCGCCAGCGAGAGGGGCTCGGCAGCCCAACCGCAAAGCGGAAGTGCGACAAGCAGGGAAATGAGCAGCTTTTGCATAAGTCCCTGTTTATACGGCGACGATCGAAAAGAGGACTGCGTCAACCTTGTCGCAACAAGTTGAGCACGTACTGCTGCGACTGGTTCGCCTGCGCGAGCATCGCAGTGCCGGCCTGAGCCAGGATCTGTGCCTTCGCAAGTTCCGCAGACTCTTTCGCATAGTCCGTATCGAGCACGCGTGACTTCGCCTCTTCGGTGTTCTCGACGAGGTTCATCAGGTTGTTGATCGTGTATTCGATGCGGCTCATCGTCGCACCCATGCGGGCGCGCGATTCGTTGACTACCTTGGCCGCGGCGTCGACGAAGTCGAGCGCGGTGATGGCACTCTCGATGTCCGTGATCGCAACGTTGTGATGCGACTGGTACATGGAGGCGCGGTCTGTTGCATCTTCGCCGAAGTTCACTTTTAGCTTTTGAATGCGCGGAGTCAGCGAGGCGAGGAGTTCTTTGTTGGCGCTTGTCGGGCCAGTAATATTTGTGTCGGTCGAGCTATCTCCAGCGCCCTTGAGTTTATACTGCGAACCTACCAGGAAAATTTCACCCTCAGTCGCTGAGGCTCTGTCTTGAGTGACAGCCCTTCCGCTGATATTCCCTGCATACTTGTGATCGCCGGCGTTGCCTTTTACGAGGTAAGTTTGTCCGCTAGTAAAAATCTCGCCGACAGAAGCGGGTGTAACGCCCTGTGAAAACAGTCGCCCGCTTTCGTTAGCGAGCGCAGGTTTATCAATCACCTCGAAAAGCTCGAGTTTGCTATCGCCAAGTCCAACCTGTCCGCGAATGAAGTTGTAGTCCGAGTCGTTCTTGAGCTTCGCAGCAAGATCGGCGACGTCGACCGCGTTATCAGCGGTCAGGACACGATTCCCGATTTGGATCGAGAAGAAGTTTCCGGCCGACTTCGGAATCGTATCCCGGTGGAACGCCAAGCCGCTCAGATCGAAAGACTGCTGGTAGTGATCAGGATAGTTAGTGAGATCACCCAGTTTTCCACTGACTAACGTCTCGCCGTAATCGACCGAGTTATTTCCTGCTGCGATGGAGATGGCGTCTCCCTCGTCAACCGGGTTCGTTACGATCAGCGAAGACGCCGGATCCGGCTGACCAGCGATCTTCCACACGACTTTCAGCTCGCCACCTGAAAACTTCAGGTCGACTGTCGTCGAATCGTAGTTCGGGTGAGCCTTAAGTTGCTTGATGAGATCCTGTACAGAACCCGCACCGGTTACCGAAAGAATATTGACCGCAGAACTGACGCCCTCGGGGTTGCCCGACGAGTCACGAGCGCCGTTCCATAGGCGGAGTTCAAAGTTCGGTTTCGGGTTGTCGATGAATTTGATATCCGTCAACTCGTCTGGATCAGCACCGTCCCAACTAGCCGGAACGTAGGCTACAGCCGGTTCGGACGTCGTCGTAAGGTTATGAAACTTAAACGTCTCGATGGCGGCGCCTTCGTAACTATCGACGTTGACCTTGTCCGAGAGATTGAGATCTTCGACCGTCAGCGATTGCAGCGGAACCTGAATGTAATCGGCCGCATTGATGCCGACCTGCACCTGTTGCGGCTTCGCGCCCTCGGCGATCAGCTTGACGTCGCCGTCCCAAGCCGCCTGGTTGGAAACCCGGCGCATTTCCTTCATGAGTTCGTCGAATTCCGCGGCGATATAGCTCCGGTCTTCATCTGTATATGTGCCGTTCGAGGCCTGCACCGCAAGCTCGCGCATGCGGAGTAACACGTTCTGCAGTTCTTCCATTGCTCCTTCGGCAGTCTGCGCAAGGGAAATGCCGTCGTTGGCATTACGAATCGCCATGTTCAGACCTTCGATCTGATTGCGCATTCTGTTGGCGACGGCGAGGCCGGAAGCATCGTCCAGAGCGGAGTTGATGCGCTTGCCCGAGGACAACCGCTGCATGGCGGTTTCCATGTTGCCGCGATTCATCGCGAGGGCGCGCTCCGACTGAATGGAGGCGATGTTCGTATTAATCGTAAGAGGCATGTACGGTCTCCGTCGAAATTTCGTCGGTAAAAATCCTGCTCACCACGGCCATGCACGAGACGTGCCAACTGCCGGTCAATGCTTAAGCAAGCCGACGGGTTGGATCAAAGCAAGGTTTGGGCCATCACCCATCGAACCTAATAATGTTGCGTTTCTTGGTGATGATCGTCGTAAGAGCAGCGCATATCGGCTGCGTAAAGCCGATCGTTATAAAGACGCAGTATTTACTGCGATTTTCAGCGGTGAGAGGCGATGGCGACACGCGCCGAAATCATTTTCAGCTCGACCGGCGGCACCGGTCGATGACGCGATCAGAGCGATCTGCGTGAACGGAAACTTTGTTGCGAGCGATTACCGCCGTTCCGGCAACCCTTTGCCGGTCGTAGCGAGTCGGCCTACGAAAAGTTGCCGGTGGTCGCGGCCCCGAAGGGCTCTTTCTTAAAGAGTGTTAATCCGTCGGCTGCGACTCTTATTTCTGCGTTCTCCGCGGTGTGAAAACACCGGTTTTCATAGGCCCAACCTAGCCTCTTCGCGCGTTCTCAATAGAGGGCGATGCGCCGATCGACGAGTCGCGCACGCGATTCACATCGCTAGAGCATCAGGCCTTGGCACAAGTCTTGCTCAAGCCTCTCCGCACATTGTGTCTTTTTGATTCGGAGCAACGTAAGTCGATGTCGAATATCGATAGAGCACTTGGAGTTTTTCCCGCAGCGGCTGCCGTCCAGGCGCGTCGCTTGGAAGTCATCGCCGGGAACATCGCTAACGCGAATACACCGAACTACCGCGCGCGCGACGTGGACTTCAAACGCGTACTAGCTGAAGCGGGTGATGACATGCGTCTTGCGGTCACTCACATGAAGCATGTCGAGTCGCCCGAACAACTCACGCGTGATGCGCTGATGTTTCGTGTTCCTCTTGCGCCGTCTCGTGACGGCAATACCGTGGAGACTCACATTGAAGAAGCTGCCTATGGCGATGCTGCTGGGCGCTACCTGGCTGCGTTGCGCTTCTCGGAAGGAGCGCTCTCTGGACTGCGCAAGGCGTATCGGGGCGATTAAGTCACGTAGTTCAGGAGATCGTCTATGTCCCTCTCGAATATTCTCAAGCTCGCGGGTGGTGCACTGAACGCACAGACCGTTCGGCTGAACACGATCGCTTCAAATCTGGCCAACGTCGAAACGGTGGCTGGGTCGGCAGCCTCGGCGTACAAAGCTAAGCGTCCGGTCTTTGCCACTGTTCTCGAACAGGCCTCCAACGATCTTCAAAGCGGATTTGGCGTTCAAGTGAAAGCCATCTCTGAGACAGACCGCGTGAACGCACAGGTCTTCGACCCGAGTAACCCGCTCGCCAATGCCGAAGGCTACGTTTATCGATCCAACGTGAATCCGCTCGAAGAAATGACGGACATGTTGGACGCGGCGCGCTCTTATGAAACTGCAATCACGACGGCGAGTACGGCTCGCGAGTTGATGATGCGCACCATCGATATGAATACCAAGTAGAGATTGATTCATGGCTAGCACCACCATCTCTTCATCGAGTCGCACGGAGCTGCCTCCGGGCGTTCTCAGCCTCGAGGCAGAACAACAAAAGGAAGTTCAGCGCTCGACATCGCTCGGGCAGGCTGAGTTTCTGAAACTCATGATGGCGCAGCTTAAGAACCAGGATCCGCTCGCTCCGATGGAAAACGGCGAGTTCCTGGGTCAGATGGCGCAGTTCTCGACGGTGAATTCCATCGGCGAGATGTCGAAGCAATTGCAGGGCCTCTCTGAGCAGATGGCGAGCACCCGACTCTTGTCGAGTGGCTCGTTGATCGGACGATCGGTGCTCTCGAGTGGCAACTACGGCGAGCTTGCGGAAGGCCAATCGCTCGATGGTGCTGTTCGTCTCACCGAGCCCGTCGACGGCGCGGTGGTGTACATCCGCAATGCCGTCGGTCAAATCATGGAGACCTTCGAGCTCGGGCCGTCAGGTGCGGGCGATTACCCGTTCTCGTGGGACGGCGCGCTGCCAGGTGGCGTCAACGCGTTGCCCGGTCGATATCAGGTTGATGTCGCTGTGAGCCGCGGTGGCAAGACCGAGGCGGCGAAAGCACTGCTCTATATCCCGGTTAATAGCGTATCGATGAAAGGTCAGGACATCGTCTTGAACCTTCAAAACGGTTCGCAAGTTCCTCTTGCACAAGTTAGCACCATGCGCTGACGAGCGCGTTATCAATATCGTCGGAGAAAACCAGACATGTCTTTCTATACCTCGCTGACGGGCCTTAATGCCGCCAAAGCCGAACTCGGTATCGTGAGCAACAACATTGCGAACGTCGGTACCATCGGATTCAAGAAGGCTCGTGCCGAATTCGGCGACATCTTCGCAACCTCGCCGTTGCAGAACGCCTCCGGCTCGATCGGACAGGGCGTGCTGCTGAAAGGCGTGGCGCAGGAGTTCTCGCAAGGTAACGTCGCGTTCTCCCAGAACTCACTCGACATGGCGATTCAGGGACAGGGCTTCTTCGTGTTGAAGCCGAACCTGACCTCGAACCAGTCGGTCTTCACGCGTAACGGCTCGTTCCGCGTCAACAACGACCGATACGTCGTCGACTCCTCGGGTCAGTTCGTCCAAGTATTCCCGGTCAACGACGACGGATCCGTCGTTGCCACTGGTTTGAGTTCGGCGAAGTCGCTGCAGCTGCCGAGCACCGCGGGTCTCCCGCGTGCATCGTCAAAGATTGACCTCGGCGTTAACCTGCCGGCGGACGCGGAAATCATCCCGCAGCAGGAAAAATATTCGAGCGGTGCAGCGGTGTACCGTTTCGATCGTAACGATCCAAACACCTTTAACCGATCGACCTCGATCACGGTGTTCGACTCACTCGGTAACCCGTCGATCGCAACGATCTACTACGTGAAAGTGTCGAACGCGACGGTGGAAGATCCTTCAAACAAATGGCAGACGTACATCTACGTCGGTGACCGCGAAATTAAACCCGCGCTGCTCAATGCTAAGACCGATAAGGGTGAGAATCTTTATATCGACAAGTTCGGTCAGCAGACAACCGATCCGACTGAGTTCGACCCTACATTTAACGCGGGTTCACCTCACCCGCTTTACTACCTCAACGATCAAACTACAAAAGTCGATTCAAAACCGGCCCGGTTAACCGGTGGATTTATCGATCGTAACGACGTCGGATTTGATTTCGGTAGCACCGACAACAATAAGATTGTCATCGGCAGCTCGGAGGCCAGCACGACCTACAGCGGCACATGGACGACGGCCGTTTCCGGTGCAACCAACGAGGTGTACTCGATAAAGTTCAATAACAATACAGCCATTGAATTTTTCAAGTCGACTACCGCGGGGCAGGAATTCACCGCGGCAGCATTCGACCAGAAACTTCAGGATGTAAAAGCGACGCTCGCCGCGCAGAAAATCAGCTTTACTGGAAAGGCGGTCGATGGAACGCTGACATTCTTCTCAACCGATGCGGGGGCCGCGCCCTTCTCGATGTTGGTGACCAACTCTCTAAGCGATACCGAAGGTGGATTCGCCGGGGCGGACTTCGCTTCCGGGTCAACGATTACCATCGGATCGACTAACGATCCTGAGAAAGGCTTGGCGAATACGAGTCTTCTCAAAATCAGCGTTGACGATTCCGATCCTGTACCAATAGATCTTCCAGATAGTCTACGCGGCAAATCATTGAGTGGTACCGAGCTTGCTGCGGAGTTAACGAAAGCCATCAATGAGCGATTCGGCGATGACAAAAACGTCGAGGTTCTGCCGAAGACGCTGGCGGGAGTCGCGAATCCGGATTACGATCCGGAGGTCGCCGAATTCATGTTGTACGCGACGTTCGTCGATGGGACGAGTACGCTCTCGAGCACTTTCCCTGCGAAGACGGGTCTTACTACCAAAACTGAAGCGCCGAACGACACCTATAACGGTACCAAATCGATCAAGGACGCGATGATCGGCGGAATCCGGCTGCGACTGCCAGAGAATGCGAACTATCGACCAAACGCTGTCAGCGAGCAGGATGATCTCGTGCTCGCGATTCAGGAGCAGATCGATCAGGCTATCGGCGCCGGAATTTTGAAGGTCGGATATGACCCGAAGGCCCGCACGCTGACCTTCAAGCCGCGTGATAACACCTTCAAGATCGCGAGCCTCGGTGTGACTGGTCCGCTCGTCGGCACAGAGGAAACGGCAAACGATGTTTTGGGCTTCCCCGCGAAGCTGGCGCTCGTATCGGTAGGTGCCGGTACTACGCAGGGTACGTTCAAGGGTAGCGAGCTCTTACCTAACGGTGATGAAATTCAGAACGAAGATCAGCGTCGCTACGGTATCAAGGTCGATTACCTAAAGGACCAGCGGAAGTTCGTCTTCTCGTCGGGCACGACGGGTGAGCGGTCGTTGATCACGGTATCCGTGGGCGAGAACTCGCGCGCTGCCGATCTTCTCGGTATCTCCGATACGTTCGCAGCCGAAATCATAAACTCCGCAGGCTCTGGCTTGGCCTCGAAGCCCGCCGTCACGACGGGAAGTAAAGCGGGTATCGACATTACCGGTACGTTCTCGGTGACTGCTAACGACAATACCGTTAACGTGACCGTCGACGGTATCGATGGTTCGTTCCGTATTCCGGCTGGCGCCTATACCGGTGCGACGTTCGCGACAGCGCTCGAAACGCGTATCAACGCGATCGCCGCTTCTAACGGAAAATCGGTCGGCGGTGTGAAGGTGACGTTCGATTCCGATAACTCGCGTTTCGTCTTTACGTCAGGCACGACGTCGGAAGAGTCGTTCATCAACGTCA
>CAZRFN010000031.1:0-25810 GCA_964599335.1 uncultured Acidibacter sp. | reverse complement strand
CACTAAGCGGTGTGTCAGAGAATGTGTACGTAAATATCGTGTTTTTGACAGACAACCGAATACTATTTCGTCCATCGATAGTCTGATCACGCCACTCGGAGCGATATCTTTCGCTCAAGTCGCTTACCGACCGCCAGTTCCGCGACACGTAAATCGTATACAGCTTGTAGATTTTCCAAGACCGCGCATCGCAGTGTCAGCAGACACGCCTCGTCGGCCACGCACCAAATCATTGATCCGCGGTGTCGAAACCTTGAGCGCCTTGGCCAGTACGTTGGCGCTCAGCCCCAGTGGTGCCATGAACTCCTAGCGAATCATTTCGCCAGGATACACAGGTCGCATGCCATTCTTGGACATCTATCGGGTCCTGATCGGTCCAGTCGAACAAACTTTGTATTGATCATTTATGCGGACGCTGTATTGCCCCTTGCGATCTCCTCACAAAACCTCCAGCCGGTTCCCATTAGGCGGGCGCAGGAAGTGGAGGGTGTACGCAGCATCAAGCATGGCGAGTTTCTATGCTGCTACATTCGCGATAGCTGGGAACTGACGTTCAGTGGTAAAGGTTAGTATGTTCACCAGATGAGGCGGCAAAGTGCTGATCCGAAAGTCAAAGGAAATTCAGTTACTGGTAGCTCAGCTCGACGCGACCCGAACATCGGATACCCACAGAGAGTTACATGCTCTTATTTTTGGTCATCATACGCATCAGGATCGCGAGTGGGCTCAAAGGATCGCTCGAGACTCAGACAAAACCCATTCCTGAGTCACGACTGACTTTGATCCGGCGATTTACCCCCTCAGGCGTGCCGGATGACCACTTTCCCGAAGTGATTGCCATGTTCCATGTAAAGGTATGCCGCAGGCGCATCGGTAAAGTCGAATACGCGATCGATAACCGGCTTGATGCGGTGGTTGTCGATGAAAAGATTCATGGTTTCGAAATCGGACCGAGACCCGACGAAGATACCCGAGACCTTCATGCTACGGCCGATCATATTCGCGGCCGGAATCTCTCCACCGAACCCACCTAGCCCGCCGATGATTGCGATATGGCCACCGTGAGCGAGGACGGCTAGTGATTGCCGGAGCGTACCGACACCGCCAACCTCGAGCACATGGTGAACACCGACGCCTTTTGTTACGGCAAGTACGGTCGCAGTCCAATCGGGCGTCTCCCGATAGTTGATCAGGTGAGTCGCGCCAAGGTCGCGAGCTCGTACCAATTTATCGTTACTTGAGCTTGTGATGATGACCTGCGCACCAAATGCTTGCGCGAACTGCAAGCCGAATATCGATACTCCGCCGGTTCCTTGTAGCAGCACATAATCGTCTGCACACAGCCCGCCTCGCGTGACGAGGCCGTTCCATGCCGTCACCGCCGCGCACGGCAACGTCGCGGCCTCTTCAGAAGAAAGATGCGCGGGATAACGCAATACACCGTCTTCATGTAGCGTGACGTACTCGGCCAACATGCCGTCGCGGGCTCCGCCAAGCGCCGACTCGCCGGTGGAGGAAAGCCCTCGACCATCGCGCCAACTCTGGAAAAACTGACCGACGACACGGTCGCCTGGTTTGACACGCGTGACCCCATGACCGACTGCGACGACTTCTCCCGCGCCGTCCGACAGTGGTACGACCTTCTCGCGGCCCGCAACGGGATAATCACCTCGCAAGATCATGATGTCGCGTCGATTGATGGACGACGCATGAACACGGACCAGCACTTCCTGCGGACCCGGCTCACGCACGACCGCGTTTTCAACGAGCTCTAGGCGATACGCCTTCTCATGTCGGACGAGTTGGTACTGTTTTTGACTGACGGGGATATTCATGATCTTGATTATACGGCGAACTGATGGACTGACATCGGGTCTTTAGGAATCATCGAGCGGGACGCCCGAATGTCTCCATACAGTGTCGTGCGCTGCCGCGACAGCCTTCCGATCGAGCGGATCGATTCGATCATCGAGTCCGCCGTCAAGGTTTGACCATTGACTCCGCCCGCCGCGCGAGTGATCGACTCGTTCATGAGTACGCCGCCGAGATCGTTCGCTCCGACACGCAAAGCTTCGAGTGCGCCATCGCGCCCGAGCTTCACCCACGAGGCCTGGATGTTTCGGATCACCGGCTCGAATACGAGCCGTGATACGGCATGCATCAAGATAGCCTCACGCCAACTAGGCCCGCTACGCGCGAGGCCCCGCCGCCAAAGTGGTGCTTCCATGTGCACGAACGGCAGCGGAACAAACTCCGTGAAGCCCTGTGTCTCTTGCTGCAGCATTCTGATTTCGAGCAAATGTCGCGCCCAATGTCTTGGCGTGTCGACATGGCCGAACATGATCGTAGCGGTGCTCCGCAGCCCGATGGCATGGGCTTCTCTCATCACGTGGAGCCAGCTCGCCGTATCGAGTTTGTCGGGACAAATGATTGTACGGACATCGTCCACCAAAATCTCAGCGGCAGTTCCGGGCAATGAGCGCAGTCCCGCCTCTTTGAGCCGAACTAGAAACTCGCGTACGGGTATTCCAAGCGTCTCGGCACCATGCGTCACCTCGAGAGGTGAAAGTCCGTGAATGTGAATATCCGCCGCCGCCGAGCGCGCAGCGCGGATGATCTCGAGATAAGTTTCTCCCGTGAAAGCAGGGTGTATTCCACCTTGCAGACAAACTTCCGTGGCTCCGGACTCGGCCGCCTCGGTCACGCGCCTGCCGATTTCTTCGAGATCGAGTCGATATCCGGGCCCTCGCAACGTGCGGGCACCGCGACCTTTTGCGAATGCGCAGAACCCACAGGAGTAAGTGCAAATGTTCGTGTAATTGATGTTCCGATTAATGACGAAACTGACGGTGTCGCCGCACACACTTCGGCGAAGCTCATCTGCTGCACCGACTACTGCCTGAAAGTCGGCACCGTCTGCCGTGAGGAGACGCACGATCTCATCCTCGCCTAGCGCCTGCCCTTTGGAGCCTCTGCTTATCGCCGCCTTTACTCTGGATGACACCGGCCCAACTGGTTTGACGGCTCGCGCGATTTCGACATAAGGCTTGAACGGCGGATCGCCTGCTCCGGCATGCCAAGAGATTTCGCGTACATAACCCGACGCATCGAGTTTCCTAAGAACTGCCGAACGAAATATCGGATCGATCCATTTGGGATCGTGGGCGTGTGACATCACGATGGGTAGTCGCTCGACGAGCCATCGACCTGCGGATTGCGTTTCACGCCTCAAGAGTTCGAGCTCGGGCCAAGGCGCCTCGGGATTGACGAAATCAGCCGTTACAGGCGACACCCCTCCCCAATCGTTGATCCCCGCATCGACCAACGCCGTCAAGGACCCCATGCTGAGATTGGGCGGAGCCTGTATCGACATACTCGAGCCGAAGATCAATCGAGCGACTGCGATCGTCCACTGCAATTCTTCGAGCGAGGGCTCAGGTGCATCGGCCATCCGAGTGCCCGGCTTCGCTCGAAAGTTCTGTACGATGATTTCCTGCACATGACCATGGCGACGATGCGAATCACGGATGGCCAAAAGTGTCTCGATACGCTCGAGGCGCGTTTCTCCGATACCAATCAATAAACCGGTGGTGAATGGTATCGATAGTTCGCCAGCGAGATTCAGGGTCTCAAGACGCGCAGAAGGCTGCTTGTCTGGCGATCGGTGGTGAGGTCCACCTCGTGCCGACAATCTCGGCGAGAGACTTTCCATCATCAACCCCATCGACACGGAAACGGCGCGAAGCCGCTTCATGGACTCGCGGTCCATCACACCAGGGTTGAGATGAGGCAAAAGCCCGGTCTCCTCGAAAACCCGCCGCGCACAGTACTCGAGATAGTCGAGCGTCGACTCAAAACCCAAGCGAGAGAGCTCTTCCCGCGCCTGCGAATAACGAAGCTCCGGTTTGTCGCCGAGCGTGAATAGCGCTTCAACGCACCCCGCTGCGGCACCCTGCCGCGCGACCTCCAGAACCTCGTCGATCGTCATATAGGCACGATCCCCTCGCCGTGGCGGCGCAGCGAAGGTGCAGTAATGACACACGTCTCGGCACAGATGAGTCAGCGGAATGAATACCTTTCGCGAGTATCCGACGCGCACACCGAACCCTTCGAGTGCGAGCTCTCGCGCACGGCTCATCAAACTTGGCAGATCTGCATGAGTAACCAAACTTCGGATCGCCGTTTCTGGCTCGGGCTCATCATGAAGATCTTCCGGCGTATCGATGTCGTGTGAGAGCCCCGACATCTCAATTTGGATCGCGCGTAGCGACCGCCTCGTCGCCACGCCGAGATGCAGTTCGGCGCTATTCGGGCCGTACTGTGGCGACACAGACGAGGGCAGCCTCAACCACAGCGCGTTGGTTCCTTCACCTCGTCGATCAGGAACGACAACCATGTCGTATCCCCTCGCCTGATTTACGAGCGAGTCAATTTCTTCCGGTGAGATATACGGAACATCCGCCGCTACGATTATCGACGCATCGAACCGGGAAGCGAGCGCCTCCATGGCAAGCTGCACCGCTTCATTGAGCCCGAGGCCCTCATCGTTCAGAACCTCGATATCGTCGGGTAATCCCGTTTCATGCTCGGGGGTCACGACGATGATGTGATCGACACACCGTGCCGAACGAAGAGCCGTCAAAACGCGGCCTAACATCCGACGGACCAAGGCCGCACGCTCCGCCATCGACAGTACGCTCGCCAGCCTTGATTTACCCTCGGCGAAAGAGCGAACCGGAACGACGGCGGCTACACGCATCAGTTCATTCTCTTCGGAGACTCGTCACGCAGGAAAATTGAGCGCGCCGGAAATGCGGATCCCTGCGCCGTCCACCGCGTACTGCTTGTTGATAAAAATCAGGATCGACGTCATCGCCTCGGCGGCCGCAGAGTTGACTAGAGCGCCGCCATGGATTCCTCGAAGACCACAGGCCTGCACCAGACGGATGACGGACTCGCGCGCTGCCTTGTCATCACCGAAGACGAGGACGTCGCACTCGACCGTCGCATCAGATGCGAGCTTGAACGCTGCGACGTTGTGGAACGCCGATACGACACGAACGCCCTCTCCGAGTATTTTTTGGGCACGCACGGCGGCACTACCCTCGGTCGGCAATTGTACTCGCATGACCTTCGGCGGCACTAGCGGGACAGTGGTATCGACGACGATCTTTCCAACGACGTGCGGACCGATGTCACCCAGAGTCGACTCTTGCGAGGCAAAAGGCACCGCGAGGATGACGATGTCTCCCTGAGCGGCCGCCTCCACGTTGGTGGCGGCACGAACATCGATCTTGCAATCTGCGGTGAGTCGCTCTGCTGTAGCCTGCGCCTTCAACGCATCGCGCGAGCCAATGATCACCCGCTCCCCGGCGTTGGCAAGTCGTCGAGCGAGCGCAGAACCCAAATCGCCGGTTCCGCCGATGACGGCGATGCAATGACCCTGATCAGACATAACGAACTCCCAAACTAAAGAAAGCTAATTGGAGTTTGCCGACGCCGTCCGCCAGGCCAACTCGGCCAAGGGCTCCACTTGCGCCGCGTATTTTTTTGCTTCGGGGCTCACGGCGGTCCCACGTTTTGCGCGACCTGCTATCCCGTGACAAATGGCGGCAAGCCGAAACATGCAGAACGCCAAGTAGTAGTTCAGGTGAGGAATATCGTCCAAACCACGCTTGACGCAATACGCTTCGACGTATTCCCGCTCCAGCGGAAGGCCAAGTTCCTGGAGATCTTTTCCGAAGAGACCTCGAACGCCACCAGAGGCCATACGATAGGCCATCAGGTGATACGCGAAATCGGCGATGGGATCACCGATCGTGGACAACTCCCAGTCGAGAACGGCGACGATTCGCGGCTCATGTTGGTGGAACATGAGGTTATCCAATCGATAGTCCCCGTGAACGATCGTCGGAGCGGATACAGTGTCCGGCGTGTTCCGAGGAAGCCAATCGATCAACTTTTCTAAATACTGAACGCGTCCGGCAGCCTCGACATCGACCACGTATTGCTTCGACCACCTGGAAACCTGACGTTCGACATACCCCTCAGGGCGACCAAAATCCCCTAATCCTACCGCACGGTGGTCGATCGCATGCAACTCGGCCAACGTGCTCACCATCGCGTCATAAATCGGCCTTCGCTCGGACCGAGACAACTCAAGCAGAGCCGGCTCCCAAAACAATCGTCCTTCGACGAATTGAACAACGTAGAACGCGGTGCCGATGACTCCGACGTTTTCGCACAACACCAATGGCGTAGCGACCGGAAAGTTCGAATGCGTCGCGAGGGCAGACATCACGCGGTATTCCCGCTCGATGGCGTGCGCAGACGGCACGAGATTTCCCGGAGGCTTGCGGCGTAGAACGTACGACGCCTTTTGGCTATCTAGCCGATAGGTCGGATTAGATTGTCCGCCCGGAAATTGCGTTACGCGCAGCGGCGAAGAGAAGTCGGCTATCTTCCCGGATAGATAACGCTCGAGCGCTTCGACATCGAACGCGAAACCCTCACGAAAATGATGATCCCTATTCATGAGTGAAAGCGATCGTCGTCACGACTCGAATCAAACCGCACGAACGGCTTTCTGGCGCTTCGACGTCTCCGGCGAAGCTTTGTTCTCGAGCCGGATTTTCAGATCTGCCTTGAGCTGCCTGAACATCGACGACAGTGGCATTTTGGAGTTGGCGAGCCACTGATAAATGATTCCTGCCATCGAGGCGGCATATTGCTCTGCCACTCTCATCGGATCCAGATCCGGATCGACCGTTCCCGCGGTCTGCCCCGCTTTCACCCACTGCGCCACATCGCGGCGTTGCGCCTTGTGCACGATCGCAATGTTCGATTTGTAATCGGCGGACGGATCGATACTCAAAAACCAGAGCAAATACATGGCCCGAACTTCTTCCGGTCGTTCGCGAATGAACACCTCGGCGGCATCCGTCGCCGCCATGAGCGCATCGACACCGACTCGCTCGCCTACGGCCACCTGCACTCGATCAAGCCAGTCGACACTCGCTTCCTGCAAAACCTTGCCGAACAGACCCGCCTTCGATCCGAATCGATGTGTCGCAAGACCTCGGCTATAACCCGCAAGCTCACCGACCGCTTGGAGCGTCGTGCCATTGATACCCACCTTGACGATGAGTTCGATGGCCGCGTCCATGAGCCGCCGATCGGAAAGTGCCACACGATCTGCCTGACGGCGTCGTGCAGGCGGCGGAGAGGCGGTTGCAGCTTTTGACATCAATGAGCTCTTTCTTTGGCCGCTTTAGAGTGCAGCACGAACCTTGGGCAGCACGTGTTTTGCGACATATTCGAGTCGTCGCTGGCCTGCTGCGACGGTTTCTCCAGGTAGCCGCGCCCAGATGTGCAAGTCACGGATCTGAGGATACTCACGAAGCAGTTTGACGAACTCCGTCACGGCAGTATCGGCATCCCATAGCCTGTACAACCCTTGGGAGAGCGCAGTCTGCGCGTCCGGAAAACGTGGCGTCGTGTCCGGTGGTCCGAATGCACCCCACTCGATATATTGGTTGCATTGATAAAGCGCGTACGGCCCTACTGCGGCCGCTTCCCGCTCGGGGTCATCCGAGATGATCGCCCAGCTTCCCGCGATGATCACGCCATCTGCCGGATCTTTGCCATGCTTTTTGAGGCACTCGAGATAAATATCGTGACCGATTCCACCGGTCGACAAAAATCCGTCGGCGACGCGCGCGACGCGATCGATAGCCGGCTCGGCCATCGCGCCGAGATACAGCTTCGGCGTGTGCTCGGGTGCGGGCGTCACCCTCAGATCACCGACTTGAAATCGCTTGCCTTCGAAGTTGATCCGCTCGCCAGCCCAGGCCCGACGGATGATCGTGATCGCCTCCTCGACGAGACTCGGTCGATGCTTGAGCTCCCGGCCGAACTGGCGAAACTCGAGATCTCGATATCCGATGCCGACGCCGAGATCGAAACGCCCTTTCGTCAGTAGCGACAACGTAGCGGAGTCTTCGGCGATACGAATCGGATTATGCAGCGGTAACACCATGAGGTTAGTGCCGATGCGCATTTTCTTCGTTCGTGCACCGATCGCACCTCCGATTACGAGAGGCGATGGCGTGTAGCCGTCGTCACAAAAATGATGTTCGGTCATCCATACGGAGTCGAACCCCAATCTCTCGGCTTCGACGATCTGCTCGAGACAGTCTTCATAAAGAGTCTCGAAGGGCACTCTCCACGGATCGGGATTTCGAAAGTCGTACCAAAGACCGAAGTTGACTTGACGTGCCATGGCGTACCCCGGGTTCAGTTCAGACTATTGAGGAAGTCGAGGAGCGCAGCACGATACTTGGGTCCTTCTTCGATGAACGGCGCGTGTCCGCAATTTTCGAACTCCACAAGCTTGCAACGCTTTGCATAATTGGCGATCGAGCGACATACGTCAGGCGCAACCACCAAATCTTTGGCGCCGACGAACCCGAGCACCGGGGCGTCGATTTTGGCGAGGATGGCGCGCTGATCGAGGACGTCGAGTTCCGCAAGCGCATCATCGGCAACAGGCGATGTTTGCATGAAGAGCGACCACATCCAGGTATTCATCGCCGTCGACTGAGGCACAGCACACACAGCCTTGGTGAGCGCATCGAAGAAATTCGCACGATCTTCACGCATGATTCCGACGGTCGCCGATGCGCTGCCCGGTGCACCACCGAAAGCATAGTCGGGTGCCTGCACGTAACGTGGACTCGCTGCGGCCGTGAGCACCACTCCGGCACAGCCACCTCCAAGCCGACTCGCGGTCTCGACCGCGATGGCGCCGCCAAGCGACCAACCGTTCAGAACTGCACGTTTGATGCCGAGATGCTCGAGAATGGCGATGGCATCGGCAGCTCCTAGCCCGATCGAGTTTTGGGCGAAGTCCTTGTCGGACATCCCGCAGCCGCGCTGATCGAAGGCGACGACAGCGTGACCCGCCGATCGCAGCGAAGCGATCGTGGTATCCCAAACTCTCGAGCTCGTGCCCCATCCGTGAATGAGCACCACCGGCACTTTGCTGCCCGCGTAATGCTCGAAGTAAATATTTTTACCGTCTTCTCGTTTGATGAAAGCCATGTTGACCCCCGTTGTTCACTCAGCCGGGCGGCGCAGTCATTTGTGCGCCGGGGATTGGATTGAAGTAATGGATCGTCACGTCGCGGCGTTTGATTTTCCAGATTCCGTTGCGACGGACGAAATGATCTTTGTAGGTGGCGCTGATCATCTGAACGCTGTTATCGGTCAACGCGCCCATGCAGTCCACGTCGCATTCGCCGATCGCCTCATCGGCGCCTTCGAAACTGACTTTGAGGTTGCTGGTGAGATGATGCGACTCCCGCCAGACAGGCCACAAGACCTCTTTGACGGCGCGATTGATGCCCGCGTGCCCCTCGAATACTCCGAATGGCGGGCCGATGTTCCAAACGCAGTCTTCCCACCAAATGGAGAGGAAACGGTCGAAGTTTCGCTGATCGAACCCTCGACAATAATCGGTCACGAGATCTCGCATGGCGTGCCGGCTCTCGAGCCGGTCGATGCGAACAAGCAGGTCGTTTACCGTTGCATCCATCGCTGATTACCCCCGTTAACGTCGATCAGCAGTACTAACCTCTGCCGTTACCCACTTCGAGCTCGATGGCCCACGCGAGTTTCTTGCGCGCGGCATCCATGGCATCAGGAAAATAATAATCCGGGAAAAGGCTGGTACAGCCCTTTCGGTCACGCAAGACCTCTTTTGCGACGCTGATCTTGTGAACCTCGGTGGGCCCATCGACGATACCCATCTCCGGAACGGTCGCCCACATCGACATGAGCGGCGTCTCGTTGGTCATGCCAAGAGAACCATGAATGTGAAGTGCCCGGTAAACCACGTCTCGAAGGACGGCCGGCATGGCCGCTTTCACCGCCGCGATCTCGCGCCGTACTTCCCGGGTGTAGGCCTTGTGCTTGTCGATGAGCCAAGCGGCATAGAGCACATGCAGCCGGAACTGCGTGATCTGCGTGTACGAATCGGCGATTTTTTCCTGGGTAAGTTGCTTTTGCGACAGCAGCTCACCCTTCGTCTGACGGCTCAGCGCGCGTTCGCACATCATGTCGAGGGATTTGTTCAGCAACCCCACCGTGCGCATCGCGTGGTGAATGCGGCCACCACCGAGCCGCGACTGCGCCACCTCGAACCCCTGCCCCGGCTTGCCCAAGATGTTCTCGCGAGGCACGCGGCAATTGTTGAACCGCAAATAACCGTGCACTCCCGAGCCGATTTCGTCGCGCATGCCGACGGCGACGTTCCGAATGACTTCGAGCCCGGGCGCGTCTCGATCGACAATGAGAATGGATGCACCCTGGTGAACCGGAACGCTGGAATCCGTGACTACGACGACGAGCAAAAACCTTGAGAAATCGGCGTGCGAGGCAAACCATTTCTCGCCGTTGATGACCCACTCATCGCCGACGAGATCCGCCTTGCAAGTAAATTGCCCCGGATCGGCGCCCGCCTGCGGTTCTGTCATCGAGTAGCACGAGGCGATCTCACCCGCGAGCAGTGGCTCGAGGTACTTCTTTTTCTGGTCTGGAGTGCCGTACCGGGCCAGGATTTCCATGTTGCCCGTATCAGGTGCCTGGCAACCAAATACCGTCGGACCAAAGCGACTGCGGCCGAGAATCTCGTTCATCAGCCCCAATTTGACCTGACCAAATCCCTGACCGCCGAGGTGGGGATCGAGGTGGCACGCCCAAAGTCCTTGATTTTTAACGATTTTCTTAAGGGGCACCATGGCGGCGGCGGGCCCCGGACGAGCCGGATCGAAGGGGTCGGCCGGTCCGCGAAACACCAGATCGAGAGGCTCGATCTCCGAGCGAACGAATTCGCTCATCCAATCCAGTTTTTCCTGAAAGTCCGACTCGGTTTCGAAATCCCACGCCATGTTCAGATTCCCCCTTTACGGTCGGCTCTAGCCACCCCGGCGACGCAAAAAAACAACGATTTCGGGGTGGCGATCGGATGATGAAGATCCGACGAAATCGAGTATACGGATTCACTTGCTAGTCGACAACAAGAGGATTATCGTCGGGTTTGACTGGGGGAGTTCGACGATATTTCTTGTGCGAACGAACTCATCGGACATCCAAATTTGGAGGGGACAAATGTCAATGTCTAAGTCGAGTTTGCTGGTATCCGTTGCCGTCGCAGTGGCGTGCGGATCATTCAGCGTGACGTCATTCTCAGCGGACGCGGCGACCAGCCAAGGCACGCTCGAAGAAATCACCGTCACTGCAAGAAAGCGCGAAGAAAATCTTCAGGACGTCGGTACTTCGATCAGCGCTCTCGGTGCGGTGGATATCGCGCGCCGCGCAGACGTCGATCTGCAATCCTTCGCCAACACGGCGCCTAACGTCATCATCAACGATCTGCAGCAGGGTCCGGGCAGCCCTGCCGCGATTTCCATTCGCGGCATCGGCACGACGGACGTCGAGAAGAACTTCGACCCGACCGCCGGTGTGGTGGTCGACGGCATCTTCATCGGCGTGAACTCAGGCGCGATGATCAAGGCCCTCGACTTGCAGAGCATCGAAATCCTTCGCGGTCCGCAGGGAACGTTGTTCGGTCGCAACTCGATCGCCGGCGTAATCAACATTGCGCGTAAGAAGGCCTCGACGGACGGTGTATCGGGCGCCGTGCGAGCCGGCGGTGGCAATTACGGCGAGCTCGCCGTTGACGGGTACATCAACTTGCCGCTGTCTGACACGTTTGCGTTCAAGATCGGTGCCGCCAAGCGCGACAACGATGGTTGGTTCTTCAATAAGACGCGCAATAAGGACGTGGGCAAGGTGGAGTTTACGAGCTTCAGCCCCAGCTTCACGTTCAAGCCGAACGACAACTTCGAATTCACCTATCGCTACGACAAGACCGAGCAAGATCAGGACGCGAACACCGTCCTCAACGTTGCTCAGAGCAATCAGGTCTTCTGTCTCGCCTACGGTGAATGCGCCAAGGGCGTCCAGGTTCCGCAATCCGGTGATCGTTACACCGTGCTGCAGAACGGCGAAGGCGCGTACCAGACGTATTTCGACAGCGAGATGCATATCGCCAAGGCGAGCTACAGCATCAACGACGGCAATACGATCGAGTACGTCTACGGCAAGTTCTCGACCGACGAAAAGGTGTTCCAGGATTGGGACGGCACGTCGCGTACGCTCTACCACACCGATCGTCCTGCCATCTGGAACCAGTCGAGCCACGAAGTTCGCTGGATCAACTCGGGTGATCGCCTCGACGTCACCGCGGGTCTCTACCTGTGGGAGTCGGACTACCGAATCGACCTGCGAAGCTACATCGGCTTCATCGACGTGCTGTTCGGCGCTCCGCCGGGATCCGTCGCCGTAATCGATCAGACCGTTGTTCAGAACACCGATTCGAAGGCTGCATTCTTCGAAGCGGACTACAAACTCACCGACGCGCTCACGCTGACGGTCGGCGGTCGATACACGAAGGACGACAAGGATAGCGGCCTCATCGACGCGGCGATGCCTCAGCTCGCCACGCTCGGTAGTCTCGCCAAGCCGTTCAAGAAGTCGTGGAGCGAGTTCACGCCGAAGCTGAACCTGCGTTATCGCATGAGCGAAGACGCGATGGTCTACGGCCTCTACTCCAAGGGCTTCCGCGCGGGTGGTTTCACCGGTCGTCCGGGCACCTACGAAGCGGCCTCGATCGCGTACAACCCGGAGACGGTCGACAACTTCGAGTTCGGCTGGAAAACCGAGTGGATGGACGGTCGAGTTCGTCTGAACGGATCTGTCTTCTTGATGAAGTACGACGACAAGCAAGAAGAGCAGAGCGTGCCGACCTCGTCGGGTACGGGTCAGCAGACCCTGGTGCTCAACGCGGCCCAGGCCGAGATCAAGGGTCTTGAGATCGACCTCACTGCTCGCGTCACCGAGAACTTCACTCTCTCGGGCAACCTCGGCGTGATGGATTCGAAGTTCAAGAAGCTGATCGACACCGATCCGGCGACTCCGGTCAACAAGCGAGACTTGTCTTACCTCAAGTTGCGTCGTGCACCGGATCTGACCGCGACGATTACGCCCAACTACACCTGGAACGTTGGTAACGGCTCCATGTGGGTACAGGCGGATCTGCGATATGTGGACGATCAGGAACTCACCTTCCTGAACTCACCGCAGAGCAGTGTGAAGGCGCATGAAGTCATCGATGCCTCCATCGGCTATCGCCTGAACAACACGACCGTTTCCTTGTGGGGTTCGAACCTCACGAACGACGATTCGTGGACTCAGGCCTACGACGTGGGCACGAGCGTGACCTTCGCCGGTTTGTGGACTTACGCCGCTGCGCGCCCGCCGCGCACTTACGGCTTGCGGATCACCCACAACTTCGGGAACTGATCTTCGCTTTGCCCTCCCCGGCGACGGTGACCGTCGCCGGGGACGGCTCTTTGCTCCGCGCGGATTCGACGCGGGAGAATCTTTGATGACAGCCAAAACTTGGGTGGTGACCGGCGGTTCACGTGGTGTCGGTCTCGCTACGGCCCGAAAGGCCCTGGCGCAGGGTGATCACGTCGCCGTCATCGCTCGCACTATCGACGAAACCAGCCTTCGGGCAGCGCTCGGTAACGAGCGTGTTCTTTTTATTTCGGCGGACGTTTCCGATCCGGCGTCGGTGAAGTCTGCTTTCGATCAGATCGACGATACATGGGGCAGCGTCGACGTCTTGATCAACAACGCCGGACTGCACCGGGGCCGAAAACTCGCCAGGCTCGAAGTAAAAGATTGGAACGACGTCATTGCGACCAATCTCTCAGGCCCGATGCACTGCATCCAGGCCGCGCTGCGTCTCATGCCGGAAGGCGCCTCAGTTGTGAATGTCGGCGCAGTCGTCGGCTTTCGCGGTTTTCCCGGGGATAGCCCCTACGGAGCGAGCAAGGCGGGACTTGCCGGATTGACCCGGGTCCTCGCCGTCGAACTTGCACCCAAAAAAATCAGGGTCAATCTCGTCATCCCCGGACTCATCATTACCGAGATGACCTCACAGCTCGACGAGAAGGCGATGAACAAGCTCCTCGAGCGTATTCCTCTTGGCCGCGTTGGGCGCGAGGAAGAAATCGCAGATGTAATTTGGTGGGTCGCTGGCTCGACCTATATGACCGGCGCCGTAATTCCGACCGACGGCGGCATGATGGCCCAGTTGTAACGCCTCCGACGAATCGCTCATGGCCACTCTCGAATCCTTAGACCGATGGCTTGAGTCCGAGCTGGGATTCGTCGAGATCGAAATGGGTCCGCGGCTGGGCGGCGGAAACTCCAACGTCACGCAGCTCATACGTCACGCGAAGGGCCGCGTTATTCTGCGTCGCCCACCCGACGATACGATTTCTTCGACCGCAGGTGCGGGCGTGCTGCGCGAATACGGCATGCTGAAGGCCTTATATGGGCGTGTGAAAGTTCCGCGCCCGCTCGCGTATTGCGCCGATGCGTCGATAGTCGGGCAACCGTTCAGCATCATCGAATACGTAGATGGAATATCCATCACCGAATCTCTGCCCCAGGCATATACGGCGGATGCAGCGACCATTTCGAATCTCGGTATCGAACTGGTCGACGAGCTCGCAACCTTACATACCGTAGATTGGCGCTCGCTCGGAATGAGCAGTCCGAAAATGCCCGAGGACTATGTCGCCAAACAAATAGCGCGATTGAGAAAGCTTCGTGCGGAAGAGACGGGTCGCCCGTTACCCTTGATAGAAGATATTGCGGGATGGCTGACGTCGAATCTCCCGCCACCGCCTCCTGCGACAGTGATGCATGGCGACTTTCATCTCGACAACACTCTCTTCTCGCGCGACGCGCCGAAGCTGAGTGTCATCATCGACTGGGAGTTGGCGACTATCGGAAATCCCTACGCCGATCTGGCCTTGATGCTTGCTTTTTGGGGACCCAGATCCGTCAATCCTCCCGGATTTTCGTTCGTACAAAAAATTTCTCGCGACTTCGACGAGGTGATCGATCGCGACGTCTTGGCTGCGCGATGGTCAAAACGCACGGGGCTCGACCTCGAACATTTCAGGGTGTACCGGGTATTCGCCCTGTGGCGGCTCGCCGCCATCGTGGAAGGCGCATATCTGCTGTTCCAGGCAGGCCGAGTCGATAGTGACTACGCTCGAAAATTGGAATACGACGTGCCGGCCTTGCTCGAAGAGGCTGCCGAAATTGCGGCGTCGAACTGAGATGAGAACTCTTTCCGGAGCATCTTAAATGCTGACAACGATGATGGATTTTCCGCTGTCGACCCAGATGATCCTGCGTCACGGGAGTCAGATTCACGCGGGTAGTCGAGTTGGTACGAACAACGGCGAGTCTTTCCAATTCGCATCCTTTGCCGACATCGCGAGTCGTGTGCACAAACTCGCTGGCGCCTTGACGGCTTTGGGCGTAGCGAAAAACGCGCGTGTCGCCACCTATTGCTGGAATCACCAGCAACATCTCGAGTGCTACCTGGCCATCCCCTCGATGGGCGCCGTGTTGCACACGCTCAATGTCAGACTATTCCCAGAGCAGATCGTCGGCATCATGAATCACGCCGAGGATAGCGTGCTGATCATCGATGGCAGTCTGCTGCCGCAGATCGAGGCGGTTCTCGAAAAGGTTCCGTCGCTTCGGCACATCATCGTAATCGGCGACGGATGGAAGTCACCGTCGAAGAGCGGCGCAGCCGAAATTCATCGGTATGAGACCTTGCTTCATCGCTCGGCGCCGATCAACCCTTGGCCCGAACTCGACGAAAAACAAGCTGCCGTGGTGTGCTACACGAGTGGCACGACCGGTGCCCCCAAAGGTGTGGTTTACAGTCATCGTTCGATATTCCTGCACACCCTCGCGACACTCGGCCGCGATACTTTCGGCATATGCCAGTCCGACCGAATCCTTTTGCTGCCCTCGATGTTCCATGCCAATGCCTGGGGGCTGCCCTTCTCAGCCTGGATGTCGGGCGCGGATCTCCTGCTTCCGGCATCGCACCTCAAAGCCGCCGATATTCGCAGTGCTATCGCCCATGAACGACCAACGTTCACGGCGCTCGTGCCGACTCTGATCAATGATTTGCTACTCGCCGATGTCGATTCGCCGATCGACATGAGTTGCTTCAGGGTGATCGTTTCGGGAGGGTCTGCAGTCTCGCCCACGCTGATCCGCAAGGTTCGCGAACGTTGGGGTATTCCCGTGCTTCAAGGCTGGGGCATGACCGAGACGAGTCCGATGTGTTGTTTGTCGATTCCGCCGCGAACAAGTTCGATCGAGGAGGAGCCGGCTTGGCGCGCCAAGAGCGGGCGCCCCGTCCCCGGGATGGAGGTACGCCTCGTCGGAGATGACGGCAAGATCTCGCCAAACGACGGCATCTCCGTCGGCGAACTGCAGTTGCGCGGCCCGTGGGTCACGGGCAGTTATCACAATAATCCGTCATCCGAATCGTTCACGAGCGACGGCTGGCTGCGCACCGGGGACGTCGGCGTCATCGATCAGGCGGGTTATGTGCAGATCACCGATCGCACCAAAGACGTCATTAAGTCAGGCGGAGAGTGGGTCTCTTCTCTCGAGTTGGAAAACAAGCTTGCAGCTCATCCGGGGGTCGTCGAAGTCGGCGTGATCGGGATACCCGATCCACGTTGGGAAGAACGTCCTCTCGTCTTTGTCGTAGGCAACCCAAAGCACGCAGATCTCGATGCGCAGTCGTTGCGGGAGTTCCTCGCTCCACTCGTCGCGCGATTCGCTGTTCCCGAAAATTTCGCTTTCGTCGACGCACTACCTAAAACGAGCGTCGGAAAAATCGACAAGGTGGCGTTACGTCAACTGTACTCGAGCGGCAAGATCGAGATCATCCACCTAAAGTGACAGACTGATTCACCCGGGCTCGCGGGTCTTCAGAAAGCCTTTCATCAACCGATCGATCTGCGACGCCGAATAACCGAGTTCCTGCAAGATCGCGCGATTGTCGGCATCGACCGCGCGAGCCGCCCGAGGCGGTGCGGGCACCGAGCGGCTGAACCTCGGAACCGGAGCGTTTTGTTTGACCCCATCGACCTCGATGAAAGCGGTCCGCGCCATGTTGTGCGGATGGCTCGTCGCTTCCTCCATGGTCAGAACGGGTACGGCACATGCATCGGTCTCGTCGAACAGCGTCCGCAGTTCATCGGATGTTCGGCTCTTGATGGCGTCTGCGAGCTTGGCTCTCAAAGCCGGCCATATTTCGGCAATCAGTTTTTCATACGGATGTCGCTGGAACCCTTCGCCCTCGAGAAACTCTGCAGGGTCTAACCCGAGTTTGGATAGCAGCAGTCGATGGAACTGCGGCTCGATCGCCCCTACGGCGAACCACTTGCCGTCCCGTGTTTCGTAGGTGTCGTAGAAATGAGCGCCACCGGCTAAGAAATTCGTGCCAGTCTCATCCTTCCACAGCCCGCGGTTTCGCAGGCCCATCAACGGGGCCATGAAGGAAATGACGCTGTCGACCATCGCGCTATCGATCACTTGTCCCTTGCCGCTACGCATCCGTTCGTACAGCGCGCAAACGATACCGAAGGCAACCATCAGGCCTCCGCCACCGTAATCACCGATCACGTTGAGCGGCGGTACCGGCTTGCCGGCTGGGAGACCGATTTGATGCAGCATGCCGGTCAAGGCGATGTAATTGATGTCGTGGCCTGCTGTCTTGGCGAGCGGGCCTTCCTGTCCCCATCCGGTGATCCGGGCATAGATCAGACTAGGATTTCGTTCACGGCAAACTTCGGGACCGATACCCAATCGCTCGGTGACACCCGGTCGGAACCCCTCGAGCAGTACATCGCTCCGCTCGACGAGCTTCAAAACCACTTCGATCGATTCGGGATCTTTGAGATCGAGCATCATGTGACGGCGGTTACGCAATGTCGGCTCGGTCTTGCCGCCGTCGAAGACGCCAGGCCTCTCGATGCGAATCACGTCGGCACCAAGGTCGGCAAGTAGCATCCCCGCGTAGGGTCCAGGGCCGATACTTGCAATCTCGACGACGCGCAAGCCAGCAAGCGGCCCTCGACGCGTCGTGGCACTCCGCTCACCGACTGATGCTTCGTGATTCACCATCGATGGGCTATCAGGTGGCGCCATAGACTTGACGTCCGGTCCGCGCCATCTCCAGCAACAACTCGCAAGGCTCGAATCGCGGCCCCGCCTCGACAGCGAGACGCTTGCAAACCTCGACGAACTCTTTGACCCCGACCATATCGATGAAGGACATCGCACCGCCGGTATACGCGGGGAAGCCCCAGCCGAGAATCGACCCAAGATCGCCATCGACGCCGCTCGAGAGCACACCCTCTTCGAGGCAACGCGCCGTCTCGAGAGATTGGATGAAGAGGAGGCGCTGCTTGACTGACTCTAGCGAAGGCTGCTGCGCAAGAATCGGATACTCCTTGGCGAGTCCAGGCCAAAGATATTTTTTACCTTGCGAGGGATACTCGTAAAATCCGCCGCCCGCTTTACGGCCGACACGACGCAGGTCCTCCACGAAGTGCCGGAGGACGTCCCAACTGGGTGGTTCACGAAAATCTTTGCCGAGATCCGCACGAGTCTGCTGCACGACGTGGTATTGCAGTTCGAGCGAAACCTCATCCATCACGGCGAGCGGCCCGACCGGCATACCCGCAAAACGCCCTGCATTCTCGATCAGCGCTGGATTGACACCCTCTTTCAAGAGCATCTGCCCTTCATAGCAATAGGTGGCGAACACTCGGCTCGTGAAAAATCCGCGACTGTCGTTGACCACGATCGGCGTCTTTCCAAGTCGTCGTGCCAAATCGAGCGTCCATGCCAGAGTGGTATCGTCCGTCCTCTTGCTGCGAATGATCTCGACCAGTGGCATCCGCTCTACTGGCGAGAAGAAATGCATGCCGATGAATCGATGTGGCCGTTTCGATGCTTCCGCGAGTCCGGTCACGGGCAACGTCGAAGTGTTACTGGCAAATACCGCGTCCGCCGCGATGACCGCCTCAGCTCTACGAATAGCGTCAGTCTTGATTTCACGTTTCTCGAAGACGGCCTCGATGACGAAATCACTACCCGCGAGATCCGCGTAGTCATCAGTCGGCCTAATGCGCGAGAGAATCGCCGAGGCGTCCTCCTCCGTCACTCGGCCTGCGATACGGTCTTTCTCCAGTTGCTTACGGGTGTGCTCGACAGCGCGTCCCGCAACTTCGCGAGAGACGTCGAGGACGCTAACTTCATAAGACGCTCGAGCAAGCGAATGGCTGAGCCCCGCTCCCATCATTCCAGCGCCGAGTACAGCGACCCGCGAGACGGTTTGCTTCGATACGCCCTGCGGTCGTCGCGCCAGTTTCTCAGCCTTCCCCTTGTTGATGAACATCGTGCGAATGAGATTTCGCGCTTCGGGTCTGCGTGCAAGCGTCACGAATTGATGGCGCTCGATATCGAGTCCGCGATCGATGGGAACCTGCAGTCCCTCATAAACACACGACAGGATAGCGACGGGCGCAGGGTAGTTCCGTAACGTTTTGCGCGTGACGTCAGGTATCGCAGTCATGAAGATCTGCGCAAAATCACCTGCGAGGGCGCCGCGAGGAGACCCCTGAGATTTGCCGTCCTTACGATCCCAGGGTTGTACCGCGCTGTCCGCGGACAACAGCCACGCACGCGAACGCTCAATGAGCTGACCGGGTGCAACAAGTTCATTCACTACCCCGAGTCGCAAAGCCTCGGCAGGACTGACGGGTGCGCCGTCGAGCATGAGCCTCAATGCAGCTTCAACGCCGATGAGCCGCGGCAAGCGCTGCGTTCCACCTCCACCGGGCAACAGGCCAACCTTCACCTCCGGCAAACCGAGTTTGGCAGAGGGCGTATCGGCGAGTATTCGGTGGTGGCACGCGAGCGCAATCTCGAGACCACCACCCAGGGCAAGCCCATTGATGGCTGCGACTACCGGCTTGCCGCAAGTTTCGAGGCGACGAAGTACTTTCGAAAACCCATTGGTTGCCCTGTGCAGCGATCCTGCATCCGGGGAAGTGTCGATCGCATTAACTAGATCGAGAAGATTCCAACCGGCAGCGAAAGCGGACTTGGCAGAGGTCACCAAAATACCGCGGACGGCGGCATCGGATGAGAGCGCGCGAATGGTCTCATCCAACTGGATGACGAATTCATCCGACAACATATTGAGAGGCGCACCAGGAACATCCAGTGCCAGCGTGGCGATCCCGTCACGGTCGATATCAAGTGAAAAATGTCGAGTCATTGGCTTACACCCGCTCGATGATCGTGGCAGTGCCCATACCCGCACCCACGCACAAAGTGACGAGCGCCGTGTTGAGATCTCGGCGCTCCAATTCGTCGAGCGCAGTTCCGAGAATCATCGCGCCCGTGGCGCCGAGCGGATGCCCAAGAGCGATCGCCCCTCCATTCACATTCACACGGTCGGCCGGTAAATCGAAGTGACGCATGAAACGTAGCGCGACGGCGGCGAACGCTTCGTTGATCTCGAACAGATCGATATCCTTGATAGTCATTCCGGCCCTTCGAAGGAGTTTTTCGGTGACGAGAGCCGGCCCTGTGAGCATGATGGTCGGTTCGCTGCCGATCGACGCGAATCCGCGAATGCGCGCTCGCGGCTTTAGACCGGAGGCCTTAGCGAACTCTGCGCCACCGACCAATACCGCAGCCGCCCCATCGACGATTCCACTCGAATTACCGGCGGTGTGCAGATGCCGGATGGTCTCGACTTCCGTATAGCGCAGCTGAGCAACCGTATCGAAACCGAGCTTTTCACCGGCCGTGACGAATGCTGGCTTGAGTTGAGAGAGCGATTCGACCGTGGTGTCCGGTCGGACATGCTCGTCACGCTCAAGCACTACTTCACCGATCGCGTTACGAACAGGAAAGACAGAGCGTGAAAACCTGCCCTCACGCCATGCTTCGACCGCCCGTCGCTGACTCTCCGCTGCGAACGCATCAAGCATTTCGCGACTCAATCCGTCTATCGTCGCAATGAGATCGGCACCAATACCCTGAGGTACGTAATAGACGGGATAAGACACCGCCGGGTCGGAATACCATGCGCCTCCATCAATGCCCATGGCAACGCGGGACATCGATTCGACGCCGCCACCGATCGACGCGATGGCTTGTCCGCTCATGACTTGGGCAGCCGCGATATTCACCGCCTCCAGCCCGGATGCGCAAAATCGGTTGACCTGTTGCCCGGCCACACTCTCGTCGTACTTCGCCACGAGCGCGGCGACGCGGGCGATATTGGCGCCCTGCTCACCGACAGGAGAAACGCAACCCAAGATGACGTCGTCGATCAAAGAAGAGTCGAACTGACTACGTTCTTGGAGGGCAGACAAAGTCTGCGTGATCAGGGTAATGGGAGTCACGGCATGCAACGACCCATCGGCCTTGCCACGGCCCCGAGGAGTTCTGACGTGATCGAAAATGAAGGCGTCAGTCATGTTCAAGGCTTGCCATCGGTAGGTAATTCGAAAACATAGAGAACATTTCCACCTGAAGGCTGATAAATGTCCGGCGCTTCACGAGCAGTCATCAACTTGAACACTCCCATCCCGGTCGAGACAGCAATGTACTGTTTTCCGCCGACGGAGTACGAGATTGGATAACCGTGTAGTGGCGCACCGAGACGACTCTGCCACAGCACCTCGCCGGTATTCGAATCGAAGGCCTTGAAATAGCGATCAAGATCACCGACGAAAGTCAGCCCACCGGCCGTAGTCAGCACGCCGGTCAGGAACATCGCGCGCTGGGTGTGAGACCACTTGGTCGATAAATCGCGCAGGTCGATGGCGCTCAAACGCCCAAGCATGCCGTTGGCGCCCGGCATCGGAACGATGCTCGATTCCCCGCCGTATCCACCACCGCCCTCGACGAAGTCGACCTTTCGACCGGTGAATTCCATGCAGATCTGATGGAGCGGCACGACAAGGGTAGACGAAGTCGGATTGAATGCGCTGGCCTGCCAATTGTGCCCGCCGTAGATGCTGGGACACGCGGCGACCGTATCACCGATCTTCGCGTTGACGATGTCGTCACGGTAGACGAGCTTCCCGGTTTTTTTGTCGAGTGGCTTGACGAAAATATCCTGGGGGAGCAGCTCGGTGAAGTCGACGAACTTGCCAGTTCGACGATCGAGCTTCCAAAGAATACCGTCCTTGCCGACCGTCACGACATACGGCTTGCCATCAAGATCGACGAGCACACGCTCGAAACCGGTTTCCATGTCCAGGGTCTCACCTGGCATGTGCTGGAAAAACCAACGGAGCTTCCCGGTCTTCGGCTCGATCGCCAACGTCGAATTCGTATACAGCGCAGCGGATCGCACGGTCATGCCGCGGCTCGCGGCCACCCACGGCTTCGGCTGCGAAGTGCCGAGGAAAACGAGATTCAACTTCGGGTCGTAGGACCCGGCGATCCAGTTGTCTCCACCACCGCGCAACTCGACGGGAACCCCGCCCCACGACGAATCGTTCGGATCACCGGGAAGAGCGATCGTCGACGTTCGCCAAAGTTCTTGTCCCGTATCGGGATCATGTCCGGTGATGAAGCATCCCTCTTTCTTGAAACGCTCGCAGCCATTGATGCCGCTCACCACGACACCGTCTGCGATGATCGGTCCGGCCGAATGGGTATATCCCTTGGTGTAGTCGGCCTTGGTGGTTCGCCACAGCAGTTTTCCGGTTCTGGCATCGAGCGCAATCAATGCGGCATCGTATGTCGCCACGAAGAGTCGATCTTTGTAGATCGCGATATTGCGGGTCGGTCCGCCCAAGGTGCGGGATTCAGGCGGATGTGGATACGCGTACTCCCAGATCAGCGAGCCAGTGGCCGCGTCGATGGCCTGGATCAGATTGGCTGGATGGGTCAAGAACATGATGCCGTCGTGAACGAGCGGCGTGACCTGGTTGCTGCCATCGCGCATGGTGATCGACCAAGCGAGTCGCAGACTGCGAACGTTACCGCCATTGATTTCTTTGAGCGGCGAGAAACCCTGGCCATCTTGAGTCCGCCGCCAGTTGAGCCAGGCCGACTCAGGCGGATTGCGCAGCATCTCGTCGGTGACCGGCGATAGCGGAGGTGTCGATTGGTTGATCCAGCGACCGGCCCGCGCCGCCGCTTCGGCTACCCCGCCGGCGCCCTCCCAAGCTCGTCGAGCGCCACCTTCCTCGGCCCCACCTCCAGCAGTCGCCGTGACCGGTGCGGCGGCACCCCCTTGAGGCGCGCCCGGTACCGCGCGTTCATCGATCGTGAGGGGTCGCGAGCCCGCTGAAAATTGGTTGATGCTCAGGATGTACGCCGCCATGTCGGCGAATACGCGCTCTCCAGCAGAAGCCGGGACAGTGGTCGCCATCGAGCTGCGGATAAAGCCGACCAGCTCTCCTGCAGGCAGATTGGCCCACTTACCTACGAATTCGGAGCCGCTCAGGGCAGGTCCGTGCCCTGTCCCGCGGAGGGAGCCATGGTGGCATTCGACACAATATCGATCGTAGGCGCTTTTGCCCGCAGCCACCTGCGCAGAGTCGTACACACCCTCACTTCGAGCAGAGGTGGCCGCTAAAACGAGGCTGGACAAGACGAGGAGTCGGGCCGTGAGCCCGTAGATGGTGATCATGGCGGTTCCCCCCGAAATCGTGGTGAGTAAGACTCGATATTTTGTCTTGTTTGACGCCAACAAGTCAATGCGGAACGCTCGATCAACGCCGGCTCAGAACGATGTGGTACTTGCTAGTTACCAACAAGAAAACTAGTATCAAAACGTCAAAACGGACTCGAACGAGCTCGGGAGGTTTTTTTCCATGACCGCAAAAACCAACAGCGTTAAGGCAGATTTCGACGTCATCGGAGTAGGCGCGGGTTTCGCCGGCCTCGGGCTCATCCACTACGTCCGCGAGGCGGGTTTATCGGTGCGGGTGTTCGATAAAGCTTCCGACATCGGAGGCACCTGGACCTGGAACCGCTACCCTGGCGCCGCGAGCGATAGCGAGTGCTATTACTACTGCCTGACGTTCTCGAAAGAACTGCTCCAGGAATGGAAATGGTCGGTTCGGTATCCCGGTTGGGAAGAAAACCTTCGCTACATGCACTTCGTCGCAGACCGATGCAACATGTGGCCGCACATCACTCTGAATACCAAGATTGTCGGCGCCGACTTCCAGAAGGACACAGGTCTTTGGCTAGTCCGGACGGACAAGGGCGAGCAGTTCACCTGCAGGTATTTCGTCAGTGCGATGGGCATGATCTCCGAACCGGTGATCCCGAACTTCAAGGGTCGGGAAAACTTCAAAGGCCCATGCTTTCACTCCTCCCGCTGGCCGCAGGAAGGCCTCGACTATGCGGGTAAGCGAATGGCGATCATTGGCAGCGGCGCGACCACGGTACAAATGCTCCCAGTCGTTGCAGAGACTGCAGCCCAGGTCACGGTCTTCCAACGAACCGCAAACTTCGTGATGCCGGCGGTACAAAAGCCGATCACCTCGGAGTGGGACAAAGAAATTAAAGAGAACTACGACGCCATCATCAACAAGTGCCGCAACCATTCGTTCGGCATGGCGTTCGATAGCCCGGTCGGTCGTAATCTTTCCGATACGCCGCCGGATGAGGTAGAAAAGATCTTGGAGGAACATTGGCCGCGAGGCAGTTTCCGGTTTGTCTTCGAGACCTTCGACGATCTGGTCGTGAACGCCGAATCCAACCGCGTCGTCGGCGATTTCATCATCAAAAAGACCCTGTCCAAGGTGAAGGACCCCGAAACGAGGGAAATGCTCAAGCCGAAGGGCTACCCCTTCTTTGCGAAGCGCCCTCCTCTCGATCACGGATACTTCGAAGCATTCAATCGCGAAAATGTGAAACTGGTCGATATCAACGAACGAGAGCCGATCGTCGAGATAACGGAGACCGGTATCCGCACGACGAAGAACCACTACGAATTCGACATCATCGTGCTGGCCACCGGGTTCCAGGCCTACACCGGTGCTCAGGAGGCGTTGCATATTCGTGGTGAAAATGGACTTCTGCTGAAAGACAAGTGGAAGGATGTATCAGGATCGATCATGGGCGTGTTCGTGTCGGGCTTCCCGAATCTCTTCATGATCACGGGACCGCAGGCGCCGTTCGCCAACCTGCCGACATCGATCGAGCAGAACATCAAATACATCGTCGACTGCATCAATAAGATGGAGCGGGAAGGCTATTCCCTCTGCGAACCGAAACGCGATGCAGAGGAAGCCTGGGTGGCTCACACCGCCGATATCCATCGTCAGACGCTGATGGCACAGGGCGACAAAGTTCACTCTTGGATGATGGGCGCAAACCTGCAAGACAGAAATCCGCGCGTCCTCATCTACTTCGGTGGAGCGAACAACTACTACGACAAACTGCGCGACTCCGCCAACTCGGGGTTCCCAGAGGTCGAGTTCAGAAAACGAGCCTGACTCATTCTCGGTTAGGTTCCTTCTCCTATCCGAGAATCGTCTCTCGTTCGTAGAGCCGCCCGACAAAAAGTACGCACAGTAGTGACGAGTCAGAACGAATCGGAAACCTTTGGCAGAGGCGATTGTCGATTAACGCTCGAAAACGATCTTCGATAAGGGCACTCTTTGCGGTGGAAATGTCAGAGACCTACTTCGACCCCTCGACCCTTCCCGCACGAAGGTCGGATACGCGGTGAACCTGTCTTCGGTGTAAGACTGGGCCCGCTTGGATTCGAACCAAGGACCAAGGGATT
>CAZRFN010000030.1:0-26456 GCA_964599335.1 uncultured Acidibacter sp. | reverse complement strand
CTCGATCCAGATCTTCGAGGATCTGTTCGACCATGTGCTTCGTGCGGCCGTACGGATTGATCGGTGAGCGTGGATGGCGCTCGTCGATAGGCGAGTACTGAGGTGTGCCGAAGATCGCCGCGGTCGATGAGAAAATGAACTTGTCGATCTTCGCGGCCTGCATCGCCTCGAGCAAGGTCAGCGTATTCGAGACATTGTTGCGGTAATACTTGAGCGGCAAGCGTACCGACTCGCCCACCTCGATGTGCGACGCGAAATGCATCACCGCATCGAAGGTGCGAGTCGCAAAGAGAGAATCGAGGAGGGCGCGATCCGCGATATCGCCCTGCACGAACTCGCCACAGGTGACGGCATCACGATGGCCGCTCGAAAGATTATCGAGCGTGACCACTTCGACGCCCGCTTCGTCCAGGCGCTTGACCATGTGCGAGCCGATATAGCCCGCACCACCGACGACCAAAATTTTCAGTGCCATGTTCAGGCTGCCCGTCGCAGGTGAAGATCGATATGGATGTCTTCGTACGGACATCGCACCCCGCCTGTGTCAGTACGCTCGACGAGCCCCATATCGGTGAGTGCGGTGATATCGCCGTGTACTCGCTTCACATCACGCCCGACGCGACGCGCCAACTCGCGAAGCGGAATTTCGCCTTCGCCCATCAGAGCGCGAACGAGTGCCCAGCGAAGCGCGGTCAATCGGGTCAAAAAAAGCTCAGGCGCTTCGAAGCTCAGCGACTCGCCTCGGTATCCGCCTGATTGCACTTTGCGTCGTGCCGTCGACAGGAACGACTTGAGATCCGGGTTGATCGTGATTTTCAACGTTCGCCGCGCCATCGTTCTATCCCCAAAGCCTGCCGCAAAGTATGAGTGCCTCATCTTCCGTTGGCAATCTCGCCAACACCGAAATTAGCGCATCAAATCAAACAGTGATGAGTCAGCGAGTGAAATGGGTTACCACCACAATCGTCGCCACGATCTTCTCGAGCCCCCGGCGATCGATGTCATCGAAGCGCTCGAGGAGGGGACTGTCTAGATCGAGGACGCCGACGAGTTCACCGGCGCGGGGGCCGGCGTTGGCGATGAGCGGCACGACGATCTCAGAGTTCGAGGCGGAGTCGCAGGCGATATGCCCTGGGAACTCATGTACGTTTTTGACGAGCACGGTCTCGCGGCGTGCGGCGGCAGTTCCGCACACTCCTCGGCCGATTGCGATGCGCACGCACGCGGGTTTTCCTTGAAACGGTCCGAGCACGAGCTCGTTCGAGCCTGAGGCGAGCAGATAGAACCCAGCCCAGTTGAGTTTGGGCAGCGCGAGATAGAGCAGCGCCGCGGCGTTGGCGAGATTGGCGATTGCATCGGTTTCGCCGGTGAGCAGCGCGCGCATCGAGGCTTCGAGCTCCTCATAGCCTTTGGCTTTGCTCGCGGCGTCGTGTCCAAAATCGGGTGTGTCGAAAGCGTTGCTCATCCTGATCTCTCACGCGTTCTCGATGGTAAAACTGACGACCTCGTCGATCCGCTTCGCGCCGACCGCCACCATCATGGCGCGATCAAAGCCGAGGGCGACGCCCGAGCAGGCGGGTAACCCTGCCTCAAGCGCCGCGAGCAAGGGCTCGTCGATCGGCATCTCGGGCAAGCCCTGCGCGCATCGTGCCGCATTATCGGCCATGAACCGTGCGCGTTGCTCATTCGCGTCGGCGAGCTCCTGAAATCCGTTGGCGAGTTCGATGCCGTCGGCATAGATCTCGAACCGTAGTGCCACGCGCGGATCAGCAGGGTCGAGTTGCGCGAGCGCGGCCTGCGACGCGGGGTAGTGGGTGAGGGCGAGCCACTCGCCTCGGCCGAGTGTCGGGCCGATCACGGCACCCATCAAAAAATCGAGTAGTTCGTCACGATCGAGTTCAGTCAAATTGTGGCCGGTAAGCCCATGCGCCGCAGCGATCTTCGCCAGATCTTCAGTCGAAGCTTCAAGCGGATCGACCTGCAGCGACGTCTGAAACACCTCGCGATACGTCACCTGCCGCAACGCGCGTGCTGCGCCGCCCACACGGGTCACGAGAGCATCGAGCAGCGCGGCGACTTCTTGAATGAGGTCCGTCATCTCGAACCCGACGCGATACCACTCGAGCATCGTGAATTCCGGGTTGTGCACACGGCTGCGCTCGTCACCGCGGACGACTTTGCAGAGCTGATAGACATCACCCATGCCCGCCGCGAGTAATCGCTTCAAGGCGTACTCGGGCGAGGTCTGCAAAAAAAGTCGTCGCTCACCGAGCACGAGCTCGACGGGTCGCAGGTTCACGTCGGTCACTGCGGCATTCACGAGCATCGGCGTTTCGACCTCGAGTACCGATCGCGTTTCAAAGAATTGACGGACTGTGGCGAGCAGCGCTGCACGCTGCGCGAGCCGCTCACGCGTTGCCGAAGGAAGCCAGCGGTCCGTCGCTGAAGAGGCCATTAACTAAGCCCGCGATCTCAGCCGTGAATGCGACGGCCGATCGTCTCGCCCATCCGCACGATACGGCCGGTCGCAAGATGCGGCGCCCACTCGATCGTGTCTTTGGGGAAGAGCAGGATCACCGTCGAGCCCATGTTGAAGCGCCCCATCTCTTCACCGCGTGCCGCTGCGAAAGGCTTACCGCCTCGCTCGATGTCGAGCCGGGTCAGTCGACGCGGCCGTCGCGGCGCGACTTCGCCGTGCCACACGGTTTCCATGGAGCCGACGTTGAGCGCGCCGATGAGCAGCAGCGCATGCTCGATGCCTTCGCCCTCAAAGAAACAGGCGATGCGCTCGTTGCGGGCAAAAAGATTGGCGACGCCGTCGGCCGTGACACGGTTCACACTGAAAAGGCGTCCCGGCACATACCACGCATCGCGCAAGGTGCCGGCCATCGCCATGTGAATACGGTGATAGTTATAGGGCGCGAGATAAATCGTCGCGAAGTGACCACCCCGAAATCGCTCGACCCACTCGCGACGCGAGGCGAGCAGAGCATCGAGCGTGTAATGACGACCCTTCGCCTGCAGCACGCGGTCATCGTCGATGCGACCGATTTCACTGACCGTCCCATCAACAGGGCAGGCGAGTTCGAGCGGATCAACAGGCAAGGGCCGCGCATCGGGCTTGAGCGCGCGCGTGAAGAACGCGTTGAACGACTCGAACGCGAGCGGGTCGCTCACGAGCGCATCACTCAAGTCAGGTTTGAACCCCTTCACGAAGTTCGAGATCAGCAGATTCTTGAACCACGGCGTTTGGCTGCGCGCCGCGGCGTGGATGAGCCGCGAAATACCGTGTTGCGGCAGAACGTGTTGCAGCGCGATGAACGCGCGGGCGGCGGTGGATGGCACAATGTCTGACATGCGCAAAGTATCCCACAGGCCCGCCCGTCCCCGACCCCCCACCGTGCTCGAGGCCTTGGCCCATGGCGCGAAGGCGCTCGATCGGGCCGGGGTCTTCTTTGGTCATGGCACCGACAACGCGGAAGACGACGCGGCGGCGATTCTTTTTCACGTGCTGGGTCTCAAGGCCGCGCCGAGCCCCGCGGTCTACCGCCGTCGACTGACTCTGCGCCAGACCGTGGCCTACGAGGCGCTGCTCGAGCTGCGAATCTCGACGCGACAGCCGGCGGTGTACCTCACGGGTCGTACCTGGTTCGCGGGACTACCGATGCGCACCGACCCGCGGGCGCTCATTCCGCGCTCACCGATCGCCGAGCTCATCGAAAATCAATTTCGACCGTGGATCGACCCGGCGCGTGTCAAACGTGTGCTCGATCTTTGTACCGGTGGCGGTTGCATCGCACTCGCCACGGCGCACTACCTGCCGAAGGCGAAAGTCGAGGGGACGGACATCTCCGATGAAGCCCTCGCACTTGCGCGAGTCAATGCACGCGAGTTGCGGCTCTCGCGTCGTGTCCGCTTCGCGAAATCGGATCATTTCGCGGCCCTCAAAGGCCGGCTGTACGATATCATCGTCTCGAATCCACCCTACGTCGGGGCGCGCGAGATGCGTTCGCTGCCTCCCGAGTACGAACACGAACCGCGCCTCGCGTTGGCGGCAGGTAAGCAGGGTCTCGATTCGGTGCGCGTCATCCTCAAGCAGGCGGCGCGACACCTCACCCCAGGAGGTCTCCTGGTCGTCGAGGTGGGCAACACCGAGACGCAGGTCCGACGCCAGTGGCCACGCGTGCCGTTCACCTGGCTCGAGTTCGAGCGTGGCGGTGGCGGCGTATTTTTGTTGACCCGCGAGCAGCTGCAACGTCATGTCCGGTAACACCATCGGTCGCCTGTTTCAGGTGACGACCTTCGGCGAGAGCCACGGTCCGGCACTCGGCTGCATCATCGACGGCTGCCCGCCGGGCCTCGAGATCTCCGAGGCTGATTTCACGCGCGATATCGACCTCCGTCGCACGGGCACCTCGAAGTTCGTCAGTCAAAGAAAAGAAGAAGACGCCGTACGCATTCTCTCGGGCGTCTTCGAAGGGCGAACCACGGGCACCTCCATCGGGCTCGTCGTCGAGAACACCGATGCGCGCTCGCGCGATTACGACAAGATCAAAGATCGGTTCCGCCCCGGGCACGCCGACTACACCTATCAGCAAAAATACGGATTCCGCGACTACCGTGGCGGCGGACGCTCCTCGGCGCGCGAGACCGTCATGCGCGTCGCGGCGGGCGCGATCGCCCGTAAATATCTCGCCACGCGCCTCGGCATCGAGATCCACGGCTATTTAAGCCAGATCGGCTCGCTCGTGCTCGACCCGGTCGCGCCCGAGACGGCCTACGACAACCCGTTCTTCTGCCCCGATCCCTCGCGCGTCAAAGAATTGGAAGACCTTATCTGGAAGCTGCGCGAAGAGGGCGACTCCATCGGTGCGCGCATCACGGTCATCGCCAAGGGCGTGCCGCCGGGTCTCGGTGAGCCCGTGTTCGATCGACTCGATGCTGATCTTGCTTACGCGATGATGGGCATCAACGCCGTCAAAGCCGTCGAGGTCGGTGCCGGCGTGCACGTCGTCGCGCAGCGTGGCAGCGAACATCGCGATGAGCTCACGCCGACCGGCTTCACCAGCAATAACTCGGGCGGCGTGCTCGGCGGCATTTCGAGTGGGCAGGACATCATCGTCCACGCCTCGCTCAAGCCCACGTCCAGCATTCAGGTGCCAGGTCGCACCATCACGGTCGATGGCGAGCCCACCGAGGTCATCACCACCGGGCGTCACGACCCGTGTGTGGGCATTCGAGCGACGCCCATCGCTGAGGCGATGATGGCGATCGTGCTCATGGATCATTGGTTGCGCCATCGTGCGCAAAATGGGGACGTCACCTCGACGACCCCGGTCATTACGAAGACGGAGAAGAAGCGATGAGTCGTCAATGGAATGTCGCCGTGCTCGGTGCAACCGGCCTCGTGGGCGACACCATCATCAAAGTGCTCGAAGAGCGGAAGTTCCCAGTGGGCGAGCTCTATCCGCTTGCGAGTAATCGCTCGCTCGGCAAGAGCGTCGAGTTCAACGGCAAGAGCTATCCCGTGCTCGACGTCGACACCTTCGACTTCTCCAAAGCGGATATCGGTCTCTTCTCTGCAGGCGGCGATGTTTCTCGTGCGATCGCGCCGAAGGCGGCTGCGGCAGGCTGTGTGGTCATCGACAACACCTCGGAGTTTCGGTACGAGGACGACATCCCGCTCATCATTCCTGAGGTGAATGCGGCGGCGATCTCGCAGTTCACCAAGCGTCGCATCATCGCGAACCCCAACTGCTCGACCATCCAGATGCTGGTTGCGCTCAAGCCTATTTACGATGCCGTCGGCATCGAGCGCATCAACGTCGCGACCTATCAGTCGGTGTCGGGCGCGGGCAAAGAAGCCGTCGAAGAGCTTGCCGAGCAGACCGTCGCACTCGTGAGCGGCAAGGGCCCGGTCAAGCCCAAGGTCGTCGCGGCGCAGATCGCCTTCAACGTCGTGCCGCAAATCGACAAGTTCATGGACAACGGCTACACCAAAGAAGAGATGAAGATGTTCTGGGAGACCCAGAAAATCTTTGGCGATCCCAACATCAAGGTGAACGCGACCACCGTTCGCGTGCCGGTGTTCTTCGGGCACTCTGAGGTCGTCAACATCGAGACCCGTCAAAAAATTACGGTGCCCGAGGTGCGCAAGCTGCTCGAGAAGGCGCCAGGCGTGAAGGTCATCGACAAGCGCGAGAAGGGCGGCTACCCCACGGCGGCCGTGGAGGCGGCGAACGACGATCGCGTTTTCGTCGGGCGCATCCGCGAAGACATCTCGCACGAGCGCGGCCTCAATTTTTGGATCGTCTCCGACAACATCCGCAAGGGCGCGGCCACCAACAGCGTGCAGATTGCGGAAATCCTCATTCGCGATCATCTTTGAGCCCAGCGCGCTCAGCCGGGGGTGACATCGTGACGCAACGCCAACTTTCTTTGACCGTGCGGCCTCGCGTGGCGCTCCATCGTCTGCGCGTGGGTTTTGCCCTCGTGCTTGCTCTCGGAGCAGCTAGTGCTTCGGCACTCGAACTTGGCACCGCACGGCTCGTGTCGTCACCGGGCTCGGCACTCGAGATCGAAGTGGCGTTGCTCGAGGTTGCCGCCGGCGAACTCGACACGCTCAAGCCGCAGTTACCCGCGAACTCGCGCTCGCCGTCGCTCGCGTCTGCTTCCATCGAGATCAGTCAGTCGTCCTCAGGCGCGCCGGTGCTGCGCATTCGGAATGCGACGCCCGTCGCGAGCGATGACGTGCGCTTCGTGGTCGTTGCCGATTGGGGTCGCGGTCGACGCTTCCGCGAATACCTCGTTTCTTTGAACGCGCCCGCAACGCCGGCAGCGCCTGCCGCGGCGAGCACCGCATCGCCCGCGTCATCGACGTCACCGAGTTCGATGTCAGCGACTTCGATGCCAGCGACTTCGACACCGCCGACCTCGGCGTCCGCTGCATCGAGCGCCCCCGCGTCTCAGCAAGCCGTGCGCCTCGTGCGTCGCAACGACACGTTGATGTCGATCTCGCGCGAGTGGTCCGCGACCACCGGCGTCACGTTGCCGCAGGCAATGGTCGGCATTTTCCGCGCCAACCCCACGGCGTTTGGGCCGGGTGGCATGAGCGAGATGATCGTCGGTTCGATCCTCACGCTGCCCGATGCAGCCGCGCTCAACACGATCTCGCCCGCAGCGGCCTCGAGCGAAGTCAGCCGAACGCTCGGCATCTGGCGCACCGGTGGTGCGGCTTCGGCCCGACTCAGCGCGCCGGCGCCTGGCACCCAGACGCTGACGACGGCCCCCGCGAAGCCGAGCCCTGCGCCGACCACCTCGACGCGCGCTCCCGCCGCGACGGCCCCAGTCACGACCTTGAAGACCGCGCCGGCTGCAGCTCCCGCCACGGCGACTGCGCCGCCTGCCAAAACGACGCCTCCTGCCGAAACCCCGGCTGCGCCAACGTCTGCACCAGCTCCGGCTCCTTCGACTGCACCTGCGACGGCACCGCCCCCGTCCGCCGAGCCGCCCGTCGCAACGCCGCTCGCCGTCGAGCCCGCGGCGCCCGCAGAACCTGAGACCCCCGAAGCCAAGGCCGCGCGTCTCGAGGCCGACCTCCAAGCCGCCGCGGCCGAAGTCGAGGCCCTCAAGGCCCGCCTTGCCGCCGCAGAGGCTCCCTCGGGCTCCGATGCCGTCGGGCAGGGGGGTTGGATGGCCGAGGCCCGTCGCTGGGCTGCCGAAGCCTGGTGGTCAATACCCGCTTTGCTGCTGATCTCGCTCGTTTTGCTGATTTCCTTTCTGGTTCGGGGTCGCCGCCGAGTCGAGGCCGCCGAGCCCGCCCCCCGCCAGGAAATGACCTTCGACCTGCCGCCCATCAAGGCCGCGCAGGACGCCGACCCGCTCATGGACGCACCGCTGCGCGCCGCCCCCGAACGCATCGCGCCGGTCGCCATGCCCTCGATCTCCGCCGCGACTGCTGCACCGCCGATCGATGAGGACCTCGAAGGCGATCCGCCGCCGGTCGATGAAGCCGGTAGCAAGATCAACCTCGCGCGCGCCTTCATCGAGATGGGTCAGCACGATGCGGCCATCCTCGAGCTGCAGGCGGCCCTGCGCCTCGGCGACGAAACGCAGCGGGCCGAGGCGATCCGCTTGCTCGACTCGCTGCCGAAGTCGTGACCCCTGACGTTGTGACGCGAATCGCATGACCCGCTGGGCCATGGGTGTCGAGTACGACGGCACGCACTTCTGCGGTTGGCAGCACCAGCCCGGGTTACGCACGCTCGAAGATGCTTTCGCGACGGCTATCGGCACCGTCGCCGACCACAATATTTCTTTGATCTGCGGCGGGCGCACCGATGCCGGCGTGCACGCGGCAGGGCAGGTGATCCACTTCGAGACCGAGGTCTCGCGCTCGCCGCGCGCCTGGGTGCTCGGCACCAATGCCAACCTCGATCGCAAGGCGAGTGTGTGCTGGGCGCTGCCCGTGCCCGAACATTTTCATGCGCGCTTCACGGCGATTCGTCGTCACTATCGCTACAGCATCTTCAATCGCAGTGCGCGCTCCGCGCTGTACGACGGTCGAGCGACGTGGGTGCTCGCACCGCTCGATGTCGCGCGCATGCACGAGGGCGCGCAGCATCTCGTGGGCCAGCATGACTTCAGCGCGTTTCGATCGTCCGAGTGTCAATCGAAGTCACCCATTCGGCGTATCGATTACCTTTCGGTGCAGCGCGAAGGCGAGCTCGTCCACATCGACGTGGCCGCAAACGCCTTCTTGCACCACATGGTGCGCAACATCGCAGGGCTCCTGATCGAGGTCGGTCGCGGTCTGCGCCCGACCGATGAGGTCAAAACCTTGCTCGAGGGTCGCGACCGCCGCCGCAATGCGCCGACCGCGGAGCCCGAGGGGCTGTGCCTGCGTCGCATCGAGTACCCCGAGGCGTTCGGATTACCTGATCCGGTATAGTCGCCGCATGGCCTGGTTCGAAAAAATCGTACCCTCGCGCATCAAGACCGAGCGTCGTTCGCGTTCGGTGCCCGAAGGGCTTTGGATCAAGTGCACCGCCTGCGACTCGCCGCTCTACCGCGCCGAACTCGAGCGTAATCTCTTCGTCTGCCCGAAGTGCGCGAACCACATGCGTATCGGCGCGCGCGATCGACTGCTGCGCTTTCTCGATCCCGACACCGCCAAAGAAATCGGTGAGCGCATCACGCCCGAAGATCCGCTGAAGTTCCGCGACAGCAAGCGTTATCGCGATCGCCTCTCTGCCGCTCAAAAAAGCACCGGCGAAAAAGACGCGCTGATCGCGATGTCGGGCACGCTCGAAGAGCTGCCGGTCGTCGCCTGCGCGTTCGAGTTCCAGTTCTTGGGTGGCTCGATGGGTTCGGTCGTGGGCGAGCGGTTCCGTCGCGCCGTCGATCACGCCATCAAACACCGTGCGCCGCTCATCTGCTTCTCGGCGAGCGGTGGCGCGCGCATGCAGGAAGCCCTGTTTTCTTTGTTGCAGATGGCGAAGACGAGCGCCGCACTCACCGAGTTGCAGGCCGCGGGTCTCCCCTTTATCTCGGTGCTCACCGACCCGACGACGGGTGGGGTCTCGGCGAGTCTCGCGATGCTTGGTGATCTCAACATCGCCGAGCCGCGCGCGCTCATTGGTTTTGCCGGCCCGCGCGTCATCGAGCAGACCGTGCGTGAAAAACTCCCCGAAGGGTTTCAGCGCAGCGAGTTTTTGCTCGAGCACGGCGTGATCGATCAGATCATCGACCGTCGCGATCTTCGGCCGCGCCTCGCCGAGCTGCTGCGCATGCTGATGCGTCAGCCCGCGGCGCCTCCGGCTGCCCATGCAGCTCCCTGACTGGCTCGCCCACCAACAGGCGCAGCACCCCAACGCGATCGAACTCGGACTCGACCGCGTGCGCGAGGTCGCGCAGCGCCTCCATCTTTTACCCGCCAAATACCCTTCGATCATCGTCGGTGGCACGAACGGCAAGGGGTCGACGGTCGCGTTTCTGACGGCCTTGTGTCGCGCCGCGGGTCTGCGCACCGGCACCTACACCTCACCGCATCTGCAGCGCTATAACGAGCGCGTCGCGATCGACGGTCAGCCCGTCGATGACGCCACGCTGATCCGCGCGTTCGAGCGCATCGAGGAGGCGAGGGGTGATACGCCGCTTACCTTTTTCGAGTACGGCACCCTCGCGGCCTTTGTAATCTTTGATGACGCTGCAGTCGGGGCAGCCGTCATCGAAGTTGGGCTCGGCGGTCGGCTCGATGCGACCAATATCATCGATGCCGACGTCGCCGTGCTGTGCTCGGTCGGACTCGATCATCAAGATTGGCTCGGGCCGACGGTCGAAGAGATCGGGCGCGAAAAGGCGGGCATTTTCCGCGAGCGACGGCCCGTGATCTTGGGATCACCCGGGATGCCGAAGAGCGTTCACGAGGCTATTGCGCGTCTGCAGTGCGAGGTCGCGCAACTCGAGCAGGATTTTTTCATTGAGCAAGACGGGAATGACTGGCGCTGGCGGGGTAAAGATCACGCGTTCGAGTCGCTGCCGCTGCCTGCGCTCCAAGGGCCGATCCAACTTCGCAATGCGGCAACCGCCATCGCGGCATTCACGGCCTGGAAGAGGATCTGCCCAACACCTAGCCAAGAACTCATCGCTCGCGCACTCACGACCGCCGAACTGCGCGGTCGGTTTCAGCGCATCGCGCCGACGCGGGCGGACGACCCCGAGTGGATTTTGGACGTCGCCCACAACGAAGACTCGGCCCGTGTGCTCGCCGAGGCGCTCAAGGCGTCACCTGCCGAAGGTAAGACCGTGGGCGTCGTCGGCATCCTGCAGGACAAGGACGCCGTCACGATCGGCGAGTCGCTCGCCGGGGTCATCGACGAGTGGGTACTCTGCGGTCTCGACGGTCCGCGCGGCAGCAGCGCTGAAGACTTGCGCGCACGGTTGCCCGCTAATTGCCGCAGCATTGCGCTCGCACCCGATGTCTCCCATGGGTGTGCGACGGCGAGGGCGCTCGCTCGTCGCGGCGATCGCATCGTCGTCTTCGGATCCTTTCACGTCGTCGGCCCGGCGCTCGACTGGCTTGGTTTATAATTTCGGGCTTGGACACCGCGCTCAAACACCGGCTTACCGGTGCCGTCATTCTCGTTTTGCTGGCCGTGCTGCTGTTACCGGAGTTGTTGACCGGTTCTGGCGAGGCCGCGAAGTCGTCGGCGGCTGCCACCAGCACCGCGGGTGACGGCGAGCGTCGCTTCGAAGTCGATCTCACCGAATCCGCGTCTGCCCCTGCGTCGGCGCTGCCCCAGCAGTCGCCACAACCGCAACCGCAGCCGCAACCCGCGATCGAGGCGCCCCTCGAATTACCCGTGCCGGCCACCGTGACACCGCCCCCTGCGACGGCGACGCCACCTGCGCCCGTTGTGGCGGCGGTCCCTGAGAAGGCGATCGTCACGCCCGCGCCCAAGGTCGAACCCAAGCCCGAACCCAAGCCCGAACCCAAGCCTGCCGCCAAGCCCGCGGGCAGCTACTACGTTCAGATTGGTGTCTTCGTGAACTCGGCGAGTGCGCGCCGCCTCGAGCGTCAGCTGCGCGACAAGAAATTTGCCGTCGTGGTCGATGAGGTCACGCGTTCGGGCAAGAAGATGTTCCGCGTGCGCGTCGGGCCCGAGATCGATCGAGCGGCGGCGAACGCACTCGCAAAGAAACTCGCCGATGCCGGGCACAAAGGTTCGGTCGTCAAGTAGAATTCGCGCCGCGCTCTCTTGCGCGGCCAGAGGTTAAGGCATGACGTGGCTGGATATCATCATCACCGTCGTCTTCCTGGTCTTCGCCGTATTCGGTCTCATGCGCGGCCTCATCGCTGAAGTCTTCAGTCTCCTCTCTTGGGTCGTCGCGCTCTACGTGGGCTCACACTACGGCGAACTCGCGCGGCCCTACGTCGAGTCATTCGTCACCAACCCCAAATATCAAGGCCTCGTCGCCTGCGTGCTCGTTGGCGTCGTCGCGTTCATCATCGTGGCGCTCATCGGCATTCTGCTTAGCAAAAAAATCAACGCGACCATCTTCGCGCCGATCAATCGCATGCTCGGTATGCTCTTCGGCGCCGCGCGCGGTGCGATCGTCGTCGGCTTCTTCACGTTGATCGCGCTGCAGTTCGGCATCGAAGACGAGGCCGTCTGGAAGGCCTCAAAGCTGCGCACGGCAGCCACTACCTCTGCAGAGCTCCTCGACAGTGTGGTCGACTTCGAGGCGCTCCTCCGTAATCAAAGTATTGTCGGGCGCCCGAGCGCTCCCACCTGATCACCACGAGGCGAACCCATGTGCGGCATTGCAGGTATCGTCGGTAAAAGTCCCGTCAACTCGCGGCTCTATGACGCATTGACGGTGCTGCAGCACCGCGGACAAGACGCCGCCGGCATCGTCACCGCCGTCGACGGTCTCGTCTGCATGCGCAAGGGGCAGGGCCTCGTGCGCGACGTCTTCAGTCAGCAAGACATGCTCGAGCTGCGCGGCAACATCGGCATCGGACATGTGCGTTATCCGACCGCAGGCGGCGACAACGTCTCCGAAGCGCAGCCGTTTTATGTGAACGCGCCCTACGGCATCGTGCTCGGTCATAACGGCAACCTCACGAACGCCACCGAACTCGCTGATGTGCTCATCCGCGAAGAGCGTCGTCATCTCAACACCTCGTCCGACTCCGAAGTGCTGCTCAATGTGCTCGCTTCCGAGTTGCAGCGCGTCGGCACGCCACGCGTGACGGCGGCGGACGTGTTCGCGGCAGTGAGCGCGCTCTTCCGTCGTTGCCGCGGCGCGTATGCAGTCGTCGCGATGGTGATCGGTCACGGCATCTTGGGGTTTCGTGATCCGAACGGCATCCGTCCGCTTGTGATCGGTCAGCGCGAGACTGCGAAAGGCGTCGAGTTCATGCTCGCGTCCGAGTCGGTCGCGCTCGACATGCTCGGCTTCACGCAGGTGCGTGATGTCGCCCCGGGCGAAGCCGTCTTCATCGACGAAGCCGGTCGACTGAATTCGCAGCAGTGTGTGGCGACGACGCGCCAAGCGCCCTGTATCTTTGAATACGTTTATTTCGCGCGGCCCGACAGCATCATCGATAACGTGTCGGTGCAGCGTGCGCGCATGCGTATGGGCGATCGGCTTGCCGAGAAAATCCGTCGCGAGCGACCAGACCACGATATCGACGTCGTGATCCCCGTGCCTGATACGAGCCGCGTCGCGGCGCTGCAGTTGGCGCAGGGCCTTGGCATCAAGTTTCGCGAAGGGTTCATCAAGAACCGCTACATCGGTCGCACGTTCATCATGCCCGGCCAAGAAGAGCGTCAGAAATCGGTGCGCTCCAAACTCAACGCGATCGATCTCGAGTTCCGCAACAAGAACGTGCTGCTCGTCGACGACTCGATCGTCCGAGGCACGACCTCGGCGCAAATCATTGAGCTTGCGCGTGAGGCGGGTGCACGCAAAGTGTATTTCGCTTCGGCAGCACCGCCCGTGCGACACCCGAACGTCTATGGCATCGACATGCCGGCTGCGAGCGAGCTCGTGGCCGCCGGGCGCACCGAAGAAGAAGTGCGCCAGGTCATCAACGCCGATTGGCTCATTTACCAAGAGCTCGCCGATCTCGAGCTCGCCTGTCAGCACGACGATTCGCATGTCACCGAGTTCGACACCTCGTGCTTCTCGGGCAAATACATCACGGGCGATGTGACCCCTGAATACCTCGAGCGTTTGCGGCAAGAACGTTCCGATGCGGCGAAGGCGCGTCGACGGACCGGCGGTTCGCTCAAGGTCGTCCGCGGCGTCTGATGCGGCCGCCGCTGCGCGCTGCGACCCCGCCCGAGTGGGTCGATGAAGCCATCCGTCGCTGGCCTGAGTTGCTCGCCGATCACGCCAACTGCGAGAAGAAAGCCGCGTCCACCGCGCTCGCGCTGATGTTCGCGTATCCCGAAGATCGTGCGCTTGCGATGCGCCTTTCGAAGCTCGCTCGCGAGGAGCTGCGTCATTTTGAGCAAGTCGATAAGTTGATGCAGACGCACGCCGTGCCTTATCTGCGTCGCAAGCCTGGTCGCTACGCCTCCGGGCTGCGTGAGGTCATGACGACGCACGAGCCGTATCGAAAGCTAGACCTTTTGCTTTGCGGCGCGCTCATCGAAGCGCGATCGTGCGAGCGGTTTTCTTTGCTCTCGAGTCGTACTGAAGGCGAGAGCTTGCCCACGGATGTCGCGGCGCTTTACCAAGGGCTGCAGGCTTCCGAGGCGCGGCATTTCGAGCTTTATCTCAAGCTCGCCGAAGCGCATGTCAAAGCTCACCCCGAGTGCGAGCGCCAAAAACCCTGGTCAGCGCGCCTCGAAGAACTCGCAACCCTCGAAGCCGAGCTCGCCACGAGCCCGGATGCAGAGTTCAGGTTTCATTCAGGGTTGCCGCAGGAAGGATCCGCGCAGAGCTGAGCGCGAGCGCTTAAGCGACGACTCGTCTTCGCCAACCGTCAGCCGTCACTTCTAAAAACTCCCCCGCCTCATCCCACGCGGCGAGCACGACGCGTTCCGCGTCGCCGTTACGCGTAGCGTGATGATGTTCGGCAGGGCGATGCGTGTGCCCATGAATCATCTTCCGCGTGCCGCTCGCCTCGAAGGCCGCGATCACCGCGGACGGGGTGACATCCATGATCGTCGCAGCGGTAGCGCGGGTGTGTGCCTTGCTGCCCGCGCGCGCGGCATGGGCGAGCATCTGTCGCGCATCGATAGGGAGCTTAAGCACGCGGTCCCTGAACCTCGGATCACGCACCGTCGTGCGCAGCTCCTGATACGCCGCATCGCCGGTGCACAAGAGATCACCATGGGTCAGCAGTACGCGCTCGCCGAACAGGGTGACGACCGATGGGTCCGACACCAGCGTCCCGCCGATGCGTCGTTCGAACGCCTCGCCGTACAAAAAATCGCGATTGCCCTGCATCACGTAGAGGGCGACGCCGGAGTCCGATAGCGCGCGCAGCGCCCGACACACCCGATCGCGCGCCGGATCCGGATCGTCATCACCGATCCAGGTCTCGAAGAGGTCGCCGAGGATATGCAGGGACGCCGCCCCGCGAGCCTCGCCCTCAAGAAAGCGCAAAAACGCCTCGATGGTCGCAGGCGCGCTCGAGTCGAGATGTAGGTCGGAGACGAACAGGTGGCGCACGAGCGAGATTCTAGCCATCATCCTGAATCAACGACACGCGACCGGTTAAAATGCGTCCGTTCGAGGCCGTTCCGCGGGGTAAACATGAAGACGCTCACTCTCGATGTGAAATCCTGCGCAAAAGTGCTCGCCGAAGTCTCCAAAACCGCCAAAACCGGTCGCGCCGAACGCGAGGCGCGCATCAGTTTTGCGACACCCGAGTTGCTTTGGGAAGTGCTCACCGCCAAGCGTTGGGAGCTACTCAAAACGCTGTGTGGCGCGGGGCCGTTGTCGATTCGTGAGGCGGCGAGGCGGGTCGGTCGTGACGTCAAGGCCGTTCACGGTGACGTGAAGGCCTTGCTTCAGTCGGGTGTACTGCGACGCGCGGACGACGGGCGCATCGAGTTTCCGTATCGCGCCGTCAAAGTGGAGTTTTTGCTGCAGGCTGCCTGATGACCCATCCCTCGACCACCACCCGCTTCGCACCGAGCCCCACGGGCGAGTTGCACCTTGGCAATGCGCGCACGGCGCTCTTCAACTGGCTGCTCGCCCGGCGCGATGGCGGCCGATTCCTGCTGCGCATCGAAGACACGGACGCAGAGCGCAGCAAACCCGAGTTCACCCAACAACTCATGGAAGACCTGCAGTGGCTCGGTCTTTCTTGGGATGGCGAGATCGTCGCGCAGAGTCAGCGCGGCCCGGTCTATCGCGAAGCCCTCAACAAGCTCGAGCGGGCAGGGCGCGTCTACCCCTGCTACTGCACGCCGCTTGAGATCGAGGTCAGCCGCAAGTCGCAGCTCGCCTCGGGTCGACCCCCGCGTTACGCGGGCACCTGCCGCAACCTCAATGATTCCGAGCGCGCCGCCAAACTCGCCGAAGGCCGCAAGCCGACGCTACGCTTCAAAGTGCCCGATGGCGGTCGCGTCGAGTTCGTCGATCTCGTACACGGCGAGCAGCGCTTCGAGTGCGCCGACATCGGTGATTTCATTGTTCAGCGTGCCGATGGATCAGCCGCGTTCTTCTTCTCGAACGTGCTCGATGATGCTTTGAGCGGCGTCACCACGGTGCTGCGCGGCGAAGATCATCTCTCCAACACGCCGCGCCAGTTGCTCATCGCGATGGCGCTCGAGCTCAAGGCCCCGACCTATGGCCACCTCTCGCTCATCACCTCGGCCGACGGCTCGCCGCTCTCAAAACGTCACGGCGCAAAATCTTTGAGACAACTGCGCGAGCAGGGCTATTTGCCTAAAGCGCTCGTCAATCACCTCTTCAGGCTCGGTCACTCGAGCGATCTGCACGATCTGCTCGATCTACAAAAACTCGCTGTGGGGTTCAACCCTGCGCATCTCGTGCGTTCGCCCGCGCGTTTTGATCCCGTGCAGCTCGAGGTGTGGCAGCGTCAGGCCGTGCACGCGCTCTCGAGCGACGAAGCGCTCGCGTGGATGCGACCGCATCTCCCGAACACGCTCGATGCCCCCTCGGCAAGCGCCTTTGCTGCGGCTCTTCACCAAAATCTTCTCTTGCCTTCCGATGCGGCCTATTGGGTGCAGGTCGTCTTCGGCGAACTGCCCGAGCACGATGCCGAGGGCATGGGGCTCATCAACGTCGCAGGCCCTGCATTCTTCGAAGCCGCCGCTGCAGCGATCCGCACGCATGGCACCGATTGGAAAGCCGTCACCACGGCGATTCGTGAGCAGACCGGTCGCAAAGGCCCCGAGCTTTTCAAGCCGTTTCGACAAGCGCTCACCGGACGACGCGACGGCCCCGAGCTCGCGCCGCTCCTCAAGATCATGACGGCCGCGCGCGCCATCGCGCGTCTCGAGCGGCTATCATCCGCGGCCCCATGACGATCCGCATTCACAACTCGCTGACCGGTCAAAAGCAGACGCTCACGCCCATTCGTCCGGGCGAGGTGCGCATGTACCTCTGCGGCGACACGGTCTACGACTTCTGCCATATCGGTCATGCGCGTTCGAAGGTCGCGTTCGACATCGTGCATCGGTACCTGCGGCATCGCGGCCTCAAGGTCATCTTTGTCCGCAACATCACCGACATCGACGACAAGATCATCCGACGCGCCGCCGAGCTCGGCGAGCCCATCGATACCTTCACCGCGCGATTCATCGATGCGATGCACGAGGACTACGATCGCCTCAATGTCTTGCGACCCGATCACGAGCCGCGCGCCACGCAATACGTGCCCGGTATGATCGCGCTCACGCAAACGCTCATCGACAAGGGCCACGCTTACGTCGCGAGCGACGGCGATGTCATGTACTCCGTCGGTAGTTTCGCGGACTACGGCAAGCTCTCAGGAAAACGCCTGGCCGATCTGCGCGCCGGGGCGCGCATTGAGGTCGACACCGCCAAGCGCGATCCGCTAGATTTCGTGCTTTGGAAAAAAGCAAAACCCGGCGAACCCGCGTGGGAGTCGCCCTGGGGTCCGGGCCGCCCGGGCTGGCACATCGAGTGCTCGGTGATGTCCGGTGAAATCTTAGGCAGCCACTTCGACATCCACGCCGGTGGCATGGATCTCAAGTTCCCGCACCACGAAAACGAGATCGCGCAGTCCTGCGCGGCCACGGGCGATCACTTCGCCAATCTTTGGATGCACAACGGGTTCGTCAATGTGGATGACGAGAAGATGTCGAAGTCGCTCGGCAACTTCTTCACCATCCGCGAGGTGCTCGGTTCCGGTCACATCCGTCACCCCGAAGTGCTGCGTTATTTTTTGACCGGCAGTCACTATCGTGGCCCGATCAATTATTCACTCGCGCAAATCGAGCAAGCCGACGCTTCGCTCGGTCGTCTCTACACCGCGCTGCGCGGTCTCGATGCGCCGCCCGTCAAAGCGCCGCAAACCGGCGACTCGCCAGCTTGGCAGACGTTCCATGCTGCGATGGATGATGACTTCAACACGCCCGAAGCCATTGCCGTACTGCAAGCCGTCGCCGGTGAAATCAACCGGGCACGCGATGCCGGTGACGTCGCGGGCGCCACCGCCAAAGCGCGCGAACTACGCGCGATCGGCTCGGTACTTGGTCTCCTCACGCTGAACGCCGAAGACTGGTTCAAAGCCTCAAAAGGGCAGAGCACCGAAGGCGGCTGGGACGATGCGCGCATCGAAGCGGCCATCGCCGAGCGCCAGGACGCGCGCAAGTCAAAGAATTTCAAACGCTCGGATGAGATCCGCGACGAGCTCGCAGCGGCGGGCATCGTGCTCGAAGATAAACCGGGCGGCGCGACCGTCTGGCGACGCTCGTGACGAGTTGATCGTCGTTAGCGGCTAGTGCCGTGGTGGCGAGATCACAGTCACTTTGTGAAAGTAGCTTCGGTATCGTTGCTCATCGCGAGTGAGTATGGGCATCTTCGCGACTGCGGCATGTGCACCGATGAAGAAGTCCGCGAGAATTTTCGCTTTCACACCGCCCTGTTGTCGGTAGCGCACATGCGCTCGCGCTGCCAGAAAGAGCGCCGGACGCGATAACTCCACGACACTGATTCTGAGTGATTCGAGAGCTTGATCGAGGTCTTCAACCGATCCGAACGCGACCGACGTTTCCGAGTAGATGAACGGATTGATCGCGAGACGGTGTACCTGAGACTGCGCGCGTAGCTGAAACTCCGACCACTCCGCCCAATCGGGGTCTTGCGTGAACAAGTCCAGTAGCACGTTGGTATCAACGAGAATCGTTGGCGTCACGCGAAGACCTCAGTCGGTATCTGACTTTAGCCGCGGAGTAGGGCCATCAACTGATCGGTGGTGAGCTTCGTCTTGGCGATACCTCGGGCTGCGGCAAAGCGGTCTTTGGCCGGAGGCTTCTGCTCCTTTGCCCGTTGAATGACGACCGTTCCGTTTTCGCCGACGCGGAATTCCACGCGCTGCCCCGGTCGCAGACCGATGGCGTCTCGGATGTGTTTGGGGATCGTGACCTGACCCTTGGAGGTGAGCTTAGTGGTCATGGCATGACTCCGAAAAAAGTATTACGTTGCATACGAGAGTAACACTTTTCCTACGATTCTCAATTCGGATATCTCGCCAAATCGCGTGAATTGCGCGGCAGGCCGAGTCCCCGTACCCACACTCGGGTCTAACCCGGAAAAACCCTTTTCACGTTCGTGATCCGCGACTTCGCATCGATGGAGCGGCACGTGTTTCGTTGGCCCCAAGAAGGGGCGTCGCGCGCCAGGGATGGCGCGCGCCGAGCTCACAGGGATGTGGTTTTGGCGTCCCCTTCTTGGGGCCAACGGAATACGGGACGCTCGATCACGCGCCGCTCAGGTCGCGCTCACGACGCCTCACCCCCTCCTCAGCGCCGCCTCGAGGGTGTTCTTCATCAGCATCGCGACGGTCATGGGGCCGACGCCGCCCGGCACAGGGGTAATCCACGAAGCGCGCTTGGCGGCCTCGGCAAATTCGACGTCACCGCAGAGGGCGCCGTCTTCGCGTCGGTTGATGCCCACATCCACCACTACGGCACCGGGCCGGATCCACTCGCCTTTGATGAGCCCGGGCTTGCCGGCCGCGGCCACGAGCACCTCGGCCTCGCGCACATGGTGTTCAAGGTCTTCGGTGAACCGATGCGTCACGGTCGTCGTCGCGCCCATCAACAAAAACTCGAGCGACATGGGGCGCCCCACGATATTCGACGCCCCGACGATCACGCAGTGCAGCCCCTTCACCGACACGCCGATGTGCTCGAGCATCCGCACCACGCCATACGGCGTGCACGGCCGAATCAACGGATTCCGCTCGGCGAGCCGCCCGATGTTGTACGGATGAAACCCATCCACGTCCTTGCGCGGGTCGATACGCTCGACCACCTCGGTCTGGCGGATGTGCTCAGGCAGCGGCAGTTGAACCAAGATCCCGTCCACCGACTCATCGGCATTCAGGGCGTCGATGCGCGTGAGCAGCTCGACCTCGCTCGTCGACTGGGGCAGGTCGATCGCCACCGAATGGATGCCGCACTCTTCGCATGCGGCGCGCTTGTTGCGCACGTAGACAGCCGAGGCGGGGTTGTCCCCGACCATCACGACCGCGAGCCCCGGACGGCGGCCCCCGGCGGCGACCCGCCGGTCGACGGCCGCACGAACCTCGGCCTTCACCACCCGGGCGATGGCCTTGCCGTCGATGATTTTCGCGGGGCCCTGGCTCATAACTGGCGCCGATGATAGGGGCTCGACCCCCGGAGTGCCATATAATCGCCGGCTCGAAACGACGGACCCCCTGAAAATCCCATGCTCCAGAAACTCGGCGACTCGCTCAAAGGCAAGAAAACCCTCGCGTGGCTCATCCTCATTCCGCTCGCCATCGTGTTTGCGATCTGGGGCGCGACCGGGGCGGTCACCCTCGATTTCATCGGGCCCAAGAAGTACGCCGCCAAGGTCGACGGGAACGAGATCCCGCTGCAGGACGCGAGCCGCCTCTGGCAGACCCAGCAGTCCGAGTGGGCCGCGCAGTTCGGCACCGATATCCCCGAAGACCTGAAGCCGAGCCTGCAGGACGGCATCATCGAGCGCCTGATCCGCTCCGAGCTCATCAACGCCCGCACCCGCGAGGCGGGTTATCGCGTCGATGGCAGCCGCGTGCAAGAGAACATCCGCAGCGAGCAGGCTTTCCAGGTGGATGGCCAATACAACGAGACCCTCGCGCTCGCGCGTTTGGCGCAGCTTGGCATCACGGCGGATCAATATCGCGCCGACGTGCGTCGCGTGCTGCAGAGCGAAGAGCTGCAACGCGCACTCTTCGCCACCGAATTTTTGACCCCCGCCGAAATCGGTCGTCGCATCGCCCTCGAAGACGAGCAGCGCGAAGTGCGTTACGCGATCTTCCCGGTCGCGAAGTACCGCGCGAGCCTGCGTCTCACCGATGCCGAGCTCGAGGCCTGGTATCAAAAAAATTCACAACGTTTTTTGACGCCCGAATCGGTGCGTCTGCAGTTCGCCGAAAGCTCGGTCGCCGATGTGTCGGGGCAGGTGGTCGTTGCCGAGTCGGACCTGCTCGATCTTTATGCCAAGACCAAAGATCGCTACGTCGAGCCCGAGCGTCGTCGTGCGCGTCACATCCTGCTCGCGACTGAAAAAGAAGCGAACGATGTGCTCGCACAACTCAAGGGCGGCAGCGATTTTGCCGCGCTCGCGACGCGCCTTTCGAAAGATACCGGCTCTGCCTCGAGTGGCGGTGATCTCGGGTTCTCAGAGAAATCCGCCTTCGTCGGCCCGTTTGCCGAAGCCGTCTTCGCTATGAAAGAAGGCGAACTGCGCGGCCCTGTGAAAACGGAGTTCGGGTTCCACGTCGTGCGCCTCGAGGCCATCCAGGCGGGTCGTAACAAGACCTTTGCCGAAGTGCGCGCCGATCTCGAAGAAGAATACCGCCGTGGCCGCATCGCCGATCTCTTCGGCGAGAAACAAGATGCCGTGCAGCAGCGCCTCGAGCAGTCGGGTGCGGACCTTGCCGTCATCGCCAAAGATTTAGGGCTCAAGCTCGGCGAGTCCGCGACCTTCTTGCGCGGCGCCGGTAGCCCAGAACTTCAGGCCTCACCCGAACTCGATGCGCTCGTGTTCGGCGATGCCGTACTCAATCAGCGTCGCATCGGCGGACCGATCGCGCTCGGCGAAGATCGCTTCGTCGTCGTGAAGGTGCTCGAACACCGCAAGCCCTCTGTGCCGCCGCTCGCGACCGTGCGCGCCAAGGTGCTCGAGGCTGCGACCAACGAACGCGCCACCGAAGAAGCCCGCAAGGCCGCCGAGTCAGTCGTCAAAGTCATGAGCGAGGGTGGTTCGTTCGATCAGCTCGCCAAGGGCTTGGGTGCCAGCCCAAATGCCGCGCGATTCATCGATCGTCGCGACCCGGCCGTGCCCGCCGAAGTGCGCAAGGCCGCCTTTGATGTCGCGCGCCCGGCTGCCGGCAAGACCTCGTCGAAGGCTGTCGTCACGAGCGAAGGCGCAGCCGTCGTGGTCGTGTCGCAAACCCGTGTGCTGCCCGCGGCGGGCGATGCGGCGGTGAGAGCCGCACGCGGACAAGAACTCGCCGGCCGTCAGGCACTCGGCTCGCTCGCCGCGTATGTCGAAGACATGCGCGAGAAGGCGAAGGTCACGAAGAACCCGCAGGCGTTCCAGTAAGCGTTAAGTCGCGCTCGGCGTTTCCGGAAAACTCATGCCGACGGTGCTGAACCCACCGTCGACGTAAAGAATCTCGCCCGTGATGCCGGCGGCGAGATCTGAGCACAAGAACGCCGCGGCATTACCCACGTCTTCCTGAGTTACGTTGCGACGAAGCGGGGCGACCTCCGCCACGCGCGAAAGCATCTTGCGGAAACCGCCGATGCCCGCGGCTGCCAGCGTCTTGATGGGGCCTGCAGAGATCCCGTTCACCCGAATGCCCTGCGGCCCAAGGTCTGCCGCCAAAAACCGCACGTTCGCCTCGAGGCTCGCCTTGGCAAGACCCATCACGTTGTAACTCGGAATGGCCTTCACGGCACCGAGATACGAGAGCGTCAAAATCGCGCCCGCCCGACCTTGCATTAAGGGCGAAGCGCCTCGCGCCAGGGCGGTGAGGCTATAGCTCGACACATCATGCGCCATCGCAAACGCCTCGCGCGTGGTGCTTTGCGTGAAGCCCCCCGCGAGTGCTTCGCGCGGCGCAAAAGCCACGCAATGAATCACGATGTCGAGATGCCCCCACTCGCGCTTGAGGCTTTCGAATACGCCATCGATCTGCGCATCGACTGTTACATCGAGCGGCAGGATAATCTTTGAGCCGATCGAGTGGGCGAGGGTGTCGACGCGTTCTTTGAGCTTCTCATTCGCGTAGGTGAAGGCGAGCTCCGCGCCTTCGCGATGCATGGCCTCGGCAATGCCCCAGGCGATCGACCGATCACTCGCAACGCCCACGATGAGGGCGCGTTTACCGCTCAAAAATCCCATATCAATTACCTCGGACGGATGACGAGTCGCTGCCCGACGCGCAGCACGTGTTTGGCCGAAATATCGTTCCAGGCGGCAAGCTGAGAGACGGTCACGCCGTAGCGCCGCGCAATGCCCGAGAGCGTCTCGCCGCTGCGCACGCGGTGCGTGACGCGCGAACTAGAGCCAGACTTCTTCGAGTCATGAGCCTCGTTCGAGCCACTGCTTGAAGCGCTCGACCCGCCCGACCCCAACCCACTGCGTGCAACGACTAAGCGCTCGCCCGGCATGATCTTGTCGCCCGGCTTCTTACCGTTGAGACGCATGAGCGTGCGCGGATCCATGTTGTTGCGACGTGCGATCGCCCAGATCGACTCACCGCGCCGCACCACATGCACTTCAGGGCGGTTGCGCTTGCCACGCTGACGCGGCTCGGGTCCATCCACACGCGCCGCGGCACGCAGCACTTTCTCGGGCAGCTTCGTCGTGCCGGAGGGTACGCGCAGGTCTAATCCTGGGTTGATGCTCGCGTCCTTGAGGCCGTTCAGCATACGGATCGTCATCACGCTCGTGCCGTAACGCGTCGCGATCTCCGGCAACGACTCACCCGCACGCACGATGTGATGCGTCACGCGCATGAGCTCATCGGGCGAGAGCATCGTCACGTTTTGCTGAAAAAGCTCGGCCGAGTCGATCGGCAACAAGAGCGCATGCGGCCCCTCGGGCGGCGTCGCCCAGCGGTGATACGCCGGGTTCAGTTCCGAGAGTTCCTCGTGCGAGAGGCCGGCCAAATCGGCGGCGAGACGCAGGTCGATCTGCGACCCCAGCGACACCCGAATGAAATACGGCTCGTTCGGAATGGGGCTGAACGCAATACCGAACATCGAGGGCTCGGTCACCAGTCGCTTCATCGCGAGGAGCTTCGGGACATACGCCCGCGTCTCGTTCGGCAGGCGCAGATCCCAAAAGCTCGTCGGCAGTCCCGCCGCACGATTACGCGCCACGGCACGCGCCACGCAGTTCTCGCCGCAGTTATAGCCCGCGACTGCGAGCAACCAGTCGCCCTCGAACTCATCGTGCAGGAACTGCAGATAATCGAGTGCGGCACGCGTCGACTCGATCACATCGCGACGTCCGTCGTACCACCAGTTCTGCGGCAGACCAAAACGACTGCCCGTATCCGGAATGAACTGCCACAGCCCCGAGGCGCGCGCCTTCGAGTAGGCGAAGGGCTCGAACGCGCTCTCGATCACGGGCAGCAGCGCAAGCTCCATCGGCATGGCGCGGCGCTCGACTTCCTCGACGATGTAATGCATGTAGAGCGAGGCCCGCCCGAACACCCGATCGAGATGCGCGGGGTTGCGCTCATACCAAGCCAGTTGCACGTCGATGGCCGAGCGTTCTTCCTCGGCAAGCTGGAACCCCGAGCGTATGCGCTCGATCAAATCTTCAGGCCCCGCGGGCACCGCAGCAGCCGCCGGGATCAACACGGAAGGCGCAGGCGGCGGCGGGGCGCGCTCGGCGCGGGTTTCATCGAAGGGCGGGCCGGGCGGCGGGGTCTGCAGCACGGGCTCGGGCACCGGGCGCGGGGCGGCGAGATAGCGACCGACCGAGGAGTCCTCGAGGGTCGCGCAGGCGGCGAGCGTGAGCATCGCGAAGAGCAGCGCCAGGCGCGTGAGGAAAGCGAATCGCATTGGGCGCGTATTTAACCGACCCTCACCGAAAATTGCTATGGTTTCGCCCCGTGCTCGACCCCCGCCTGACAACTTGGCTCGCCAGCGCCCGCGGCAAGATCTTGCTCGACACCGAGGCGCGCGTCATCGCCGAGTCGCTGGAGGATTGTTTTGGGTGGGAGGCGCTGCAGATCGGCGTGTGGGGCGAGACGCGCTCGCTCATCGCGCATGCCCGCACGCGCTCGCAGACCGTGCTCGACATCGACTCGACCCAAGGCCTCGATGCCGTCGGTCGCCCGAGTCAGCTGCCCATCGCGAGTGATTGCATGGACGTCGTGCTGCTCGCGCATGCGCTCGAGTTCGAGAGCGACCCCTATGGTCTAGTGCGCGAGGCCGATCGCGTGCTCGCAGGCGAGGGGAAGCTTCTCGTGCTCGGGTTCTCACCCATGAGTCTGTGGGGCTTGCGTGCCCGCGCGAGCCGACGGGGTTTTCCGCCGGGGCTGCGTCGCGTGCTGCCTGAGCGCCGCGTGCGCGATTGGCTGCATTTATTGGGCTACGACGTGCTCGAAGTGCGGCATTACCTCTACGGCCTGCCTTGGGGAGAGCCGGCGAGTGTCGATCATCAGCTTCGAAGAGGCTGGCTCGCGCCCTGGCCCTCGGGGGCGTATCTCTTGAAGGCCCGCAAACGCATGCACGCGCTCACGCCGCTCCGTCCGCGCCTACGCGAGGCGCGACGCTCTCGTGTGCTCGGCGGACTCACCGAACCCTCGGTCAATCGCGATCCCTCATGACGACCCGAGTCGAGATTTATACCGATGGCGCGTGTCGCGGTAACCCGGGCCCGGGCGGCTGGGCCGCCACCCTCGAACTCGGCGAACACTTGCGAGAGCTCTCAGGCGCCGAGGCCGAGACCACGAACAACCGCATGGAGCTCACGGCGGTCATCCGAGCGCTCGAGGCGCTCAAGCGCAAGAGTGCGCTGCGGATCCATACCGACTCAGAGTACGTGCGACGCGGCATCACCGAGTGGATCGGAAACTGGAAAGCCCGAGGCTGGAAAACGGCCGATAAAAAGCCCGTTAAAAATCGCGACCTTTGGGAGCGCCTCGATGAACTCTCGAGCCAACACGACATCGAGTGGCGCTGGGTGAAGGGTCACTCGGGGGTGCCGGGTAACGAACGTGTGGATGCCCTCGCCAATGCGGCGATCGATGGGCTTTTGAGCTAACCTTCGGCCACCCATGCGGCAGATCATCCTCGACACCGAAACCACCGGCCTCGAAGTCGCTCAGGGCCATCGTCTCATCGAAATCGGTTGTCTCGAGCTCGTAGGTCGGCGCCTCACGGGCCGGCAGTTTCATAAATATTTGAACCCCGAGCGCGAGATCGACGAGGGTGCCTCGGCCGTGCACGGCCTCACGCTCGCCAAGCTTCAGCGCGAGCCTAAGTTTGCCGACGTTGCGAAAGAGCTTCTCGCGTTCATCGAGGGGGCGGAGCTCGTCATTCATAACGCGCCCTTTGACCTTGGGTTTTTGAACGCCGAGCTCGCACGGCTCGATGCGAAAGCCGCGACGATCGAGAGCCGCTGCACAGTGCTCGATACCCTTACCGTCGCCCGCAAACTGCACCCCGGGCAGCGCAACAGCCTTGATGCCCTCTGCAAGCGCTACGGGGTCGATAACTCCAAGCGCGAACTGCACGGCG
>CAZRFN010000029.1:0-27321 GCA_964599335.1 uncultured Acidibacter sp. | reverse complement strand
TCCCCGATTCAGCCGTTGTGCGTTGTTGCGTTCGTTTTCATTTGTCTTTCGAAACGTATCGTGAGTTTCAATTTCTTCATCAATAAAACGGTCGTATACGTCCTGACGGCAAGCGCGTTGATCATCGGCTTTTGGGTGCTGAAGTCGAATATCGAGTCCTTGACCTCCATCGATCAAGACACGAGAAAAATGATGATCAACGCGGGCGTTGCTCTGCTGGTCTTCGTGGCGAAGTAATTCAAGGGCTTTACGGATGCGGCGCTGAAGAAAGTATTGTTTTCGGCGTTGGGTCGACGAGAGATCGAGCTCAAAAGATTCATCGAGCAGATGGAATACTTCGAGAACGCGCGCGCACTTCGTCTCGAGTTCACGAGCCGGGTGTCGTCATTTTTGCACGCGGGGCACGTCGAGATCTTCGATAGACAGTTGCGTGCTTACGTGGGCTCGGACAGTGGCCGCTCGATCCCCGTGGATGACAATCTGGCCGTGGAGTTGCGAGCGAGCAAGTCGCCGGTTCTGGGCTCGACCATGGGCGGACAGTCGGTTTTTCGATTACTCGTACCGGGGGCGTACCGCGGGTCGATGGTGTTGTTCCTCGGGCTTTACGAGTCGCAGGATCTCCCGACGATACGGCCTGACGAGTTGCGCCTGCTCGAGGACGCGCTGCAGAAACTCGTGACCCATCTCGCGTTTCTCGAGCTGGATGAGCGACGCCAACAGGAAATCGGGCGCTCGCCAGCATTCCAGGGCAGTAAAGGGGACTCGGTGGTAGGCGCGTAAAAAGCCCGCCAGCGGACCCGTCAGGGCATCGGCCTTTCGTCGCTCGGGCCCCCACGAGATTTTGTTGCCGAGTTGACACGCCACCCAAGAAGCGCGAATTTAGGTCCAAACTATTACCAGACCGGATCTAAATCTCGGTCGGCCACTCGGGGGAGGGGCGTCATGTCTTCGATCGCATCGGCTCGTTCGGCCGTGTTCTCAACGCTTTTCGATCTGGACGGCGAAAGTCGGGTCGCCAAGCGGCTCGACTCTTTCATCACTTGGCTGATCATTGCCAATCTTCTGGCGCTCTCGCTCGAGCATTTCCCCGTCTACTCGGGGAACGAGTACTGGTTCGGGCTATTCGATGAGGTGTCGATCTACCTGTTTACGGTGGAGTACGTGCTGCGACTTTTTGCAGCCGGCGGCGACCCCGCATTCCGGGGGAAAAGAACGCCAGCCCTCAGACAAGCCGTAACACCCTTTGCACTGATCGACCTTGCCGTCATCGGACCTTATTGGCTGCACCTTCTCGGCATCATCGATCTCGATTTGCGGGTGCTGCGAGCGCTGCGTTTGCTGCGACTGCTGAAGTTGCTGCGGGACTTCATTCCGGCATTGCAGCAGTTCATCCGTGACAACCGCGGCACGACGATTCGGAGCAAGGTCTATGCCCTGCTGAATGAGACGCCGACCTCCGGAAGGCTTCATTCACAGATCGATTTGATTCTGGTCGTTTTCATCATCCTCAGCGTTTTTGCGGTAATTCTCGAGACGGTGCCGTCGATCCACATGCCACTCGCGGCGGCATTCACTTTATTCGATGACATTTCGGTGGCCGTCTTCTCGATCGAGTATCTGTTGAGGCTTTATTCCTCTCCGGAGGCGAGCCCGGACGAATCCGCCATGTCGCAACGCAGGGCTTGGATCGTCAAGCCGTCTTCGTTGGTCGACTTGATCGCGATTGCGCCTTGGTACCTCCACCTCTTTTTCGCCGGGACGGTCGATTTACGCTTCATAAGAATTCTTCGAGTGCTACGAGTGTTGAAGCTCACTCGTTACAACACGGCGATGAAGACCTTCAGCGACGTCATGCGTCGTGAGCAACGTGCTTTCTTTGCCGCGATGTTCGTCACCTTTTTGATCACCATCCTCGCCGGTGCCATCGTCTACGAGGTGGAGCATGCCGTTCAACCTGAGAAGTTCGACACCATGCCGCGGGCGATGTACTGGGCGGTCATTACGTTGGCCAGCGTCGGTTATGGCGACATTTCACCCATCACCCCTATAGGGCAGGCATTCACGATGGTCCTCGCGTTACTGGGCATCGGTATCGTCGCGCTGCCCGCGGGTATTCTGGGCTCTGCATTTTCTGATCAGCTACATCGCCAGCGCGAGGACATGATTCAAAAGGTCGAGGATGCGCTCGCCGATGGCGTCATTACCGCCGAGGAAGCACGAACCCTCGAGGAAGAGCGGATTCGCCTGCACCTGACGATCGAACAGTTCGACGCGCTCAAGGTGCGCGCGATGGCGCGTAGGGGTCTTGGCGGGTCCATCTCGTCGGTGCTGACGGCGGCATCCTCCGAGCTGGAAGCAATTCAGCAGCGACTGCACGGTCTGCCGATCGATGCCGCAGTCATTGAGCTGGAGAAACTTCAGCTGACGGAGACCCAGAAAGCCGCACTACGCGTTTTGCTCAAATAAAACGGAGCTCGTCAATATGGATACGACTGTGCTGTGGGCCGCTGCAATCGGAGCTCTGTGTGCCTCTTCGCTGGTGATCGGTGCCGTCATCGGTGTGAAGGTTCGCATACCGCAGGCGACGGTGGGGTTGCTTGCAGCCTTTGGTGGTGGCGCGCTGTTGTGTGCGCTTGCCATCGAGCTCGTCGCACCGACGGTGCTCGCGTTTGCTGCTGCTCCCAACGAAACCGCAAAACTTGAAGAAGCTGAACATTTGCTGACGTTGATCGGTGGTTGTATCGCCGGCGGCATACTCTTCGTTCTTCTGGATCAGCTCGTGAATGCCAAAGGTGGCTATCTACGAAAAAAAGCGTATGTCATATCGAAGACGGCCATCGAACGCCAGGCGTTCAATCGCAAGGCGCTGGCGGAAGTCGTGAACGTACCCATCTTCTTCAATCTACCCGCCGACAAGATGGCGGCAGTGCTCAGTCATATGAGGCCGCGGTTTTTTCTGGCGGGCGAAACGATTTTTTCGCGTGGCGACAGCTCTCACGGCTTGTATCTCATTCGAAAAGGTTTCGTCTTCATCGATCATCCGGATCGTGCCGAGCCGATCGAGTTGGGCCACGGCGAGGTCATCGGCGAAATATCGTTGCTCGCGGAAGCGCCCTGCAGTGCCGATTGCGAGGCAAAAACCGACGTTGAAATGCTGCTGCTGACTCCGGCTGACTTTGCGAGTCTTCGCAAGCAAATCCCCGAACTTGAACAGCAGCTGCGGGAACTCGCCGTGCATCGGATCGAAGAGAACCGTGGTGCTGCAGCGCGCAACCAGCGCGAGCAGGAGCGATGGGCGACCCTTGCCATCGAGGCCATCAGTCACGGGGGCCATTTCCCCGCTCAAGATGAGCTTCGTCGTCGACATCAATCGCACGGCAACGCGGCGTTGGCGATCTGGCTCGGTACGCTGCTGGACGCCGTACCCGAGAGCCTCATCATCGGAATATCCCTGACGGTGGCCGTTTCGAGCGTGGTCGCAGCCGGTGGTGAACTGACGTTTTGGTCGGTATTTCCCTACACGTTAATCGCAGGCTTATTTCTGAGTGATCTGCCGGAGGCGCTTTCCGCGTCGCAGCAAATGAAAATGCAGGGCCTTTCGACCACGCGAGTTCTTTTTCTTTGGGGGTCGCTGGTCGTGTTTACAGCGATTGGCGCTGCGGCGGGTGCGGCGATGGCGGGGCACATCGATCACAACATGCAGGTTTTCATCGAGGGTATCGGTGCTGGTGCGATGCTGGTCATGATCTGTGCGGCTATGATTCCCGAAGCCGCCCATCTCGCCGATGCAAACTTGGTGGGAACATCGACGTTGACGGGGTTTCTCTGCCCGATCCTTTTCAAATTCATGGAATGAATCGGTCAGGATGCGAAGTAACTAAAAGTACCTAACGATAGGCACGCAGGAACGACAGCAAGGTCGATGCGGTAAGTTCGGCGTGATCGAGGTTGGGTGAGTGGCCCGTCGGCAGTGTCTCGATGGTTACCTGGGCATTCGGCAGATGGCTGGCGAGTTTTCGTGCCCAGTCGGGATCCAGCAAAGGATCTTGTGTGCCTGCGACGAGCATCACCGGTGTCTTGATTTGGATCAGCGTCGAGGGGTAGGGATCGGTGCTTGCGCTCGCGCGTGCCGTTGCGGGATTTCGTAGTCCCATGGCGGCGATGGATTCGAAGTGCCCCGAAATCAAAGTATTTCGATAGCGGCGCTCTGCCAAGTGTTCGAATCCCGCGTAGCGACTCGTCACCTGATCCAGCAACGATTTCATTTGTTCGAGATCAGGCTGCGGGTAGTCGTTCAACGCCGCGATCCCCGCGGGCACTCGCCACGGGCCGCCCGTGCCCGAAATCGCGACAACCGATGCCAGTGACAAGCGATCGCGCTCCAGGGTTCGTAAAGCGAGCGAGCCGCCAAATGAAGTGCCGATCACATGACAGGACCGCGCGGGCGAGAGCGCCTCAAGTAGCGCCTCGATTTGATCCACTCGGGGCAAGTACGGAGAGCGATCTAGGAACACCACCTTGTCCGACCTACCGAATCCCAGCAAATCGGGCGCCATTACAAAGTATTCATCTGCCAAAATCGGCGCCACCTGATCCCACGCGGTCAGCGCATCTGCGCCATACATTCCGTCGTGAAGCAACAGTAGTGGCGGACGATTGTTTTGACCCCATAAGTGCACTTCGGTTTTGAGACCATGGAGTTTCAACGTGAGTGTGAGCGACATTCAGAGGGCTCCGCCTATCGTCGGTGTAGATCGATTCGAGTGAAAATTCGTCGGCCCCGCACTCGTCACTGTCCATCCGTCGGTGATGGGCATCTGCGGGCGAGCCCAGTCTTCCCCTGGCCAATTATGGTTCGCAACGGTCTCTCCGGTTTCAGTCCGTAAGGTGGTGGTGTCGCGGTGACGGATGTTCCACGGAAATCGAGCGATTTGTTTCCGGTTAACCCCGAGGGCTTGGTTGAGCAATCCGACGGGGCGCTCTGGGAGTCGGTGTTGGCCGCCGAGATTCACCCGCTGCTCTGCGCGCTCGCCTTGCTCACGAACGATCACGCGCTGATCGATCCTCGTTTTTCACCCATCGTCGAGCTACCCGCTGCGGGTCCGCCGCCTCACTGGGGGCTGAGTGATGCCATCGTCGACGAGGCGCGACTTCGGGCATTCGAACATCTGCGAGGCATCCGTGATCGTGCGCGTGATCTCGAGTGCGATCCGTCGCCATCGATGCTGGAGAGGACGCTAGAGTTTGCCGTCGGTCGTGATCACGGCGTCTCTGCCGGTCTGATTCGCCGTGAGCTCGATTTGCCGCACGATCCCGAAGCGCCGGATTGGTGTGCGGAACACATCGCCACGGGAAGAACGTTTCGAGTTGCGATCATAGGTGCGGGGATGTCCGGCATCCTTGTCGCACATCGCCTGCAGCAAGCGGGTATCGACTACACGGTCTTCGAAAAAACCGGCAACGTCGGTGGCACCTGGAGCCAGAACACCTATCCCGGATGTCGGCTCGACACCCCAAACTTCGCGTACAGCTATGCATTTGCACAAAACCCCAACTGGCCGAGCGAATTTTCGGAACAGCGTGACATCCTGGTTTTTTTCGAGCAGCTCACCCAAAAGTTCTCAATTACCGATCGAGTGCAACTCGAAAGCGAAGTGATCGGTGCGCATTATCAGGTCGAAACGGGGCGGTGGCGGCTGCGTATCCAGCCTTCAGGGAAAGCGGTCGAGGAGCACCATTTCGACGTCGTGATCAGCGCGGTGGGGCAGTTGGGACGACCGAAGATTCCAGAAATCCCCGGCGCAGAGCAATTTGCCGGTACAGCATGGCATACGGCACGCTGGAATCACGATGTGAGTTTGAAAGGCAGGCGGGTTGGCGTGATCGGTACCGGAGCCAGTGCGTATCAAGTGGTGCCTGCGATTCTGTCCGAAGTCGCCTCGGTGGTGGTGTTCCAGCGCAATCCGCCGTGGATGTTACCCACGCCGCGCTATCACGAGACCATTACCGCCGCTCATCGACGCTTGCTTGGCGCGCTGCCGCACTACGCCCGATGGTTACGTTTTTTTCAGGTCTGGGCGACGATCCGCGGCCGCTGGGACCTGGTCCGCGTCGACGAGACGTATCAACATGCCGTCTCCGTTTCCGCTGCAAACGAGGCGTTGCGTCAATCGCTGCTGCAACAAATGGAGCGACACTATGCGGATCGCCCCGATTTGCTGCGATCCCAAGTGCCGAACTATCCCCCGGGCGCCAAACGCATGTTGCGTGATAACGGTGTGTGGCCCGCCGCACTCAAAGATCCGAAGGTGTTCGTCGAAACTCGTCCGATCGCGGGCATCTCGAGCGGGGGCGTAACGATCGTCGCGGAGGGAGGTGATGTCGGCAAACAGCATCCGCTGGACGTTCTCATCTATGCCACCGGGTTTCGGGCGTCGGAGTTTTTGATGCCCATGGAGATTACGGGCTTACACGGCAGAAAACTACATGAATGGTGGAACGGAGAGGCGAGAGCGTATCTCGGCATGTGCATGCCGGGCTTCCCCAATTTCTTTTGCATGTATGGCCCCAATACGAACCTAGTCGTACACGGCAGCCTGATTTTATTTGCAGAATCATCGGCCAATTTCATCATGCAGTGCATCAAGATGCTGCTGGAAAAAAATCAGCAATCCATGATGGTGACCGAACAGGCGTTTCAGGCTTTCAACGAAATGATCGATCGCGAGAATGCGCTGATGGCTTGGGGAGCATCAACGGTCAGTAGCTGGTACAAGAACGACAGCGGTCGGGTGACGCAGAATTGGCCACTGTCGATCGACACTTTCTACACCATGACCGAGAAGCCTCTGCCCGACCACTTCATCTTCGAAGCCCCCTCCGTCAGCGCTTCAAAGACGTCTCGAGTCCCGGGGTGAATGCCGCACCGACCGGTACCTGAGCAGAGGACGATTTAACGGTTGATCCGATGGGCTCTGCACGGCCGCCCAAACAGGCTGCGAGGAAGTTTTCCGAGATGGCGTTGAAGGCGATGTTGTTCTCTGGGCGCGCGAATCCGTGGCCCTCGTCGGGGAACAGGACGTAGGTCACCGGTATGCCTTTCTTCTGCATTGCACTGACGATTTGGTCGGACTCCGCCTGATTGACTCGCGGATCGTTGGCGCCCTGTCCGATCAGCAAAGGACGGATGATGTTTCCTGCCTTGTAGAGTGGCGAGCGCTCTTTGAGAAGCGCGATACCTTCGGAAGTTTCGGGGTTCCCCATACGACGATGAAATTGTTGAATGCCGGCCGTCCAGTAAGGGGGGATGGTTTTCAACAATGTCTCGAGATTCGAAGGCCCGACGATATCGATACCGCAGGCGAACGTGGTCGGCGTAAAAGCGAGGCCTACGAGCGTCGCGTAGCCGCCGTAAGATCCTCCCATGATCGCAATTTTGTCCGCTGGTGAAATTTTTTGGTCTATCGCCCACCGTACGGCATCTATCAAGTCGTCGTGCATTTTGCCGGCCCACTCGAGATTGGCCGCCTCGATGAAGTTTTTTCCGAAACCGGTCGATCCTCGATAGTTGACTGACAGCACGGCATAGCCACGGTTGGCGAGCCACTGGTGGTATGCGTTGTATCCAAACTCATCCCGTGCCCATGGCCCACCGTGCACCAACAACACCATCGGCACCGGAGATTCGGGACGGCCATCACCGTTCGTATCGCTGCCCGGCGGTAATGTCAGATAGCTCGGCAGCTTCAGGCCATCGCGCGATTTGAGCTCGAGCGTCTGCATGTGTTGCAGAGGGGCGCCGACGAGTTCGGGACGCGAGACATAAAGCTGCGTCAATTTCCGCTGCCGACGATCGTACAAATGCACCGAGGGCGACGAAACCACGGGGTCGACCGCAACCGTCCAAAGCTGATCGTCTTCGGTGCGGGTGGTGACACTGATCTCACCCTTGAGTTGCACGCGTAACCAGGCGAGATCGCCGCCGATTCGCGCATCGATCGCAGTCCACTCGTCACGCAGGTAGGTGACCGAATAAGCCTCCACGGCACCGGTTTTCGGGTTACTCATGACGTTGCTGATATCGGCTAGAGGGCTCTCGCCGATGATTTGCGTTTTACCACTCTGCACATCTTGAGCGATCAAGGCGGCGGTGTTGCGACCGCGGCTATCGATCCAGTAGAGGGTCTTGCCGTCCGTCGTGAAGCCGCCCGGTTGCGTCGTCAACGAGTCCTCGAGCGTCGTCACTGCGACGGGCTTCGTTCCAGCGACGTTGTCCGTCACCGTGAAGTAGTCGTAACCGCCATCACTATTCGGTCGCAGGGCCATGCGTATCGTCAGATTGGCGTCGGCCAGAAACCCGGCGTAGCCGTCGCCGCGCATGATCTCGGTCAGCTTGCCGGTTTTCAGATCGAGACTGTGCACGTCGTGCCAACGCGCATCCCGATTGTTCAAGCCGATCAGAATTCTGTCTTTGACGAGTGCTGACACGTTGACGATCTGGACGCGCGTTTTCTCGAACGGCGTGAGCGTCTTCTCGACGCCCGTTGCGACGTCGATCGCATACAGCAGGAAGTTTTCGTCACCCCCTTTGTCTTGCACGTACATCACCATGCTGCTGTCGGGTGCCCAGAACGATTGACGAACGGGTCTATCTTTCGAGGAAGTGAGCGGTCTTGCGTCGGCAAGGTTGGCGACTGGAGCGACCCAAAGGTTCATGACGCCGTCGCGGGGCGCAAGCCACGACAACCATCGCCCGTTCGGTGACAGCGAAGCGCCCGAACGGGTGGGATTACCGAAGAGTTTGCTGCGCTCGATGAGCGGTGCGGACGTCGTCGGACCTGGTGACGCACCGACGCCGCACAAGGAAGTAGTTGCAAAAACGCCGACCAGCAAAGACCGAAAAGTTTTCATTTGTATTCCCGCAAAATCTTGTCCCAACAGGCGAAGACGATAGCACCCGCGCATCGAACGCTTATCCTCCCATAAATGCATGAGTCCGGTTCGAGGTGTCGCCGCAGTTTGTCTGCGGCTTGGATACCGTCATCGAAGAGGGCATGGACGTTCGGTGACTCGCATAACAATATGGGGTTGAACGTTACAACCAAGCGCTCTATCCGAAGCGTGTAGACGGCGGTCGAGATGATGACGAAGGTCGCGATTGCGGTGGTGGGCGCCGGACCGGGAGGCTTGAGCGCCGCCGCTCGTGCGGCCGAGTTGGGTGTGTCGCACGTGCTGCTCGAGCAGTCGACGGCTCATGCAAACACGATTCAGAAGTACCAAAAGGGCAAGCACGTCATGGCTGAGCCCAACATCCTGCCACTGCGCAGTCCGATGCGTTTCGCAGCGGGGACGCGCGAAAAAATCTTGGGTGAGTGGGCGGAGGGACTCAACGAGCATCGGGTCGACATCCGCTATGGAGCCGAAGTTGTCGGCATCGTCGGCGCCAAGGGTGACTTCTGTCTCAAACTGCAGGACGGAAGCGAAGTTCTCGCCGAGAACGTCGTCCTCGGAATCGGTCTTCAGGGCAATCCGCGTCACCTCGGCGTGCCGGGCGATGAGCTGCCCTGCGTGCAATACACCCTTGATGATCCCGACGAGTATCGAGACGAAACGATCGTCGTGGTGGGTGCTGGCGACGCGGCAATCGAAAACGCCGTAGCACTGTCCCGACAAAATACGGTCTATCTCGTCAATCGATCGGATGAGTTTTCGCGTTGCAAGGATGGCAACCTCGCGCTGATCCTGAAAGCCATCGAGGCGGGTCAGGTGATTTGCCTCCATTCCACGCGATGTATCTCGCTAGTGGAAACGCAGGGTTGCGAGAAGCCGTACCTGCTCTCTTTGAATACGGCGAGCGGCGAGATGCAAGTGCCCTGCGATCGCGTCATCGCGCGGCTCGGCGCGACGCCGCCGCGAAAGTTCGTCGAATCCTGCGGCATCGAGTTTCCATCGAGCGATCCATCGTCGCTCCCCGTTCTTTCGACCGCATACGAGTCCAATGTCTCAGGGATCTACGTGATCGGCGCTTTGGGTGGATATCCGCTGATCAAGCAGGCGATGAATCAGGGCTACGAAGTCGTCGAGTTCATCCGCGGAAATCCCGTGGCACCAGCCGACGAACCGCTGCTGGCAGCGAAGTTTGCCGGGATTACTGCGCATCGATCGGTGTCAGAAACTTTGCAGGCGATGCAGCGGTGCATTCCCATTTTCACCGAGGTGAATCCGCTGATGTTCCGCGAGCTCATGCTCGGCAGCACGATACACGTGCTCGATCCGGGCGAGGTCGTATTCAAGCGTAACGATTACACCAATTCTTTTTACACCATTTTCGCCGGGGGCGTGGACGTTCAGGTCGACGAAAACAATCCCTCCAAACGCATTTCACTGGTGACCGGTCAATTCTTTGGCGAGATGGGTTTGCTCTCGGGGCGTCGTCGAACGGCAACGGTACTCGCCGGTAGCGATTGCATCCTCATCGAAACACCGCGGCGGGATGTCCTCAAATTGTTGAGTTCGGTGGAGGCAGCCCGCAACGTCCTTGATCAAACCTTCATCGTGCGTGCCATTCAGAGCGGATTCGCGCCGCAGGCAAAAACGGCAGACCTGTTGCCGATTGCGGCAAAATCGAAATTGAACCGCTACAAGGCAGGTCAGACTCTATTCAGCGAAGGCGACGAGGCGACGGCACTGCACCTCGTTCGCAGTGGTTCGCTGGCGGTCCTGAGATCGATCGGCGGTCGCGAAGTCGTGATGTCTTACGTGGCGGCCGGCAACTACGTGGGCGAAATGGGGTTGATGGGTAATACCCGTCGCAGCGCAACGGTGCGCGCCACGGTTGCAACGGAGACCATCAGTCTCGATGCCGCGACGTTCGCCGAACTCCTGCAGAAAAATCCTGCGCTGCGGGCTGAGCTCGAGGAAACGGTACGACAGCGTGTCGCCAGCAATACGCAGTTGCAGGGTCAGGACGATGCAGGCGCGCTGATTTCGTTCTTGCTCAAGCAGGGCTTGGGCGAAGCGACCGACATCCTGCTGATCAACGAAACGTTGTGCATCGGTTGTGACAATTGCGAACGCGCCTGTGCGGCGACCCATGAGGGCACCTCACGGCTCGATCGCGCGGCTGGACCGACGTTTGCGAACGTCCACGTCCCGACGTCCTGTCGACACTGCGAAGACCCGCACTGCATGAAGGATTGTCCGCCGGATGCGATTCGTCGCTCGCCAAACGGTGAGGTGTTCGTTGGTGACAACTGCATAGGCTGCGGAAACTGCGAACGTAATTGTCCCTACGGCGTGATCCATTTGGCGGGACCACCACCCGAAGAGCCCTCGCTCGCTTCGTGGCTGATGTTCGGCAGCAAGCGCGAGAGCGTGTTCGGCGAAGTGCGGGGGTTGGGGCGCAAGCACGCGCACGATCATGGGGCGCCCAAGACCGTCAAGAAAGCCGTCAAGTGCGATATGTGCAAGGGACAAGAAGGCGGCGCGGCTTGTGTGCGCGCATGTCCGACGGGCGCGGCTTTGCGCGTGAGTCCTGAAGAGTTCGTGGCGTTCGTGCAGCAGGACGCATCGAGGTTTTGACGATGCACGAGTCAATGCTGGTCCACGAGAAGTATCGTTATCTCAAGGCCGCTTTGGCGCTCTGCCTCATGTCGATAGCGGCGTACGTATGGCACGATCCGCTGTCACCTCCCAACGGCGGCACTTGGCTCGGGTACACATTGGGCGGTATCGGCGCAGCACTCGTTTTTTGGTTGACGGCTCTCGGTATTCGCAAGCGGAGTTATTCGTCCTCGCTTGGCACTCTTCGAGGCTGGACGAGCGCGCATGTGTATCTCGGCTTGTCACTTATCTTGGTGGCAACCCTGCATACCGGGTTTCAGTTCGGCCAGAACCTGCACACGCTCTGCTACGTTCTGATGTTGATCGTGATTGGCAGCGGTGTCTTCGGCACGATTGTCTACGTTCGTTATCCCCGACTGATGTCGGCCAACAGGGCGGGAAGCAAACCGGACGTGTTGATCGAAGACATCAACGATCTGGACAAGCGCTCTTTACGTATCGTCAGTGAAATGCCACGTCGTTTCCGCGATGTGATGCGATCGAATCGACAGGGCACCCTCATTGGCGGCAGTGCGCGCGCCATTTTGGGCGGGCAGGATCTCTCCACGATCAATTTGCCCGTGGCGGGTAACGGCTTTCAGCAAGCGCCTAATCCGGAGCAGGTCGCCTTGCTCCGCTGGTTGGGAGATGAACTGGCTCGCAGCACGGATGGCGAGCTGTCGCGGCGGATAGGAGATCTTCTAACCTTGATCGCTACGCGGCGAAACCAACTGCGAAGACTGCGTCGCGACGTTCAGATCCGCGGCTGGCTCGAGATTTGGCTTTATGTTCACGTACCCGTGACTTTGGCGTTGATCGGTACGTTGATTGCCCACGTTGTCAGCGTGTTCTTTTACTGGTGAAGTGATGCGTATCCTGATTCGCACGCTCGAGGCCGATTCGAAGAAGACAGTGGTCGCCCGCGACCGGGTCGTCGATGCAGAGGTAGTCGGCATCGGGCGTGCTACCGATCAACATATTCATTGCAATGATCCGCGGATCGCCCTGCAGCATGCGAAGATCATGCGATCGGATGGCGGGTTGTCGATCGTTTGTCTGTCGACTTCTCAAGTCGAGCTCAACGGCCGACTGTGCCGCGATGCTCGTTTGACGGTGGGCGATGCGATCAGTCTCGGCCCCTTGTTGATCAAGGTTTTCGAGCCACCCACCGATCTCGACGCCGCGATCTCGGTCGAGCGCGATTCCCGAGAGGACGACGCAGCGGACGACCTGCCGCTACCCGCATTCATCACCTCGCTCGAACAAGCGGGTTGGCGTAAGCGTCCGTGGGCGTGGGCCGGTATCAGCGTCACGTTGTTGCTGGGTTTGTTTTTGCCCGTTTTTTTTCTCGGCAAGGGTGATGCATCGATTGCCTGGCTGCGAGCGAGCATGCTGCCGAGCGACATGCAATGGTCTTCGGGCACTTTGCATTCCGCGCACGGCAATCTCGAGGTCGAGTGCCAAGCCTGTCACCTGCGGCCATTCCGTCGGGTCAGCAACGAACAGTGCCTCGACTGTCACGGAAGAAACCTGCATCAGCATGTTGCTGCGGACCACCCGGCGGCAGTTGGCATGAGGACGGACCGATGTACCCGTTGTCATGTCGAACACGATGAGCCGTCGAACCTGGTACAGCTCGATGCGCGAATTTGTACCGATTGCCATGCTGCACCCCAAAAACACGGTGCGGGGTCGAAGGCTATACCGGTGACAGATTTCGTGTCGCAGCATCCGGAGTTTCAGGTCAGTCTGTTGAGTGCGCCGGATTGGCGAGTGATGCGGTCAAGACTCGGTGAGTCGATGATCAAAGAAAATTCGAACCTGAAATTCACGCACCACGCGCACCTCGATTCGAAGGGCATCAAAGCTCCACAGGGCGTGGTGGTGATGGAGTGCATCGATTGTCATGTGGCGAACGAGAGTGGCTCGGGTTTCAGGCCGATCAACATGGAGGAGCATTGCAGCTCCTGCCATTCTCTGGGGTTCGATCCGGCAGAGCCTCGGCGACAGGTGCCGCATGGCGAGCCGGAACTCGTTCTGCAGACACTCGTCGATCATTACAGTCGTCGCTTTCTCGGCGGATACAGCGATGCGCTTGTGTCGGCGGAGGGTCCGCTGCCACCCGGTGCCTCATCGACGCCGGCGGCACGTGCTCGCATGCTCGGCAGCGCCAAGCGGCGCGCGAATAGAGTCGCGGCAGATATCTTTGAACGACGAGCATGTGTGGATTGTCATGCCGTGACCCGAACAGGAACGATCGATGATCCGGTTTGGAAGGTAGCGCCGGTCAAGCTGACGCAGACGTTCATGCCGAAGGCAAGTTTCGATCATGCTGCACACGCAGCGGGCGAGGCGACGTGTGTTACCTGCCACGCCGCCAGAGATTCGAGACTCGCCAGCGATGTCTTGATGCCGCAGATCAAGGTCTGCCGTGACTGTCATGGCGGCGAAACGGGAACCGAGGCAGGCCGGACGCGAATCGCCAGTCCTTGTGCCGCCTGTCATGTCTTTCACGACAAACTGGAGCCTTCGTGGATTCCAGCGCGAATCAAATGAAGCGCCTTTGCTTGACGATGCTGTGCGCCGCGCTGGTGGTGTCGTGCGGCGGTGGCGATTCATCGAACGCCAGGATTACGGATGGCGCGGTATCGTCGTCGAGCGGGTTCGTTTGCGACGGTAGCTGTGCGAATGCCAGCAGTTTCTTATCGACCAGCGACGTTGAAGCAATAGTGGCACGTGCCGTTGCCGAGGCGCAGGCGAGGGGCGTCAAGGCGACGATCGCGGTAGTCGATCGCGTGGGAAATGTACTGGCCGTTTTCAGGATGACCGGCGCACTCGAGAACGTCACGATGCGCACGAGCGATACCGCCGTGCCGACGCTGAGCGGCGGGTTCGAAAATATCGAGGTGATTCCCGCGACGCTCGCTGCCATCTCGAAGGCGTTGACCGGCGCATACCTGTCCAGTGAAGGCAATGCGTTCAGCACTCGAACGGCAAGCCAGATCATTCAGTCGCATTTCAATCCGGGTGAATTATCGACGCCGAGCGGCCCGTTGTTCGGTGTTCAGTTCAGCCAGCTTCCCTGCTCGGACGTCGTGACACGATTCACGCCCGTCGAAGCCGACGTAGGTCCGAAGCGATCGCCGCTCGGCCTCGCCGGAGATCCTGGTGGGTTTCCCTTGTATCGATCGGGTACGCCGGTGGGCGGCGTCGGTGTAGTGGTCGATCCCATCTACGGCATCGATCGTAACGTGATCGACGTTGACGTCGATATCGACGAGGCGGTGGCTCTCGCCGCGGCGGGGCCAATGGCGGCACCCGAAGATCGTCGGGCAGATCGCATCACGGCCGATGGTAAGACCCTGCGCTTCAGCGACACTCGAGCGGAAGACCTGAGATCCCGGATCGATTCGCCACCGGCATTTACGACGTTGCTAGGCAGCGTCGGTCAGCTCGTCGCCGTTCCGGGTTACGCCGAGGCGGTCATTCGCGCAGGAATCGCGTTCGGGCAAGCGCGTTCCGGTGTCCGTGCTGACAGCCAAGACTACTTGGGTCTCGATGCATTCGTGCTCGTCGATGCGACCGGTGTCGAGCGTTATCGTCCGCGACCCGGAACCGACGGTGCTGCAGCGCTGACGGCCCTCGAAGTTCAATCGATTCTTTCGAGTGCTTTGCGCGTCGCTAACCGAAGTCGTGCGCAGATACGACGCCCACTCGATACGCCTGCTCGCGTCTCGATAACCGTCGTGGATTCACAAGGAGAAATTTTGGGCCTCGTGCGCAGCCGTGATGCGCCGGTATTTGGCATCGACGTCGCAGTTCAAAAAGCGCGTGGGGCAGCCTTTTTATCGTCGCGTAGCGCAGCCGATCGTCTCAACGCCCTGCCGGCGGCGGTTTATCTCGACCGAGTTCTCGTACGGTTGCGCGAGGAGTCGCCGTCGCAGTATGTGTCGACCACGCGTGTGTTCCTCGGCTTGCCGAATGCCTTGTCAGACGGCGCGACAGCATTCTCGGCGCGCGCCATCGGCAATCTTGCGCGTCCGAACTATCCGGATGGTGTCGATGGCAATCCGTTCGGACCTCTATCTCGAGGCCCCGGCCAGTGGAGTCCGCTCAACACCGGCTTGCAGATGGACCTGGTGCACAACGCCGTCATTCAACACGTTGCGTTCGTTCGTGGTCTGACGTCTGACACCCCACGTAACTGCAGCGGTATCAGTGGTTTCGATCGAGGTTTTACCGTCAGCGGTGCGGTGCGTGTCCTTGCCAATGGCATTCAAATATTTCCGGGTGCCGTGCCGATCTATCGGGGTGAACAACTGATCGGCGCGATAGGCGTATCGGGTGACGGTGTCGATCAGGATGACATGGTGGCGTTTCTCGGTGTCGTGCGTTCCGGGTTGACCGGTTCGGCGCCACAAAATGCACCAGTCGATCGCCGATCCGATCAATTGGTACCCGCTGGCGCGCGACTGCGTTACGTCAGTTGTCCGCAGGCGCCCTTCATCGATTCGAATGAGCAGGAGCCCTGCAGTGGTCGTTGATCGCGCGGGCTTGTTCGCGCTGCTAGCCTGTCTGCTGTCGGGGCCAGCGCTAGCGGAGGAGCCTTGTCCCTCGTCTCAAGCAGCGGACTCCGGTCGTCGCAGCCCGACTATTCCGGTGATTCCTTACGAACCCGAGCCGTGTGATCCCGAGAAAATATCGCCTGCGTCGCTGGAGCAGTTGGGGTCGGCGCGTGGGCTACCCGATCGATGGCGTATCGTCGAAGCGCTCGGTATCAAGGAAAACCTGCTCGATCCCTACAATGGACATAATCGATTGAAAGGCGATCGACCGATGTTCGGTGAGGACTGGTACGTTGCCTTCACCGGAATTTCGGATTCGATTTTCGAACCGCGCTCGTTTCCGTTGCCAGTCGGCGGCCCCGTTACCGCAAGGCCACTGTCATCGGACACCTTCGGCCGCTCGACCTCGGAAGTATGGGCACAGACGTTCGCGTTTGAATCGGTGCTTTACAAGGGTAATACCACCTTCAAGCCACCCGACTGGGAATTTCGTTTTACACCGGCTTTCAACGTTACCCGAGTGTCGGCAGATGAGCGCGGTTTGCTGCGAGCGCCGGCAGATTCGTCGAAGTTGCGCTATGACTCGGCAGTGGGTTTGCAGGCGGCCTTCGTCGATCGCCATTTGCGCAACGTGTCACCGAACTACGACTTCGACAGTATCCGGATCGGAATACAGCCTTTCACCTCGGACTTTCGCGGCTTCTTGCTCAACGACGCGATGTTCGGCGCACGGCTGTTCGGCATTCGCTCGAGCAATCGTTATCAGTACAACCTCGCATGGTTCCGTCGTATCGATAAAGACACCAATAGCGGATTGAATGACGTGTTTTCGCGGGGCCTTGCGGCATTTCGTGACGACGACGTCTTCGTCGCGAATTTCTACGCGCAAGACTGGCCGACTCTCGGTTTTTTCACGCAGGGTACGATCATCCATAATCGAAATCGTGAAGGCGGAAAACTCCAGTACGACGACAACGGCATCATCCAGCGCCCCGCATCGCTCGGGGTCGAACGATCCGGCGACTACGACGTCACCTATCTCGGTCTCTCGGGTGATGGACATGTCGGTGGGCTGAACCTGAGCGCCACCGCGTACTACGCAAACGGCAATGCCGAGCGCGGTACGTTCGTCGATAGACCGCAACAGATCCGTGCCGGCTTCGTCGCAGCGGAGTTGTCGAAGGACTTCTCCTGGATACGTCTACGTACTTCATTCGCCTGGGGCTCCGCTGACTCGGATCCTTTCGATAACCGCGGCGAAGCCTTCGATGCAATATTCGAAAACCCGCTGTTCGCCGGAGCCGACACCAGCTTCTGGATTCGCGAACCGGTTCCGTTGATTGGAGGTGGGCGTGTTACGTTGTCGGGTCGTAATGGTTTGCTCAACTCGCTACGATCATCCAAAGAATTCGGTCAATCCAACTTTTCCAATCCTGGATTGAAACTCATCGGTCTCGGCGCCGACCTCGATCTGACGCCAACCCTGAGGGTGACCACCAACGTCAATTGGTTGCAGTTCGTCGATACGACGACTTTGCGTGTCGCGCGTGCGCAAGGCGACGTCGATCGGGACATCGGCTTGGACGCATCGATCGCCCTTACGTGGCGTCCTTTCGCCACGCAAAACGTGGTGGGTCGACTGTCGGTGGCGACGCTGGTGCCGGGCGCCGGCTATCGCGACCTCTTCGAAGATGACCTCGCTTACGCGGTACTTGGCAACCTCGTGCTTACTTACTGACGGCTCTGCAAATGAAGAAGCTGTACTTCGCCCTGTTCGCGATCATGGCCGTCACGGCCTTGCAAGAGTCTGTCGACATGGCGGTTTCGGCCGAGGAACCCGTTGCCGTCGAGAGGACTTACGTGACGGCGCCGCCATCGCCCGCTCGACAGACACTCGAAGATGCAGCGGCCAAGAGCGCGGGCTGCAACGATTGTCATACGAAGACCGATCAGCCGACGATGCATGCCAATCCTGCCGTCGTTCTGGGTTGTACCGATTGTCATGGTGGTTCGGCCAAAGTACGTTGGATCGGCGTCAACGACCCTGAGACGCAAAGAAACAACCGTAATTACGCCGAAGTCCGCGACGCAGCTCACGTGCTGCCAAAGTTTCCGGCGAGATGGAACTATCCGTCCAGTGCGAATCCCGAGCGTAGCTACACGCTATTGAACGAGGAAGCAAACGAGTTCATTCGCTTCGTGAATCCCGGCGATTACCGCGCTGCGGATGCGGCGTGTGGTGCCTGTCATTCACGCACTATTCACGACGTGCAGCGGAGTTTGATGGCGACCGCCACGATGTTCTGGGGTGGTGCCGCATACAACAACGGACTATTGCCATTCAAAAACTACATCCTCGGAGAGAGTTACACCAACGATGGAGATGCCGCGATCCTCGAGGGCGCCAAGACCACCGTCGAGCAGCGCGAAAAACATGAACTCATCGAGCGCATTTATCCTTTACCGCGCTGGGAGAACCTGCCTCCCGCCGACATCTTTCGGGCCTTCGAACGCGGTGGTCGCAACATCGGCAACCTTTTTCCGGAGACGGGAATCCCGAATTCATCGGGCCAGATTCAGCGACTCGAGGAGCCAGGTCGACCGGATTTCAAACAGTCGAATCGCGGTCCCGGCACCGGGGGCCGGATCGCCGTGCCGGTTCTCAATATTCACAAGACCCGCCTGAACGATCCGCTGATGTGGTTCATGGGCACCAACGACAATCCCGGTGATTTTCGCTCCTCAGGCTGCAGCAGCTGTCACGTGGTCTACGCCAACGATCGTGATCCTCGTCACGCCGGTCCGTACGCGAGCTTCGGACACGACGGCAGGACGCAGACGGTGGACCCCGTGATTCCGAAAGATCGCAGTGGACATCCGTTGACGCATTCGTTCACGCGATCCATCCCGACCAGTCAGTGCATGATCTGTCATATGCACCAGCCGAACATGTTCATCAACTCGTTCCTCGGCTACACCATGTGGGATTACGAATCGGATGCGGCTTTCATGTGGCCGGAAGAACAGCAGTTCCCGACGCCCGAACAAATTCGCCAGGTGCTCGATCGCAATCCGGAAGGTGCAGCACCGCGGGGCAAATGGGCCGACCTTGAATTTCTAAAAGGTGTGAGCGAGCTGAATCCGAAGTTGAAGGACACCCAATTCGCGGATTATCACGGCCATGGCTGGAATTTTCGCGCCATACACAAGCGCGATCGCGAGGGCAATTTGCTCGATGCCGAGGGCAAGATCATTTCGAACGATGATCCGGAAAAATGGAGGAAGACGGTGCAGATGTCGTCGATTCACGTCGACGTCGGCATGCATTGCGTCGACTGTCACTTCACGCAGGACTCACACGGCAACGGCTATCTGCACGGCTCGGTCGCAGCTGCCGTCGAGATCGACTGCAAAGATTGCCATGGCACGACGGTATCCCTCGCCAGTTTGCGCACTTCGGGCCCGGCAGCGTCGAAGTCGGGCACGAATCTCGGTCTCATCCGCAATCCCGATGGCAAGCTCAGGTTCGAGTGGCGCGGTGACACGCTCGTCCAAAGATCTGCCGTGACGCCCGGACTCGAGTGGGAAGTGTCGCAGGTGAAGGCCAGTATCACGCCCGGAAATGCCCATTACAACGCGAAGGCAGCTCGCGCGAAAACCATGGCGAAAGATACGAAGTCCCAAATTTTCGGTCCGGATATTCCGTGGGAGAAACTTGCTCATAACGACGACAAGATGGAGTGCTACACCTGCCACACCCCGTGGACCACGAGTTGTGGCGGTTGCCACTTGCCGATCGAGGCGAATGCCAAGACCGATCGTCATCGCTACGAGGGCGGTGAGACACGGAACTTTGCAACCTACAACCCGCAGGTTTTGCGCGAAGACATCTTCATGTTGGGCTGGCGCGGACCCAGCGAGGGCGGCAAGATGGCGCCGGTGCGATCCTCTTCTGCGCTCGTACTGTCCTCGACCAATTCCAACCGCGAGCGCATCTATATCCAGCAACCGCCAATCGCGGCATCGGGCTATAGCTCGCAAGCGATGAATGCGCACTATCCGCACACCGAGCGCAAGACCGAGACGAAGACCTGCAGCGATTGCCATCTGGACAAAAACGGGGACAACAACGCGATCATCGCGCAGACCCTGGGTTTGGGGACGCAGTTCGTCAATTTCGCCGGTCTCAATGCCTGGGTAGGTACCGAGAAAGGAGTTGCCGCGATCGAAGTCACCGAGTGGGATGAGCCCCAGGCGGTGATTGGAAGTTATCTGCACCGCTACGCTTATCCAAAGTGGCATTCCGAACACCTCGCCCGAGGACGCGAGTTGCAACGTATCAGTGCGTTGAACGGTGACGCGGCAGGCTGCGTGCAATTGCGCGGCGAGTACGTGTTCTCGGCCGAAGGCAAACGTGGCATGCGGGTCCTCGATGCGGCCGGAATTGCCAACAAAGGGATCAGCCAAAAGTTGATCAGTGCACCGTTCTCGCCTCTCGGACATCAAACACAGGTCAAGACGTTGAACGCCACCTGCGTAGCCTTGGCGACGACTCAACCGGTGCATCCGCCGCGAAATGAGGGTGATCTGATGCGGCGGGCGAATCTGGAGCAGCCCTTTTTGCCGATCTACAACTTTGCCGTGATCACAGATTCGGTAGAGGGGCTCGTACTGGTTGACGTCAATACGCTTGCCGACGGTGAATTCAGAAACAATTTCCTGAGGCGTTTTGTGACGTGGAATCCGGGCGGAAGACTGACGGGTGCCCGTTATCTGACTATCGCCGGAAATCTCGCTTACGTCGTCACCGATAAACTGGTGGTCATCGTCGACTTGTCTGTGCCACGCGTGCCGAAGTTGATTGCCGAGATTCCTTTCGATTCACCGCACGCCGTTGCGGTGCAGTTTCGTTATCTCTTCGTGACGACGGCACGGGGCTTCGAAGTGGTGGACATCACCACGCCAGCGCGTCCACGCAAGCTTTCCGAAGCGACGGTGCCGCTTGCCAATGCGGCAGGCTTCACCGTTGCCCGGACGTTCGCATACGTTGCCAATGGTTCCGAAGGAATGGCCATCATCGATGTGAAGCGGCCACACGCTGCGCGCTTGCTGCGCAAATGGAATGCCGATGGTGCGCTGGTGGACTCGAGAGACGTGATGATCGCATCGACTAATGCTTCGCTTTTTGCCTACGTCGCCGACGGCAAGGGAGGGTTGAAGGTCGTCCAGTTGACGAGCCCGTCCTCTCAGCCGAATTTCTATGGGTTCAGCCCGGAGCCGCGACCGGAATTGATTGCCCACAAGGCGACCCGTGCAGCGGCACTCAGTCTCTCGCGGCCTCTCGAGCGTGATCGAGCCGTGGACGAAAGTGGTGGTCAAGTTGCCGTATTCGGTCGGCGCGGATCACGCCCGCTCAATCTCGATGAAATGCGCGGCCTTTACCTCGATGAAGAAGGTGAGCCTTGGTATGTCGAAGACAATCCTGAAGTGCGTCCCTTGCAGAGGATTTCGCAATGAAACGGTGGAGCAGTTTTCTCACGTGGGCTGCGTTCGGACTTGCTGTCTGCGCGGTCAGCAGCGTGGCCGCCGACGATGGTAGACCGCGTCACGAAGGCGTTGCCACCTGCGCTTCCTCATTGTGTCACGGTTCAAATCGGCCTTTGAAAGCCTACGAAAGAGCGCTGCAGAACGAGTACACCACATGGTCTCAGTTCGACCCGCACTCCAATGCGTACAAAGTATTACGCGACAAGCAATCGCAAGAGATCGCTCGCCGGATGGGGATAGGCCCCGCACACGAGGCGCCGGCGTGTCTTGCTTGTCATACGGATGCCGTGCCCGTGACGCAGCGCGGCGTCAAGTTCCAACTCGACGATGGCGTGGGCTGCGAAAGCTGTCATGGTGGTGCCGAGAGGTGGCTGGCCACTCATTACCAAAGCCCAAAAATTCCACGTAACCAAAACCTGATCAACGGTCTGGCAGCGCTAGAGAGACCCGCCGTCCTGGCGGACACCTGTCTCGGTTGTCACGTCGGTGACAAAAATCGCTATGCGAATCATCGCATGATGGCGGCTGGCCATCCGCGGCTGGTGTTCGAACTCGACACCTATCTCGAGTTGTGGCGAACCAGCGGTGGTCGGGAGCACTTTCGCAGGCAGGGGCCGGTCAATCACTCGTCCACGTGGGTAAAGGGTCTCGTGGACTCCGCACGACGTCAGCTCGTCTTGATCGAGCAGCACGGGGCGGGTCGCAGCGGACCCCTGCCGGACTTTGGTGTCTTTGCCTGCCACTCTTGTCATCGTGACCTGCGTTTGACGGCGTTCGGGGGTTCGAGCGCTCTGGCTGGCGGGCCCGGTGATTTGCGCTGGCAAGATGCACATCTTTTGGTGCTAAGACGCGTGGCTACCGCACTTCGTTTGGACGCTCGCAGAGATCTTGATCGAGCCGTAGTGGCCTTGCAGCAGGCCGCACACGGCGATGCGGTCTCACTGCGGACCGCCTTGATTCAAACTCGGTCGGCGTTATCGTCGGTCGAACAACAGGTAGCAGAGGTGAGTTGGTCCGCTGCGCAGCTCAACGCCGTAGCCCAATCTTTGGTCGATGCGTCGCGACGAGGTGAGTTCCCGGATCCGGCGGCCGCCGAACAGGCGGGTATGGGCATGGTGGTGGTGTTAGCGACCCTCAAGATCGATCAAGCAAAGCGAGCGCAAATCGATAGCCTGTTCGACGACCTGCGCGATGACAATGCGTTCGATCAACGCCGCTTCGCGACGTGGATGTCGGTGCTCGGTACCCGGAACTGAGCGCGCTCGTTCGATCAATTCACCGATGGCTGTTGTTTGGGCGGGGGCCACGACAAGGAAGGGTCGTTGACATGAAACGTTTTGTTGACGCAGGTCGGGGTGCCAATGCATTCCGAGGTGAGGCGAGCAAGGTCAGCGCGGGTCATGGGGGTGAGTACGCCATCGTCCTCGGTCAGTAGGGCTTTACCGGTGGCGGGGTGAGTCGCCGGATAAAGTCGCGCATTGCGAATGATGACGTAAGGTACTCCGCTCGAGCGAAGAAGATCCTCGCCGATCCCCTGATCTTTGAGTCGATCGAATATTCCCGGAACCCGCTCCCAGCCGAGATTGCGAAATTTTTCGACGTTGCTTCCTGCGCCAACCGCTCCGTGATGAATGAAAAGCCGGGTTCCGGTCTTGCGGGCATTGCGAGTCAATGACGCCATGATCTTTTCGTAAAAATGAATGTCACCATCTTCGACTCGAACCGCATTGATCACGACGTCGAAAGTCGTCGTGGAAAAAACGCGATCGACATCCGCTGCGTTCAGAAGATCTCCTGTGACCCACTCGATGGGTGGGCTCGCCGCAGACGGTGGCTCGAAACCCGTGCGATCCGACCCGCTACGGGAAAATATCGTGATTTTCGCAGGAGTTTTTCGCAGCTCGCCGACGATTGCCCTGCCTAGCTGGCCAGTGCCGCCCAGTACCAGGATTTTTCGCTGCATGTCGGAGGGCGCGGCGATTCGGCCGATTTCGGCAGCCGTCGCCTCAATGCCATAAAAAGAAAAGATTGCGACTGCCAGTACCGCAACGAGTCCTCGTCTGGAATTGTCCGCCACGTGGTGCTCCTTGATCCAAAAAGTCCGTATGGATATCGACCGATGTTTATCGTCATCCGTACGGGGGGTCCGTGTCACCAAAAATCTTTCACTGGCGAATCGGCTGGTCTTCGTTGTTCATGGCGATCGTGCCCATGGGCACGGCGGGCGCGCAAGCGCCGCTACCCAATGACCCCATGGAACCCATCGCCGATGCGCGTGATGCCATCGCGGGGCCGCTATCAGGCGCCATTCTCGTCACCCGCGACGTAGCCTTGCTGAGAAAAACCTATGTCGATGGACTCGGCCTCGTGATGCGGGGTCCGCTGCGCCAATCTGCAGAGACCGTGACCGCGCAACGACGGTTGTGGGGAATGCCTTCGGACATGTCGTGGGAGGTGTACGTACTGGAGCGAGAGGGTGTCGCCGACGCGATCAAGATCATTGCGGTGATACCCGATCGCGAAACTCCGGTGATACGCCGCAGTTTCGATCGCGAGGAGACCGGCCCTTATGCGCTCGGCTTTCCGACCCGCGACGTGGAGATGATCGATCAAAGAATGATCGACCGAGGATTCAAGCGCACACTTCCGACCGTCAACCGCTATTCGCTGCAGCTTCGTGACGGTACGCCGTATCCCATCACCGAGGCCAGTTACGAGGTTGCAGACAACACCCGCCTCGTCGTGCTCTCGCGTGGTAACGGCTTGCCTCAAAACGGAACACTGGATCTCGTCACTGGGGTGGGTGGTCCCGCGTACTCCAGTTTGATCGTCGAAAACTCGGCGGCCATGGAGTCGTTCTTCACGCAGGTTCTCGATTTCGAACGACGCACGAGTCGCGAGTGGAGCAACTTTTCGCCGCGCTTCAGATACGTGACTTTGCATGCGCTCGGCGCCCGCACCGGGAATCTCGGACTCGTGGAATATGCCAGTGAAGATCGACGAGCGGGGATGGGTGTGCCACCGCGGCCCCCAAACCGAGGGCTCGCGGGCTGGACGTTTCCGGTCCGGTCGCTATCCGCGATTTTACGTCGTGCAGAGGCTTACGGAGCGACCGTGCAGGCTGGCCCGACGGTCGTTGACGATCCGCGTTTCGGTCGGGTGACGGCAGCGAGCCTGCTTGCTCCGAACGGATTCTTGATCGAAGTTTTCGAGGCGACTAGCCGGTGATCCTCGACATCGCCACCAAAGAATTTCGACAGATCTTGCGCGACGGTCGTTTTCGACTGGCGGCCGCGCTGTTCATCATGCTGACGGCGATAGCCTTTTTCACTGCCTCGCAGCGTTACCAATCGCTTTCGGCGGAGCGGACGCGTGCGCAGCAGGAAGTTGCCCTGCAATGGATGGAGCAGGGCGAAAAGAACCCGCACTCGGCGGCCCACTACGGCCAATACGCATTTCGTCCGGCGTTGCCCCTCGCGTTCTTCGATTCTGGCGTTCAGGCTTTCGAGGGGGTGTCGATCTGGCTCGAAGCGCACAAGCGAAACTACGCAGTAGGGCGGCCTGCAGACGACATGTCACCGCTTGCGCGTTTCGGCGAAATCTCGCTGGCGTACATGTTGCAAGTCCTCTTGCCGCTGATTTTAGTGTTGATCGCCTACCCGTCGTTTGCAGCGGAGCGAGAGTCGGGAACGCTACGGCAAGTGATGGCGAGCGGCGTCACGGGCGGTCAGTTGTTCGTCGGTAAATTCGTCGGTCTTTCGGCCTCGGCGCTGCTGCTGATGCTGCCCATCGTCGGATTCTCGTTGCTGGCACTTGGCTGGTCGTCGGGAGCGATGTGGTTGTCACACGCCGTTTTGCTATGCGCGCTCTATCTCTGGTACGTCGGACTGATGCTGGGACTCGCCCTGCTCGTCTCGGCAGTCGCGGCGACGGCCCGTACGGCGCTGTTGATTTTGCTGATCATCTGGGCGTTCGGAAATTTCGTGGTACCGAGAATCGCCGCCGACATGGGTCGACTTGCGTCGCCGACGCCGTCCGCCGACGCATTGTTGCGAGCCATCGAAAATGATCTGGCGGCAGGAATCGATGGCGAGACACCCGCGGCGAAGATCGAAAAGAGACGACGGCAGCTCCATGCCCTTTACAAGGTCTCCTCAGATGCAGAATTGCCGATCAACATTCAGGGCGTGATATTCGGCATTCAAGACGAAATTTCGGATGCGGTTTACGACCGGCACTTCTCAGCGCTCGAAGCGGCGATTGATCGACAGATAGATATCTTCGAGGCCGCAAGCATCCTCTCGCCACGCATGGCAGTCATGCTGGTGTCACAGGAACTTTCGGGAACCAGCATCGGGCATCAGCGTCAGTTCGCAAACGGTGCCGAGGCTTTTCGGCGCGAACTCATGGGTACGTTGAACCGCGACATCACGCTCAACTCGCGTTCGGGTGACAACGCTTATCGCTCGAGTGCAGATCTGTGGCGTGAGGCGGGCGAATATCGCTTCGTACCGGAGCAACTTGGGGCAAGCATCGCGCGCTGCGGTGCGCCTCTGACGGTACTCGTTCTGTGGAGTCTCTTGATCGGCGGGCTCGGCTGGGCCTCGGCGCGTCGCCTCGGAACGATCGGCTGATGCGTTCGGCAGATCTTTTAGTCGGCGAACTCACTCTGCTGCGTCGCGAGCAGATTGCTCCGTGGGTGCTCTTCGGCCTGTTGCTCGCCATGGTGTTTGCAGGAATCAGCGGCCGGATGATCGTCAACGAACAACGCATGGTCGCCATCGCAGCGAGCGAAGAGGCGGGCGTGCTCGTCGACTCGCTGAAGCTACAGGCCGCAGCTGGCGCCGAGACGGCGCGTTCGCCCGGCGCCGTCGCCTACAGTGTCTTATCGGTACCCGTGACCAAGGCGGCAACGCCGCTCGAGGGACTGGCGATCGGTCAGAGTGACCTGCTGCCCGACACGTACCGACTCACCGCACGCGGAGCACACACCTTTCTCGGACGCACCGATCCCGAAAATTCCTTGCGTCTCCTTTCGGGTAATTTCGATGTCGCGTTTCTCGTCGTCTGGGTATTGCCCTTGTTGGCAATCGGTCTTCTTTTCGACGTCGTCGTCGGCGAGCGCGAGCGAGGCGTTCTGTCACTGGCAATGGTGGCAGGTGCGAGTGCCGGCCGTTTCGTTTGGCACAAATGGTGGTCAAGATTCCTGCTTCTGGCGGGCGTTACGACCGTTTCCATCGTGCTTGCCGCGTTGATACAAGAACCCGCTCTTACGGCAACGACGGGTTATTTGTTGGCGGGATGGATCCTCACGAGTCTCGTTTATCTCGCATTTTGGTGCGCCCTTGCGCTCTTCGTCAGTATCGGGGCGAGCAGTTCGGAGACGGCTGCAACGCGCCTCGTCGGGGCATGGCTGGTTTTCGTCGTGCTGGTACCGACAGTCACCAACCTGATCGCGGGTAGCGTGGCGCCGCCACCCTCCCGAGTCGAGTTGACGGCGACGCTGCGCGAAGCAACCGAACAAGCAGACAAGGCGATCGCCGCCGAACGTGATCGCTGGTTCTTCGATCACCCCGATCTGCGGGGGGACATGGATCGCCGGGCGTAC
>CAZRFN010000028.1:0-27920 GCA_964599335.1 uncultured Acidibacter sp. | reverse complement strand
GGCGCCATGAGCTACGGCTCGATCAGCAAGGAAGCCCACGAGACGCTCGCCATCGCGATGAATCGCATCGGCGGAAAGAGCAACACCGGCGAAGGCGGTGAAGATCCCGATCGTTACGTGCCCATGCCGAATGGCGACTCGAAGAATTCGGCGATCAAGCAAGTCGCCTCGGGGCGCTTTGGTGTCACGAGCGAGTATCTCGTTCAGGCCAAAGAAATTCAGATCAAGATGGCGCAGGGCGCGAAGCCCGGCGAGGGCGGTCAGCTTCCCGGAACCAAGGTCTATCCCTGGATCGCGAAAGCGCGGCACACGACGCCGGGTGTGGGGCTGATTTCTCCGCCGCCCCATCACGACATCTACTCGATCGAAGATCTCGCGCAGCTCATCCACGACCTCAAGAACGCGAACCGCCAAGCGCGGGTCAGCGTCAAGCTCGTGGCGGAGGTGGGCGTAGGCACGATCGCTGCAGGCGTCGCCAAAGCGCATGCCGATGTCGTGCTCGTCAGTGGTCACGATGGCGGAACAGGAGCCTCACCGCTCACCTCGACGGCTCACGCGGGGTTGCCTTGGGAGCTCGGACTCGCCGAGACGCATCAGACGCTGGTGCTCAACAATCTGCGAAGTCGCATCGTCGTCGAGACCGACGGGCAGCTGAAGACGGGGCGAGACGTGGCGATTGCCGCTCTGCTCGGCGCCGAGGAGTTCGGCTTTGCCACTGCACCGTTGGTCACGGTGGGTTGCATCATGATGCGGGTCTGTCATCTCAATACCTGTCCCGCAGGTGTCGCGACACAAGACCCACGCTTGCGCGAGCGCTTTGCGGGCAAGCCAGAGCATGTCGTCAACTTCATGCGTTTCGTCGCCACTCAGATGCGCGAGATCATGGCCGAGCTCGGGTTCCGAACGATCAATGAAATGATCGGTCGCGTCGATCGTCTCGAGCCGACGGCCGCCATCAACCACTGGAAGGCGCAGGGCTTCGATTTCAGCAACATTCTTTACCAGCCTGACTCGGGTCCCGAGGTGGGTCGATTCCAGACCATCGAGCAAGACCACGGGCTCGACAAGTCTCTCGACGTGACGACGCTGCTCGAGCTGTGCCGTCCCGCCATCGAGCGTGGCGAGCGTATCGAGGCGAGCCTGCCGATTCGTAACGTGCATCGCGTCGTCGGCACCATCACCGGCAGTGAAATCACCCGCAAGTGGGGTAGCGCCGGGTTGCCGGACGACACGATCCGAATTCGTTTCAACGGCTCGGCGGGTCAAAGTTTCGGTGCGTTCATGCCGCGTGGCATGAGTTTCACGCTCGAAGGCGATGCGAACGATTACGTCGGTAAGGGTCTCTCGGGTGGACGCATCGTCGTCCACCCGCCGCGTACGGCTACCTTCAAGGCCGAAGAAAACATGATCGTGGGTAATGTCGCGCTCTATGGCGCGACGGGCGGTGAAGTGTTCATTCGCGGTCAGGCGGGCGAGCGCTTCGCGGTGCGCAACAGCGGTGTCGACGCCGTCGTCGAAGCGGTCGGCGATCATGGCTGTGAGTACATGACCGGTGGGCGCGTCGTCATCCTCGGACCTACGGGCCGAAACTTCGGCGCCGGAATGTCGGGTGGTGTGGCCTACGTTTTCGACGAAGCGTCGCAGTTCGCTCCTCGCATCAACATGCAGATGGTCGAAGTAGGGCGCGTCGAAGATGCTGAGGAGGCGGAAGGTTTACAGCGCCTCATCGCGCGGCATGCCGAACTTACGGGCAGCGCCGTGGCGGAGCGAATCCTCGCCGCGTGGCCGACGCAACTGCCGAAATTCGTGCGAGTCATCCCCAAGGATTACAAGCGAGTGCTCGCCTGCCTCAAACGTGCGCATGATCAAGGCCTGTCGGGTGACGAAGCGACGATGGCAGCGTTCGAAGAAAACTCGCGTGATCTCTCTCGCGTGGGAGGCAACTAATCATGGGTAAGCCGACCGGATTCATCGAATATCTACGCGAGAGCCCACTCGATCGCTCCCCGCTCGAGCGCGTCAAGGACTGGAAAGAGTTCCATCACGATCTCGACGAAAAACGCCTGCGTAATCAGGCTGCGCGCTGCATGGACTGCGGCGTTCCGTTCTGTCACACCGGAAAACTCATGAGTGGTGGGGCATCAGGCTGCCCAGTCAACAACCTCATCCCCGAGTGGAACGATCTCGTCTATCGCGGGCTTTGGCGCGAGGCGCTCGATCGGCTTCACAAGACCAATAATTTCCCCGAGTTCACGGGTCGGGTGTGTCCTGCACCCTGCGAGGGTTCGTGCGTACTCGGCATCAACGCACCTCCGGTGACGATCAAAAATATCGAGAACGCGATCATCGAGAGGGGGTTCGAAGAAGGTTGGGTCGTTCCGGAGCCGCCGGCGACCCGCACCGGAAAGCGAGTGGTCGTGGTGGGCTCTGGCCCTGCGGGCCTCGCCGCGGCACAACAGCTCAATCGTGCAGGTCATATCGTCACGGTACTCGAGCGCGCAGATCGCCCCGGCGGCTTGCTCATGTATGGCATTCCGAACATGAAGCTCGACAAAGAAGCCGTCGTGATGCGACGCATCAAGCTGCTCGAGCAGGAGGGCATCAAGTTCATCTGCAATGCCAACGTGGGCGACAACTACGAGGCGCAGATGATGCGGCGTGACTTCGATGCCGTCGTGCTCTGCACGGGCGCCTCGCAACCACGCGATTTACCCGTCGAAGGTCGAAAACTCGGTGGTGTTCATTTCGCCATGGATTACCTCACGGGTGCGACGCAAGCGATGCTCGGAAAGGGCCCTGCGAAAGCGAAGATTCATGCCAAGGGTCTCGATGTCGTCGTCATCGGCGGTGGTGACACAGGCACCGATTGCGTCGGCACTGCGATGCGCCATGGCTGCCGTACGCTCACTCAATTCGAAATCATGCCGAAGCCACCGACCGAGCGTGCCGCCGACAATCCTTGGCCGGAGTGGCCGCGAGTCTACAAGATGGACTACGGGCAGGAAGAAGCGGCCGCGAAGTTCGGCCATGACCCTCGCGCGTATCTCACGACAATCAAAAAATTCGTGGGTGACGAAGATGGACGAGTCAAAGAAATCGTCACCGTCGAAGTGCGCTGGGAGAAGAACGATCAAGGCCAGTTTGTGCCGGTCGAGCAGGCGGGCACCGAGAAGTCCCACCCGGCGCAGCTCGTTCTGCTCGCCATGGGGTTCACTGGCCCTGAAACCTCCTTGCCGCAAGACCTCGGGCTCGAGCTCGATGATCGCCTCAACATGAAGGCGGCTTACGGCGAGTACTCGACGAACATTCCGGGAGTCTTTGCTGCCGGCGACTGCCGTCGCGGACAAAGCCTGGTCGTCTGGGCCATCAACGAGGGTCGAGGTGTCGCACGCGAGTGCGACCGTTGGTTGATGGGGCGAACGGATTTGCCCTGAGGTCGACTCTCTGTGGCCAACCGCTGTGACTAACCGATAGTCAAAAAAAACCCCGCTTACGCGGGGTTTTTTCTAAGGCGAGGCTTCCCGGGACGGTCGCTGTGAGCCGCTGCAAATGAGCGACTACGCGGGCGCCTAATGTTTACGGCTTGAACCTTCGAGAGGTTCCCGGGAGCCACCAAATAAGGCCGCTACCCGACCGTGCTCGCGCCGACCGCCAGGGCAATGAGGTAAAAAAACCTCAAAAGCCAGCATAGCATTTGAAATCAACAACTTACGCGTTGTTCAATGACTACGCCAAAATGGAGTATACACGGAAGTTGTGTTCCGGGAAGTCTGCGTTTCGCGACTTAGGTCACAACTCGCCGATCAATTTCCCCAGTGCGGACCGCGCGAGAGCTCGACGAGCTCGTAATAGGTCTGCATGTAGCCAGCGACCTGGCCCTTCAAGAAGATGTACTCACCATCGGCCGTGCACCACACGTCGTAGGGCGGGTGTTCCTGAGGCAGCTCGGGGTTCGCGACGAACTGAAAGTGCAGCGCATCGAACGTCCCGGCGCCGACGGTGACTTTTTCCGGACCTACGAAAACGATGTTGAGACCGATGGAAAAGAGCATCGGCCCGGTCGCACCACGGTGGTCGGGTGAGGACAGCAGCATCTGCGGAATGCGCTGCACGACACCCGGTTTCTTTTGATCGATCAGGCGCAGGTGCCAGGCATCGCAGGCGATCGCATGGTTCTGAAAAGTGAGCAGCGGCGTGGCGATGTCCATGCGTTGCGACACGCGCCCCTCGAGCGACGTCCAGGTCTCGCACTCGGCGTATTGCGGATGGAAGCGGAACCAGCCCGAGCCCATGAATTTACTGCCGACCGAAAGTCGAACGAAGCAATCGGTGGGCATCCAGCCCGCATCGAGCGAGTAGGTGATGTCGCGCATCACCGAGGGTCGATCGTCGATTTCACAGTGGGCGGTGCAGGTGCGAGTGCCGTCCGCGTGCACGTCGATTCTGAAGTATTCGCGGCCTCGCTCTTGGTTGAGACGCTCGGGCTTTTTGCTGGTGTAGAGCACCTTGCCCATCACACTACGATGGTCTCGTTGCAGGATGGGAAGCTTCGGATCGACGGGAGCGTTGGCCATGGGTGATTCCTCTGAAATTCGTCGCGATTGTAAAGCTCAGCTCGCGGCGTGGGTCCACTGACGCGCTTCACGCGCCGCAGCGCGGAAATGCGGCAAGTTGTAGACGAGCAGCGCACCGCCGATCAACGACACGGTCGTCGCCACGACGAACATCGAGTAACGCAACTGCGACTCGTCGGCGAAGTAAAAGTCCGTGACGAGGGCGACCGCCGTGGGACCTATGAAAAATCCAACGGCATTCAAGACGAAGTAATAGAGCGCCACCACCTGAGCTCTCATCGTGGGTGGCGAGATCGACACGACTGCCGCTGCGCCCGCCGCTGTGGGTGCTGCGGCGCCGAGCGTCGCCGGAATGAGCGCAAGAACAGCGAGTAGCGGCGAGGGCATCAGGGTGAAGGAGCAATAGCCGATCGCCATGACCACGAACGAGACGAGACAGACACGCACATAACCGTCTTCGTAGCGTGATTGAAAATAGTCGCTCATCCAGCCGCCGATCAGAACGCCCATCAGCCCGAACACGATGGTGATGACTCCGCGCCACTGGATCCAGAACCCGAGTTGCTCGGGCGTCAGCGCATAGGTTCGACGCAGGAACTCGGGAATCCAGAAGCCGATGCCGTAGGCCATGATGGCGAGGCCCGATAGCGCGAAGAAGAGCACGAGAAAGGCTCGCCAGCGACCGACGACATGCGCCAGAGTTTTATTGACCGGCGAGGCGATAGGCTTCAGACCGCTGACCAAAAATTCCCTGCGTACAGGCTCGCGGATCGTCAGCACGAGCAGCGCGATCAGGAGCCCAGGCAAACCGACGTAGATGAACATGAGCTGCCACGGTTCGTGCCAACCGAGTAGGGGTAATTCGACAGGGCCGATTTCTTTGAGCTTCGGATAAACCGCGCCGCCGAAAATAAAGGCGAGCCCGCTTCCGCTCGAGACACCCGCGGTATATAGCCCGATCGCACGGCCGATTTTTTCGGGAGGGAAATAATCTTTAAGCAAGGAGAGGGCCGAGGGGTTGAGTGCCGACTCGCCTGCGCCGACGCCGACTCGAGCGAGGAAGAGTGCCGCGTAGGAGGTCGCAAATCCGCAGGCGGCCGTCATGACGCTCCAGAATGCGATGCCCCAAAAGATGAGCCATCGACGATTACCGCGATCGGCAAGCCAGGCGATAGCCACACCGAAGAAGGTGTAGAACACCGCGAAGGCGCCTCCGAGTAGCAAACTCATTTGCGTATCGCTGATCTGCAGGCTCGCTTTGATGTCGGGCACGAGCAGGGCGATGATTTCGCGATCGATGAACGCGAGGATGTAAGCGAGCAGCAGTACGACGACGACGTACCAGGCATAGGCGGGATGCGGGTACGGGACCGTTTTGGTGGGTGCGTCATGGCTCGACATCGGGCATCCTCTTGGTCCCCAGGGCGCGCGTAGTTCTAGCTGATTCGGACTCAACTTGAAAGTCAGTCATCATCCCGACTACTACTTGCCGCTGCCCGAGGGACATCCATTCCCGATGGTCAAGTACACGCTGGTGTACGACCGGCTTCGAACGGCGGGTCTATTGCCTGCCGATAACATCATGCTTCCCGAGGAAGCCTCTCGCGCCGATCTCGAGCTCGTCCACACGCAGGAGTATCTCGATCGGCTTTTCGGTCAGGGTTTGAGTGCACAGGAGCAACGCGCACTCGGTGTTCCTTGGTCGCCGCGTTTGCTACGTCGCTCGCGGCTCGCCGTTCAAGGCACGATCTTGGCGGCTCAGGCAGCCCTCGACGATGGGCGCGGTGGCAACCTGGCGGGCGGTACTCACCATGCTTTCCCCGATCATGGTGAAGGGTTTTGCGTCTTGAACGACGTGGCGATCGCGATTCGACGACTTCAGCGTGAAAGACTAATCGCGCGGGCGCTCGTCGTCGATCTCGATGTGCACCAAGGTAATGGTACGGCCGCCATCTTCGAAGGCGACAATTCGGTCTTCACGTTCTCCATGCACGGAGAGCGCAATTACCCCTCGCGAAAAATGAGATCGACACTCGATGTCGGACTGCCCGATGGCGTCGATGACAATCTCTATCTCTCGACGCTCGAAGATCATTTGCCTCGGCTCATCGAGAAGAGCCGTCCCGATATCGTGTTCTATCTCGCAGGCGTCGACGTGGCGGCAGGCGACCGATACGGTCGTTTCAATCTGAGCGACGAGGGAGTGCGTGCGCGTGATCGCTGCGTGCTCGACTGGACGGCGCGGCACGGTCTGCCGCTCGCGATCACACTGGCTGGAGGCTACTCACCGAATGCAGTACGTACGGCCATGCTTCACACCATCGTGTTCGAGGAGGCTATGAAATGAGTGCTCCGGCATCGAAGCCCCGTCTCATGCAGCGCTTCTTGCGCTTCATGTCCGATCGTCGCGTGCTGTCCGATGCGCGCATGCTCGAGTTGTACCCACCATTTTGGTTCATGCGCATCAAGGTGCTCGAGATGGACCGCGACTGGCGACATGTGCGCATTCGTCTGCCACTCAACGGCATTTCCCGCAATCCGGGCGGTGTGATGTTCGGCGGTTTTCAGGCGGCGCTCGCTGATCCCATCGCAGCGCTTGCATGTGCGCGCATCTTTCCGGGTTATTCGACGTGGACCCGTGGGCTTTCCGTCGACTTCGAACTCGGCGGCAGCACCGACCTCGAGCTCAGATTCGAGTTTCCCATCGAACTCGAGTCGAGTATTCGCGAGACTCTCGCACGAGACCATCGTGCGACGCCGTCGTTCGAATATGGTTTTTATTTGAGTGACGGACGACGCTGCACCCGCATCGTCAACACGGTGGCCATCAGACCGCGTGGCTATAGTCGAGCGACGACGCCTCCGGCGCCCGAGACCGGCGTCGACTGATCATCAAGCATGGTGGGGTCGCTCGAATGAGCGTGCGCGAAAGCCTTTTCAGGCGGGCTCGAGCATCAGGCCGCGAAGCTTCTTGATGGCATTGGCTTCGAGCTGACGGACGCGCTCGGCCGACACGCCGTATTTTGCGGCGAGATCGTGCAAGGTCGCTTTTTCGGCGTCACCGGCCATCCAACGGCTTTTCACGATATCCCGGCTGCGCTCGTCGAGTGACTGCATCGCAGCGATGAGACGAGCGTGCTGATCGTCCTCCCATTCCTCGCTCTCGACCTGGTCGGCCGGGTCGGAGTCGGGGGCGGGCAGGTAGGCCGCGGGGGCGTGAACTTCGTCTTCCTCCGAGTCGAGCGCCATCGGATCGAAAGAGAGATCCCGAGCGGACAGACGTCGCTCCATCTCGGTGACTTCACGTTCCGAGACGCCGAGCTCCGCCGCGACGGCCCGGGTCTCCTCGGGGGAAAGCCAGGACAGATTTTTCTTTAGGCGACGGAGATTGAAGAACAGTTTCCGCTGCGCTTTCGTGGTGGCCACCTTCACGAGGCGCCAGTTGCGCAGCACGTATTCGTGGATCTCGGCGCGGATCCAGTGCACGGCGAACGACACGAGACGGACGCCGATGTCCGGGTCGAATCGCTTCACCGCTTTCATCAGTCCGAGATTGCCTTCTTGAACGATGTCGCCCATCGGCAGTCCGTAACCGGCGTAGCCGCGGGCGATGTGCACCACGAAGCGCAGATGCGAGAGCACGAGGGCGCGAGCGGAGTCGACATCGCCGTGATCGCGGAAGCGGCGCGCGAGGTCTTGCTCATCTTCACGAGACAACACCGGCACTTTCGAGACGCGATCGAGATACGCGTCGAGACTGCCGAGCGGGCCAGTAAGTGCGAGCTCTGAGTAGCGCGGGGCGAGGACTTGGGATGTCATTCGGGCGTGTACCTCAGGCGAAATATTAGCACTCGGCATTTTTGAGTGCTAATGCCCGCCGAGGTTCCGTCGGCTCACCAGAAAATCAATATCACCTTCTAGAGGTTTATTGTTTCATTAAAGACTCAATTATCCGCGAGCCTCGATTCGGGCGATCAATCGGGCTGCCCCAAGCCAGGCGCCCAGTACACCCAGCAGGCCGCCGCCGAAAATCAAAATGACTGCCTCGAGGGGTTCTATGCCGACGAGCGCGAACCGCCCGCCGTAGAGCGCGGCGAGACGACCGACCGGCTCGATGAGACTCGCCACCGCAAGGCTGACGATTCCGACGGCAGCGGCGCCGCCGAGTAGCCCAAACACCACGCCCTCGTAAAGAAAGGGTCGACGTACGAACGCGTTGGTGCCGCCGACGAGCTTGGTGACTTCGATCTCCGAGCGACGGGCTCGGATTTCGAGTCGGATCGCGTTACCCACGACCGCGAGTACGCCCACTCCGAGCACGACCGCGAAAACCGCGAAAACGTTGCGCAGCAAATCGAGGATGGCCGTGAGCCGGCGGACCCACTCGCCGTCGAACTGCACGGTCTCGACCTCCGGCCAAGCGGAGAGGTAGCGCTTCAGTGAATCGACGCCCTGAGGGCTGGCGTAGGCGGTATCCGGCCGAACGATGATGACGTGCGGCAAGGGGTTGCCCTGCAAGGCATCGAGCGCTGCACCGAACCCCGAGTAGCGGCGAAATTCTTCGAGCGCATCGTCGGCCGAGATGAGCGTGACTTCGCCCACGCCGGGGCGCTGCCGCGCCGCTGCCGCCAGTTGCTCCGCCTTCTCGAGCGGCACGTCGGATTTGAAGAACACCGAGAGCTCGATGGAGTCCGTTACATCGCCCGCGGCGATACGAGCATTTTTGACGACCAGCCAGAGGGTCGAGGGCAGCGCCAACGCGATGGCGATCACGAACATCGTAAGCAAGGTGCCGAGCGGTTGGCGGATCAATCGGCCGAACGCCGATAGCAGAGCCTGCGCGTGACGCGAAAAGTAAGTGCCCGGCGAAATCATGCTACGACTCCCGTTCCCGAGCTCGCCCCCGACCCCGGGTCGGGGGGCGTCGCGCTGAATACACGCCCGTCGTCGATGAGAATTTCACGCTGCGCGAATTCGCGGACGAGCGCCATATCGTGGGTGGCGATGAGTACGGTCACGCCGACGTCCTGGAATCTACGGAACAAATTCATGACTTCTCGCGCGAGACCGTGATCGAGATTACCCGTTGGTTCATCTGCGATGAGTACGGTGGGTCGCGCCACCACGGCGCGCGCGATACCGATGCGCTGTTGCTCGCCGATCGAGAGCTCGGCTGGCGAGACTCGCTCTTTCCCGAGTAGTCCCACTTGATCGAGCGCTGCTCGAACGCGTTTGTCGATGTCGCGAAAGCGAGTGTCCGACACCATGAGCGGCAACGCGACGTTGTCGTATACGGGTCGATCCATGAGGAGCTGATGATCCTGAAAAACGATGCCGAGCCGACGGCGATAGGCGGGAATCGCGCGGGCGGGCAGCGTGCTCGTTTCTTGTCCGTTGACGGTGACGGTGCCGCGAGTGGGGCGCTCGATGAGCGTGAGCAGTTTGAGTACCGAACTTTTACCGGCACCGGAGCGCCCAGTGAGGAACACGAACTCCCCGGCTTTCACCTCGAAGGAGACGTCGTGTAGCGCCTCGCGTCCGTTCGGATACTGCTTGAAAACGTGATCGAAACGAATCATGTCTCATTCCCCGCCGCCGAGGCGGCTTCCGAATTTCGCCCTTCGACGAGTGCTGCGGCGAAGGCAGCCGCGTCGAACTCACCGAAATCTTCTGCGCCCTCGCCGATGCCGATGAATCGTATCGGCAAACCGAGACGTTTCGCGATGGCGAGGACGATCCCACCTTTTGCGGTGCCGTCGAGCTTGGTGAGTACGAGCCCGGTGACGCCCACTGCCTCGTGAAACTGTACGGCTTGCGCGAGCGCATTCTGGCCTTGGTTGGCATCGAGTACCAGCAGTACTTCGTGGGGAGCCGACGGATCGACCTTGCTCATCACGCGACGAATTTTGCGCAGCTCTTCCATGAGGTGCGACTGCGCTTGCAGTCGACCTGCAGTATCGGCGATCAGCACATCGGCGCCGCGGCTGCGGGCGGCACTCAAGGCATCGAAGGCTACGGCAGCCGGATCGGCACCCGTCTGCTGTGCGATGAGTTCTGCACCGGTACGACCGGCCCAAATGCCGATCTGCTCGACGGCCGCAGCGCGGAACGTATCGCCCGCGGCGAGCACGACACGCAGCCCTTGCTGGCCGAGTCGGTGTGCGAGTTTGCCAATGGTCGTGGTCTTGCCTGATCCGTTCACGCCGACGACCAGGATCGTGTACGGCTTCGCGCTGCGATCGACGACTAATGGTTTGGCCACGGGGGTGAGCAGGGTCGTGATGTCGCTGCGCAGCGCGGCGAGCAAGGCGTCGACGTCATCGAGCTGCTGACGCGCGACGCGTGCGCGCAGACCTTCGAGTAACTCCTCGGTGACCGGCACACCGACGTCAGCGGCGAGCAATCGAGTTTCGAGCTCTTCGAGCACTGTGGCATCGATGCGCCGCGCGCCGAACAGGCGAGCGAGTCCTGAGCCGAGGCCACCGCCCGGGCGGGTCAGACGATCTTTGAGTCGTTGGAAAAAGCCGGGCTTCGATTCGCTTGCCATGCGGGGACGGATTTTAGGCTACCCTGCGCCGCAAATGGTCAGAAGCGTTGGCAAATCACGGGAGCTTCGCATCATCGCGGGATCTTGGCGTGGGCGTCGCCTACGTTTTCCGCTGGGCCCTGATATTCGCCCTACGCCAGACCGTGTGCGGGAGACCTTGTTCAACTGGCTGGCACCGGTGATCCGCGGCACGCGCGTGCTCGATCTTTTCGCCGGAAGTGGTGCGCTCGGTCTCGAAGCCCTGTCGCGCGGCGCGGCCTTCGCCGAGTTCATCGATAGTGATGCCCGCGCCATCGATGCGCTGCGCGAACGGCTGGTCGAGTGGAAGGCCGATCCGGGCAGTTATGTTTTGCGACGCACCGACGCGCTCCAATTTGTGACGGCGGCTAAGCCCTCGTCGCAACCCGCCTTCGACATCGTGTTCATCGACCCGCCATTCGCCGCCAGCCTTTGGCAAACCGTCGCAGACCGCCTCGAGTCGGGAGGTTGGCTCGCGCCTCAGGCTTATCTTTATCTCGAAGCCCCCGTTCGCGACTCGCTCGACGGCATGCCCAAGCGCTGGACCGCCTGGCGTAACGGAACGGCAGGCGAGGTCGGGTATCATCTGCTTCGTCGCGCGGAGCCGGCAGCCTGAACGCCGGGTGGGAGATCACGTGGCACATATGAAACGGAATGCCCTGTACCCGGGTACTTTTGATCCGATCACCAACGGACATCACGACCTCGTACGTCGTGCCGCGACTATTTTTGATCGCGTGGTGATCGCCATCGCCGCAAACCCGAGCAAGGCGCCACGCTTTTCTTTGGCGACTCGCGTCGAGCTGGCCAAGGCGGTGCTCGCCGACGTGCCGAACGTCGAGGTTCATGGTTACGCAGAGCTCACCGTCGACTTCGCGCGCAAGAACGGGCTCAACGTCATCATCCGTGGTCTGCGAGCCGTCTCAGACTTCGAATTCGAATTTCAGCTCGCCAACATGAGCCGCCATCTCGACCACGAAATCGAGACGGTCTTCATGACACCCAAAGAGCAATTCACCTTCATTTCATCAACGCTCGTGCGTGAGATCGCAGCGCTCGGCGGAAACGTCAGCGAGTTCGTGCACCCGATCGTCGCCGACGCGCTGAAGCGTCACCGCGAGGCGGCGCTCGCCAAATCCTGATCTTCGGTCGCGCCCATTCGATGCCGGATTTTTCCAGGTCGACCGCTCTCCACAAATACCACGCGGCAGCCGAGCGATAGGGCGCCCATCTCTCGCCCTGACGGGCGAGTTCACGCGGCGTAGGAAGATTGCGTAATCGATATGCGATTCGAAACCCGTTGCGTACGCCGTAATCGGCGATGGGCAGTACGTCGGGCCGACCCAGCTGGAACATCAGCATCATCTGCACCGTCCACGGGCCGATCCCTCGAACCACCGTCAGTCGCTCGATGATGTCGTTGTCTTCGAGCGAGGCGAGTGTCGCGGTATCGGGGATGTGACCTTGCTCGCTCTTGAGCGCGAGATCGCGAATCGCCGCTACTTTCGCGGCAGAGAGCCCTGCGCCGCGCAGCAATTTTTCTTTGATGGCGAGCACTGCGCTCGGCGTAGGAAAATCGCTTCGTTGATCGAAGAGCGCCACGAAACGTCTGAGTATCGCCGCCGCAGCGCTACCGCTGATCTGCTGAGAAATGATCGCTTCGGCAAGATGCCTGAAAGGTGAGGGGCACTCGACGGGGCGCAGTGTGTACGGGCCCGCAGCGTCGACGAGTGCGGCCATCACCGGATCTCGACTCGAGAAGTGCGGGGTGAGTTTTGCGCGAGTAAGTCGAGGCGTCAGCTTTGACACGTATGACACCAATACGTCGATCGCTGTGCCTGCACCCGTTGTCGTACGAGATCGCCGCAGCGTCTGCAGGGCTCTCCTTCGCGCTCATAAACGAAAAGCTTCTGTCTGAAATATCCCGGATTGCCGTCGGCACCGACATAGTCGCGCAGCGTAGTGCCGCCGACCTTGACGGCTTGTGCGAGCACGGCCTTGATCGACTCGACGATGCGCGAGATGTCCTCGCGCTTGAGATGACGGACCTGACGTCCGGGTCTCACGCCCGCTCGGAAAAGTGCCTCGCTTGCATAAATGTTGCCGACGCCGACGACGATGTGTGCATTCATCAAGAATGGCTTTACGGCAACTTTGCGTCCTCGTGAGGCTCGCCAAAGATATTCTGCATCGAATGCCTTCTCGAGAGGTTCTGGGCCGAGCGAGGCGAGCAACGGATGATCGAGAGCGTTACCTTCGATCAAATGTAGTGACCCGAATCGCCGCGGATCGTTGAACCGCAGGGTTCGCCCCGAGTCGAGTTTCAGATCGAAGTGATCGTGTTTCAGTCGAGGGGTATCGGCAGGTAAAACACGAAGGCTGCCCGACATGCCGAGATGCAGCATGAGCGATGAACCGCAATCAAGGTCGATCAGCAGATATTTGGCGCGCCGCCGCACTCCGATGATCGAGGCGTCGCGAACGGCTGAGGCGATATTCGATCGCACGGGCCAACGCAGTCTCGGCTCGTGAACCGCAAGCTCGACCACGCGTCTACCCTCGACGTGAGGTTCGATGCCGCGTCGCGTGGTTTCGACTTCGGGAAGCTCTGGCATTCGCCGGTCACGTTAAACGAAAAGGCCTGCACGAGGGCAGGCCTTTGCGAACCGCAGCAGCGTGCGAGGCACGCGGGCGGGCTTATTTGATTTTGGTTTCCTTGTAAGCAACGTGTTTACGTACGACCGGGTCGTATTTCTTCACGTCCATCTTCTCGGGGTGAAGACGCTTGTTCTTCATCGCCACATAGAAGTGACCGGTACCGGCGGAGGAGAGCAGTTTCACTTTTTCGCGCATGTCTGAGTGCTCCGTCGCTTAGATCTTCATGCCCTTGGCGCGAAGGTCGGCGACCACCGCGTCGAGGCCATTCTTCTCGATGGTACGCAGGGCGTTCGTGCTGACGCGCAGCGAGACCCAGCGCTGTTCGCCTTCGAGCCAGAAACGCTGCGTGTGCAGGTTCGGCAGGAAGCGGCGACGCTTCTTGTTGTTCGCGTGCGAGACGCGGTTACCCGTGGTGGGGCGCTTTCCAGTGAGTTCGCAGACGCGGGACATCTTGAGAAGCCTTTGTAAATCAGTGAGTTGGACTCGCCCAAGGGACTTGGCCCCCGAGCAAAGGGCCGCTTTTATACCAGTCCCGCCGACCCGTGGCAACTCACCCCCGTGTTCCCCTCATAGCAGACCCCGTTCGGCAAGGGAGACGGTATCGGGTCCGGCCACGATCAGATGGTCGAGCACCCGGATATCGACCAGCGACAGGGCGTCGCGCAAACGCAGCGTGATGAGTTCGTCTGCCCGACTGGGCTCGGCCACGCCGGAGGGGTGATTGTGGGCCAGGATGACCGCTGCGGCGTTATGGGCGAGCGCCTGCCGAAGCACCTCGCGGGGGTGCACGCTCGCCCCGTCGAGGGTGCCCCGGAACATCTCTTCGAAGGCGATGAGACGGTGCCGGGTGTCGAGATAGAGGCAACAGAACACCTCGTAGGGGCGGTCCCGTAACTGGGCACCGAGGAATCGGGTGGTATCGGAGGGCGAGGCGAGCGCCACGCCTGCGCGCAAGGCCGATAGGTAGTGTCGACGGGCGAGTTCGAGGGCGGCCCGTAAGGACGCGACCCGGGCCGGCCCGAGACCGCGGGAGCTCAGGGCTTTGTCGGTGGAGGCCGACAGCAGGTTGCGCAAGCTGCCGTGCTCACGCAAAAGGGTGCGAGCGAGCTCGAGGGCGTTGGCACCGCGAATGCCCGTGCCGAACAACAAGGCGATCAACTCGGCGTCGGTGAGCGTCGAGGCGCCGCACTCGAGTAATTTTTCGCGCGGGCGCTCGTTCTTGGGCCAATCACTCAAGGGAAGAGAACGTGTAGGCATCGAGACCTCCTGCAACATCGATTGGGAATCTAAGGAGGTGCAAGCCTCAAAGAGCAGGGTGGATGCGAGCGAGAGATGAAAGTCGATTTAATGCGCGCAAATCGAGAAGGCGTTCGCGGATAATGCGGCGACGTTCATAGAGAGCATCGGGAGTCTTCACATGAGTCGGCGAGCCCTGAAGGTCCGCATCCTCGATCCGCGCATCGGCAAAGAGTTTCCCTTGCCGGCTTATGCCACCGAGGGCTCCGCCGGTCTCGATTTGCGTGCCTGTCTCGATGCGCCGCTCGAGCTCGCGCCCGGTAAGGCCGAGTTATTGCCCACGGGTCTTGCGATCTGGGTGGCTGATCCGGCATTGGCTGCCGTGATCCTTCCGCGCTCGGGCTTGGGTCACAAGCACGGCATCGTGCTCGGCAATCTCGTCGGCCTCATCGACTCCGACTACCAAGGACAATTGATGGTGTCGTGCTGGAACCGTGGCAGCACGACCTACACAGTTCAGCCCGGCGAGCGCATCGCGCAGCTCGTCGTCGTGCCCGTCGTGCAGGTCGAGCTCGAGGTCGTCGAAGATTTCACCGCGACCTCGCGTGGCGCGGGCGGCTTCGGCAGCTCAGGTACGCGCTGACCGCGCCGACACCCCGCTTCAAAGATTAGAGACGCCAACCCGTCGGTTCGTGACGCAGATCCGTCACGCGCGCTCGACGATGGCCGTGACGCCCATGCCGCCCGCCGTGCACACGGAGATGAGGCCGCGACGAGCGGTCGGAGTGCTGGCCAGCAGTTTGGCGAGCGTGGCGAGAATGCGTGCCCCCGTCGCTGCGAACGGATGCCCGATCGCCACACTGCTACCGTTCACGTTCAGCTTCGCGCGATCGATGCTGCCAAGCGCAGCGCTGCGCTTGAGCTTGTTGCGGCAGAAGTCATCCGATTCCCATGCGGCAAGTGTGCAAAGCACCTGCGCGGCGAAGGCCTCATGGATTTCATAGAAGTCGAAGTCCTGCAGCGTGAGCCTGGCATCGTCGAGCATGGCGGGCACGGCATAAGCCGGCGCCATCAGCAGACCCTCGTCTCCCTCGACGAAGTCGACGGCTGCCGCTTTGCCAAACGTCAGCCAAGCTTGCACGGGAAGCCCCTGCGCACGCGCCCAATCTTCGCTCGCGAGCAGCACTGCGGAGGCTCCGTCGGTGAGTGGCGTGCTATTGCCGGCGGTCAAGGTTCCCGCGCTCGTACGATCGAAGCTCGACCTGAGCTTCGCGAGTTTTTCTTTGGACGAGTCGGCGCGTACGTTGTCATCGCGTGACAAACCCTCGAATGGCACGACGAGATCGTCGAAGAAGCCCGCCTGCCACGCCGCGGCGGCACGTCGATGGCTCTCGTAGGCGAGTTCATCCTGTGCCGCTCGACTGATACCCCAGCGCTTCGCCATGAGTTCGCAGCTCTCGCCCATGGAAAGCCCGGTACGAGGCTCGCTCGAGCCAGGAATGATGGGTTTGAAATGATGCGGTCTCAACGACAAGAACGGCGCGAGTCGACCACCGAAGCTTTTCGCACGGAACGCGCGCATCAAGATTTGCTGATAGCTGCGCGGATAGACGATGGGCGGATCGCTCACCGTATCGACACCCCCCGCAAGGCCCGAGTCGATTTGCCCCAAGGCGATCTTGTTGGCAACGTTAATGGCCGCCTCGAGACTGGTGCCGCAGGCGCGTTGCAGGTCGTAGGCCGGCGTATGCGGATCGAGTGTCGTGCCGAGCACGCTCTCACGCGCGAGGTTGAAATCTCGTGAGTGCTTGATCACGGCGCCCGCGGCAACTTCTCCGAGTCGTTTGCCGTCGAGTTTGAATCGCGACACGACGCCTTGCATCGCGGCCGTCAGCATTTGCTGATTGCCGACGTGCGCGTAGGCACCGTGGGCGCGCGCAAAAGGGATACGAGCGCCGCCGATGAGGGCGACCCGACGAACGTTCGATCCGACTAGCATCCTGATCTCTCCTTAGCGCGCCGCGCCTGACTTCACGCGTTCGTAGTGACGGTCGCGCAGCGCCGTGTGACGTGACTCGAGCTTTTGTGTTTTCCCGCCAGCCACCACGAGATCGGCAAGGCTCGACACCTCGAGCGGATCGCCCGACCACAACACGAGATCGGCAGGTCTACCGCGTTCGATACTGCCGAAACGATCGGCAGCGCCAAAGATTTCGGCCGGAGTGCGGGTGATCGCCGCGAGTGCGTCCATCCACGGCATGCCATGGGCCACCGCGTTGCCAGCCGCCTGACGTGTTTTGCCGGCGTCATCGACGTCGGTGTCCCCGATAGAGATGGCGACCGTCACCCCCGCTGCCCGAAGTTTGGCGGCATTTTGCAACGTCGAACCCACTTCATCGAATGAGTCGGGAAGGTTGTGAAGCGGATCGACGATGACCGGGATGCGCGCCGCGGCGAGTTCATCGGCGACTCTCCAAGCTTCCGCTCCCCCGCGAATCACAGCATTCAACTTCTCTTCGCGTGCGAACTTGATCGTATTGCGGATATCGACCGCGCGATCGACATCGAACACGAATACACCATTGCCTTTGAGGAACTCGAGCAGCACTTGGCGTCCCGAGGGCGACAGCAGACGCTCGTCGTGCACCATTACGAGATTGGGCGCGCGCGCTTCGACGATCGCTTGTCGCAGCAACATGAACTGAGCGGCACGCGAACCGCCCGAGAGGTCGTTCGCATCACCACCCAGATCGACGAACATGATGCGCGCGGGTAGCGGCGCCGAACCGTCGAGGCCTGCTGGAGCGCCGAGCCCGGCAACGAGGCTGCCACCCGACGCCGACGCGGGCGTCAACAGAGTAAAGGTGATGCCATTGGCGAGGTTGACGCCGACCGTCATGGATTCGGGGTTGTACGCCAGCGTCACATCGAACTCGGGCCGCATTTGACCGAGTCGCTGCGCGTAGTCACCGGTCGTTTGCTCGATGCCGATTTCCTCGAGACCAATATGTCCGAGACCCCCGAACACACCGGGCGTGAGGGCACGACCTTTTGCATCGACCACCGTCGTGCCCGTTGGAGCAGTCAGATTTTGACCGATGGCGGCGATGCGACCGTCCTGCACGAATACATCGGTATCTTTGAGCGGCGCTGTGGCGTCGCGCGTCATGGTGTAAACCGTGGCGTTGCGGACGAGCAGCGTGCTGCCGCCCGACACAGCGGCTGCATCGTCGGCGAATGCCGCGTGCTGGAGTGTGCCTGCAATGAAGAGGCCGGCCAAAGTGCGGTTCAAGATATTCATCGGATCACCCCCTCGTAGGCAGGCTGGCCAAGCAAGAAGTCGGATTCCGGTTCGGCACGCGGCGTTGAACGATCGAAGCGCAGAGCACCGTCGACATAGATCTTCTCGGTGAGTGCGTAAACGCTGAACGGATTACCGTTCCAGACGACGACGTCACCCATCTTCCCGGCTTCGAGTGTGCCGATCTTCGATTCGAGACCGATGGCTCGCGCTGCATTTTGAGTGAGCCAAGTGATCGCGTGCTCTGGTGTGATGTCGAGGCCCATGCGACGCGCACGAGCCATGCCTTTGGCCGCTTCTTGATTGAGGCGCTGGATGCCTTCCGCCGAGTCGGAGTGCACGACGGCACATCCGCCCGGCGCAGCGTCGACGAGGATCATGTTCTCGGGAATCGCATCGTAGGACTCCATCTTGAAGCCCCACCAGTCGGCCCAGACCGCTGCGCAAATATTGTTCTCGGCGAGAAGATTGGAAATTTTGTAAGCCTCCGTCGCGTGATGGAAGGCGCTTACGCGATAACCGAACTCGCGCGCCATATCGACCACGATGGCCATTTCGTCGGCGCGATAGCAGTGGTGCTGAACGAGAATTTCGCCGCGCAGCACGCTCGCTAAGGTTTCGAGACGCAGATCGCGCTTGGGTGGGCGCAAATCTTTGGCACCCGCAGCCTTGCGCGTTTCGTACTGCTTCCAGTCGCGCGCATATTCTTGCGCCTCGATCCACTGCGCGCGCCAGCCTGCGACGTTGCCCATGCGAGTCGAGGGCATTTGGCGACGATTGCCGTACACACGCTTCGGATTTTCGCCGCAAGCCATCTTGAGACCATGCGGCGCATCGGGAAACTTCATCGACTGATACGTCACGGCGTGGATATTTTTGACGGTGACCGAGCGACCGCCGAAAAGATTCGCTGAACCCGGCAGCACGTGCAGGGTCGTGATGCCGCCTTCGAGCGCCGCTTCGAAGCCCGGATCTTGCGGCCATATCGAATGCTCTGACCAAACTTGTGCGGTCGACGGGGCCGTCGCCTCGTTGCCGTCCGAGTGCGCATCGACGCCCGGCGAGGGATACACGCCGAGATGCGAATGCACGTCGATGAGGCCGGGCGTGACCCATTTGCCTTGGCCATCGACGATGCGCGCATCTGCGGGCGCATCAAGTTGTTTTCCGACCGCCGCGATCAAGCCATCGCGGAGCAGTACGTCGGCATTTTCCAAACGCTGGCCATTACCGATGAGGACGGTCGCGCCGCGGATGAGTGTCGGCGTCGAGGTCGCAGGCTTATAGGTCGAGGGGTAGGGCGAGCCCGTACTGGCCGCAACGGTCTTGGAATCAGAGATGGGTGCTTTGGAGTCTTTGGCGCTCTTGACGGGGCCTGCGGAAGAGCAGGCTGCGAGCACGAGCGAGAGGCCCGCGAGCAGCGCCAGATTTCGGGGTCTTCGAGAAGTCATGCAGCAAAGTCTCCCTGCTTGAGTTCGTTACGGTTGCAACTTTAAAGGTTGGCACGGCAAGATGCCCGAACGAGAGTCGAACGACAACCGGGGCGCAGGGTGCGACCCCATCAGTTCAAGAGGCGTGATGACGTTCAAGACCTTCCAGGAGTTCTACCCGTTTTATCTGGGTGAGCATGCAGATCGTACGTCGCGACGTCTTCACGTCGTGGGAACGAGCCTGGGGCTGTTGCAACTGCCGCTCGCCCTGATCACGGGCAATGGCTGGTTGATCTTGAGCGGCTTCGTAACCGGCTACGCTTTTGCCTGGGTGGGACACTATTTCTTCGAAAAGAACACTCCGGCGACGTTCAAATATCCGCTCTTCAGCTTGCGCGGCGATTTCACCATGGCCCGTGACGTCATCACGGGTCGAATTCCCTGGTAGCGATGCCCGCGAGCCGCATCGACCGTGCGTTCGAAAAACGCCTTGCCGCCGTCATCAATAGCGGTGAGCGTGGCGCTTTGCAGGCCGGCCGCCGCGGCGTCGAAAAAGAATCTTTGCGTGTCACGCCGGCGGGACGAATCGCCACGACACCGCACCCGATGGCGCTCGGCTCGGCACTCACCAACGACCACATCACCACCGACTACTCCGAAGCGTTGATTGAGCTCGTCACGCCGACGTTCACGACGAACTGGGAGTTGCTGCAATATCTTTGTGATCTACATCAGTTCGTCTACCGACACCTCGGCGACGAATTACTTTGGGCTACGAGCATGCCCTGCGTCATCGACGGTGACGCCAGCATTCCTATCGCGCAATTCGGTCCGTCTAACGTCGGCCGAATGAAGACGATTTACCGCGAGGGTCTCGGGCTGCGTTACGGACGAGTGATGCAGGCCATCTCAGGCGTGCATTTCAATTATTCGTTTCCCGAGCGTTTGTGGCCCGTGTGGGCCGCGATCCGCGAGTCGCGCACCTCCGGGCAGTCGTTCATTTCGGAGAGCTACTTCGACCTGCTGCGCAACTACCGCCGATACGGCTGGATCGTCCTCTATCTCTTCGGTGTGTCGCCGATGGTGTGTAAATCGTTCCTGCGTGCTCGTGGCGAGACCTTGCCCGAGTTCGGGCGTGGTACGGCCTGGGAGCCGCATTCGACGTCGTTGCGCATGAGCGATCTCGGATACCGTAACCGCAGCCAATCGAGTCTCGAAGTATCGGTCAATAGTCTCGACGAATACGTCCGCGATCTCACTCGAGCAATTAGCACGCCTCACCCGGAATACGAGCGACTCGGTGTGAAGGTCGACGGCGTCTATCGTCAGCTCAATGCCAACTTGCTGCAGATCGAAAATGAGTACTACGCTTTCATTCGCCCGAAACGCGTCGCCAGATCGGGAGAGCGCCCCACAAAGGCCTTGATGCGACGCGGAGTCGAATACGTCGAAGTACGTGCGCTCGATGTGAGCGCGTTCGATCCGGTTGGCGTCAACCAAAACAAGCTGAGATTTCTCGAGGCGTTTCTCGCCTTGTGTCTGATGCGCGAGAGCCCGCTCATCGATGCGAACGAGCAGGCCATTCTCGACGGTAATCACGTCACCGTCGCTCGACGAGGGCGTGAACCCGATCTCATGTTGAGTCGAGATGGGCGGAACGTGCCGATGCTGCAGTGGGCCCGCGAGATCATCGATCAGATGCAGGGCATCTGCGAGTTGCTCGATGAGGGAGATCCGCAGAAGCCTTATGCCGCGGCGCTCGCCGTGCAGGCCGCCAAGCTCGATGATGTGGCGCTCACGCCTTCGGCAAGACTCATCAAAGAAATCGGTGAGACGGGCGAATCGTTCTTCGATCTCGCGCTACGTACATCGGCCACGCACAAAGATTATTTTCTCGATTTGCACGAGCCGAACGAGGCGCGACTGCGGGAGTTCGGCGATCAAGCGGCCGAGTCACTCGAGGTGGCCGAGGCGATGGCCAGCGCCCCGCAAAAAGATTTCGACGTATTTATCGCCGACTATTTTTCGTAAATAGCGATCTGGCGCTGGCCCGACGAGTCGCGCATGCCACGGAACATTCCGGGGCTGTTGAACTCCATTACGACCTTGCCTTTCGGATCGACGGCGATGACACCGCCTTCACCACCTCGTTGCACGAGTTTTTCGTGGACGACGGTCTTGGCGGCGCGCTCGAGAGACCAGCCGCGATATTCGACGAGCGCACAGATGTCATAGGCGACGACCGATCGAATGAAATACTCGCCGTGACCCGTCGACGACACGGCACAGCTCGCGTTGTTGGCATAGGTGCCCGCTCCGATGACAGGCGCGTCGCCGATGCGACCCCAGCGCTTGTTGGTCATGCCGCCCGTCGATGTGGCCGCTGCGACATTACCGTTCTGGTCTACGGCGACGGCGCCTACGGTGCCGAGCCCCGACAGTTCGTTCTTGGGTTGAGTTTGCCCCTGCAGCACACGTTGCAGCTGACGCTTGCGTGTGGGGGTGATGAAGTATTCGTTCGGCACCAAGGTGAGGCCTTGAGTGAGGGCGAATTCTTCAGCGCCTGTACCCGACAGAAACACGTGAGGTGACTGCTCCATCACCCGACGGGCGAGATCGATGGGATTTTTGACATGACGCAAGCCCGTGACGGCACCGGCGGCCAAATCGCGTCCGTTCATGATCGAGGCGTCGAGTTCGGCATAGCCATCGTGCGCGAGGACTGCGCCTTTGCCTGCGTTGAAGAGAGGATTGTCCTCGAGCAGTCGAACCGCAGTCGTCACGGCATCGAGACTGCTTCCTCCGGCTTCGAGCACGGCGTAACCGGCGTCGAGCGCCTCGGCGAGACCTGTTCGGTAAGCGGCTCCATCATCGGGTCCGAGTTGATCGCGCGAGATCACGCCGGCGCCACCATGAATCGCGATCGAAATCATTTTTTGGGGCTCCTTGCTCCCGGCGCTCGTCGCCATCGAAAAAGCGAACGTAGCAACCATGAATAACTTGAGGATACGGGTCATGAGCGACGACCTCACAGTACGCAATCTTTGAGAGGAATAGAGATGTCGGCTGCTTTATCGGCATCGAGCTTTGCTCTGGCTGCGATCAGCTTGCGGGCGGCCATCTGATCTTTGGCCTGATTTACCGTGTCGATAGCCAACAGTTCACCATCGCTCTTCAAATAGCAGCACGAGAACGCATGGTCTTTGGGGTTACCGCGCAGCACGACCCGATCATGCCCTTGAGACAATCCGATGATCAGCAGCTTGTGATGATATTGGTCGGACCAGAACCAGGGCACGCGATCGTGCGGTTGCGTTTGACCTAAGATGTTGAGCGCAGCGGTCGTGCCTTGTTCGAAGGCGTTATCGACAGATTCCAGACGAACCCGGCGACCGTAACGCAATGAAGGATGATTGCTGCAGTCGCCGATCGCGTAAATCGCGGGGTCGGAGGTCCGGCAATACTCGTCAACGACAACCCCGTTCTCGCAGGCGAGACCGGCGGCGCGCGCTAGCGTGTCGTTGGCGATCACGCCGATACCCACGATCACGAGCGTCGTCTCGATACGTCCCGCTGCCGTGTCCACGGCACTTACTCGGCCCGAGGCATCACCATGAAGGGCGGTCACGCTGCAGCGCAGCAAAAGTTGAGTGCCATGACCGGCGTGCTCCGCCTCGAAGTAGCGCGAGACGGGTTCAGCGACCACACGGTTCATCACACGATCGGCCATCTCGAGCACGGTCACTTCCATGCCGAGGTGTCTCAACGTCGCAGCCGTCTCGAGACCGATATACCCACCACCGATGATCACCGCACGGCGACCCGGGTGAATCTCGCTACGCAGACGATCGGCATCTGCGATGTCCTTGAGATAGTGCACACCGGCGAGATCGCTGCCCGGCAGGCTCAACTTTCGCGGCAGGCTGCCCGTCGCGAGGACCAACGCGTCGTAGCCCAAGGTTTGTCCGTCGTCGAGGGTGATCTTCGAGGCCGAGCGATCGACCGATACCGCGAGGCGCCCCAGATGGCGGGTGATGCGCTGCTCATCAAAATAATTTGGGTGCCGAAGCGTCAGTCGATCGGCTCCGAGCTCGCCAGCGAGATACTTCTTGGAGAGTGGAGGGCGCTGGTAAGGCAGGTGGAGCTCCTCGCCGACGAGGTCGATGCTGCCGCCGAACCCTTTTTTACGCAGGGTCTCGATACATTGAATAGCGGCCTGACCCGCTCCGATTACTACGACTCGCTCCGTCATGGGCGGCAAGGATAGGGCCGAACCGCTGAGCGCACCACTCACGGGCGCGCCCCCGACCGAAGTGCGCCATAATGGTGCGCACCAGGCGCTCGAAAGCCGTCATGAGCCTGAAAATTCCGGTCATTCGGGGCCTCGCCGACGTGGCATGGAAGGTGCAATACTCCTCCCGCCGACGGTCGGTGCCTCGCATAAGTCGCATAGGGAGTAGCAGACATGAAACTCGTCACAGCCATCATCAAGCCCTTCAAGCTCGACGACGTGCGCGCGGCGCTGTCCGAAATCGGCGTGTCGGGCATGACCGTCACCGAGGTCAAGGGTTTCGGTCGCCAGCGCGGTCACACCGAGCTTTATCGTGGCGCCGAATACGTCGTCGACTTCGTTCCCAAGACTCGCATCGAAGTTGCCGTTCGCGGTGATCTCGTCGATCAAGTGACCGATGCCATCGTCAAAGCCGCGAAGACCGGCAAAGTCGGTGACGGCAAAATCTTCATCACCGACATCGATCGCGTCATCCGCATCCGCACCGGCGAAACGGACGAGTCCGCGCTCTAAGTGGCGAAGGCCATCCGTATCCATCGGGCCGGCGGGCCGGAGGAGATGCGCTTCGAAGACGTCGACGTACCAGCGCCTGTTGAAGGCGAGGTTCAGGTTCGTCACACCGCCATCGGACTCAACTACATCGACGTTTACGATCGTACCGGGCTTTACCCCATGCCTATGCCGGCAGGGCTCGGGAGAGAGGCTGCGGGTGTCGTCACGGCGATCGGCCGCAAGGTCAAAAATTTTCGTATCGGTGATCGAGTGGCCTATGTGCACACGGTGACCGGTAGCTATAGCGAGCTGCGGAATATTTCCGCTGCGCGGCTCGTCAAGTTACCCCGCGCCATCAGCGACGAACAAGCCGCGGCCATCATGCTCAAGGGGCTCACGGCCGAGTACCTGCTACGACGAACCTATCGTGTGCAGCGTGGCGATTTCATCCTGGTACACGCGGCTGTCGGTGGCGTGGGGCTGCTGCTCTGCCAGTGGGCCAAGGCCATCGGCGCGCGCGTCATCGGTGTGGTAGGCAGCCATGCGAAAGCTGCGCTCGCCAAGAAGAACGGTTGCAAGCACGTGCTCGTCATGGGGCAAGACCCGCTCGTCGAGTCCGTCAAAAAAATCACCAAAGGTGCAGGCGTAAAAGTGGTCTACGACTCGGTAGGCAAAGATACGTTCATCGAGTCACTCGATTGTCTCGCGCCGCTCGGCATGATGGTGAGTTACGGCAACGCCTCGGGGCCGCCACCTGCGATCTCGCCGCTTGAGTTGTCGAAGCGCGGATCGCTCTTTTTGACTCGCCCGTCGCTCTTCGCTTACATCGCCAAGCGAGAAGATCTCGATGCTGCGGCGAAGGCACTGTTCTCGATGATTTCATCGAAGAAGGTGCGCCTGCACATCGGCCAGCGCTATCCGCTCGCCGATGCAGCTCGGGCGCACCGTGATCTCGAAGCCCGCAAAACCACGGGCTCGACCTTACTCATCCCCTGAAGTGATGATTGCCGGGCGGCAATCAGCCGCCGGGCTTCAGCACTCCGATCAGCGCCGAGAGGGCGACACCTGCCCAGATGATCAGTACATACGGGCGGCAGGCCCCCATGCCGTCGATCATTTTTTGATTGCTCTCAGGAGTCGGGCCCGTCGAGGCCATCACTTTGAAGCCTTCGATGAACGGAGGAATCTTCAAGCGGATCATGAAGCCGCAGAAAATGAGAAACGCGAAGATGAGCAGCTTGGCCGCAAGCCAGGGGTAGGGCTGCAGCGGTCCCGTGACCCAGTGATACGCGACCGACGACACGAGTGCGACGATCATGAAGACACGGAAACGCTTGTCCCACAACGCGAGGGACTTGCCGAAATCGGTGCCTTCTTTCACGTGGATGGTGTGCACCACCCAAACCCAGATCGGGCCGAGCGCGACGATGGCGACGGTCTGCCAAAGCGGGTGCTCATAGCCGATGAACTCGGCGAGGATGCCGCCCACGGTGAGCATGAGGGCGAGGCAGTAACGTGGCAGCATGTCGAGATTGATGAAAATCTTGAATGCCGTCAGGCGAGCCTCGCGGGAGAGGTTCGTGTTGGTGACGAACTTGCTCGAGTAGAACACTCCGGCATCGCCGCCGAGCCAATAAACGAAAAGCAGAATGTGGAGATATTTGAATATCCCATGGGCGAGAGTGATCTCTTCCATTGTCGTGAACCCCCTGAAAAAGCGCGGTTAGCCTAGCACGCAGGGTCACCGCGATTGCTCCTCGGCCTTGACTCCACCGCCGTCGTCTCGATGGTCTGACCTCAGGTCGGACATCTACAATGTGATCGATGCCTCACCTCGACGATACGCCGCAGCCTGCCGAGATCGGCCCCGCACTCATCGCATGGCATGCGAAGAGCGGTCGACATGATCTTCCCTGGCAAAAAGATCGCACACCCTATCGAGTCTGGATCTCGGAAATCATGCTGCAGCAGACTCAGGTCTCGACGGTGATTCCTTACTTCGAGCGTTTCATGCAGCGCTTTCCGGATGTGACGGCGCTCGCCGATGCTCCGATCGACGAGGTGCTGCATCTCTGGACGGGTCTCGGTTACTACGCGCGCGCCCGCAACCTTCACTCCGCCGCGAAGCGCATTCGTGATGACTTCGGCGGTCGGTTTCCGACCGAGTTCGAGGCCGTGACGAGTTTGCCCGGTATCGGTCGTTCGACGGCAGGGGCTATTCTTTCGTTGTCGCTCGATGAAAGGCACGCCATTCTCGATGGTAATGTGAAGCGCGTGCTCGCGCGCGTCTTCGGAATCGATGGCAGCCCTGCAGAGCGACGCGTGGAACAACAGTTATGGCAGTTGGCCGAAGCGTGCACCCCCTTGCAAGGCGCCGCGATCTACACGCAAGCCATCATGGATCTCGGTGCCACCCTATGCACTCGTCGTCGTCCGGCGTGCGCATTGTGTCCGCTCGCGGCGGGGTGCATCGCAAGGCAGAGCGGCCGACAGCACGAAATTCCCGCGCCGAAAGCGCGTAAGCCGCGAGCGCTTCGTCGTAGCGAACAATGTTGGATGCTGCTCGCCGAAAATTCGGACGGCGCAGTATTTCTCGAACGTCGACCCGAACGTGGAATCTGGGGTGGGCTCTGGTGTCCACCCGAGTTCAAGAGCGAGTCGGCATGTCTCGCCTATGCGCGAAATCATTTTCGATTGCAGCCAGATCAATCGTTCGAGTTTCTCGGATCCGTCAAACACGCGTTCACGCACTTCGATCTCGAAATTTTTCCGGTGCGAGTCAGGGGCTGCAAACCGACCGTCGTGATGGAGTCACAACAGTCGCTCTGGTATAACGCGCGTCACCCTGAAGGTGCGGCGCGCGTGGGCTTGCCCGCACCGGTCAAGGAATTACTCGACGGCCTCACTGCAGGACACCTCTGACATGACCGATACTCCCGCCGTGCGCATGGTTCAGTGCGTCGTACTCAAAAAAGAAGCGCCAGGCCTCGAGCGGCCCGTCTATCCGGGCGAACTCGGTGCACGCATTTGGAAGAGCGTGTCTAAAGAAGGGTGGCAGCGTTGGGTCGCCCATCAGACCATGCTGATCAACGAATACCGGCTCGTGCCCATCGAACCCAAGGCCCGAAAGTTCCTCGAAGCCGAGATGGAAAAATTCCTGTTCAGCGAAGGCGCTTCCAAGCCCGAGGGTTACGTCGCCTCTCCATAGCCCGAATCGCAAACCCTTTGAGATCAACGGGTTGCGATGTTCCGTGCTTGACGGACGACTAGGGCTCTGGTCCAATGCGCCTCCCCATTCGGGGTTACGCTTGTAATCGTGGCCGGATAGCTCAGTTGGTAGAGCAGCGGATTGAAAATCCGCGTGTCGTTGGTT
>CAZRFN010000027.1:0-28020 GCA_964599335.1 uncultured Acidibacter sp. | reverse complement strand
CGCGATACATCTTGCGGTTGACCTTCTGCTCGAAGCTGCGCGGCTTCGCGGCGAACGCGCGACCACCGCCCACCCAAATGGGGCTGCGGGTCGAGCCGGCGCGAGCCTGACCCGAACCCTTCTGGCTCCAGGGCTTCTTGCCGCCGCCGCGAACCTCGGCCTTGGTCAGCTGGGCTTTGGTGCCCGAACGACCGGCGTTGCGGTACGCGGTGACAACCTGGTGCACCAGCGATTCGTTGTACTCGGTGCCGAACGTGGCATCCGACAGTTGCAGCTCATTGGAGCCGCCAGCGATCTTGATCTTCATGGCGTGTGCGCTCCCGATCACTTCTTGGCAGGCGCTTTAGCAGCACCCGCGCCCTTGGTCGGAACGATTCGCTTGCGCTTGGCGAGGCGAGCGGCCTTGAGTGAAGGACGCACGACCACCTGACCACCCTCGGAACCCGGCACAGCGCCGCGGATCAAGAGCAGGTTGCGCTCGGCATCGACCTCGACAACCTTGAGGTTCTCGGTGGTACGGCGAGCCACACCCATGTGACCCGACATGCGCTTACCCTGGAACACGCGGCCCGGCGTCTGACGCTGGCCGATGGATCCGGGCGTACGGTGCGATACGGAGACACCGTGCGAGGCGTTGTGGCCACCGAAGTTGTGACGCTTCATGGTGCCGGCGAAGCCTTTACCGATGGTCGTGCCGGTCACGTCGACGATCTGGCCGGCCTGGAAGTGGTCCGCCTTGATTTCGGCGCCCACGGCGAGACCTTCGCCTTCTTTGTCGACGAGACGGAACTCAAGCAGCGCTTTGCCCGGCGCGGTGCCGGCCTTGGCGTAATGCCCCGCCGCGGCTTTGCCGACGAGCTGGGGACGGCGGCTGCCGTAAGTCACTTGAACGGCGCGATAGCCGTCCTTTTCGAGGGATTTGACCTGGGTCACTCGGTTCGGAAGAACCTCAATGACGGTCACGGGGATGGACTCCCCCGCATCCGTGAACACACGGGTCATGCCGCACTTGCGGCCGACAAGACCGATTGCCATGTACCTATCTCCTGCGCCTACTGCGATTGGCAGGCGCAACAAACCTGTTTTCGAACCGTTCGGGTGAGGGAGACGACTGGAGGCACCGCAGCGGTGCGCCGCGGAGTGTCTCGAGTGGTCTTGGCGGCCTACCGCCAACCTCGCCCGATGCCCGCCGATTTCCGGCGGCCCGCCCCGGCAAAAGGTCCGGGGTCAAAAGGGCGCGCAGTGTAATCGGGGGGTCTGGGGTTTGCAAGCGCCCGTGAATCACGGGTCGCCTGCACCCAAATTGCCTAGTAGTCAGCTCCGATCAGTTGAGCTTGATCTGGACGTCCACGCCGGCCGGAAGCTCGAGACGCATCAGAGCGTCGACGGTCTTGTCGGTCGGGTTCAGGATGTCCATCAGACGCTTGTGCGTCCGCAACTCGAACTGGTCGCGGGCGTCCTTGTCGCCGTGCGGGCTGACCAGAAGCGTGTAGCGCTCCATCTTGGTCGGCAGCGGAACGGGGCCACGGACCGTGGCTCCGGTGCGCTTCGCCGTTTCGACGATTTCGCGCGCGGATGTGTCGATCAGGCGATGGTCGAACGCCTTCAGCCTGATGCGGATGTTCTGGTTGGCCATATAAGTGTTGCCTTCTTATTTCAGGATCTTGGCGACGACGCCTGCACCGACGGTGCGGCCGCCTTCGCGGATCGCAAAGCGCAGGCCGTCTTCCATCGCGATCGGCGCGATCAACTCGACCGTCATCTTGATGTTGTCTCCAGGCATCACCATCTCGGTGTTGCCCGGCAACTCGATCGTGCCGGTCACGTCCGTCGTGCGGAAGTAAAACTGCGGGCGATAACCCTTGAAGAACGGCGTGTGACGACCGCCTTCTTCCTTCGTCAGCACGTACACCTCACACTCGAACTTCGTGTGCGGCAGGATGCTGCCGGGCTTGGCCAGAACCTGACCACGCTCGACGTCCTCACGCTTCGTGCCACGCAGCAGCACGCCCACGTTGTCGCCCGCCTGACCCTCATCGAGCAGCTTGCGGAACATCTCAACGCCCGTGCACGTCGTCTTCACCGTGTCCTTCAGACCGATGATCTCGACTTCTTCGTTCACCTTCACGATGCCGCGCTCAATACGACCAGTCACCACCGTGCCACGGCCAGAGATCGAGAACACGTCCTCGACCGGCATCAGGAACGGCTTGTCCACGTCGCGCTTCGGCACCGGGATGTACTTGTCCATCTCCTCGACGAGCTTGATCACCGCAGGCACGCCGATCGGGCTCGTGTCGCCCTCGAGCGCCTTCAGCGCCGAACCCACGATGATCGGGGTCGCATCGCCAGGGAACTTGTACGTGCTCAGAAGTTCACGCACTTCCATCTCAACGAGCTCGAGCAGCTCCTTGTCGTCAACCATATCCGCCTTGTTCATGAACACGACGATGTACGGCACACCGACCTGGCGAGCGAGCAGGATGTGCTCGCGCGTCTGCGGCATCGGACCGTCAGCAGCCGACACCACGAGAATCGCGCCGTCCATCTGCGCCGCGCCCGTGATCATGTTCTTCACGTAGTCCGCGTGCCCCGGGCAGTCGACGTGCGCGTAGTGGCGCTCCTTCGACTGGTACTCGACGTGCGCCGTCGAAATCGTGATGCCACGCGCCTTCTCTTCAGGCGCCTTGTCGATCTGGTCGTAAGCCTTGAACTCACCACCGTGCGTCTCGGCCATCACCTTCGTCAACGCCGCAGTCAATGTCGTCTTGCCATGGTCAACGTGACCAATCGTCCCAACGTTCACGTGCGGCTTGCTGCGTTCGAATTTTTCCTTGGACACGTCTGTATCTCCTCAGAAGCTAAAAAACATTTAACGGTTGATGATGGACTCGGCGATGTTCGGCGGCACTTCCATGTACTTCTCGAATTCCATGGTGAAGGTCGCACGACCCTGACTCATAGAACGCACCGACGTGGCGTACCCGAACATCTCGGAGAGCGGAACCTCTGCAAGGATCGACTTGCCCGAGGGCGAGTCTTCCATGCCGGTAATCTGGCCGCGTCGACGATTGAGATCGCCGATCACGTCGCCCGAATAATCTTCGGGCGTGACAACTTCGACTTTCATGATGGGCTCGAGGATGACGGGCTTCGCATTGCGAAAGCCTTCCTTGAACCCGAGCGAGCCGGCGATCTTGAACGCCATCTCGTTTGAATCGACATCGTGATACGAGCCATCGAACGCGGTGACTTTGACATCGACCACGGGATAACCCGCGAGCACGCCGGTGTCGACCGCTTCTTTGACGCCTTTGTCGATCGCCGGAATGAATTCGCGCGGTACCGAGCCACCAACGATGCCGTTGATGAATTCGTAACCCTTGCCGGCGTCGTTGGGCTCGAGCTTGAGCCACACGTGCCCGTATTGGCCGCGGCCACCCGACTGACGAACGAACTTGCCTTCGGACTCGACCGTGCCACGAATCGTTTCGCGGTAGGCGACCTGCGGCTTGCCGACGTTCGCATCGACCTTGAACTCGCGCTTCATGCGATCGACGATGATTTCGAGGTGTAGCTCACCCATGCCGGAGATGATGGTCTGACCGGATTCCTGGTCGGTGTGCACGCGGAACGAAGGGTCTTCCTTCGCGAGCCGCTGCAGCGCAAGGCCCATCTTTTCTTGGTCGGCTTTGGTTTTCGGCTCGACGGCGACAGAGATGACGGGGTTCGGAAACACCATCTTCTCGAGCGTGATGACTTTCTTTTCGTCGCAGAGCGTGTCACCCGTGATGACATCTTTGAGGCCCACCGCCGCAGCGATGTCGCCTGCGCGAACTTCTTTGATTTCGCTGCGCTCGGACGCGTGCATCTGCAACAAGCGACCGATACGTTCGTTCCTGCTCTTCGTCGGGACGTAAACCGAGTCGCCCGAGCTCAGCACGCCCGAGTACACACGGAAGAACGTCAGGTTACCGACGAAGGGGTCGTTCAAAATTTTGAATGCCAACGCCGCGAACGGCGCCTCGTCTGCGGCCGGACGTGTCACCTGCTCGCCAGAGTCATCGAGACCCTTGACGGCAGGCACGTGCACGGGCGAAGGCATGTATTCGATGACGGCATCGAGCAGGGCCTGGACGCCCTTGTTCTTGAACGCAGTGCCACACATGCAAAGAACGATTTCGTTCCGCCAGGAGCGCTCGCGAAGTCCTGCCTTGATTTCATCCTCTGAGAGTTCGGTGCCCTCGAGGTATTTGTTCATCAGCGACTCGTTGGCCTCGGCCGCCGCTTCGATCATCTGCGTACGCGCCGCCTCGGCCGCGTCCTGCAGCTCGGCAGGGATGTCGCGATATTCGAAGTTCATGCCCTGCGTGTCGGCGTCCCAGTAGATCGCCTTCATCTTCAGGAGGTCGATCACGCCTTCGAAGTCGTCCTCGGCGCCGATCGGCAACTGGATGGGCACGGGGTTGCCACGCAAACGCGTACGGATCTGCTCGACGCAGCGACTGAAGTTCGCTCCGGAGCGATCCATTTTGTTGACGAACGCGATGCGCGGTACGCCATAGCGATTCATCTGACGCCACACCGTTTCCGACTGCGGCTGCACGCCCGAGACTGCACAGAAGAGCGCGACAGCGGAGTCGAGAACACGGAGCGAACGCTCGACTTCGATGGTGAAGTCGACGTGTCCCGGTGTGTCGATGATGTTGATGCGGTGCTCGGGGAGATCTTTGTTCATCCCCTTCCAGAAGCAAGTGGTCGCAGCAGAGGTGATCGTGATGCCACGCTCTTGCTCTTGCTCCATGTAATCCATGATGGCCGCGCCATCGTGGACCTCACCGATCTTGTGAGAGACGCCCGTGTAGAAAAGGATGCGCTCGGTCGTGGTGGTCTTGCCCGCATCGATGTGCGCAGAGATACCGATGTTTCGGTAGCGCTCGATGGGTGTAGTGCGGGCCATGACCGGATATGCCTTTTCTTCGGACGAGTCCGACGATTACCAGCGGTAGTGCGCGAAGGCCTTGTTGGCCTCGGCCATACGGTGCGTATCCTCGCGCTTGCGCACAGCAGCGCCGCGGTTCTCGGCGGCGTCCATGAGCTCGTGGGCGAGGCGGAACGCCATCGACTTCTCGCTACGACCACGAGCCGCCTCGATGACCCAACGCATGGCGAGGGTCTGGCGACGCGGCGCGCGGACTTCGACGGGGACCTGATACGTGGCACCACCGACGCGGCGAGACTTCACCTCGACGACGGGCTTCACGTTGTCGAGAGCCTGGGCGAGCAGATCCATGGCATCGTTGCCCTGCTTGCCGGTCTTCTCGGAGATACGATCGATCGCACCATAAATGATGCGCTCGGCGGCCGACTTCTTGCCGCTCTTCATGACGACGTTCATGAACTTCGCCAACATGTCGTTGTTGAACTTGGGATCCGGCAGGATGTGACGGACCGGAGCTTGTGCGCGACGTGACATCGTTCGCTCTCCTTACTTCGCTTTGGCGCGCTTGGCGCCGTACTTGGAACGACTCTGCTTGCGGTCGTTGACGCCCGCGCAGTCGAGGGTTCCGCGAACCGTGTGGTAACGGACGCCCGGAAGGTCCTTCACACGACCCCCGCGGATGAGCACGACCGAGTGCTCTTGCAGGTTGTGGCCTTCGCCGCCGATGTACGAGGTAACCTCGAAACCGTTGACGAGGCGCACACGGCAAACCTTGCGGAGGGCCGAGTTGGGCTTCTTGGGGGTAGTGGTGTACACACGAGTGCACACACCGCGCTTCTGAGGCGCAGCGCCAAGGGCCGGAACTTTCGTCTTTTCAGACGGCGTACGGCGCGGGGCGCGAATCAGCTGACCTGTCGTGGCCATGCAGTCTCCAGATCTTCATCGTTTGAGAACCAAAAACGACCGGACAGGAGACATCGCTCGCAAGGCCCGCAAAAACATCTCGCGCGAACGCGAGAGAACCCGGACCTACGACCGACAGCTCGACGACCGGCTGCGGCGGACGACTTGCAGAGACAACCCGGGCCACCCCCTCTCGAGGGCGGCCCGGCGTCTGAGAAGTCGTTGTTTTTCGGGGCCCCGACCACGGGACACCCGAGAAAGGCCGCGGATTCTAGGGAGCGGCCGGGGGACTGTCAACACAAGACCCGTCGGGGTCCTCGGGCAAAAACCCAATCAAAACCAGTTGAAATTGAATGAAATGCTCACCCGTTCGCCTCCGCCCGGGTTGGGCGGCACCTCGTGCCGCAGCCAGCTCTCGAAAAGCACCACCTGCCCCGCCTTGGCGGGCACCGTGTGCCAGGACCGTAACGCCACCGGGGCGGTCGCCTTACGGGGTGGCGAGGCCATGAACCGGTCGAGCCTGGGGTCTTCGAACTTCAAACCCGACGATCCGGCCGGGACCTGCACGTAGTAGGTACCGCTGATCGTGGACACCGGGTGTAGATGAAGGCTGTGGACGACCCCCTTCGGCATGATGTTGACCCAACAATCGGTCATGACCAGGGTCCGACCCCGAAGGTCTAGGGCGAGATCGGCGGTGAATTTCTTCAAATGAGGCGCTAAATATCGCTCTAATGCCGCGAACGTCGGCGAAATGCGCTGAAGTTGGCATTGGGAGCCATAAGAGGTGAATCCGCCAGGATAACGTGTGCGCGACCACTGCCGACCCGCGCGGTCATCCTCACGTAACTGCATGGATTCCTTGAGAATTTGGCGATTGAACACCCCGACTCGGCCCTTCAGCAAAGGGGCGACGTAGATTTGCGTGGGGAAGAGCTGGCGGGTCGGGCTCACGAGATCAGCCCCCGGAACCCGGGGCGGTAGCCCCCTTCGAGGGCTCGGGGCGACCCTTGTAGAGCCGAAGACCCGCCCAGCGCAACACCCCAGGGAAGTGACGAGCGATGAACACGATCACCTTGCCGTGCCCGGTCACCACGATTTCGGCCTTGCCCCGATCGACCCCGCGGACGATTTCACGGGCCGCTTTTTCGGTACTCACCCGCAACCAAGCGGGGATCGGGTCTTTGGCCCCCGTCTGCACCACACCCTGATTATTGGTCCGCCGGATGTCGGAATCGACGAAACCCGGCGATACCAAGGTCACCCGAATGCCTGCCGGGGCGAGGTCGCCATGCAGGGTTTCCGCCAGGGCGCGCACGGCGAACTTGCTCATCGAATAGGCCGACATCCCAGCCGAGGCGGCATGACCGGCGACCGACCCGACGAGCACGAGTCGCCCGCGGCGGGCCCGTAGCGCCGGTACGGTTTCTTTGATCGTGCGCAGGACGCCAAACACATTGGTATCGAACTGCCGCTGATAGTCGGAGATCGATAACTTCTGGACATTTCCTGCGACGCCGAAGCCTGCGTTGGCATAGACCACGTCGATGCCGACGCCTCGCGAGGCGAGCTCCTCGACCACCCGCGACACATCGCCGTCTCGGGTGACATCGCCCTGATGCACCGTCACTTCGGCACCGAGAGCACGTAGTTCGGCGGCTAGGGATTCAAGCAGCTCGAGGCGGCGGGCGATCAGCGCGAGCCGATCACCCCGTCGGGCGTACTCGCGGGCGAGGCCAGCGCCGATCCCGGAGGAGGCGCCGGTGATGAGGATCGTTTGAGTCATAACGGAACCTTACCCCATGTCGGCGCGGCAGCGCCCCTGTTGACACCCTCATCCCGAGGAGGAAGATAGAACGCGATCGGTTCTGCGGGGCGATGAGCCTCTTGGGCCACCGGTCAACGGGGGTAAAAAATATGCTGAGCCGTCCGCCTGTCGAGGATCGGAGCGGCGTGTCGCGATATCTCGCGACGCTCGCCGTGGTGTGGGCTGCGCTGATCGTTTCGGTGGCTTCCGCCGGAACATCGGCGACGAACGAACGGCGAGCCTCATCGCCCGACGCGCCCGCTTCCTTATCGAGCTCACCTTCGAACGCCGATGATCAACCGCCCTCGGCCGAAGCGCGAACGCTTTACACGCTAGGCCAACTCATCTCGCGCACGCTCGACACGTTCGCCCTCACCTCCGAGGAGCTCAAGTGGGTCAAAGCGGGCATCGAAGACGGCGTGCTGAAGCGTGATCCGAAAGTCGATCTCGCAGCGGAGGCCGACGGCCTCCACAAGATGCAGGATGCGCGTCGTCTCGCGACGGTCGAACGGGAGCGCCAAGCGGGGCTCGCCTTCATCGCTGCCATGGCCAACGCACCCGGCTCGAAGCGACATCCGAGCGGACTCGTGCTGCAACCCTTGTCATCGGGCGTCGGCGAACAACCCGACGCGAACGATCACGTGCGCGTTCACTATGAAGGTCGACTCATAGACGGCACGGTGTTCGAGAGTTCGCGGGCCCGCGGCACTCCGGCCACCTTGCCCGTTCGCGGCGTGCTTCCGTGCTGGAGCGAAGCGTTGCAGGCGATGCGCGTGGGCGATCGCAGTCGCGTGGTGTGCCCGGCCGAACTCGCCTACGGTGAGCGCGGCGCACCGCCCGTGATCAAACCGGGCGCGACACTCGTCTTCGACATCGAATTGCTCGGCGTGGTGCGCTGACCACGATCGACCCGCGCGGGGCCGTACTGCCGCTCAAGATAATTGACGATGACTTTCGCGTCTTCGTCGGTCATCGGCGCCTTGTAGGCATTGCGCATTTTCGCAACCTGACTTTCCCAGAGCGCGCGCGTTCCGAAGCGCGCATGCATCTCGATGTAGTCGACGCTATGGCATGAGCTGCAGCGGGCGACGAAAAGCTCTCGGCCTTCGCCCGCCGCCGCCTCGGGTTCCGCGCGAACGACGCCCGAAAAAGCGAGGCTTAGCGTGAGAGTCCAAAGAATTCGGATCATGCGACCACCCTCACCGGCACGCGATGAAATGCGTTGTGCTGATAACCAGAAGGGTTAGGTATGGGCTTTTCCACCTGAACCTGTCCGGCACGATTCGCCGCTCGCGCCCAAACTTCATACTGCCCCGGCGCCAGTGCCGGCCAATCGGCACGCCAGGGCCTGAACGAATAAGGGCCGAGATCTTCACCGAGCTCGCAGCGACGCCAAGTAACACCCGAATCGAACGATATCTCCACGCGATCGATGCCGAGCCCGGAATCCCATGCGATGCCACGTAACTCCGATCGACCCGCAACCAGAGCGCCATCCGATTCCATCGAGGTAATCAAAGAATTGACCGCAATCTCGGTGACCGGGGCTCGCTCACCCGACTCTTGCGAGTGAAATCGCGCGACCAGCGGGAACGTGGATCGCGGCATGCGATAGGCCGTCGACATCCAAAATCCTTTCTCGGGTGATTCGAGCGCCGTGATCTTGTTGAGGTGCTTGACCCAGTAGGTCGCAGTCCAACCGGGCACCACGAGCCGCAGCGGGAACCCGTTGGCCTCTGGCAGCGGCGCACCGTTCATCTCGAAGGCGAGCAGCGTATCGGGATGCAGGGCCTTCGAGATCGGCAAAGATTTGATGAAATCGGGCGTAGCCTCGAGCGGTGGCGCATCGGCGGCATCGAAAGCGATTTCGAGAGCGGAGGCTTTGAGGCCGGCTCTCGAGAGAACGTCGGCGAGACGAACGCCTCGCCAACGCGCATTACCCATCGCACCATGCCCCCACTGAAGTCCCGCGACCGGAGGGTCGAACAAACCACGACGGTTACCCGAGCACTGACATACGGCGACGACCTCGACGACGGGGAAGTCGCGGCGTAATTCTTGGAGGGACATCACGAGCGGTCGCTCCACCGCCGACCCACCGATATCGAGGCGGAAGTCTTCAGCGCTTACCGAGGGGATGACGGCGTGGTGATACCGAACGAAGAAGGCTTCGTTAGGTGTCAGCGTAGTGCGAAAAAAACGGATCGGCGTTTCGTAATTGGGGGGACGGTGGGTCAGTCGATGCAGCGCGACTTTACCCGGCAACGCCTCGACCGCCTCCCGGGCAAAGCCGACCGCAGAGCCGATGGCAGCCCCGATTGCAGCGGATAGCATCCCCAGGAGGGTCTGCCTACGGTTGAGCTCTATGGTCATGCATCACCCCTCGATACCCCGAAGCATGCCAGAATTACCGACATCTACGCAGTGCTCGCCTCGGAGGAACCACATGAAATCCGTACTCTCGATCGCTCTCGTCGCATCTATCGTGTTCGCCCTGCCGGCCCACGCGCAGATGGGTCAGGCCCAACCCAAGAGCGAAACCGCCATCGCCATCGAGAGGGCGCTGGCCAGTCCGATTCGTACGGCCGAAGAGCGCGCCCGTGACATGCCCGAGCGCAAGCCGGTACAAACGCTGGAATTCTTTGGCCTGAAGCCCGACATGACCGTCATCGAGATCATGCCGGGCGCGGGTTGGTATACCAAGATCCTCGGGCAAGTGCTCGCCGACAAGGGCAAGCTCCATGTCGCCGTCGGCACGACTCGCATCGCCCCGCGCCTCAAAGAATGGGGCCTCGACAAAGTTCAGGTGGTCGACGGCAAGTTCGTCACCCGCCCCTCGGCGCAGCGCGGTGTCTTCGACATCGAGACTGTCGAGATTCCCGTCAAGAATGCGGACATGGTGCTCACCTTCCGTAACGTGCACAACATGACGCCGGCCGCGCGCGGTTTGCTCAACAAAGCGATTTTCGATGCATTGAAGCCGGGTGGAGTCTACGGCGTCGTCGATCACACGCGTCGCCACAACGAGCCCACCTCCCCCGAAAACTGGCGCCGCGCCGATCCGGTGGTCATCATCAAAGAAGCGCTAGATGCTGGCTTCATCTTTGAAGCGTTCAGCGATCTGCACTACCGACCCGATGATCAACTGCTCTACGACAGTCAGCGCCCTTCCATCGGCGGATACAGCGATCGGTTCACGCTGAAGTTCCGCAAGCCGGCACGCTGATTCGTCAAAACTCGTCCGAAGTAATCATTGGCAGGCAGCACTGTGTACACGCTCGTCATCGCAAACAAGAACTACTCTTCTTGGTCGTTGCGGCCCTGGGTGCTCCTGCGCACGCTGCGCATCGAGTTCGAAGAGCGTTTGATTCCCTTCGGCGAGCCGGGCAGCCCGGAGCTTTTCAAAGCGCTCTCACCGAGTTCACGCGTACCCTGCCTGCACGACGGCGACTTGCGCATCTGGGACTCACTCGCGATCGTCGAGTATCTCGCCGAGCGTCACGCGGGCGTGTGGCCCGACGAGACACGCGCCCGCGCCTGGGCACGCTCTGCCACCGCAGAGATGCACTCGAGTTTTCAGACGCTGCGCAACGAATGCAGCATGAGTTGCGGTCAGCGAGTCGTTTTGCGTAGCCGATCTAAAGGTCTCGAAAGCGATCTCCGTCGCCTCACGACACTTTGGCAAGACGGCCTCACGCAATTCGGAGGCGCCTTTCTTGCCGGTGCGACCTTCACGGCCGTCGACGCCTTCTTTGCTCCGGTAGCGTTCCGATTGCAGACCTACGGGATCAGTCTCAACCCGATCTGCGATGCCTACGCGTCGCGATTGCGCGATCTTCCGGCGATGCGTGAGTGGTACGAGGCGGCACTGAGCGAGCCTTGGCGTGAGGCGGCGCACGAACAAGATGTCGCGGCCGGGGCGGCATCGATCACCGATCTGCGGCGAGCCTAGGTTTAGTCGAACCCACGACCGGGCGTGGCATGCGATGATCCGGCCATGACACGCGCCAAACTCCGACCGATTCTCTCGACGCTTCTTGCGGTTCTCCTGCTTGCGATTTCGCCGGCCGCCCTCGCGGGCAAGGCTGCCGTCGCCTCGCCCGATCGGCACGGCACCGCAACGGCTGAGGCCGTTATGCAACGCGGCGGTAACGCCATCGATGCCGCCGTCGCCACGGCTTTCGTCCTCGCCGTCACCTACCCAGAAGCCGGCAATCTCGGCGGTGGCGGATTCATCACCCTCAAGATGGGCCCTGATCTCGGTTTCCTCGATTTTCGCGAGGTCGCACCCAAGGCCGCCAAGCGCGACATGTATCTCGACGCCTCAGGCAAACCCGTACCTGGCGCCTCACTGGTCGGACACCTCGCCGCGGGCGTGCCCGGAACGGTCGCCGGACTCTGGGAAGCTCATCAGAGATATGGACGATTGCCGTGGCGCGATCTCGTTCAGCCGGCGATCCGGCTCGCGCGCGAGGGCTTCGTACCCGAAGATCAACTCGTCCGCCGCATCGGCGAGTCGCTGCCTGACTACGCGGGCAAAACCAACTTCGATCGCTACTTCGGCAAGGTCGACTCAAAGAAAACCTTTCGCCAACCCGAACTCGCCCAAACTCTTGAGCGCATCGCACAGAGCGGCCCCGCAGGGTTTTATTCGGGTCGCACCGCAGATCTGATCGTGGCCGAAATGACCCGCGGCGGCGGCATCGTCACCCGCGAAGATCTCGCAAGCTATCGCGCGCTATGGCGCAAGCCGCTCGTGACCCCGTGGCGTGGCTACACCCTGGTCACCGCGCCTCCTCCGAGCTCCGGCGGCATCGCGCTCATTCAATTGCTGCAGATGAAAGATGCGCTCGCTGCCGACTTCGTGGGCGTCACGCACAACTCTGCGCGCTATGTGCACCTCATCTCCGAAATCTCGAAGCGTGTGTTTGCCGATCGTGCCGAATATCTCGGCGACCCGGGCTTCGTCGAAGTGCCCGTCGAGAAACTCATCGACCCTCGGTATACCGCGCGACGCGCGGCAGAGGTGAGCCGTAACTCGATCTCCAAGCCCTCCTCGGTACGCCCGGGTCTCGCAGAGAGTTTGGAAACGACCCACTTCTCCGTCCTCGATGGCGAGGGCAATGCGGTCTCACTCACCTACACGCTGAACGGCGGTTTCGGCAACGGCGTCGTCGTCGAAGGCGCAGGCTTTCTGCTCAACAACGAGATGGACGATTTCAGTACGAAACCGGGCGTCCCCAATCTTTATGGCGTCGTCGGTGGTGTAGCCAATGAAATCGTTCCGGGCAAACGCATGCTGTCATCCATGACGCCGACGTTGCTGCTCGCCGACGATAAGGTACGCATGATCGTCGGCACCCCTGGCGGCTCGACGATCTTCACGGCGGTGTTTCAGACCATGGTGAATCGTCTGGATTTCAACATGAACGCACTCGAAGCCGTGTCGGCTTCGCGCTTCCATCACCAGCTGCTGCCGCCCAATGTCATCGTGTACAGCCAGTGCTGCACGCTCGGCGATGCCTCGACGCTCGAGGGTCTCAAGACTCTCGGTTGGGACGTGCGCAAGAGCAGTTGGGAGTTTGGCGACATGCAGCTCATCGATGTCGATGCCGCAGGAAACACGTCTGCAGCAGCAGACCCGCGGGGTCGCGGCGTCGCTCGAGTCTTCGACGTGAAGGGGCGCTGAGGGCCTCAGCGCGCTGAGGGACTTAGCGAGACCTACGCCTGAGCATCAGACGGGCCCGGAAGTTTCACCGACTCATCGCGTAAGGGGCGCGGCGTGACATCCACGGGGTCGATCGGCTCGAGCCGTCCGGCATCGAGCGCGGGGTCGAGATCGCGCAAGCGGCGCGCGGACACCATCACACGGCTCTCGAGAGAACTGATCGCCGAGTTGTAACCATCGACAGCCTGCTTGAGGTTCTTGCCGACGCGAGCCCAATGCTCACCCATGACGGAGAGTCGGTCATAGACTTCCTTTCCGAGTTCGCTGATTTTTTCGGCGTTGTGGGCGATCTCTTCCTGACGCCAGCCGTAAGCGACCGCTCGCAACAAGGCGATGAGCGAGGTCGGCGTCGCAATCATCACGCCCTGATCGACGCCCGCTTCGATGAGCGAGGGGTCCTGCTCCAATGCCGCACTGAAGAACACTTCGCCCGGCAAGAACATCACCACGAATTCCGCGCTGCCGCGCACCTCCGCGGCATACCCCTTTCGGGACAGCGCCGTGATGTGGCCCTTGACCGCGCGGGCATGTTCTTGGAGGTGCAGCGTGCGCGTCGCATCGTCTCGCGCTTCGAGTGCCGAGAGATAGCCCGACAGCGGAACCTTAGAGTCGACGATCACCGTCCGACCGCGCGGCAAATGGATGATGAGGTCGGGGCGCAGGCGACCTTCATCGGTATCGATCGACTGCTGTTCGCGAAAATCGCAGTGCGCGAGCATCCCGGCAAGCTCGACCACGCGTCGTAATTGGATTTCGCCCCATCGCCCGCGCACGGTCGGTTGACGCAGAGCGCTCACCAGATTGCTGGTTTCGCCGCGTAGCGCCACCTGTTCGCGCATGAGCAACTGAACTTGTTCGGTCAGCGACTGATATGCCACCGCGCGGTTCTTCTCGAGATCTCTCACTTGAAGGTCGAACTTGTCGATGGACTCGCGTATCGGCTTCAAGGATTCATCGATCTTGCGCTGCCTGACTTCGAGATCGGTACGCGCCTGAACCTGGAAATTTTCGAGCTGCGTACGCGCCAGCTCTAAAAATTGCTGGTTGTTCGTCTGCAGCGCCTCGGCCGAGAGCGCCTTGAATGCATTGGCGAGTTGTTCGCGTGCCGCATCGAGCACGGCGAGCTTTTCGGCAGCAGCGGCCTGATCGCGCTCGAGGGTCGCCTGCAGCGCCGCATTCTGTGCCGTGAGCTCGAGGACCCGTGTCTGCAGCTGCGCGAGCTCTGCAGCCTGTTTCGGCGAGATTTTTTGGCGCGCGACGAACAGCCCCAACCATCCACCCGTCATCGCACCGGCGACGAACAAGAGCAGATAAATGAAGTCGGTCACGGCGAGCGGATCAGTGAGCGGTCTTGCCGAGGGCGATGTCGAAGAGCGCAGGCAGGAAACGCTTGCGCGCCTCCTCGAAAGACACCGCCGAAAGTGCGAATCGCACAGCGAGTGCCGCAACCGGTTCGCCGTCGACCATCACGGGCACGGCGAAACTGCCCTGCTCGGTCAATCGCAGCGGACGAACACAGCGCGCATAACCACGCTCGCGGGTTTGGGCCATCTCCCGATCGAACGCAGCCCGATCGACCCAGGTGATCGAGAAATCGGCCGGACGATTCGGCCAAAGATGCTCGAGCAAAGAATCGCGGACGCGAGGGCTCGAGAACGCCACGACGGCACGACCCGAGGCCGTCGCGAGCACAGGCACCAACATACCGCGCTCGAAGTGCTGGACGGCGAAGCCGCTTTCGCGGTCGGTCGAGTCTTCGATGAACATGTCGGGGAAATGCAGCCGCATGAGACTCATCGGCCACTGCACACGTGAAGAAGACGCATGCATCGCGGCGCGTACGATTTCGAGTCTTTCGGTCGCCACGTCGAAGCCATGGCTCAAGGTCACCGCTTTCGCGGTGAGGGCATAACGTCGGTTGGGTAGACGCTCGACGAAACCGGTGCCTTCGAGCGTAGCGAGACAACGGTTGACCGTCGTGCGCGCCAACCGAAGCTTTTGACTGAGCGATGCCGTCGTGAGAGGTCCGTGACGACTAAGTGCCTGCATCAACTCCAGACCGCGTAGCAGAACGCGTACCGGGGTGGGATGCCCCGGTAGCGCATTCCGCCGGTCGCCGAGGCCGGCGCCGAGCTCATCGTCGTCCGCCAAATCCTCTGCGACGGGTTCGTACATCAGCCGGCGGCGCCCTCTTCTTCACCCACGGTGGGCTCGTCGGACTCGCCGCCCGATGCCGCACCGACGTCCATGAAGCTACGCGCCGACGCGTCGTCGAGCTTACGCCGACGATGCGCGTGGGCCGCAAAGCCCGTACCTGCCGGAATGAGTCGACCCACGATGACGTTTTCTTTGAGACCGCGCAGATCGTCCTTGAGACCACGGACCGCAGCCTCGGTGAGGACGCGGGTGGTTTCCTGGAACGAAGCCGCCGAGATGAACGACTCGGTGGCGAGCGAAGCCTTCGTGATGCCGAGAAGCACCGGCGAGAGCGACGCAGCCTGCTTGCCCTCTCCGGCCATACGATCGTTGATGTCGAGCGCACGCGAACGGTCGAGCTGTTCGCCCTTGAGCAGCGGCGTATCGCCCACGCTCGTGACCTCAGCCTTGCGCAGCATCTGACGAATGATGACTTCGATGTGCTTGTCGTTGATCTTCACGCCCTGCAGACGGTAAACGTCTTGGATCTCGCGAACGAGATAGTTGGCGAGCGCCTCGACGCCCTGCAAACGCAGGATGTCGTGCGGGTTCGGCTCACCGTCGGCGATGACTTCGCCACGGGTGACCTGCTCACCTTCGAAGACGTTGAGCTGACGCCATTTCGGGATGAGCTCTTCGTACTTCTCGCTCTTCTCGTCGGTGATGATGAGACGACGCTTGCCCTTGGTTTCCTTGCCGAAGCTCACGGTGCCGCTCTTCTCGGCGAGGATCGCCTGGTCCTTCGGCTTGCGAGCTTCGAAGAGATCCGCCACGCGCGGCAGACCGCCCGTGATGTCGCGGGTCTTTGAGGACTCCTGCGGGATACGCGCGATCACGTCGCCGACCGACACCTTCGCCCCGTCTTCGAGGCTGATGAGTGCGCCAGCAGGCAGCGTGTACACGGCCGGGATCGTCGTGTTCGCGAACGGCACTTCCTTACCCTTCGCATTCACGAGTTTGATCGTCGGGCGCAATTCTTTGCCGCCGCGCTGCTTGCTGCCGTCCATGACGACGACAGAAGACAGACCCGTGACCTCATCGACCTGACGGGTAACCGTCAGACCGTCGACGAAATCTTGGAAGCGCAAGAAACCCGCCACTTCGGTGACGACCGGGTGGGTGTGAGGATCCCAAGTCGCAACGGTCTGGCCCGCCGCCACCTGAGTGCCTTCGGTCAGGCCGATCTGTGCGCCGTAGGGGATCTTGTAGCGCTCACGCTCGCGGCCGAATTCATCGACCACGCCGATTTCGCCAGAGCGCGATACGGCAACGAGATGACCCTTTTCGTGAGACACGGTCTTCACGTTGTGGAAGCGCAGCGTGCCCTTGTTGCGAACCTCGACGCTCGAGGCCGCAGCCGCTCGCGATGCCGCACCACCGATGTGGAAGGTACGCATCGTGAGCTGGGTACCCGGCTCACCGATCGACTGCGCGGCCATGACGCCGACCGCCTCACCGATGTTGATGATGCGACCGCGCGCGAGATCGCGCCCGTAGCACATCGAGCACACACCGTAGCGAGTCGAGCACGTGATGGGCGAACGCACTTGAACCTGATCGACGCCATGCTGTTCGAGCGTGCGGACGAGATGCTCATCGATGAGCGTGCCCGCTTCGATCAACACCGCGCCCTTGCCGCCCGGACGCAGCACGTCTTCGACGACCACGCGACCGAGCACTCGCTCGCCGAGGCCTTCGACCACGTCACCGCCTTCGACGATCGGCGTCACCGAAAGACCCTCGGTCGTGCCGCAGTCGACTTCCGTGACCACGAGATCCTGCGCGACGTCGACGAGACGACGCGTCAGGTAACCCGAGTTCGCGGTCTTCAATGCCGTATCGGCGAGACCCTTACGGGCGCCGTGGGTCGAGATGAAGTACTGCAGAACGTTGAGGCCTTCGCGGAAGTTCGCGGTGATCGGCGTCTCGATGATCGAGCCGTCCGGCTTCGCCATGAGTCCGCGCATACCCGCGAGCTGTCGGATCTGCGCCGCGCTACCACGAGCGCCCGAGTCCGCCATCATGAAGATGGAGTTGAACGATTTCTGACGCTGCTTCTGACCCTTGGAGTCCGTCGCCTCTTCCGAGCCGAGCTTCTCCATCATCGCCTTGGCGACTTGATCGTTGGCGCGCGACCAGATGTCGACGACCTTGTTGTAGCGCTCGCCGTTGGTGACGAGACCCGAGGCGTACTGGTCCTGGATCTCCTTCACTTCCTTGTCGGCCGCGGCAACGATCTTCACCTTCTGCTCGGGGATCACGATGTCGTCGATGCCGAAGGACACCGACGCGCGGGTCGCGTACTGGAACCCGGTGTACATCAGCCGGTCGGCAAAGATCACCGTGTCCTTGAGACCGAGCTGGCGATAGCACGCGTTGATCGTCGCCGAAATCGCCTTCTTGGTCATGTCCTGATTGACGATGTCGAAGGACAAGCCATCGGGAATGACTTCGGACAGCAACGCACGACCCACGGTGGTCTTCACGAGGCGGCGACGCTCGACCCACTGATCGTCCTGCGGGACGACTTCGCGGATACGCACGCTGATGCGCGCCTGAAGGTGAACCTGACGCGTCTCGTAGGCACGGTGCACTTCGCCCACGTCGGCGAACATCATGCCTTCACCCGTTGCACCGATGCGCTCGCGGGTCATGTAGTAGAGACCGAGCACCACGTCCTGCGACGGCACGATGATCGGATCACCGTTGGCGGGCGAGAGGATGTTGTTCGACGACATCATCAGCGCACGGGCTTCGAGCTGCGCTTCGAGCGACAGCGGCACGTGCACGGCCATCTGGTCACCGTCGAAGTCGGCGTTGAACGCCGTACAGACGAGCGGATGCAGCTGGATCGCCTTACCTTCGATCAGCACCGGCTCGAAAGCCTGGATGCCGAGACGGTGCAGCGTCGGGGCGCGGTTGAGGAGCACGGGATGCTCGCGGATCACCTCGGAGAGGATGTCCCAAACTTCCGGTCCCTCGCGCTCGACGAGACGCTTGGCAGCTTTGATGGTCGAAGCGTCACCGCGCAGTTGCAGCTTGTGGAAGATGAACGGCTTGAACAGCTCGAGCGCCATCTTCTTCGGCAGACCGCACTGGTGCAGACGCAGCGTCGGACCGACCACGATGACCGAACGACCCGAGTAATCGACGCGCTTGCCGAGCAAGTTTTGACGGAACCGGCCCTGCTTGCCTTTGATCATGTCGGCGAGCGACTTGAGCGGGCGCTTGTTGGTACCGGTGATCGCACGACCGCGACGGCCGTTGTCGAGCAGCGCATCGACGGCTTCTTGCAGCATGCGCTTTTCGTTGCGGACGATGATGTCCGGCGCGTTCAGCTCGAGCAGTCGACGCAGACGGTTGTTACGGTTGATGACGCGACGGTAGAGATCGTTGAGATCGGACGTCGCGAAGCGACCACCGTCGAGCGGCACGAGCGGACGCAGGTCGGGCGGCAGCACCGGCAGGATGGTCATCACCATCCACTCGGGTTTGTTGCCCGACTCGATGAACGACTCGATCAGCTTGAGGCGCTTCGAGAGACGCTTGAGCTTCGTCTCGGAGCTGGTGTTGCCCATCTCCTCGCGAGCCTTGACGACTTCGGCCTGCAGATCGAGCGAGCGGAGCAACTCGTAAACGGCCTCGGCACCCATGCGGGCGTCGAACTCGTCGCCGTGCTGCTCGATGGCTTCGAGATACATCTCGTCGGTGAGCAACTGGCCACGCTGCATCGGCGTCATGCCCGGCTCGATCACCACGAAGGCTTCGAAGTAGAGCACGCGCTCGATTTCACGCAGCGTCATGTCGAGCATGAGGCCGATACGCGACGGGAGCGACTTGAGGAACCAGATGTGCGCAACAGGCGAAGCGAGCTCGATGTGACCCATGCGGTCGCGACGGACCTTCGACTGGGTGACCTCGACGCCGCACTTCTCGCACACCACGCCGCGATGCTTCAGACGCTTGTACTTACCGCAAAGGCACTCGTAGTCCTTCACGGGGCCGAAGATCTTGGCGCAGAAGAGACCGTCACGCTCAGGCTTGAACGTGCGGTAGTTGATGGTCTCCGGCTTTTTCACTTCGCCGAAGGACCACGACTTGATCATCTCAGGCGAGGCCAGCCCGATCTTGATCGAGTCGAAGTGCTCGACCGGGGCGTTCTGCTTGAAGATTTTGAGAAGGTCTTTCATGACTTCAACCTCAATCCTGTTCCAGCTCAACATTGATCGCGAGGGAACGGATTTCCTTCACGAGCACGTTGAACGATTCGGGCATGCCGGCATCCATCTGGTGATTTCCGTCGACGATGTTCTTGTACATCTTCGTACGGCCATTCACGTCGTCGGACTTCACGGTGAGCATTTCTTGCAGCGTGTACGCCGCGCCATAGGCCTCGAGCGCCCAGACTTCCATCTCACCGAAGCGCTGACCACCGAACTGCGCCTTACCACCGAGCGGCTGCTGGGTGACGAGCGAGTAAGGTCCGGTCGAACGCGCGTGCATCTTGTCGTCGACCAAGTGGTTGAGCTTCAGCATGTACATGTAGCCCACGGTCACCGGACGCTCGAAGCGCTCGCCGGTACGACCGTCGACCAACATCGTCTGACCCGAGAGCGGCAGATCTGCCATTTCGAGTAGACGCTTGATCTCGGTCTCGGCAGCACCGTCGAACACCGGTGTCGCGATCGGAACGCCGCGAGAGAGATTCTTCGCGAGCGCGACGACTTCCTGATCGTTCAGGCTGTCGATCTTTTCTTTTTGACCGCCCGACTCGTTGTAGATGCGGGTGACAAACTTGCGGACCTCACCGACGGCCTGCTGCTGCTCGAGCATTCGGCCGATCTTGAGACCGAGTCCCTTCGCAGCCCAGCCAAGGTGAGTTTCGAGCACCTGACCGACGTTCATACGCGAAGGCACGCCGAGCGGGTTCAGCACGACGTCGACCGGCGTACCGTCTTCGAGGTACGGCATATCTTCGACCGGAACGATCGTCGAGATGACGCCCTTGTTTCCGTGACGGCCGGCCATCTTGTCGCCCGGCTGTACGCGACGCTTCACCGCGAGATACACCTTGACCATCTTGAGCACGCCCGGCGACAAATCGTCACCCTGCGTGATCTTGGCTCGCTTGTTCTCGAGGCGCGCCTCGAACATCTTGCGCTGTTCGCGCATACGCTCAGCGGTGGCTTCGAGCTGCGAGTTGGCGTCTTCGTCGTCGAGACGAATCTCGAACCAGTCGTCACGCTTCAAACCGTCGAGGTATTCGGCGGTGATCTTCGTGCCCGACTTGAGCTTCGAAGGACCACCCGCGGCAACCTTGCCGAGCAACATTCCGCGCACGCGCTGGAACATGTCGTCTTCGAGAATGCGCTGCTGATCGCCGAAGTCCTTGCGGACGCGCTCGATCTCGGCCTTCTCGATGGAGAGCGCACGCGAGTCTTTCTCGACGCCATCGCGCGTGAACACGCGCACGTCGATCACCGTGCCGTCCATGCCCGGGGGCACGCGCAGCGAGGTGTCTTTGACGTCGCTCGCCTTCTCACCAAAGATGGCGCGAAGCAGCTTCTCTTCCGGCGTGAGCTGCGTCTCGCCCTTCGGCGTGACCTTACCCACGAGGATGTCGCCCGCGCGTACTTCGGCACCGATGAAGGCGATGCCGGCTTCGTCGAGCTTATTGAGCGCCTGATCACCCACGTTCGGGATATCGGCGGTGATTTCCTCCGATCCGAGCTTGGTGTCGCGAGCGACGCAGGTCAGCTCTTCGATGTGGATGGTCGTGAAACGATCTTCCTGAACGACGCGCTCCGAGATGAGGATCGAGTCTTCGAAGTTGTAACCGTTCCAGGGCATGAACGCGACCAGCATGTTCTGACCGAGCGCGAGCTCGCCGAGATCGGTCGACGGGCCGTCCGCGAGCACATCGCCGCGAGCGATCACGTCACCGGCCGACACGAGCGGACGCTGGTTGATGCAGGTGTTCTGGTTGGAACGCGTGTACTTCGTCAGGTTGTAGATGTCGACACCCGGCTCACCCGAAGTCGTCTCGGCGTCATCGACGCGAACGACGATGCGCGAGGCATCGACCGAGTCGACCACGCCACCACGAGTGGCGACGACGGTGACACCCGAATCGATCGCAACCGGGCGCTCCATGCCGGTGCCGACGAGCGGCGACTCGGTACGAAGCGTCGGCACGGCCTGACGCTGCATGTTCGCGCCCATGAGTGCGCGGTTGGCGTCGTCATGCTCGAGGAACGGAATCAACGAGGCGGCCACCGAAACGATCTGCTTCGGCGACACGTCCATGTAGTTGATGCGATCACGCGGCATGAGCGTGAATTCGTTCTGGAAGCGGCACGATACGAGATCGTCCGTCAGCTCACCCTTGGGGTTGGTCGTCGCATTCGCCTGCGCGATCGCGAACTCACCCTCTTCGATGGCCGAGAGGAAATCGATCTTGTCGGTGACGCGGCCGTTCTCGACGCGACGGTACGGCGTTTCGAGGAAGCCGTACTGGTTCGTGCGCGCATAGACCGACAACGAGTTGATGAGGCCGATGTTCGGGCCTTCCGGAGTTTCGATCGGGCACACGCGACCGTAGTGCGTCGGGTGCACGTCACGAACTTCGAAGCCTGCACGCTCACGGGTGAGACCACCTGGGCCGAGCGCCGAAACGCGACGCTTGTGCGTCACTTCGGAGAGCGGGTTGTTCTGGTCCATGAACTGGCTGAGCTGCGAGGAACCGAAGAATTCCTTGACGGCTGCGGCAACCGGCTTCGCGTTGATCATTTCCTGCGGCATCAACGGCTCGGTCTCGGCGATGTTGAGGCGCTCCTTGACGGCGCGCTCCACGCGAACGAGGCCAACGCGGAACGCGTTCTCGGCCATTTCGCCGACCGAACGCACGCGGCGGTTGCCAAGGTGGTCGATGTCATCGACCGTGCCGTCGCCGTTACGGATGGCGATGAGCACCTTGAGCACATCGAGAATGTCGTCTTTCGACAGCACGTTCGCGCCGGTGATTTCTTTGCGGCCGACGCGGCGGTTGAACTTCATGCGACCGACGCCCGACAGATCGTAGCGCTCGGCGTTGAAGAAGAGATTCGAGAAGAGGTTCTCGGCGGCATCACGGGTCGGCGGTTCGCCCGGACGCATCATGCGATAGATCTCGACCAGAGCCTCGAGGCGGTTCTTGGTCGGGTCGATACGCAACGTATCGGAGATGTACGGACCACGATCGAGGTCGTTCACATAGAGCGTGCTGACCTCAGTAATGCCCGTCTCGATGAACTTCTCGGCGGAGGCCGCAGTGATCACCTCGTTGGCCTTGGCGATGATCTCGCCGGTCTCGGTGTTCACGACATCGTGAGAGAGAATCTTGCCGTAGATGTAATCGCGCGGAACCGAGAGACGACTGACACCTGCATCCTCGAGCTGACGAACGTGACGCGCGGTGATGCGACGCCCCTCTTCGACCACGACCTTGTCGCCGATGCGGATCTCGAAGGCCGCCGTCTCGCCACGCAAGCGAGCCGGAACGAGCTCGAGAGAGGTTTCGTCCTTGTTGAGGAAGAATCGATTCTTGTCGAAGAACGTGTCGAGAACTTCTCCCTCGTTCATGCCGAGGGCGCGCAGGATGATCGACACCGGAAGCTTGCGCCGACGATCGATACGCGCGAACACGCAGTCCTTGGCATCGAATTCGAAGTCGAGCCACGAACCACGGTAAGGAATGATGCGGGCGCTGAACAGCAGCTTGCCCGATGAGTGCGACTTGCCTCGGTCGTGATCAAAGAAAACGCCCGGGCTGCGATGCAACTGCGAAACGATGACACGCTCGGTGCCATTGACGACGAACGTGCCGTTGTCGGTCATGAGCGGAAGTTCACCGAGGTAAACTTCTTGTTCACGCACGTCTTTGACGGGCTTCTTCGGGCCCGCGGCTTCCTTGTCGTACACGACGAGGCGAACCTTGACGCGCAGCGGCGCGGCATAGGTCAACCCACGGAGTTGGCACTCCTTGACGTCGAACACCGGCTCACCGAGCCGATAGCTCACGTACTCGAGTACGGCATTGCCGGAATAACTCGAGATCGGGAAGACGGTTTTGAAAGCCGCATGCAGACCGACGTCTTCACGCCCATCCTCGGCCTTGTCGGCCTGCAGGAACTGGCGGTAGGAGTCGAGCTGAATGGCGAGCAGATACGGCGTCTCGAGGACGCTGCCTTGCTTGCCGAAATTCTTGCGGATGCGCTTCTTCTCAGTGAATGAGTAAGCCATCTGTCACCTCTCTCGTCAAAACTGTTCGGAGACGACGACGCAACCGGGGCCAGCAAGCCCCGGCTGCGTCGCTTCTCGCGGATCTAACGTAATAACCACCGGCAAAAGCGGCGGAATTACTTGATTTCCACCTTCGCGCCGGCTTCTTCCAGCTTCTTTTTCATGTTGTCGGAGTCGGCCTTGTTCACGCCTTCTTTCAGCGTGCCCGGCACGGCTTCGACGAGGTCCTTCGCTTCCTTGAGGCCGAGGCCCGTCAGTTCGCGAACAACCTTAATGACACCGACCTTCTTATCGGCCGGGTATTCCTTGAGGATGACGGTGAACTCCGTCTTCTCCTCGGCAGGAGCCGCAGCAGCGGCCGGACCGGCCACAGCAGCGACAGCGACCGGCGCAGCAGCGGTAACACCGAACTTCTTCTCCATGTCGGAGATCAGCTCGACGACCTGCATGATGCTCATCTGAGAAATTGCTTCGAGGATTTCGTCCTTGCTAACAGCCATTGTAGTTACTCCAAGTTGTTTCAAAGGCTAAACAAGATCAAGCGCCGGCGGCCTGCTTGGCGTCGCGGACAGCCGCGACGGTGCGGACCAGCTTGGTGTGCGGCGCAGCCACCGTACGCACGAACTTCTCGATCGGCGCCTTGAGGGTTCCCAAGAGCATCGACAGAGCCTGTTCGCGAGTCGGCAGGGACGCGACCTTCTCGAGATCCTTGCCCGGCAGCACATCGCCACCGAGGGATACGAGAGTCGCGACGAGCTTTTCGTTCGACTTCGCGAAGTCTTTGACCACACGCGCCGCAGCGCCCGGGTCATCCTTCGAGAAGGCGAGGACAAGCGGGCCCTTGAGTTGGGCACCGAGAGCCTCGAACGAAGTGCCAGCCATGGCCTTGCGAGCCAGCGTGTTTTTGACAACACGCATGTACACGCCTTGCGCACGGGCTTTGGCACGCAGCTCGGTCATCTGCGAAACCGTGATACCACGGTATTCGGCAGCGACCACCGATTGCGCCGTAGACGCAATCTCCGCCACTTCCTTCACCAACGCTTTCTTGTCTTCGAGGTTCAGAGGCACTAGTTGATTACTCCTCTCCTGAAGATCACACACCGGCCGACGACTTGCGTCGCCTGCCGGACCTTTCGACGGTGACCTTCAAACGAGGACGATCCTCGTATGAGCGGCACACCACCTGCGCAGGCGATCATTAAGAGCGGGCGGAACGCATCAGCCGTTCCCCTGCTCGCCTGCGGTCTTAGATGGAACCCGGCGTCTTGCGTTGCCGGACCCGCATCAATTCAAAACAACAATCAGCCGCCGAGCGACGACTGATCGACCAGCACGCCAGGACCCATCGTCGAGGACAGGGTGACGCGCTTCAAATAAATACCCTTCGAGGTCGCCGGCTTGGCTTTCTGCAAGTCGGCGAGCAGCGCGAGGAGATTGTCCTTGAGCTGCTGCGGCTCGAAGCTGGCCTTGCCGATCGTGCAGTGCACGATGCCGGCCTTGTCGACGCGATAACGGACCTGACCGCTCTTCGCGTTCTTGACCGCACCGGCCACATCGGGGCTCACCGTGCCGACCTTGGGGTTCGGCATGAGGCCACGAGGACCGAGAATCTGACCGAGCTGACCGACGACGCGCATGGCGTCCGGGCTCGCGATCACGACGTCGAAGTCGAGCTCGCCGGCCTTCACCTTTTCGGCGAGGTCTTCGAGACCGACGATGTCGGCACCGGCAGCCTTCGCGGCTTCCTGGTTACGGCCCGAGGTGAACACGGCCACGCGGACCGTCTTGCCGAGGCCGTGCGGCATCAGCGTCGAACCACGAACCTGCTGGTCGGACTTCGAAGCGTCGATGCCGAGATTGATGGCGGCATCGACCGACTCGTTGAACTTCGCTTTCGCGAACTGCTTGACGAGCTTGAGCGCGTCATCGACCGGATAGGTCTTGCCCGGCGGGAGAGCGTCCTTCCAGGGCTTCATTCGTTTGGCTACGGCGGGCATGGTCAGACTCCTTCCACGTCAACGCCCATGGAACGGGCACTGCCAGCGATCGTGCGCACGGCCGCATCGAGATCGGCGGCGGTGAGATCGGGCGTCTTGGTCTTGGCAATTTCTTCGAGCTGCGCGCGCGAGATCTTGCCGACCTTGTTGGTGTTGGGCGTGCCGCTGCCTTTCTCGATGCCGATCGCTTTGCGAATCAGCACGGCCGCCGGCGGCGTCTTCATGATGAAGGTGAAGCTGCGATCCGCGTACACGGTGATCACCACCGGAATCGGAAGACCCTTCTCCACCTTCTGCGTCGCAGCGTTGAACTGCTTGCAGAATTCCATGATGTTCACGCCCTGCTGACCCAGTGCTGGGCCGATGGGCGGGGACGGATTCGCCGAGCCCGCAGGAACCTGCAGCTTGACGTAGCCTTGGACTTTCTTGGCCATCGTTGTCTCTCCTGGGTGCAAACGCCCGATCGCTCGAGCTCCCCATGCGCTTCCTTGCCGTTACGGCACGCGATCCTTCGCGTACCGCTACCTAAAACGACCCGAGCCTTTTGGGCTCAGGCCTTTTCAACCTGCGAGAAGTCGAGTTCGACGGGCGTCGAGCGCCCGAGGATCTGCACCGCCACCTGCAGGCGGTTCTTCTCGTAATTCACGTTCTCGACGACGCCGTTGAAATCGTTGAACGGTCCGTCGGTCACTCTCACTACTTCGCCAGGCTCGAAGATCACCTTCGGCCGCGGCTTCTCGACACCCTCTTCGACGCGACGCAGGATCTGGTTCGCTTCGCGGTCGGTGATCGGAGCCGGCTTTTCTTTGGTGCCGCCGATAAAGCCGAGAACCTTCGGTACCTCGTGAACGAGGTGCCAGGTGTTCTCGTCCATTTCCATCTGGACCAGCACGTAACCCGGGTAGAACTTGCGCTCACTCTTGCGCTTCTGCCCGTCGCGCATCTCGACCACCTCTTCGGTGGGCACGAGGATCTCGCCGAACTTCGGCTCGAGACCCGCACGCTTGATGCGCTCTTTCAAACCTTCGGCAACACGGTGCTCGAAGTTGGAGTAGGCGTGAACGACGTACCAACGCAAGGCCATCGGATCAGCCCCCCGAGCCTGCGCTGCCGAGGATCGAGCGGGTAGCCCAGCTGAGCACCGCATCAACGCCCCAGAAGAACAGCGCCATGATGATGACGAACACGAAGACGACCACCGTCATCGTGCCGGTCTCCTGGCGAGTGGGCCAGAAAACCTTGTAGAGCTCGATGCGAGCATCGAGCACGAATTTCCAAACATCGCGACCGTACTGCGACACCGCGAAAACCAGAGCACCCACAACCAGCGAGCCGACGAACACCGACCAGCGTACCCAGTCGTCCTGATCGCCTTTCAGGAAATAGAACGCAGCGATGCCCGCCGCCGCGATGAGAATCGCGGCGTAGAGCTTCGCTTTGTCGGCGCCGGTGACGCCTTCCTGTCTGACAATATCGTTCATCTTCGACCCTGAGTGGCAGGCCAGGAGGGAATCGAACCCCCAACCTGCGGTTTTGGAGACCGCCGCTCTGCCAATTGAGCTACTGGCCTGTGCTTTGTCTTTCGCTTTCCTTTACTTCAGGATCTTGGCGACGACGCCTGCACCGACGGTGCGGCCGCCTTCGCGGATCGCAAAGCGCAGGCCGTCTTCCATCGCGATCGGCGCGATCAACTCGACCGTCATCTTGATGTTGTCTCCAGGCATCACCATCTCGGTGTTGCCCGGCAACTCGATCGTGCCGGTCACGTCCGTCGTGCGGAAGTAGAACTGCGGTCGGTAGCCTTTGAAGAACGGCGTGTGACGGCCGCCCTCTTCCTTCGTCAGCACGTACACCTCGCACTCGAACTTCGTGTGCGGCATGATGCTGCCCGGCTTGGCCAGAACCTGACCACGCTCAACGTCCTCACGCTTCGTACCACGCAGCAGCACGCCCACGTTGTCGCCCGCCTGACCCTCATCGAGGAGCTTGCGGAACATCTCAACGCCCGTGCACGTCGTCTTCTGCGTGTCCTTCAGACCGATGATCTCGACTTCCTCGTTCACGCGAACGATGCCGCGCTCGATACGACCGGTCACCACCGTGCCGCGACCCGAGATCGAGAACACGTCTTCCACCGGCATCAGGAACGCACCGTCCACCGCAC
>CAZRFN010000026.1:0-28225 GCA_964599335.1 uncultured Acidibacter sp. | reverse complement strand
GCGGGCGGCATGGACATCGAAGAAGTCGCCGAGCACTCACCGGAAAAAATCACCACGGTGAATATCCATCCTGCGGCGGGCCTGCAGCCCTATCAGTGCCGTCGCATGGCCTTCGCGCTGGGTTTCAAAGACGCGCAGATCGCGCAGTTCCAGAAAATCGCGATGGCGCTTTATCAGCTTTACCTCGACAAGGACGCGAGTCTCCTCGAGGTCAATCCGCTGATCGTCACCAAGACGGGTGAGCTCGTCGCGCTCGATGCCAAGATCAACATCGATGCCAATGCCACGTATCGCCAGAAAGCGCTCTCGGCAATGCGCGATACCGCACAAGAAGACCCGATGGAGTTGCAGGCTAGCCAGCACGATCTCAACTACGTCTCACTCGATGGCGACATCGCGTGCATGGTCAACGGCGCAGGGCTTGCGATGGCCACGATGGACCTCATCAAGCTGCACGGCGGTTCGCCTGCGAACTTCCTCGACGTGGGTGGCGGCGCGACCGCCGAACGCGTCACGGTGGCGTTCAAGCTCATTCTCTCGAACCCCAAAGTGAAGGCGATCCTCGTCAATATCTTTGGTGGAATCGTCCGCTGCGATCTCATCGCTGAGGGCGTCATCACGGCCGTCAAGAACGTGGGTGTCAAGGTTCCGGTGGTCGTGCGCCTCGAGGGTACGAACGCCGAAAAAGCGCGCGAGATGCTGGCCTCTAGTGGGCTCAAAGTCATCGCCGCCAAAGACCTCACCGACGCGGCGCAAAAAGTCGTCGCGGCTGCGCGCTGACGCACTTCGTCGTTCGCGCTCGTACCACAAGCTGACAGGATTCGACTCATGAGCATTCTCGTCGACAAGAACACCAAAGTGATCTGCCAAGGTTTCACAGGTAAACAAGGCACTTTCCACTCCGAACAATGCATCGCCTACGGGACTCAGGTCGTCGGGGGTGTCACGCCGGGCCGCGGGGGCGAAAAGCACCTCGACCGTCCGGTCTTTGACACGGTGCACGATGCCGTCGTGGCGACGGGCGCCAACGCCTCGATGATTTACGTGCCGGCTGCTTATGCAGCCGATGCGATCCTCGAAGCGGCCGATGCGGGTATCGAACTCATCGTGTGTATCACCGAGGGCATCCCGGTGAACGACATGGTGCGCGTAAAGACCGCGCTCGCGGGGTCGAAGTCGCGGCTCATCGGTCCGAACTGCCCCGGCATCATCACGCCGGGCGAGTGCAAGATCGGCATCATGCCGGGCTTCATCCATAAGCCGGGTTGCATCGGCATCGTGTCTCGCTCGGGAACGCTCACGTACGAGACCGTCTTCCAGACCACGAACAACGGTCTGGGCCAGAGCACCTGCGTCGGTATCGGTGGAGACCCGGTGCGCGGCATGAATTTCATTGATGTCCTTGCGCTATTCCAGGACGACCCGAAGACCGAAGGCATCGTGATGGTCGGCGAGATCGGCGGCAGCGACGAAGAGGCGGGTGCAGAGTTCATCCGTCAGCACGTCACCAAGCCCGTCGTGGCCTACATCGCGGGTGTCACGGCGCCTCCGGGCAAGCGCATGGGTCATGCGGGCGCGGTCATCGCCGGAGGCAAGGGAACGGCCGCCGATAAATTCCGCGCCCTCGAGGCGGCAGGCGTGCGCACGGTTCGATCACCGGCCGAGCTCGGTTCGGCGATCGAAGAGCAGTTGCGCAAGCGCCGGAAGGCTTGACGGGCGAGTCGCTGCGAATCGCCCTCGCGCAGGTCAACCTGCTCGTGGGCGATGTGGGCGGCAATACCGCCCGCGTGCTGCAGTCGGCCGCCGAGGCGGACGCTGCAGGGGCTGACCTCGTCGTCTTTCCCGAGCTGACGCTCGCGGGTTATCCACCCGAAGACCTACTCTTCCATCGCGGATTCCGCAGGCAGATCGATTCGGCGCTCGCGCGCTGCATCGAGACCGCGAAGCGTCCCGCCATGTTGGTGGGCTTTCCCGAATATACCGATCAGGGCATTTACAACTCGGTTGCCTGGATCGAGGGCAGCACCGAGCGCGCTCGTTATCGCAAAGCCTGTCTGCCCAACTACGGTGTGTTCGACGAGCAGCGCTACTTTGCGCGAGGTAGCGCACCCTGCGTGCTCGAGCATCGCGGCGTCCAGATCGGCATGCTGATCTGCGAAGACATCTGGCAAGACGCGCCCGCTCGGGCGGCTCGTGCCGCGGGTGCCGAGTTGCTGATCGTGACCAATGCCTCGCCCTACGAACACGGCAAGCAAGCCTCGCGTGAGGCGACCTTGCGGACGCGTGCCGTCGAAACAGGCGTGCCCGTGGTGTACGTCAACCTCGTTGGGGGTCAGGACGAGTTGGTGTTCGACGGTCAGAGTGTCGTCGTCGATGCGAAGGGCGAGGTGGTGCATCGTTCAGCCGCCTTCGTCGAGGCGCTGGAGTACATCGAGTTCACGCGAGCGGCTTCGGGCGCCGTCGTGCCCGTGCCGAGCGGGACGATCACCGCGCCGCTCGACGATGTGGCAGAGGTTTATCACGCGCTGGTGCTCGGCGTGCGCGACTACGTCGGCAAGCATCGGTTTCCAGGCGTGGTGCTCGGGCTTTCGGGCGGTATCGACTCCGCGCTGACACTCGCCATCGCCGTCGATGCGCTCGGTGCCGATCGCGTGCAGGCGGTGATGATGCCTTCACGTTATACCTCGCAGCTCAGCCTCGATGAGGCGGCTGCGCAGGCGGTTCGTCTCGGCGTCAAATATTCCGTGATTCCGATCGAAGGCATGTTCGATGCCACGCTCGCGGCGCTGCGGGAAGAGTTCGCGGGTCGTGAGCCCGATGCCACCGAAGAAAATATTCAGTCGCGATGCCGCATGCAGTTGCTGATGGGCATATCCAACAAAACGGGCCGCATGTTGCTCACCACGGGCAACAAGAGCGAGATGGCGGTGGGATACGCCACGCTTTACGGTGACATGGCCGGCGGTTTCGCGCCCATCAAAGATTGCAGCAAGCTGCTCGTCTACAAGCTGTCGGCGCATCGCAACGCGCTCGCCGCGGCAGCAGGCGAGGCGCCGGTCATTCCAGTCAAGGTCATCGAGCGACCGCCTTCTGCAGAGCTGCGTCATGACCAGAAAGATGCCGACTCGTTGCCGCCGTACGAAGTGCTCGACCCGATCCTCGAGGCCTTCATCGAGCAGGACCTGTCGGTCGATGAGATCGTGGCGAGAGGATTCGACCGCGCGACGGTGGGCCGTGTGCTCGATCTCGTCAAAAGAAATGAATACAAACGGCGGCAGGCGCCTCCCGGAGTTCGCGTGAGTCGCCGAGGTTTCGGACGCGACTGGCGCTATCCGATCACGAGCGGGTATCGGCGCTGAGCGCAGCGCCTTCGCATCAGCCCCAGATTTTCCACCAAGGTTTCTTGATGGGAACGACTTTCTCCGCCACGCCGCCGTAATTGGCGGCGTAAATTTGGCGGGTTTGATCGGCGAGTTCTTTCATCTCGAGACGGTCGTAGCACTCGATGAGAATCTCGAGCGCCTCGCGAACGGCTGGCGAACCGTCGTATTGCTCGATGGTTTCTTTTGCGCGTCGCGAAGCACCGACCCAAGCGCCACGTTCCATGTAATGGCGTGCGACGTAAAGGTCGTAGTCGGCCAGACGATTACGCAGGTGGATCATCCGTCGGCGCGCGTCGTGCGCGTATTCGCTGCGCGGGTAGTCTTCGACGACTTTACGGAACGAATTGAAGGCACGCACCGCGGTTTGCGGCGGGCGCTCATTGAGATCGACATTGAACCAGCGCTCGACGAAATTCGCGGAGCGCTCGAAGTCGACGAGGCCTTTGATGTACCACGCGTAGTCGAGACGCGGGTGCGTCGGGTTCTCGCGCATGAACGTATCGGCCTGGTCGAGCGCCGACTCGGTTTCGCGACCCTTGTAGTACGCGTAAATCAAATCGAGCCGCGCCTGACGCGCTTCGGGTCCGAACGGATAACGGGCCACGAGCGCTTCGTAAACGCGGATGGCATTTTCGTAGTCTTGGTTATCGAGCGCCTTTCGTGCGCGTTCGTAGACCACCCCGGCGCCGCCGCGGGCGGCATCGAGATCGTCCCGGCCTGCGGCGCAGGCCCCGATCGTGAGCAGGAGGCCGAGCACGAGCCCGGTTCGCAGCAGACGCTGCAGCGACGGCGTCGCGGAGACTTTGCTTTTGGGCGCTCGCATCGGGATGGTTGGATTCCGGGTGGCAGGGACGGGCATTATATCCGAGCGCATGCCCCCCCCGGAGATTCACGAACTCACGCTGCCCGATTCCCTTGCGGGCGAGCGACTCGATGTCGCCCTGGCGCAATTGCTGCCGCAGTACTCGCGGGCGCGGTTGCAACGCTGGATCGACGACGGGCGCGTTCTGGTCGAGGGCGTCGTGCCGGCACGACGCGAACCCGTGCGCGCCGGCACCCAGGTTCGAATCGAAGCAGAGTTCATCGCCGATGAGCGTGTGAGCGCCGGCGAGGCGGCTGTGCCGTTTCGCGTCGTCCATCGCGACGCCGCGATTTTCATCATCGACAAGCCGGCGGGCCTCGTGGTGCATCCGGGCGCCGGCATTTCTGAAGGCACGCTGCAAAATGCCTTGCTCAAGCTCGATCCGAAGCTCGCTCGTGTTCCTCGCGCGGGTATCGTGCATCGGCTCGACAAAGACACGTCGGGTTTGCTCGTCGTGGCGCGCACGCCCGAAGCCCAGGCGGTGATCGTCCGTGCGCTCGCTGAACGAGCGATGGGTCGCGAGTATCTCGCGCTCTGCCAAGGCGTGATGACGGGAGGCGGCACCGTCAACGAGCCGATCGGTCGACATCGCACCCAGCGCACGCGGATGGCCGTGCGCGGTGATGGTCGTGAGGCGATCACGCATTACCGCATCGAGCGTCGCTTCGGCGCGCATACTCTCGTGCGCGTGCAGCTCGAGACGGGTCGAACGCATCAGATCCGCGTGCATTTGGCGCACATCGGGCATCCGGTCGTGGGAGACCCCGTGTACGGCGGGCGTCGGCGTATTCCGGCGGGCGTGGCGCCGGCGGTGCGCGAGGCGATGTCGTCTTTCGGTCGGCAAGCCCTGCACGCCGCGCGTCTCACACTCACGCACCCGACGACCGGGCGGGAGATGAGCTTCGAGTCACCCTTGCCCAAAGATTTCACGAAGCTGCTCAAAATATTGAGTGAAGGCGAGGCCGGAGAATGACCGTTCCGGTGCTCGAACCGCGCTGGGCGGCGCCTGCGCAAGTGCGTGCCGCCTTCTCCTTGCGAAGTGGTGGCGCGAGCGAGCCACCTTGGGACACCTTGAACCTCGGTGTTCACGTGGGCGATGACCCGTCTGCCGTCCTCGAGAATCGACGTCGACTCGCCAATGCTTTGCGATTGCCTTCTGAGCCAATATGGCTCGATCAGATTCACGGAAACGACGTCGTCGAAGTCGACGAGCACTCACGCCCGGTTGTCGGGTCGCGTCCTCGCGCGGACGCCGTCGTGACGCGGACGCCGGGCATCGTGCTCGCCATTCAGGTGGCCGATTGTTTGCCGGTGCTGTTCTCAAGTCGCGACGGACGCGTACTCGGTGCAGCCCACGCCGGATGGCGTGGTCTCGCCGCCGGAGTGCTCGAGGCGACCGTTGCAGCCATGGCGACGCCGCCCTCGGAGCTTGTGGCTTGGCTCGGACCCTGCATCGGTCCAGCGCATTTCGAGGTGGGCGATGAGGTCCGTGCAGCCTTCCTCGCAAGTCAGCCGGGCGCGGAGTCGGCGTTTAAGGCCAACCCCAAGGGCCGTTGGCAATGCGACCTGCCCGAGCTCGCTCGGCAGCGCTTGGCTGTCCTAGGGTTGCCGAGGGTGGACGGCGGGGACTGGTGCACGGCTGCCGATCCGGTTCGATTCTTCTCGCACCGACGCGACCAACGGACGGGTCGAATGGCTGCCCTGATATGGTGTTAGAATATAACACTTCATGGACACCCTCCCGGCGATCCTCCTGTTTACCGCCCTCGGCGGGGTGCTTTCTGCCCTGATTGCCGGCGTGTTCCTGCTGCTCCCGGCCGATCGGCGGGATCGAGTCATGCCGCACAGCGTGAGTTTTGCGACTGGCACCTTGCTCGCCACCGCGCTCCTCGCGCTCATTCCTCATGCCATGACCGGAGCGGGGCCGTTTCGGGTGCACGGCGTAGGGGTCGCGCTGCTTTGCGGTATCGCGATTTTCTTTGTGCTCGAAAAATTCTTGTTGTGGCGACACTGTCACACCGAGGCCGTCGAGACCGCGCACACCCACGAACATCATCGTCGCGAGGCTTCGGGCTGGCTCACCATGGTGGGTGACGGCCTGCATAATTTCATCGATGGCGTGCTGATCGCCGCGGCGTTTTTGACCGATTTTCACCTCGGTGTCGTGACAGCGTTCGCGATCATGGCCCACGAAATCCCGCAGGAAGTCGGCAACTTCGCCGTGCTGCTCCATGGTGGGTTCAGTCGCGCGAGGGCCTTCACCTGGAACTTGCTCTCGGGCCTCACGGCCGTACTCGGCGGGCTCGTCGGCTGGTGGGCGCTTCGCGATGCCATGGCTTTGTTGCCTTACGCCTTGGCCGTTGCCGCCGCGAGCCTTCTTTACGTGGCCGTGGCAGATCTCATCCCCGGTTTGCACCGAAAAACGGACCTGCGTGCGAGTGCCTTCCAGGTGCTCTGGATCGGCGTCGGTGTCGCCGTCGTCATCTTGGCCGAGTCGCAATTGCACTGATCGACGGCGCGGATTCTGGGGTAGCGCGGCCCGCCGCACCCTTGAAAGCCCTGACGATGCCCTAATTTAGACGGGTAACCGAAAACCGGCTCACGCGAGGGCAGCGCTTATGCGCCAAGACAAGCTGACCGAAAAATTCCGACAAGGCCTCGGCGAGGCCCAATCGCTCGCGCTCGGACGCGACCACCAAATCATTGAGCCGGCGCACGTGTTGGTCGCGCTCATCGACCAGCAGGGCGGAACCGTTCGACCTCTGCTCGCCAAGTCGGGTGGCAACGCACAACGTTTGCGGGGCGATCTGCTCGCAGCGCTCGATCGTCTTCCGAAGGTGGAGGGCGCGCCGGGCGAGATTCACGTCTCCAATGATCTGCAGCGCTTGCTCAACGTCACCGACAAGTTGGCGCAGGGCAAGGGCGATCAGTTCATCTCGAGCGAACTCTTCGTGCTCGCCGCCTTCGACGACCGCGCGTTGCTTGCGCGACTTTTGAAGGATGCGGGATTTTCGAGAGCGGCGGTTGAGAAGGCGATCGAGGAGATCCGTGGGGGCGAGAAAGTGCAGGACCCCAACGCCGAAGAAGGTCGACAGGCACTCGAGAAGTTCACCATCGATCTGACCAAGCGTGCGAGCGACGGCAAGCTCGACCCCGTGATCGGACGCGACGATGAAATTCGCCGCACCATTCAGGTGCTACAGCGTCGCACCAAGAACAACCCCGTGTTGATCGGTGAGCCCGGTGTCGGCAAGACCGCGATCGTCGAAGGGCTCGCCCAGCGAATCATCAACGGCGAAGTGCCCGAGAGTCTGCGCAACAAGCGCATTCTCGCGCTCGATATGGGTGCGCTCATCGCCGGCGCGAAATTCCGCGGCGAGTTCGAGGAGCGCCTCAAGGGTGTACTCAACGATCTGTCCAAGCAGGAGGGGCAGGTCATTCTTTTCATTGATGAGCTGCACACCATGGTCGGCGCCGGTAAGGCCGAGGGCGCGATGGACGCCGGCAACATGCTGAAGCCCGCGCTCGCGCGGGGCGAGTTGCATTGCGTGGGCGCGACCACGCTCGACGAATATCGCAAATACATCGAAAAGGACGCTGCTCTCGAGCGTCGATTCCAGAAAGTGTTGGTTGACGAGCCTTCGGTCGAAGACACCATTGCGATCCTGCGCGGTCTGCAGGAACGTTATGAAGTCCACCATGGTGTCGACATCACCGACCCGGCGATCGTGGCGGCGGCGACGCTCTCGCATCGTTACATCGCCGATCGTCAGTTGCCCGACAAGGCCATCGATCTCATCGACGAAGCTGCTGCGCGGATCCGCATGGAGATCGACTCCAAGCCCGAGGCGCTCGACAAGCTCGAGCGACGCATCATCCAGCTGAAGATCGAACAGGTCGCCCTGCAGAAAGAAAAGGACGAAGCCACGCGCAAGCGGCTCGCGGCGCTCGAAGACAATCTCGCGCAACTCGAGCGCGAGTACGCCGATCTCGAAGAAGTCTGGAAGGCCGAAAAGGCGACGCTGCAGGGGGCTTCCGGCATCAAAGAAGAACTCGAAAAAGTCCGCAACGAACTCGATGCGGCGCGACGACGCAGCGACCTCTCGCGCATGGCCGAGCTGCAGTATGGGCGCATACCTGAGCTCGAGAAGAGGCTCGCGGCTGCGCAGGCGGCCGAGGGTCAGGCGACGCAACTCGTGCGCAATAAAGTCACCGACGAGGAAATCGCCGAAGTGGTCTCGAAGTGGACCGGTATTCCGGTGTCGAAGATGCTCGAAGGCGAGAAAGAAAAACTCCTGCGCATGGAAGAAGCGCTGTCACGACGCGTGGTGGGGCAGGAGGAGGGCGTACGCATCGTCTCGAATGCCATCCGACGATCGCGCGCCGGCCTCTCTGATCCGCGGAGGCCGAACGGTTCGTTCCTGTTCCTCGGGCCCACGGGCGTCGGCAAGACCGAGCTCTGCAAGGCGCTCGCGGAATTCCTTTTCGACACCGAAGAGTCGATGGTGCGCATCGACATGTCGGAGTTCATGGAAAAACACTCGGTCGCGCGTCTCATTGGCGCACCTCCGGGTTACGTCGGGTACGAAGAGGGCGGGTATCTCACCGAAGCGGTACGTCGTCGTCCCTATGCGGTGATCCTGCTCGATGAAGTCGAGAAGGCGCACCCCGACGTCTTCAACGTCTTGCTGCAGGTACTCGATGATGGCCGCCTCACCGACGGACAGGGCCGCACCGTCGACTTTCGCAATACGGTCGTGATCATGACGTCGAACCTCGGCTCGCAGGTCATCCAGGAGCACGCGGGCGAGAAGAACTACGTGCGTATGAAGAGCGCCGTGCTCGAAATCGTGCAGCAAAATTTTCGACCGGAATTCGTCAACCGCATCGACGACATCGTCGTGTTCCATCCGCTCGGCACTGAGCAGATCCGTGCGATCGTCGACATCCAGCTCGGCCAGCTACGCAAGCGGCTCGTGGAGCGAGGGCTCGATCTCGCCCTCGATGACAAGGCGCGCGACCTCCTGGGCGAGGCCGGGTTCGATCCGGTCTACGGCGCTCGTCCGCTCAAGCGAGCGATCCAGCAGCAGATCGAGAACCCACTCGCGCAGCAGTTACTGCAGGGTCGATACGCGCCGGGTGATCGAATCCACGTCAGCGTGGGGGAGGATGGCCGGCTCGCTTTCGGGAAAACGGCATGATCCATCGCTCATGCGCTGAGTCGCTATAATCTCGGGCCATGCCGTTTTACGAATATGAGTGCCGGGCCTGCGGAGCGCAGACCGAGGTCCTGCAAAAAATTTCCGACAAACCTCTGCGCAAGTGCGAGAGGTGCGGGAAGAGCTCGCTCGTCAAACTCGTCTCTGCGCCCATCTTCCGGTTAAAGGGCGGTGGTTGGTACGAAACCGACTTCAAGTCCGACCAAGATCGCAAACGTAATCTCGCCGGCGAAGGCGACGAGAAGCCGAAGTCTGAGTCGAAGGATGGCGACGCTTCGAAGGCCAACGCTACAAAGTCCGACGCCCCGAAATCGGAAGCGACAAAGACTGAGAGCTCGAAGCCTGCGGCCGACAAATCGGCTGCCACCAAATCGTCACGCCGCAAAGCCGCCGCGAAACCCTCGCGCGCCAAGCCTCGCAAGGCTAAGTGATGACGGGCGCGCTGACCCGCCTCCTCGAGAGTGAGCGGGCGGCGTTCGTGGCCAAGCGACCACGCTCACGCGATCTCGCCGAGCGATCGCGAGCGCATTGGCTCTCTGGCGTGCCGATGCATTGGATGGCCGATTGGGGTACGCCGCATCCGCTGTTCGTCGCTCGAGCCGAAGGCGTGACGTTGACCGACGTCGACGGCGAGCACTACACCGACTTTTGTCTCGGCGACACGGGCTCGATGTTCGGCCATTCACCGCCGGCTGTGGCCTCCGCGATCGCGCGGCAAGCCTCACGCGGTCTGACCTGCATGCTGCCGGATGAGCGTGTTGCGGCCGTCGGCGATCAGCTCGCTCAAAGATTCGGTTTGCCTTTTTGGCAGGTCATGCAGACGGCGACCGATGCCAATCGCGCTGCGTTGCGTTGGGCTCGAGCGCTGACCCGCCGACCAAAGATTCTCGTTTTTCAGGGGTGTTACCACGGCACGGTAGACGAGACGATGGTTCGTCGTCGCGAGGGGCTTACCGTGATGCGTGAGGGTGCGATCGGGCCGGCACTCGATTATTCGCAGGCAGCCGTGGTCGTCGAATTCAACGACGTCTCGGCGCTCGAGCGTGCGTTGCAAGCGGGCGACATTGCGGCCGTGATCGCCGAGCCCGTGATGACCAACATCGGCATGGTGCTGCCGGCGCCGGGTTATCTCGCGACGCTGCAGACGCTGTGTCGCCGCCACGACGCGCTACTCATCATCGACGAAACCCATACCTTGTCCTCCGGTCCCGGGGGTTATGCCGGTACGCACGCCTTGAGCGGTGACTTCTGGGTCTGCGGCAAGGCGATCGCCGGCGGCTTACCTTGCGCCGTGCTTGGGTTCACGGCCGACGTCGAAGCGCGCATGCAGCGCGTGCTTGCCTCACGCACGGGCGGCCATTCGGGAATGGGCACGACGCTCGCCGCCAATCCGCTCGTCTTCGCAGCGCTCGAGGCGGCGCTCACGCACCTGCACACGGAGGCGACGCATGCGGTCATGCAGGAGGCGGCGACCCTTCTCGAGCAGGGGTTACTCGAGATATTCGCCGACCGCGACCTCGACTGGCATGTCTCACGCGTCGGCGCGCGAATCGAATTCGGTTTCGGACCCGCGCCCGGTAACGGCAGCGAGGCCGAGGCCGCGATGCAGCCTGAGCTCGAGCATGCGCTGCATCTATGGCTGCTTAACCGTGGACTGCTGGTCACGCCGTTCCATAACATGATGCTGACTGCACCGATGGTGCAACGGCCTCACATCGATGCGCTATGCGCGGGCATCGCGGGTTTTCTCGATGCTGTCGATCGAGCGTCACTTCGGGGGACACCTCAATCGTGAGTGCTGAACTCAAATGAGCGACGAACTCAAAGAATTTCTGAACCGCAATCCCGATATCGAGGCGGTGCAACTGTTCATCACCGACCCTTCGGGTGTCGCGCGCGGCAAGACGGCGAGCGTCGGTGAACTCGAGCGACTTTATCTTCAGGGTCGACCCGTTGCGGGATCGATCCTCGGACTCGACATCACCGGGACAGACGTCGATGCCACGGGGCTCGTCTGGGATACGGGTGACGCTGATTTGATTTGTCGGCCTGTGGCAGGAACGTTGGCGCGAGCGCCTTGGCTTGCTCGGCCGACGGCTCAAGTTATGCTGTCGATGTACACCTTGGGCGCTGAACCCGCGCCCGCTGATCCGCGGCACGTCCTCGCGCGGGCGATTTCGCGGCTGCAAGCACGTGGCATGCGGCCGGTGGTCGCCGTCGAGCTCGAGTTTTATGTGCTGCGCGAGGCCGATGCAGCACCCGCAGGTTCGATCGCACGCGATTCCGGTCGCATCGAGGCTTACAGTCTCGCGCGCCTCGAGGAACTCGCGCCTGTGTTCGATGAGGTCTATGCCGCCGCTCGCGCCCAAGGCCTTCCTGCCGAAACGTTGATGTCCGAGTACGCGCCCGGGCAATTCGAGATCACGCTCACCCATCGCGACGATGCCTTGCGAGCCGTCGACGAGGCCGTGATGCTCAAGCGTTTGCTGCGAGGGGTCGCCGCCCGTCATGGGCTGATCGTCACCTTCATGGCGAAGCCCTTCGCCGACCTCGCCGGCAGCGGGATGCATGTGCACGTGAGCCTTGCCGGTTCGGGTCAAGGCAACGGTGCGGGTCAAAATATTTTCGCTTCCGAAGATCCGGCCGGTACGCCGCTGCTGCGGCACGCCATCGGCGGTCTCAAGGCTACGATGGCCGAGAGCCTCCTCGTCTTTGCGCCTAACGGAAATTCCTATCGTCGGTTTCGCAGTCAAAGTTATGCGCCGACCGCAGCAAGCTGGGGAGTCAACAATCGTTCGGTGTCGCTACGTATTCCGGTGGGACCTCCCGCTTCGCGGCATGTCGAGCATCGCATCGCAGGTGCCGATGCCAACCCTTATTTGGCGGTAGCCACGGTGCTTGCCGGGATCGAGCGGGGGATCGCCCAAAAGCTCGATCCGGGCCCGCCCGTCACGGGCAATGGATATCGTCAGACTGGAGCCCCAGAGAGTTCGGGTGCTCGTGAGCTGCCCCAGACCTGGCAGGAGGCCATCGATCGCGCTACCGGGTCGGGCTTCCTGCGGGACGCGCTCGGGGAGGGGTTTTTGAAGGTCTTCCTCGCGATCAAGCGCCAGGAGTGCGACCGGTTTTCGGCTGAGGTCACCGAGCTCGACCGCGCGTGGTACCTCAGATCGTAGTGGCGGCAGGGCGGCCGAGTTTGTAACATCCCCGCCCCTTATGCGCACACATTACTGCGGTCACGTCAACGAAACCCTTATCGGCAGCACGGTCACCGTCGCAGGCTGGGTCCACCGCCGCCGCGATCATGGTGGTGTGATCTTCGTCGACTTGCGTGACCGTGAAGGTCTCGTGCAGATCGTCTGTGATCCCGATGCGGCCGACGTGTTCGCGGAAGCCGAGAAGCTTCGCAACGAGTTCGTCGTCAGCATTACGGGTCTTGTGCGTGCGCGCCCCGAGGGTACGACCAACGCGAACCTGGCCTCGGGCAAGATCGAAATGCTCGCGCGACGTATTGAGTTGCTCAACCGCTCCGAGCCGCTGCCGTTCCAACTCGACGAAAACGTGTCGGAAGAGGTTCGCCTCAAATATCGATACCTCGATCTGCGTCGAGACGAGATGAGTCAACGCTTGCGTCAGCGTCATCAGATCACGCGTGCGATGCGTCATTATCTCGACGATGCCGGCTTCTGCGACATCGAGACGCCGATGCTCACTAAGGCGACGCCCGAGGGAGCGCGCGACTATCTCGTGCCTTCGCGTACCCATGCCGGTAAATTCTTTGCTCTGCCGCAGTCGCCGCAGATCTTCAAGCAGTTGCTGATGGTCTCCGGCTTCGATCGCTACTATCAGATCGTGCGTTGCTTCCGCGACGAAGACTTGCGCGCCGATCGACAGCCCGACTTCACCCAGCTCGATATCGAGACGTCCTTCCTCGGGCAGGACGAGATCATGTCCATCATGGAAGGGTTGATCCGTCACATCTTTAAAACCGTGGCGAACGTCGAGTTGCCGAATCCCTTTCCGCGAATGAGTTACGCCGAGGCGATGCGTCGCTACGCCAGCGACAAACCTGATTTGCGCATTCCGCTCGAGCTCATCGACGTGGCCGATCTCGTGTCGTCCTGTGATTTCAAAGTATTCGCGGGGCCTGCCAAAGACCCGAATGGTCGAGTGGTCGCGCTGCGTGTTCCGGGTGGCGGCAAGCTCACGCGCAAGGAGATCGACGATTACACCGCCTACGTCGCACGTTACGGCGCGAAGGGTTTGGCGTACATCAAGGTCAACGAGCGCGCGAAGGGGCGCGACGGACTGCAGTCGCCGATCATCAAATTCCTCGATGATGCGGCCGTTGCCGGCATACTCGAGCGGACGGGTGCGACCGATAGCGACCTCATATTCTTTGGCGCCGACTCGTCTAAGTTGGTCAACGACGCGCTTGGCGCTCTGCGTCTCAAAGTCGGCCACGATCTCGGACTCGTGCAAGGTGCGTGGGCGCCTCTCTGGGTTGTCGATTTCCCGATGTTCGAGTTCGACCCGGATGAAAAGCGTTGGAGCGCGATGCATCACCCATTCACGTCTCCCAAAAATCTCGATCCCGATGCACTGCGGGCCGATCCGGGCAAGGCGCTCGCCAAGGCCTATGACATGGTGCTGAACGGTTCCGAGATCGGCGGCGGGTCAGTGCGTATTCACCGCCAAGATCTTCAGTCCACCGTGTTCGATCTGCTCGGGATCGATGCCGAGGAGGCCCGACGAAAATTCGGATTCTTGCTCGATGCTCTCAAGTTCGGCGCCCCGCCGCATGGTGGTATTGCGTTCGGTCTCGACCGACTCGCCATGCTCATCTCGGGTGCCGACAACATCCGCGATGTCATTGCTTTCCCGAAGACCCAAACCGCGGCGTGCCCGTTGACGGATGCGCCGACCGAGGTCTCCGAGAAACAACTGCGCGAATTGCATATTCGTGTCCGACAGGCTCCGACCGCCTCAGCCTGAGCGAGTCCCGTCTTGGTGATCGTTTGTGCGCGTGGCGAAGCGCCCGCGCTTCACGTCTCGGTTCGGCCACAGCTTGGCGCCCCCGTTCTCCATGATCGGATGAACGGGTTTCGCAGGCACCGGGAATGGATGTCGCTGGCGCTGCCGACGCAATGCCTCATCGAAACTCGCAGGCATACCGCTCGGTAGGTTGTCAGGATCAATCGAGTAAGGATCCAGGCGCTCGGGTAAGTGGCGCAGCATCATTTCGAGTAGCCACTCCGTCGCGCTGACGGCTTCCGTATCTACTGGCGCTGCGAGCCGATGTGACCACGTATGTGCCTGCGTGACTCTGAGTTTGGCGACTACTTTGCCGACATCGGTCAGGCTGGGGTAGAGCGAGCGTCGATCCGGACCTTCGTCGAGGTCGAGGAGACCCGCCCGCTCCATGGCGCGTACCGTTCGATGCACCGTTTGCCGTGATAAATCGAGGTCGTAGGCGATTCGACTGATATTGCAGCCTGGGTACCGAATGACCCAGTCCAGAATTCTTAGGCGTGCACGGGTCAGTCCGAAATCCGCGTTGAGATTCCCGAGAAGGCGCGTCAATCGGCAATCGAAGGCTTTCAGTTTGTGGGTCAGCCGGTCAACGAGTTGGACTCGTTGCTCGAAAGTGAAGCGGCGTCTCTTGTTGGCGCGGCGAGTATTTGTACGGGGAGAGGGCATGAGGTGAGGGTGCCCTATACGTACATTGTCAGCATGCTGACAATCCACGAAAAACAGGCACGAATAACGAGTCCCTCTACGCACATGGCGTAGGCGCGATTACTCGGCGAGCAGTTTTTTCAGTTCGTACAGTTTCTGTAGCGCGTCGCGCGGCGTCAGTGAATCGGGATCCAAGGCCTCCAACGTCGCCCGTAGTGAGGCGAGATCGTCGCCTGATTCAATCTCGACGTTGGTCGTGACGGGTGAATCGAGTTCGAGACTGCCTTGGGGCCCGGAGGTATTTCGTGCTTGCGCCTCTAAAGAGTTCAGGTAGCGTCGTGCCTCAACGAGTACGTCACGCGGTATTCCTGCAAGCTTCGCGACGGCCAGGCCGTAGCTTTTGCTCGCTGGGCCGGGCTTTACCGCGTGCATGAAGACGATGCCCTGACGGTGCTCGGTCGCATCGAGATGAACGTTTAGGACGCCGGGGAGCTCGGATGCGAGTGCCGTCAGTTCGAAGTAATGCGTTGCGAACAGGGTAAATGCCCCGATTTTGGACGCCAGGTGGCGCGCGGTCGCCCACGCGAGCGAAAGGCCGTCGAACGTGCTTGTGCCGCGACCGATCTCGTCCATGAGTACGAGGCTTCGCGTCGAGGCGTTGTGGAGGATATTTGCGGCTTCGGTCATCTCGACCATGAACGTCGAGCGGCCTCCCGCCAGATCGTCACCCGCCCCGATACGCGTAAAGATTCGGTCGATCGGGCCGATGGTCGCGGATTCCGCCGGGACATAGCTCCCGATATGGGCGAGCAGCGTGATGAGCGCTACTTGGCGCATGTAGGTGCTTTTGCCACCCATATTGGGGCCTGTGATCACGAGCATGCGGGTGCCGGCATCGAGCGAAATGTCGTTGGGGACAAAAGGCTCGGCGAGAAAGCGCTCGACGACGGGGTGGCGGCCACCCGTGATACGTAGGGTCGGCTGTGAGCTCAGCGTAGGGGCTGACCAGCGAAGGCTTACGGCCCTCTCAGCAAGCGCGCCGAGAGCATCAAGTTCGGAGACTGCGGCGGCGGTATCTTGCAGCGCACCAAGACGGCTACAGAGATCATCGAGTAGCGCGTCGTACAAGGCTTTTTCGCGGGCCAGCGACTTCTCGCGAGCACCGAGAACTTTGTCTTCGAACGTCTTGAGCTCCGGCGTGATGAATCGCTCGGCGTTTTTGACAGTCTGTCGACGAAGATATTCGGTGGGTACGTTATCGGCCTGGCTACGAGGGATTTCTATGAAGAAGCCCTGGACTCGGTTGTAGCCGAGTTTGAGTTGAGAGAGTCCGGTGCGTTCGCGCTCTCGCGTCTCGAGTTCGAGAAGGAAGGCGTCGGTATCGGTCGATATTCGGCGGAGCTCATCGAGCTCCGCGTCATAGCCGGTCGCAATGACATCGCCGTCGCGGATCATCGCCGAGGGCTCTTCTGCGATCGCGCGCTGCAAAAGCGCTGTCTCGGCTTCGTGGCCGGATACCGCGGCCGCGAGAGCCTTCAGCCGCGGTGAGGCGAGCGTGGTCAAGAAACTGAGCAGGTTTGGCAAGGCGGCGAGGGCGATGCGCAAACCGGTCAAATCGCGAGGTCGTGCGGATCGTAGTGCGACCCGAGCGAGGATGCGTTCGACATCGCCGATCGGTTGCAAGGCCTCACGCAAGATCGCGTAGCGACCGGCGTCGATGAGTTCGCCGAGCCCTGCCAGTCGCTGACGTAACTCCTCGTGATCGGTGATCGGGCGATTGATCTGACGTCTCAAGGCGCGCGCGCCCATTGACGTTACGGTGCTGTCGAGTAGCGCGACGAGCGTCGCGTCCTCTCGGCCGCTCGTGCTCGCGTCGATCTCCAAATTGCGCCGCGTTGCGGCATCAATTTGCAGAGTCGCGTCGCGTCGTTCGACGCGCAGCGAGCGAAGGTGAGGCAGAGCCGTACGCTGTGTTTCTTTGACGTACTGCAGTAATGCGCCGGCTGCACTGATGGCGAGCGGCAGTGACTCCACGCCAAATCCGCGAAGATCGAGGGTGCCGAGCTGCTCGGCAAGAGTTCGGCCGGCTGTTTCCTCTTCAAAATGCCATGCCGGTCGAGCACGTCGTAAAGAGGACGGCAGCATCGCGGCGAGTGATTCGGGTAGCGAACGATCAAGCGCTACGCTCAAGGTTTCGGGCATGAGCAGTTCGGCGGGGTGGAGGCGTTCAAGTTCTGCGGCCAGGCTCTGCGAGCCGCTCGCCTCGAGTACCGAAAATCGACCTGCACCAAGATCGAGCCACGCGAGGCCGAAGCGCCCCTCGAGAGGCTCATCACTCGACGCCGCGAGGGGCATCAGTGCAGCGATCAGCGTTTCGCGTCGCTCATCGAGAAGCGCTGCATCGGTCACCGTGCCCGGTGTAACGATGCGCACGACGGCTCGCTCGACAGGGCCTTTCGATTTCGCCGGATCGCCGATTTGCTCGCAGATCGCGACCGATTCGCCCTTGCGGACGAGTCGAGCGAGGTAGTTATCGACAGCATGGGCCGGGACGCCGGCCATGGGGATGGGCGCTCCGGCCGACTGCCCGCGTGCCGTCAAAGTAATATCTAGGAGTTGCGCTGCACGGCGTGCGTCGTCAAAGAATAGTTCATAGAAATCGCCCATCCGGTAGAAGAGGAGGGCATCCGGATGCTGTGCCTTCAGACGAAGGTACTGCTGCATGACCGGGGTGTGATCGGCGGACGCTGTCATCGTTGGCGCTCTGGAAATCAGGCCGGCGAGTTTACCTTCCCTGACGCGGACCCCCAATTTCGGGGAGGGGATTATTTGACGGCAACATAATCCCGGAGATACAACATCACCAAGATAAAGACCGCCAAAGCTCAGGGAGGGTCGCCATGTCCACTGGTATATCTGCCAAATTCGCCGTCTTGGGGTTTATGGCCTTGGCCGCGATCGGGGTGAGCGCGCAAAACGCTGCGCCGGGAAGCGACGGTATTGTCACCAAGCCAGTAGAGGCGGTGTCGGTACCTATCGAGCCCGCTCCAGTGCCCGCCCCGGCTCCTGCTCCGGCGCCGATCGTCGTCAGCTTCCTCGACTTCGAGGCCTTCGATGACGACCTCAACGCCCAGCTGAAAAAGGCGAACGAGCGTAGTGTCGAAGTGGAGTTTTATTCACCGGTCTCGCCGAACGCGATCCCGCCTCGTATCGAACGGCGTTTGGCGGCGTTGCGCAAAGAGGGCGGTAACGTCGGGATCGTGCAACCCCAGAACGCTTCGAATACTCGCAGCGTCATGGCGGTCGTCGGTTTATTCAGTGGCCTCTACAATTTCATGAAGACCTTCGAGGCCGCCTCCAATGAGCGCGCCATGGTCAGCAGCGTTAAAGATCGTGATGTCGATCTTGTTCTGGAGCGGACCGATCAGGGCAGCGTCATCATCCGAAAGCTCGTTTTCAAAAAGCGCCCGCCGGCATCTCCGGCCGATACGCCGTCCACCACGGGCTGATCTGATATCGTCCCGTTCCTCATGGAACGGGAACTTCGACGACTCTCTCGCCGACTGCTCGCCGCGGGTCTCACCGTGTCGAGCGCCGAGTCGTGCACGGGCGGATGGCTCGCAAAGACCTTGACCGATCTTCCCGGTAGCTCGAAGTGGTTCGCGGCGGGTTGGGTGTGTTATAGCAACGAGGCGAAACATCGCGATCTCGGAGTGCCGCTCGTCACCTTGCGTCGTCACGGTGCCGTGAGCGAGCACGTCGTACGCGCTCTCGCTCGGAACGCCTTGAAGCGTAGCGGCGCGGATTGCGCGGTGGCCATCAGCGGAATCGCCGGACCCGGCGGCGCCGTACCGGGGAAACCCGTGGGGACCGTGTGGTTCGCGTTCGCCCGGCGGCGGGGGCAACGCGTGGTCGCGACGGCGATCGTCAAACGCTTCCGTGGTGATCGTGATGCCGTTCGTCGCAAGGCCGTCATGTTCGCGCTACGCGGTTTATACAGTAGTGCTTGCTGAGCGCTCCTGTATACCGCGTGAACGCTACGTGAAATAAACGCATTCATCTGGTTTTACAGGCTTCCACGACGGTTCTCGTGTGGGATAATTCTTCGCACTCCGCTTCTACTCTTTTCAGTTTTCCTTCGTGGGGGATTCATGGACGACAACCGCAAGAAAGCCCTGTCCGCAACGCTGGGCCAAATCGAAAAACAATTCGGCAAAGGCTCCGTCATGCGCCTCGGCGATGCATCGGCCGCTTACGACGTCGAGGCCGTGTCGACGGGCTCACTGGGTCTCGACATCGCGCTCGGCATCGGCGGCTTGCCGCGCGGCCGTGTCGTCGAGATTTACGGCCCCGAGTCCTCCGGTAAAACCACCCTCACGCTCGAAGTCATCGCCGAGATTCAGCGCAACGGCGGCACGGCGGCCTTCGTCGACGCTGAGCACGCGCTCGATCCGGTCTACGCCGAAAAACTCGGCGTCAACGTGAACGACCTCTTGGTCTCTCAGCCTGATACCGGCGAGCAAGCCCTCGAAATCACCGACATGCTCGTGCGCTCGGGCGCTGTCGATGTCGTCGTGGTCGACTCCGTGGCTGCGCTCACGCCCAAGGCCGAAATCGAAGGTGAGATGGGCGAGTTGCAGGTCGGCCTGCACGCGCGTCTCATGTCCCAAGCGCTGCGCAAGCTCACGGGTAACATCAAACGCTCGAATACCATCGTCATCTTCATCAACCAGATCCGCCTCAAGATCGGCGTGATGTTCGGTAACCCCGAGACCACCACGGGCGGCAACGCCCTCAAGTTCTACTCCTCGGTCCGTCTCGATATTCGCCGCATCGGCGCCATCAAAAACGGCGAGGAAGTCACGGGTAATCAAACGCGCGTGAAGGTCGTCAAGAATAAGGTCGCTCCGCCGTTCCGCGAAGCCGAATTCGAAATCATGTACGGCGAGGGCATCTCGCGCGAAGGCGAAATCATCGAGCTCGGTGCTGCACACAACATCATCGAGAAGGCGGGTGCCTGGTACTCCTACAAAGGCGAGCGCATCGGCCAGGGTAAGGAAAACGTTCGCGAGTTCCTCAAGAACAACCCCAAGATCGCCCGCGAAATCGAAGACCAGGTTCGCGCGAAGCTACTGGTCGTCAAGCCGGGGCGTGCAGCGGCTGAGCCCTCCAAGGATTGACCGACCACCCCGACCAACCCGAGTCCGCGCGCCGAGCAGCACTCTTGCTGCTCGGCCGTCGTGACTACGCGTCTTTCGAGCTCGCCGACAAGCTCTCGGCCAAGGGCTATACCCCTCCGGCGATCGAAGAAGCCCTAGGCGCCCTGCGTGCCGAGCGGCTTCTCGACGATGGGCGCTACCTCGAGAACTTCGTGCGATCCCACACGGCCCGCGGCCAGGGGCCGGCCCGGATGCGCCAAGAATTGCGACAGCTCGGCTTCGGGGGTGAGGCGATCGAGGTCGCCCTCGAGGCAGGGCCCGACTACGTCGCCCTTTGCCGCGAGGTCCGGGCACGAAAGTTTGGTCAGAAAGTACCCGCCAGCTGGGCCGAAAAGGGTAAGCAGGCGAGATTTTTGCAGTATCGGGGCTTTTCATCGGATCATATCCGGCTGGCACTGGGCCAGGACCCCGAGACACTCGAAAATCCCGCCGATGAGCACAGCTAAGCCGGGCAAGCCGCCCTACATGAGCGCCGCCGATGTGCGACGCGCCTTCCTCGAATTCTTCAAGGCACGCGGTCATGCGGTAATCGCCTCGAGTTCCCTCGTCCCGGGTAATGACCCGACCCTGCTCTTCACCAATGCGGGCATGGTTCAGTTCAAGGACGTCTTTCTCGGCAAAGACAAGCGTGACTACGTTCGCGCGGCGTCTTCGCAGCGCTGCGTGCGCGCGGGCGGAAAGCATAACGATCTCGAGAACGTGGGCTACACAGCCCGCCATCACACCTTCTTCGAGATGCTCGGTAATTTCTCGTTCGGCGATTACTTCAAGCGCGATGCGATCCGTTTCGCTTGGGATTTCGTCACGGGAACACTCAAGCTCGACCCGAACCGCCTCTGGGTCACCGTTTTCAAAGACGACGATGAAGCGGCCGATATCTGGATCAAAGAAATCGGCGTCCCCGCCGATCGCCTGACGCGCCTTGGTGAGAAATCGAACTTCTGGGCCATGGGTGACACCGGGCCTTGCGGGCCCTGCAGCGAAATCTTCTACGACCATGGCGAGCACATTCCGGGTGGTCCGCCGGGTTCGCCGGACGAAGATGGTGATCGCTACGTCGAGATTTGGAACCTCGTATTCATGCAGTACGAGCGCTCGGCGGACGGCACCCTCACGCCGCTACCGAAGCCCTCGGTCGATACTGGTGCCGGTCTCGAGCGTCTATCGGCGGTGATGCAGGGCGTCACCAACAACTACGATATCGATCTTTTCAGCGATATCGTGCGCGCCGTCGCAAAGCTCGCGGACACCGACGAGCTCACCAACCCGTCGCTACGCGTCATCGCCGACCACATTCGCGCGTGCACCTTCCTCATCGTCGATGGCGTGCTGCCCTCGAACGAAGGTCGTGGTTACGTGCTGCGTCGCATCATCCGCCGAGCTATTCGTCATGGGCACAAACTCGGCATCAATGGGGCCTTCTTCCATAAGCTCGTCTCGTCCCTCGTGGGGCAGATGGGCGAGGCGTATCCGGAGTTGCGCGCGGGCGCGGACCATGCGCGTCGGGTGTTGCTGCAAGAAGAAGAACGCTTCGCCGAAACCCTGAGTACGGGCATGGTGCTGCTGACCGAGGCGCTCGATCGTCTCTCGAAGCAACCGGCCTCGGCGGGCGCCACGCGCGTGCTCGATGGCGAGACCGTGTTCCGTCTCTATGACACCTATGGTTTTCCGGCGGATCTCACCGCCGACGTTGCGCGCGAGCGTCATTTTGGCATCGATAGCGCCGGCTTCGAGGCGGCGATGGAGGCCCAGCGCGAGCGGGCTCGAGCCGCGAGCCGCTTCGGTGTCGATATGCGGGGTGGTGCGCAGATCGATCTCGCCACGAGTTTCTGTGGCTACGATGGCACGCGCGGTGAATCACGCGTGATCGCATTGCTGCGCGGTGGCGAGCGCGTCAAAGAATTGAAACCGGGCGAGACTGGCGAAGTCATCCTCGAGAGCACGCCGTTCTATGCAGAATCCGGCGGTCAGGTGGGTGATGCCGGTGAGCTGCACGAGTCCGGCGGCAAGGGGTCGTTGGGCGGTAATGGGTCGTCGGGCGCCACCGCTCGCTTCATCGTCGAGGACACGCAGAAGCGAGGCTCTGCCGGAGCGCACTCTCACATCGGTCGTGTTGCCGCGGAGGGCAGTGCCATTCGCGAGGGTATGACGGTTACCGCTGAGGTCGACACACGCTTGCGTCGAGCCACGGCGCTCAATCATTCAGCGACGCATCTTCTGCATGCCGCACTGCGAGAAGTGCTGGGTACGCACGTTCAGCAAAAGGGCTCGCTCGTCGCGCCCGATCGACTGCGCTTTGACTTCTCGCATTTTCAGGCGGTGACGGCTGACGAACTGCGCCGCATCGAGCGTCGCGTGAACGAGCAGATTCGCTTGAACGCGCCGGCCGAAACGCGCGAGATGGCCTACGACGAGGCGGTCGCGGCAGGCGCCATGGCGCTCTTCGGGGAGAAGTACACCTCCAATGTCCGTGTGCTTCGAATCGGTGAGTTTTCGATGGAGCTGTGCGGCGGCACCCACGTGAGTCGCGCGGGCGACATCGGGCTCTTCAAAATAATTGCCGAAAGTGGCGTGGCCTCTGGCGTACGTCGCATCGAAGGCGTCACCGGTGAGGGCGCGCTGGCCGAAGTCGAGGCGAGCGATACCTTGGTCCGTGATCTGGCCTCACTCGTGCGCGGTAGCCGCGAGGATCTCGGCGTGAAGGTGCGCGATGCGCTCGAGCGCATCCGTCAGCTCGAAAAAGAAACCCGCACGCTGCGCGACAAACTCGCCTCGGGTCAGGGGACCGACCTCGCCTCAGGTGCGATCGACGTGGGCGATCTTAAGATCGTCTCCACCACCGTGGACGGTGCGGATGCCGGTGCGCTGCGAAACGCCGTCGACCAACTCAAGGACCGCCTCAAAAAGGCGGTGATCGTGCTGGCCTCGGTCGACGCATCCGGCAAGGTGATCCTGGTCGCCGGGGTGACGACCGGTGAGGTGGGTCGCATCAAGGCGGGTGAGATCGTCGGTCATGTAGCGGCTCAGATCGGGGGTCGAGGGGGCGGCCGACCTGATTTCGCCCAGGCCGGCGGGACGGATGCCTCCAAGCTGCCCGAGGCCCTGGCAGGGGTCGCCGCGTTCGTACGTCAAAAATTGGGATAGCGGTAGACGGCCCCGGCGGATTCTTCTATCTTCGACCAAGAAGGCGCCCGCCATGGAAGACGGGCCGTCGGCGGGGCCCCACAGGGGGTGCGGTGTCCCGAGTTCGACGGTCTTAAGAGAGCGCCTCATTGGGGGCTCACATGCTCATTCTCACTCGACGTGTCGGCGAGACCGTCATGATCGGCGAAGAAGTTTCGATCACTATCCTCGGCGTCAAGGGCAACCAGGTACGCGTGGGCATCAACGCGCCCAAGAACGTTGCCGTGCACCGCGAGGAGATTTTCGAACGAATCAAATCCGAGGGTCCCTCGGACAACCCGCCTCGCGAACAGGGCAGCATGCGGGCCTGACTCCGGTAATCGGGGTCGTTCGAGGGTCGGGGTCGTTCGTTTTGACCTGCCGGAGGCCGGCAAGTACCATCTCGCGTCCGCGAGATCGGAGAGATGGCCGAGTGGTCGAAGGCGCGCCCCTGCTAAGGGCGTAAGGGCCAAAAGCCCTTCGAGGGTTCGAATCCCTCTCTCTCCGCCAGTTCTTATCGCGTGACGATGGCGCGTTCCAGCGCTTTGCGCGTCTCCGCCGGAATCGGCACCGACTTCCCGCTCGCACGATCGACGAAGGCGTGGGTGAAGGTGCCGAACGCCGCTGGCTCGTCATCGCCCAGGGCAAAGACGGCGACGCCATATTCCACCGAGCTCGTGCCGATGCGGTTTACCCGGAATGCGGCATCGACTTTTGCGGGATAAGCAATCGGCTTTTTGTAGTTGCACGATGAGGCGACGATGAAGCCGATCACGGGTGACTTCGTGATGTCGAGTACGCCTGCCTCGATCAAGTAATTGTTGGCCACAGTGTCGAAGAAGCTGTAGTACACCGCGTTGTTGATGTGCTGATACGCATCGTTGTCCATCCAGCGTGTCGTCAACGACTGGAAGTAAAAATAATCGGTACGACGTTGTCGATCTTCGTTCATGGGCTTCCTCAATACGCCTGCTCGTAGAGCGCGAGGGCGTCGGCTTCAGTGACGGGGCGCGGATTATTGATGAGCAGGCGTTGCTGCAGCATCGACTCGCGCGCGAGCCTCGGCAGGTCACTGTGCGGAATATCGAGCTCGCGCAGCCGAGTAGGCAAGCCGAACTCGCCCGCCAGAGCGAGGCAGTGTGCGGCCAGCTGCTCGGCGGCGCTCGAGGTCTGCGTTGCCGCCTGGCTCTGCGCTGCACGATCGCCCACCACGATGGGCAATAGCTCGCGGTACATGGACTCAGCCGCCGGCGCATTGAAGCGCAGCACGTGGGGCAGCACCAAAGAATTACCGAGTCCGTGCGGGATGTGATAGTTGCCGCCGAGCGGGTAGGCGAGCGCATGGACGGCGCCGACCGGGGCGTTCGCAAACGCTTGGCCTGCGTACATGGCGCCGAGCAGCATCGCGCCGCGGGCGTCGAGATCCGAAGGGGTCTTGACGGCTCGCGTAATGTTCCCGGCAAGCAGTCTCAGTGCCTCGCGCGCGAACATGTCGGAGATTGTATTTTTGAGCCGTGCGCTGGTGTACGACTCGATCGCATGCACCATGGCGTCGATCCCGGTCGCGGCCGTGACCTCGGCGGGCATCGACACGGTGAGCTCCGGGTCGAGCAGTACGCGATCGGCGAGCAGCGTTCGGCTCACCACGCCTTGCTTGGTGTGGGCACCCGTCGTCACGACGGCGACCATCGTCACCTCAGAGCCTGTACCCGCGGTGGTCGGCACTTGGATGAGCGACTTGCGACTCGAGCGAACTTTATCGACGCCGTACATGGCATCGAGAGCTTGCTCGTTACAGAGCAGCACGGCCACGAGCTTGGCGGTGTCCATGCTACTGCCACCGCCGAAGCCGATCACGCCGTCGCAGCCGACGCGCAAGCCGAGCGCGGTCGCCTCGAGGACCACCTCGGTCGGGGGGTCGGCAACAACGTGGTCATACACGGTGACGTCGATGCCTGCGGACTCGAGACTCTGGCAGGCGAGGTGGTGCATGCCACGTGCGGCGATGCCGCGATCGGTCACGAGCAGCGCTCGGTGGATGCCGCTTTGTCTCGCGAGTTCGCCGAGTTCGCGAAGACAGCCTGCGCCAAAGACGATGTCGCTCGTCGTGCTGAACCGAAGGGTTGGGGTCTGGGGCGTACTCATGACTGCGATCTGGAGATCATTTGCGCCGCAAAATTAACAGAAACTTGCCGCTGAAACTCGCTGATAATGAGGCATGAGCGACGCCTTTCGAAATGACGTTCGAGCCTGGCTGCAGGCCAATTGCCCGCCCTCGATGCGCGTGGCACCACCGGAGATTTCGCATCTCTATGGCGGCGGTCGACGAGCCAAAGTCTGGCATGCCGATCAGCCTGCCTGGTGCGCGGCAATGGCCTCCCGCGGTTGGACCGTGCCGGAGTGGCCGGTCGAGTATGGCGGTGCCGGGCTCTCGCGTGAGCAGGTGGGCATCCTTCGTGAGGAGATGCGACGCATCGGCGCTCAGCAGCCTCTTTTCAGTTTCGGTATCAGCATGCTCTCGCCGGTGCTCTTCAAGTTCGGCAACGAAGATCAGCGCCGACGCTTCTTGCCCGATATCGCGCGTGGCGCCATTCGCTGGTGCCAGGGATATTCAGAGCCGAACTCGGGATCGGACCTCGCGAGCTTGATGACGCGTGCCGAGGACCAGGGCGATCACTACCTCGTCAACGGTCAAAAAATTTGGACCTCCTATGGTGATGAAGCCGACTGGATGTTCTGTCTCGTGCGTACCAATACCGCGGTACCGAAGCATGAAGGCATCAGCTTCGTGCTTTTTGATATGAACACGCCCGGGGTGACGGTTCGACCGATCAAGTTGATCAGCGGTGCATCGCCGTTCTGCGAAGTGTTCTTCGAAAACGTTCGCGTCGCCAAAGAAAACCGGGTGGGCGAAGAGGGGCAGGGCTGGGCGATCGCCACCTACCTGCTCTCGCACGAGCGAGAGATGATCTCGAGTCTCGGCAAGATCCGTCACGACACCGATCCGGGTCGTCGAGCCCTCGACATCATCGGAACCGATGAATCTGGTCGATTGCGCAATGCCTCACTTCGGCAAACGCTGGCGCGTTATCAACTCGATGCGGCGGCGTTCAGGCTCTGGATCGAGCATGGCGAACGTCATCCGAGTGCGAGCGCCGGCATGGGCGCGATGTCCTCGGCCGTGAAGTACTACGGCACCGAGCTCAACAAGCGGCGCAATGAGCTATATCTCGACATCGAAGGCGCCGAGGCACTGCTGTGGGACGCGCGCGGTCCGGCGGGTGAAGCCTGGGCGCGCAACTGGCTGCGCTCGAAGGGCAACTCCATCGAGGGCGGAACATCCGAAATCCAACTCAACATCATCGCCAAGCGCGTGCTGGGGTTGCCATGACGCTCCCGCTGACCGAAGAACAAGACATGCTCAGTCGCTCGGTGGCGGAGTTCGTCGCCGATCGAGCGTCGCTCGGGCAATTCAGGCAGTGGCGCGAGCGTACGACCGAGATCGCGTTCGACCCCGTGCTGTGGCGCGAGATCGCCGAGATGGGCTGGTGCGGTATCGCCCTCGATGAAGCGCACGGCGGATCAGGGTTGGGCCTTTCGGGGCTCGGCCTCGTACTCGAACAGTTCGGGCGTCACCTCAGCATCACGCCGATGAACGCTACGGTTCTTGCGGGTGCGACGGCCATTTCTTTGCTGGGCAGCACCGAGCAGAAAAAAACCTTCTTGCCTGCCGTCGCCAACGGAACGCTCACGCTCAGTCTCGCCTGGGACGAGGGTACTCATTTTTCGCCGTGGGCGATTGCGACCCGCGCCGAGCGCGCCGGGACGGGCTGGCGGCTCACCGGAGTGAAGCGACACGTCGAAGAGCTGACGTCGGTCGATCAGTTCGTCGTGGTGGCGCGCGAGGCCTCTGCAGGTCGCGAGGGCCTTGCGGTCTTCATGGTGCCGCGCACTGCGAAAGGCGTCAGCATCGGGGTCACGCCGCGAGTCGATTCGCGCAACTGCGGCACGCTGACGCTCAATGGGGTGATGCTGGACGACGCCGCACGGCTCAGGGGTGCTCAGTCGGGGGCAGGGGTCTCGGCTGCCTCGAGCGCAGGCGCTGCATACATCGACGCTGCCGAGGCACTGGAGCGTCTGGCATGCATCATCAACGCCGGTCTTGCCGCCGAGTTGCTCGGTATTTCCGAAGAGACCTTCGCACGCACCATCAAGTACCTCAAAGAACGTTCGCAGTTCGGCAAGCTGATCGGCAGCTATCAGGCGCTCCAGCATCGTGCCGCGCATTGGTTCGTCGAGTTGCAACTCGCCCGCACCCTCGTTCAGGAGGCCTTGCTCGCGCTCGACCAGGCGTCGGATGAAGACGCGCACCTGCGTGCCCGAGCGCTCTCGAGCATGGCCAAGGCGAAGCTCGCCCAGGTGGCGGAGCTCTCGACCAACGAGGCGATCCAGCTGCATGGCGGCATCGGCATGACGGACGCCTTCGATATCGGCCTCTACATCAAGCGCGCGCGCGTTCTGGAGCAGGCTTTCGGCGACCAGCACTACCACCTCGACCGTCTGGCCGCCCTCGAGGGGTATTGAGCGGGCGGCTTGTGGTAGGATTCGCGCCCCTTCGGCGACGCGCCCGTAGCTCAGTTGGATAGAGCGCATGGCTACGAACCATGAGGTCGGGAGTTCGAATCTCTCCGGGCGCGCCAG
>CAZRFN010000025.1:0-33233 GCA_964599335.1 uncultured Acidibacter sp. | reverse complement strand
GCGAGCGCCTCGCCGTCGAGTCGACCGGCGAGGTCTTCGAGGGCCGCAGGGCTCTCGATGAGTGCGGTGGACGACGACATGACCCGACTATGCAAGAATTCGGACCCAAGGGGAACGGACGCTCATGAATTCGACGCTCAAAACCTTCCTGGACATCCTCAGTCTGCGCGCGGGACCAGAAGATCTACCCAGTTCGCCGCGGTTGCTGGCGGCTGTTTTCGTGCTGCTCGTGGTGTTGCAGACCGGGTTGGGTGCTTGGCTGATGCCCGATGAGGCGGCGCTGCTGCCCCAGGCCCTGTTGTCGGGCCTCGTGTCGCTCGGCTGGCTCGCGCTCGTGCTGCGTCTCTTCGGCAAGCCTGAGCGGTTCGTGCAAACCGGCACCGCGATGCTCGGTGTCGCCTGCGCCTTCGCGCCGATCGCTATTCCCGTGCTCGCCACCGTTCGGCCCATACCCGGCCAGCCCGTTTCCGTCTCGCCGCTCGCCTTACTCGCGTTCTCGATCAGCCTCTATCTCATCTACATCAACGGTCGCATCTTGCGTTCGGCCATCGAGCGTCCGTTGTTCCAATGCATCGTGCTCTTTCTGCTCGGCGAGTTCTTCGTGTTCACACTCACGCTGGCACTCGGAATCGGCAGTCCCGACGCCTGAGCATGCACGTACACATTCTCGGCATCTGCGGTACCTTCATGGGCGGCATCGCGGCGATTGCGAAAGCTGCGGGGCACCGCGTCACGGGTTCAGATCGAAACGTCTATCCACCGATGAGTACGCAGCTCGCGGCGCTCGGTATCGACGTGGTCGAAGGCTTCGATGCGTCGCAGCTCGAGCCTGCGCCCGATGTCGTAGTGGTCGGCAACGTCATGACGCGTGGCGCGCCGGTGATCGAAGCGCTGCTCGAGCGGCAGATTCCGTTCGAATCGGGCCCGGAGTGGCTCGCTCGCGAGGTGCTGCGTGATCGCTGGGTGTTGGCCGTCGCCGGCACCCATGGCAAGACTTCGACGACGAGCATGCTCGCCTGGATACTCGAATGCGCCGGGCTTTCTCCGGGGTTTCTGATTGGTGGCGTACCTCACGATCTCGGTATCAGCGCGCGACTCGGTGAGAGTCCTTTCTTTGTCATCGAAGCCGACGAGTACGACACGGCTTTCTTTGATAAGCGCGCCAAGTTCATTCACTACCGTCCGCGCACGGTCATCCTGAACAACCTCGAGTTCGACCATGCCGACATCTATCCGGACGTCGAGGCAATCGAGCGTCAGTTCCATCATCTCGTGCGAACGATTCCGGGCTCGGGGTTGATCGTCCACCATGCAGCGGATCCGCATCTTGCTCGGGTACTCGAGATGGGATGCTGGACACCACGCGAATCTTTCGGACGCGACAGCGCGCCGCAGGCGAAATGGACTGCGCGCCTCGGCACTCCGGTCGATGGTTCGCAATTCGACGTGTTGCTCGATGGCATCGAAGTCGGTCGAGTGCGCTGGTCGCAGATCGGAGGCCACAACGTCGACAACGCCTTGGCGGCGATCGCCGCCGCACGACACGCCGGCGTCCCTGCCGAAGTCGCCTGCGCCGCGCTCAGTGAATTCCGCGGTATCAAGCGGCGCATGGAGCTGCGAGGTTCGGTGCGAGGCATCCAGGTCTATGACGATTTCGCGCATCACCCGACGGCGATCGCGACCACGCTCGAAGGACTTCGCCGTCGCGTGGGCGGCGAGCGCATCGTCGCCGTGCTCGAACCGCGCTCGGCCACCATGAAGCGTGGTGTGCACAAAGACACCCTGGCCGCATCGCTCGCACTCGCCGATGAGGTGTGGTTTCACGTACCGCCCGACCTCGGCTGGGATGCGGCAGCCGTCGTTCGCTCGCTCGGTAGTCGCGGGCATCTTTCGGGGGAGATCGACGCTCTGGCCGAGGAGCTCGCGCAACGCTTGCGCCCCGGAGACCACGCGCTGATCATGTCCAACGGCGGATTCGGCGGTTTGCACGGAAAATTATTGGCGGCGCTCGAGTGCGTCGCTGTCTGAGGGAGGTCGCATGGCGCGCAAAGATGATCGCACCGTAACGGTGGGCCTGACGGGCGCCTCGGGCGCGCAATACGGCTTGCGGCTGATCGAATGCCTCGTCAAGGCCGATTACACCGTCTACGTCATGTTCACCAAAGCCGCGCAGATCGTGGTGGGCTCAGAGACCGACTGCGCCTTGCCGGGGCGCACCGCAGAGCAAACTCGATATCTCTCCACGCTCTTCGGTGCGCGCGATGGTCAGCTGCGTGTCTTCGGAGACGAAGAGTGGACCTCGCCCGTGGCGAGTGGCTCGGGGGCTCCGCTGCGCATGGCGGTGTGTCCGGCGAGCATGGCGACGGTTTCCGCCATCGCAAACGGTGCGAGTGAAAATTTGCTCGAGCGCGCGGCCGACGTCGTACTCAAAGAGCGAGGCAATCTCGTGATCGTGCCGCGTGAGACGCCGTTCTCCACGATTCATCTCGAGAACATGCTCAGGTTATCGCGTGCCGGTGTGAGCATCCTGCCGGCGAATCCTGGCTTCTACAATCGTCCGGCTCGTGTCGAAGAGTTGGTCGATTTCATCGTGGCTCGCGTTCTCGATCAATTCGGAATCGAACACGAACTCATGAAGCGTTGGGGATGAGCGGCACGACCACGCTGCCGCTCTTTCCGCTCAATACCGTGCTGTTTCCGCACGGTCCGCTGCCGCTACGCATCTTCGAGACCCGTTACGTCGACATGGTCAAGCGCTGCATGCGCGAAGAGGTCTGCTTCGGTGTGGTGCTCGTGAGCGGAGGCTCCGAAGTCGGTCAGCCGGCGGGCTACGCAGACGTCGGCACGACGGCGCGTATCGTCGATTTCAATTTACTGCCCGATGGGTTGCTCGGCATCACGTGTCGAGGTGAGCGACGGTTTCGCGTGCTCGATCGTTGGCGCGAGGCCGATGGCCTCAACATGGGGTCGATCGAGTGGCTCGATGCCACCACCCCGGAAGTCATCAGAGTCCCAGCAGACTTCAGGCATCTCGCCGATCTTCTGCGCCGCGTGTTGCCTGAGCTCGGCGATGTGTATTCCGGTCTCGAGCCGCGTTACGACGATGCCGAGTGGGTAGGTGCGCGACTCATCGAAATCTTGCCGCTCGCACTCGAGGACAAGCAAAGTTGTCTCGAACTGATGGATCCGCTCGAGCGGCTTGCGCTCATCGCGCCGTTGATCAAGCGTGCCGATGAGCAGATGGACTGACCGGACTGCGCTTGGCATAGAACCGCCACAGCACTGCGCCGATCACGATCGTCCAGCCGAGCACCAACCAACCGACGACGCCATCGAACTGCGACAGCAGAAATCGAAGCGGATTCGCTTCGTCGGGGCGTGAGGTCTCGCGTAAAAAGCTGATCACCCATACCCATCCGGCATGCAAGCCGATGCATGCCGCGATATTTCCAGTCAACGCGCGCACCATGCCGAGCAGCACGCCTACGGCGAAAAGCGCGAGCCAGGCATCGGCGATGTCGAGTGGGGTTGCAAAATCGGCGAGGGTGCCGAGCACGTGTCGAAGACCGCTGTCGGGTCCGAGCTCTTCCACCGGAATGCGATAGCGACCGACGAAATGCAATGACGAGTAGAGCGCGGCCGTGAGCAAGATCGCGACTCGCGCGCCCGACTCGCGAGCGATGCCCGAGTGCATCGCGCCGCGGATGAAGGTTTCTTCGATGAGCGCGACGGTGATGCCGGTCGTGAGCCCGCCTAGGGCCAAGCTGAGCCACGGCACGTTCGCGGGGTCGAGACCTTCTCGAAGAACGCGCAGATCGAGGCCCAGCATGATGAAGGCGATCGGCAGCATCGTGGCGACGCCGATCAACAAGCCGAGTGCCGCCTCGCGCAGGAACTCGCCCCGCGGCAGAGCGTAGCCGAGGCTGTTGCGATCGGCGAGTGCGAGCCGACGAGCCACAAGCACGAACGAAATCAGCAGAACCAGCATGCCGAGTCGATTGGCGACGCGGTGAAATTTGAAATCGAACGTCGGCGTCAACCAGTCGTAGAGCGGCCACGCGAGCAGGGCCATCATGGCAAAACCGAATACGAAGAGACCCATGAACCAGGCGAAGGCTTTCATGGCGTCGCTCGTGCTGCCGGGGGTGAATAGCGCTCGACCTTCAGGCCTTCTTTTTCGAGTAGCGCGATGAGGCCCCGATCGCCCACGAGATGCAGGGCGCCGACCACGACGAGCGTGTCACCCGATTTTTTCGTGAGTGATGTCACCTGCGGTACCCAGCGCTGATTTCTTTGGTCGACGAGATCGTCATAGAGTTTCGGCATGGCTTTGTAGCTTTCGAGTAACAACTCTTCGAGGCGACGCGTATCGCCCCTGCGCCAAGCGAGGTAAAGATCGTCGGCCATCGTCGGCATCTCGGCGATGTCGGACAGGGTCATGTCGAGCAGTTGCAACTGTTCTTGCAAGGGCAGTGAGTCGAAAAGACCGATCTGGAACTCTGGGGTTTCGAGGCCCGCAATCGCTTTTTTGTCAGCCGCCGCGAGTTTTTGCAGCTGTTTTTCGACACCCACCTCGGCATCGAAACCGAGTCGGGCGTACTCGAGCGTGGTGAGCAAAATCGAAAGGCCCCAGGGCTCGAGCGTGGCGGCGAAGGGCGCGGGGAATTGCAGCGCTGCGAGTACGGGCTGAAGCGCGTTCCAGCGCGTTTCACCGGCGACTGCGGGTAGCGTACGGCCGTCATTGAACGACGCGGCGCCCAACATTTGAGTGGCCATAGCTTGTTCATCGACATCGTCGACGTCGAGTTCCATGACGAGCGAATCGGAGTCTCGGTAGGCCGCGGTCAGGGCTTCGGGCAGCGCGGGTCGATCGCGTCGCAACAGATGCATGGAGCCGGCGATATAGACCTTGCCTCCCGTGCCTTGAACCACCCACACGAGACCATCCGAGGGTGTCGCGTGCGCCGGAGCCCAGACGAGGAGCAGGGCTGAGAGAAGGCCGACCAAACATTTGGTCAAGGGGAGTGAGCGGCTCATTCCAGCCATCCTACCGTTGTTTCGATTCGCCCGTCCTCGTGCAGGGTGAGGCGACGATAACCAGGCGGGCGCTCGTCGATCTCGAAGTCTGGAACCTTCGGACGAAACTGCACGCAGGTCGAGGGTGTGGCCATGAGCTGCACGGTACCGAGGGGTCCTCGGCGTTCATCGTCGAGGGCTTGATGGGCATGACCCCACAGCACGCCCCGAACTTTCGCGTGTCGATCGAGCACAGAAAAGAAATCTGCCGAGTTGTCGAGGCCGATGGCATCGAGCCATGCGCTGCCCATGGCGATCGGCGGGTGATGAAGTACGACGAGCGCATGCTGCGGCGGAGCATCACGCAGCGCGGCCTCGAGTCGTTGCAGCTCGCTGTCATCGAGCCGGCCGCCGACCTCTCCCTCTTGCTGGGAGTCGAGCATGATGAGTCGCCAAGCGCCGATATCGTGGTGGCCACCGATGCGGAAGGGCGCGATATCGAGTACCGCTCGCATGGCTTGCGGCGCGTCGTGATTTCCGGGGATGCAGAGCACGGGAATACTCGGATCGAACATTTCGCGTAGCCGCTCGTAGCCGCGTGGATCGTCATGGACGATGTCACCCGTCAAAAGAATGAGATCGGTGGGCTCATGCAGGCCCTTGGCCAGCACGGTTCGCAACGCGTCGAGCACGACGAGGCCGCGCTGACGACCGGCGGGGTCGCCTACGAGGTGCGTGTCGGTGATTTGGAGGACGCGGACGGCGGTCATGGCGTTGATGCTAACGCCATGACCGCCCCGGTGTCAGAGGCCGCAGAACGCGGCAATCGATTTAGTAGCGGTAGGTCTCAGGCTTGTACGGACCCTGCTTGGCGACGCCGATGTAGCGAGCCTGCTGATCCGTGAGCTCGGTGAGCTGCGCGCCGAGCTTCTTCAGCTGCAGTCGGGCGACCTTCTCGTCGAGGTGTTTCGGCAGCACGTAGACGCCGATCGGATACTTCTCGTGGTTCGCCCACAGTTCGATCTGCGCGATCGTCTGGTTGGCGAACGACGAGGACATCACGTACGAGGGGTGACCCGTACCGCAACCGAGGTTCACGAGACGGCCCTCGGCGAGCAGCGTGATGCGCTTGCCGTCCGGGAAGATCACGTGGTCGACCTGCGGCTTGATGTTCTCCCAGGTGCACTGCTTCAGCGAGGCGCAGTCGATTTCGTTGTCGAAGTGCCCGATGTTGCAGACGATGGCCTGGTCCTTCATGCGCTTCATGTGATCGTAGTTGATCACGTGGAAGTTGCCGGTCGCCGTGACGAAGATGTCCGCCTTGTCGGCGGCGTATTCCATCGTGACGACACGATAGCCTTCCATGGCGGCCTGCAGCGCGCAGATCGGATCGACTTCCGTGACCCACACCTGAGCGGAGAGCGCGCGCAGCGCCTGCGCCGAGCCCTTGCCCACGTCACCATAACCGGCGACCACGGCGACTTTACCCGCGATCATGACGTCGGTCGCGCGCTTGATGGCGTCGACCAGCGATTCGCGGCAGCCGTAGAGGTTGTCGAACTTCGACTTCGTGACGGCGTCGTTGACGTTGATAGCGGGGAAGGCGAGGGCGCCATCCTTGGCCATCTGGTAGAGGCGCTTCACGCCCGTGGTCGTCTCTTCGGTGACACCGCGGATCTTGCTGATGCGCGTGGAGTACCACTTCGGGTCGCGCTTGAGCATTTCTTTGATAGACGCGAAAAGGACTTCCTCTTCTTCGCTGCCCGGATGCGAGAGCACCGAGAGATCCGTCTCGGCCTTGGTGCCAAGATGCAGCAGCAATGTGGCGTCGCCGCCGTCATCGAGGATCATGTTGGTGTAGCCGCCGTCCGACCACTCGAAGATGCGGTGGGTGAAGTCCCAGTATTCTTTGAGCGACTCACCCTTGTAGGCGAACACCGGCGTGCCATTGACGGCGATCGCCGCTGCAGCGTGATCTTGGGTGGAGAAGATGTTGCACGACGCCCAGCGCACCTGCGCACCGAGAGCCTGCAAGGTCTCGATGAGGACGGCAGTCTGGATGGTCATGTGCAGCGAGCCCGTGATGCGGGCGCCGCGCAGCGGCTGGGTGGGGGCGAACTCTTCGCGAATCGCCATCAGGCCCGGCATTTCGGTTTCGGCGATACGGATTTCTTTGCGGCCCCACTCGGCGAGCGAGAGGTCAGCAACGTGGAAATCGCCCTTTCCCTGGGCGGGTTTGATCACAGCGTTCATGTCAGGTCTCCGTTAATCTTTGGTTGAAGATTGACGGGCGCCGTTGACGATGTACGCCGTTCCGCGAGCCTGGCACCGGCCGACCCGGTGCTGCAGCGCCCCTCGCGGAAGCGGTTTTCCAATTATGCCCGGCGACGCCCCGGCTTGCCGAGGCCGGCATCCGCCGCGAGCGCGGCAGCCCGGTCGGTACGCTCCCAGGTGAAATCACGGTCTTCACGACCGAAGTGGCCGTAGGCCGCCGTCTTGCGGTAGATCGGGCGGGCGAGGCGCAGCATTTCGCGCAACCCGTAGGGCGTGAGATCGAAGTGCCGATCGACGAGTTTGGTGAGCTTCTCGCGCGACACCTTGCCGGTGCCGAAGGTTTCGACCATGACCGAGGTGGGCTTGGCGACGCCGATGGCGTAAGACACCTGCACTTCGCAGCGATCGGCGAGACCCGCCGCGACGATATTTTTGGCGACATAGCGCGCCGCGTAGGCGGCCGAGCGGTCGACTTTCGAGGGGTCTTTACCCGAGAACGCGCCGCCGCCGTGACGGGCGAAGCCGCCGTAGGTGTCGACGATGATCTTGCGACCCGTCAGACCGCAATCGCCCACCGGACCGCCGATGACGAACCGGCCCGTCGGATTGATGTGGAACTTGGTGCCACGATGCAGCCACTTCTTCGGCAGCACGGGCTTGATGACCTCTTCCATGACGGCTTCGCGGAGCGTGTTCGTGGAGACGTCTTCGCTGTGCTGTGTGGAGAGCACGACCGCGTCGATGGCGACCGGGCGATCATTCTCGTAACGCAGTGTGACTTGGCTCTTGGCGTCGGGGCGCAGCCACTTGAGCTTGCCCTGCTTGCGAACCTTGGCCTGGCGCTCGACGAGGCGATGCGACAGCGTGATCGCGGCGGGCATGAGCACGTCGGTTTCGTTGGTGGCGAAGCCGAACATGAGGCCCTGATCGCCGGCGCCCTGCAAACGCGGATCTTTGCGGTCGACGCCCTGGGCGATGTCCGGGGACTGCTTGCCGATGACATTGAGAACGCCGCAGCTTGCGCCGTCGAAGCCCATCTCAGATGAGTTGTAGCCGATTTCGAGCACCGTCTTGCGAACGATGGATTCGATGTCGACCCAGGCGTGGGTCGTCACTTCGCCGGCAACGATGGCGACGCCGGTCTTGACCAAAGTCTCGACGGCGACTCGGCAGCGCTTGTCCTTTTCGAGGATGGCGTCGAGGATGGCGTCGGAAATCTGGTCGGCGACTTTGTCCGGGTGACCCTCGGAAACCGACTCAGACGTGAAAAGGTAGCTGTTGGCCATGGCGCACTCTGAATTTTCTGGAGAGGAAAGCGGGCGCGAATTATAGCGGCTCAATGCAAATCATCAGCCGCGGAGAGGTCCTTTTTCGTTGAAAAACCGTGCTCTGGTAATGGACAATTGCGGTTTCCTGTAAACAACCCGGGTTTTCCCATGTCTCAACGCCGCCTCCTCGCGAACGCCGTTCGCGCCCTCTCCATGGATGCGGTGCAGCGCGCCGCCTCGGGTCATCCGGGTGCACCGATGGGGATGGCCGATATCGCCGAGGTCCTCTGGCGCGACATCATGGACTTCAATCCGGCCAATCCGCGCTGGGTCGATCGCGATCGATTCGTGCTCTCGAATGGTCATGCGTCGATGTTGTTGTACTCCGTGCTTCACCTCACGGGTCATCCGCTGTCGATCGACGACATCAAAGATTTCCGCCAGCTCGGTTCGCGTACAGCGGGTCATCCTGAGCACGATCCGGCGATCGGTATCGAGACGACGACAGGTCCTCTCGGGCAGGGCATCGCGACCGCCGTCGGCATGGCGCTCGCCGAGCGACTGCTTGCTGCCGAGTTCAATCGTCCGGGTCACGACATCGTCGACCACAATACCTACGTGTTTCTGGGTGACGGTTGCATCATGGAGGGTATCTCGCACGAGGCAGCCTCGCTTGCCGGTACCCTCGGCCTCGGCAAACTCATTTGCGTGTATGACGACAACGGCATCTCGATCGACGGCAAGGTCAAGGACTGGATGGCCGACGATACCGCGAAGCGCTTTGCCGCCTACGGTTGGCAAGTCATCAAAGATATCGATGGTCACGACGGCGAGGCGGTCGCCAAGGCGCTCAAGCGCGCCAAGGCTAATCGCAAACAACCGACGTTGATCTGTGCGCGTACCGTCATCGGTTTCGGCGCGCCCAACAAGCAGGGCAGCAAGTCCACGCACGGTGAGCCGCTCGGTGCCGAAGAGATCGCCGCCACTCGTGCTGCGATCGGTTGGAACCACGAACCGTTTGTCATTCCCGCCGAGGTTCGCGAAGCCTGGGACCAGTGTGATCGAGGGGCGCGCGCCGAAAAAGCCTGGCGTCGACGCTTCAATCGTTACAAGCGCGAGTTCCCGGAGCTCGCTGCGCAGTTCGAGCGCCGCATGCGCGGCGAGTTGCCGGCGAATTGGACGCAACTGCGAGAGGCGGCGATGGCTGCTGCGGCTGGTGTCGGTGCTGCGCAAGCGACGCGTGCGTCGTCGCAGGTGGTTCTGAATGCCATCGGCCCTGGCATGGGCGAGTTACTCGGCGGGTCGGCCGACCTCACGGGCTCCGTGAATACGTTGCGTAAAGATTCCAAAGCCGTCACGCCGACCGATGTGTCGGGCAACTACATTTATTACGGTGTGCGCGAGTTTGCGATGACGGCCATGATGAACGGCCTCGCGTTGCATGGCGGCTTCGTGCCTTATGCCGGCACCTTCCTCGTGTTCTCCGATTACGCGCGTAATGCGATTCGTCTCGCGGCGCTCATGCATCAGCGCGTGCTGCTCGTGTACACGCACGATTCCATCGGTTTAGGCGAAGACGGCCCGACGCATCAGCCCATCGAGCACCTCGCGAGCTTGCGCGCGATGCCGAACCTCGGGCTCTGGCGTCCCTGCGATGCGACCGAGACGGCCGTGTCTTGGATTGCCGCCATCGAGCGCAGCAACGGACCGAGTTGCCTCGTGCTCACGCGGCAGGCTTTGCCGCAACAACCGCGAAGCGTCGAGCAAATCGAACACATTCGCCGAGGCGGTTACGTGCTGATCGAGCCTGAGCTCGCCGCCGGAGCGTTGCCCGAAGCCATCGTCATCGCCACGGGTAGCGAAGTCGCTGCCGCGGCCGAGGCGGTGCGTGCGGCCAATGCGGCGGGTCGTCGCGTTCGTCTCGTCTCGATGCCCTCGACCGACGTCTTCGATGCGCAGGATGCAGCGTGGCGAGATCACGTGTTGCCGAAAGCCGTGCCCCGTCGACTGGCCATCGAGGCTGCCGCTTCGCAGAGTTGGTGGAAGTACGTCGGTGGCGGTGGCTGCGTGATCGGCATCGATCGCTTCGGTGCCTCGGGCAAGGCTGCGGCGCTTTTCGAACACTACGGACTCACGGCCGCACATATCGGCCGTGCGCTCGATAACCTGCTGACTGGCTGAAATCAAAGAAAATCCAAGAGATCACAAGGAGAGGACAACGCATCATGGCAATCAAGGTAGGCATCAACGGTTACGGTCGCATTGGACGCAACGTGCTGCGTGCGCTTTACGAGGGCGCCCGACGCCAGGACATCCAGATCGTCGCCATCAATGATTTGGGTGACGCCAACACCAATGCCCACCTCACCCGCTACGACACGGCGCACGGCAAGTTCCCCGGCGAGGTCAGCGTCGAGGGTGATTCCATGGTCGTCAACGGCGATCGTATTCGCGTGCTCGCGCAGCGTGATCCGGCAAAGTTGCCTTGGGGTGAGCTCGGAGTCGACATCGTGCTCGAGTGCACGGGCCTTTTCACGAGCAAGGTGAAAGCGGGCGCGCACCTCGCTGGCGGTGCCAAGAAAGTCGTGATCTCCGCGCCGGGTGGCGATGACGTCGATGCCACGGTCGTCTACGGCGTGAACCACAACGTGCTGAAGTCATCGATGACTGTGATCTCGAATGCGTCTTGCACGACCAACTGCCTCGCGCCGATCGCGAAGGTGCTGCAGGAGAACATCGGAATCGAGAGCGGCTTGATGACGACCGTTCACGCGTACACCAACGATCAGGTGCTCACCGACGTTTACCACTCCGATTTGCGCCGCGCGCGTTCGGCGACGATGTCGATGATTCCGACGAAGACGGGTGCGGCGGCGGCCGTCGGTCTCGTGCTGCCTGAGCTCAAGGGCAAGTTCGACGGTTTTGCCGTGCGCGTACCGACGATCAATGTCTCTTTAGTCGATCTGACGTTCACGCCGAAGCGTGCGACCTCGGTGGCCGAGATCAACGCCCTGATGAAGGCTGCGGCCGAGGGGCCGCTCAAGGGTGTGCTGGCGTACACGGAAGCGCCGCTCGTCTCAATCGACTACAACCATGACGCGCACTCGTCGACCTACGACGCCACGATGACCAAAGTTATCGGCGGCAACCTCGTCAAAGTCTGCTCCTGGTACGACAACGAGTGGGGCTTCTCCAACCGCATGCTCGACACCACGCTCGCGTGGTCGAAGGCCGGCTGAGGAGCGCACATCGATGAACGTGTTGCGGATGGTCGATCTCGATCTGGCGGGTAAGCGAGTGCTTATTCGCGAAGATCTCAACGTACCGATCGAAGGCGGGTCGATCACGAGCGACGCGCGTATCCGTGCGTCGATCCCGACTATTCGTCACGCGCTCGACAAGCGTGCGCGCGTCATCCTGCTCTCGCATCTCGGCCGCCCCAAGGAAGGCGAGTTCTCTGCCGAGAACTCGCTCGCTCCGGTGGCCAAGCGCCTCAGCGAACTCTTGAACCAGCCAGTGAGACTCGTCTCCGAGTGGCTCGATGGGGTCGCCTGCGAGCCGGGCGAAGTCGTACTTTGCGAGAACGTTCGTTTCAACAAGGGCGAGAAGAAAGACGACGAGGCCTTGTCGCGTCGCATGGCGGCGCTCTGTGATGTCTATGTGATGGATGCCTTCGGCACGGCTCATCGTGCCGAGGCGAGCACGCATGGTGTCGCACGTTTTGCGCCCATTGCCTGTGCGGGGCCCTTGCTCGTGGGTGAGCTCGAAGCCCTCGAGCGCGCGCTCGCCAAGCCCGCTCGTCCGCTCGTCGCCATCGTCGCCGGGTCGAAGGTGTCGACTAAGCTCTCGGTGCTCGAGTCGCTGCTCGCCAAGGTCGACAAGCTCATCGTCGGCGGCGGTATTGCGAACACCTTCCTCGCAGCGACCGGCGTGAATGTGGGCAAGTCGCTGCACGAGCCGGACATGCTAGACACCGCCCGACGCTTGCTCGAACAGGCGCGTGCTCGCGGTGCCGAGATTCCGCTGCCGACTGACGTCGTCGTCGCGTCTGAGTTTTCGCCGACGGCGGTGGCGACGGTGCGCGATGCAGGCGCCGTCGGTGCGGCCGAGCTCATCCTCGATATCGGCCCCGAGACTGCGACACAACTTTCTGAGATGTTGCAGTCTGCGGGCACCATCCTTTGGAACGGACCGGTCGGCGTGTTCGAGTTTGACCAGTTTGGTGCGGGGACGCGCGTCATCGCCGAGGCGATCGCTCGAAGCAAGGCGTTTTCACTCGCAGGCGGCGGTGACACGCTGGCCGCGATCGAGAAGTATGATGTCGCGCGCGGGATCTCCTACATCTCGACGGGGGGCGGGGCGTTCCTCGAATTCGTCGAGGGCAAGATACTGCCCGCCGTTGCGGCGCTCGAGGCGAGGGCTGCGCGCTGATCCGACTTTCGCCTCAGGTTTTACGGAGAACATGCTGCCCATGACACTGCCTCGCAGGACCAAGATTGTCGCGACGCTCGGACCCGCCACGGACGACGTCGACGTCCTGCTCGAGATGTGCCACGCCGGACTCGACGTCGCGCGTATCAACTTCTCGCACGGTTCGCATGACGACCACCTCCGTCGCGTCGAGTTGCTGCGCGAAGCATCGGTGAGGGCGGGGCGTTACGTCGCCATCCTGGGAGATCTCGCAGGCCCCAAGATTCGGATCGAAAGTTTCGTCGATGGTGCGGTGCAACTCGTCGACGGCCAGCCGTTCGCGCTCGATACCTCGCTCGACAAGAAGTCCGGCAACTCGCGAGAAGTCGGCGTGGCCTACAAAGAACTCGTCGCCGACGTGACAGCCGGCGACACCTTGCTGCTCAACGACGGACTCATCGTGCTCGAGGTGCTATCGGTCAAGGGCACGCGGATCGAGACCAAGGTAATCGCGGGAGGCGAGCTCTCGAATCGCAAAGGCCTCAATCGCAAAGGCGGTGGAATTTCTGCGCCTGCACTCACCGACAAAGATTTCGAGGACATCCGTTTCGCCGCGGCAAACGGATTCGACTATCTCGCGCTGTCTTTCGTGCGTGACGGCTCGGACATTCGACAGGCTCGCGAGCTCTTGCGCGTAGCCGGCGCACCCTTCACGCGTATCGTCGCCAAGATCGAGCGACACGAAGCGGTGGCGCAGCTTGCAGGCATCATCGAGGCGACCGACGTCGTGATGGTTGCGCGTGGTGATCTCGGTGTGGAGATGGGGCAGGCGGCACTCACCGGTTTGCAGAAAACCATCATCCACGAGACGCGTTTGCGCAATCGAGTCGCGATCACGGCGACCCAGATGATGGAGTCGATGATCCAGAACCCGGTGCCGACGCGTGCCGAGGTGAGCGACGTTGCGAACGCCGTGCTCGATGGCACCGACGCCGTGATGCTCTCCGCCGAAACGGCGACGGGCAAATATCCGGTGAAGGCCGTGGCGGCGATGGCCGAGGTGATCCTCGGTGCCGAGACTTATCACGTCACCATGAGCAAGCCTCGAGAGCGTTCAGATCTTGCGTTCACGCAGAGCGAAGAAGCGATCGCGCATGCGGTGATGTACACCGCCAATCATCTTCACGTGCGCGCCATCGTCGCCTTGACCGAGAGTGGCTCGACGACGCTATGGATGTCGCGCTTGCGCTCGGACATCCCGATCTATGCCTTCACTCGACACGAAGGGACGCGTCGACGTGTCACGCTTTATCGGGGTGTGTATCCCGTGTCCTTCGATATTCGGCCTGACGATACGACGCCGTTGCATCAGCGAATCTTCGATCTGCTCATGAGCCTGCGTCTCGTCGAGGAGGGTGATCAGATCATCCTGACGAAGGGCGAGCTGAGCGGTGTGCAGGGTGGTACGAACTCCATGCAGATCCTTAAAGTTCATCGCGCGGCTTCTTAGAAAATTCTTCACACATCATGAAAAAGTGGATCATCGGCGGCCTGACGACGCTCATCGTCGTCATGGCGGTGGTGGTGGGTGCAGCGTGGTGGGCGTTGCGGGGTTCTTTGCCGGTACTCGATGGCGAGGTGGTCTCAGTTGCCGGGGGTCCGCAATCGGACGCGCGCCTCGAGCGTGATATCGATGGCGTGGTAACGGCAAGCGGTAAAGATCCTTTCGATGTCGCCTACGCCATCGGCTATGCGCACGCACAAGATCGCTATTTCCAGATGGATTTATCCCGGCGTCTGGCCGCCGGAGAACTCGCTGCGCTACTCGGCGAGTCGCTCGTCGCCCAAGATCAACGAGCCAGAATTTTTCGACTACGGGCAGTGGCGCGACAGGTGATCGCCGACGCGACGCCGACAGAGCGCGCCTGGATCGACGCGTATACGCGAGGCGTCAATGCCGGACTCGCCTCGCTGTCGGTACGACCGTGGGAGTATTTGGTCTTGCGATCGACGCCGCAGGTTTGGCGTAGCGAAGACTCGGTGCTCGTCGTGCACTCGATGTGGTGGAGTCTGCAGTACGAGGCGCTCGTCGATGAGTTGGCGCGGAGAGAGATCTCGGCGCGCATTGAGGAACGAGTGGCGACGGCGGCGCGCGGCGAGGCAGATGTCCGACCGGCGAGCGAAGTGATCCGTTTCCTATTCCCACGAGGCGACGAGTGGGACACGCCCAATTTCCAGACGCTCGCCGAGCAGCGTGCGGCGAATGGCGGAGAGCCCTATCGCGCGCCCGTCGTTCCGCCGCCTGAATTACTCGACCTGCGTGGTGAGCGCGCGGCGAGCCGACGTATCACCGAAGAGCGCGCGCTGCCGGGTAGTAACGCATGGGCCGTTTCGGGTCGCTACGCCGCCGGGGGCGGTGCGTTGATCGCCGGCGACATGCACCTCGGTCTACGAGTGCCGACTACGTGGTATCGCGCTCGTTTGCAGATCGCTCGAGATACGAGCGGGCTCGCACGCGAGCTCAATGGCGTCACTCTTCCGGGTTTGCCCGCGGTGGTTGCGGGCAGTAACGGCGAGGTCGCCTGGTCGTTCACGAACAGTTATGGCGATTGGGGTGATCTGAAGCCGGTCGCCTGCGACCCGTCACGCCAGGTCTATTTCACGGCCGAGAGTGAGCGTCGATTCGAGATACATCGAGAGACGATCGAGGTGTCGGGCAGCGATCCCGTCGTGCTCGAGGTGCTCGAGTCGCCGCTGGGTGTCGTCATGCGAACTGATGCGCCGCAGCAGGATGCGAGTGCTGCGGCCCACACGTGCTGGCTCGCTCGTTGGCTCGTCACGGAGCGAGGCGCCACTACGCTTGCGTCGTTCGAGCTGCAACAGGTGCGCGATGTCGCTTCGGCATTGGCGCTCGCGCCGCGTGTCGGCATTCCGCATCAAAATTTTACGGTCGGTGACCGATCGGGACGTATTGCCTGGACGATCATCGGCCGCATTCCGCAGGGTGAGCTCGGCCCCGAGACACCGCGTCCCATCGCCTGGCGAGGCCCGGGTGAGACGCCTGTGATACTCGATCCCGAAGTGGGTCGCCTTTGGAGTGCGAATGCTCGGCACGTCGAAGGGCCATTAGAAGAATCGCTCGGCAACGACGAAGCCATGAGCGGCATGCACTACGACAAGGGTGTGCGACAGCGACAGATTCGTGATCGACTTCTGGCGATCGATCGCCCTGCGACGCCGGCCGACATGCTCTCGATCCAGCTCGACGATCGGGCGCTGCTGATCGATCGCTGGCAGCGCTTACTGCTTGCGACGCTGGACGAAGATGCGGTTCGCAACGAACCCAAGCGCGCGGAGTTACGACGACTCGTCGCGGACTGGAAAGGCCATGCGACCATCGATTCGGTGAGTTACCGACTCGCGCGCGATTTCCGTGAGCGCACTCGGAGTGCCGTGTGGTCGATGTTGACGGGCGCGCTCGGTGCAGGCGAGGGCTCGCAGGCCTTTCCGCTATTCGAGGGTTCGCTGTGGCGTCTCGTGACCGAGCAGCCCCCGCACATGCTGAGTGCCGACTACAAAGATTGGCGCGCCTTGCTGCTGAGTCAGGCTGATGCGGTGATCGAGTCAGCCGAAGAGACTTGCGGAAGCTTGGTCGGTTGCACGTGGGGCCTTCGTAATACGTCGAAGATTAGGCACCCGTTGTCACCGTCGCTCGGGCCGCTCGGACGTTATCTCGATATGCCCGCGAGGCCGCTCGCCGGCGACATGAACTCTCCGCGCGTCACGGGGCCGACCTTCGGCGCCTCCGAGCGCTTTGCCGTATCGCCGGGTCGCGAGGCGGAGGGCTACATGCAGTTGCCGGGAGGCGCGAGCGGGCATCCTCTGTCGCCTTTCTATCGCGCAGGATTCGAGGATTGGGTCAGCGGACGAATGCGACCACTGCTTCCCGGGCCCGCCCTCCACACTCTGACGCTGAAGGCCTCGAGGCCCGATGCCGCTTCGCCGAGGAACGCTCCATGACGACTCAAAGATTTTCGGGCACCGATCGGTACATCGCGACCGACGACCTTCGCATGGCCGTCAACGCGGCGGTCACCCTCGCGCGACCGCTACTCATCAAGGGCGAGCCGGGTACCGGCAAGACACAGCTCGCCGTCGAGGTGGCGCAGGCGCTCGGACGGCCTCTCTTCGAATGGCACGTGAAGTCGACCAGTAAGGCGCAACAGGGGCTTTACGAGTATGACGCGGTGTCGCGACTCCGCGATTCGCAGCTCGGTGAGGCGCGCGTCGCCGACATCCGCAACTACATCGTTCGCGGAAAACTTTGGGAAGCGTTCGAGTCCGAAGAGCAGCCCGTATTGCTGATCGACGAGATCGACAAGGCCGACATCGAGTTCCCGAACGATCTGTTGCGCGAACTCGATCGCATGGAGTTTTACGTGTACGAGACACGAGAGCTCGTGCGCGCTCGACACCGACCGATCATCATCATCACGAGCAACAACGAGAAAGAGCTGCCCGACGCGTTTTTGCGTCGCTGCTTCTTCCACTACATCCGCTTCCCCGACGAAGAGACGATGACTCGCATCGTCGGCGTGCACTATCCGAGCTTGAAGCGCGAGCTGCTCGCCGAGGCGCTCGGCGCCTTTTACCGTGTGCGCGAAACCCCAGGTCTCAAGAAAAAGCCGTCCACTTCGGAACTGCTCGACTGGATCAAATTGCTGCTCGCCGAGGACATCCCGCCCGAAGCGCTGCGCAGCGAAGATCCGAAGAAGTCGATCCCGCCGTTGCACGGGGCTTTGCTCAAGAACGAGCAGGATGTGCACTTGTTCGAGCAGTTGGTGTTCTTGAACCGACGCGCGCGCTAAACGGAGCTCAAGCGTGCTCGTTCGATTTTTCCTCGAAGTGCGCGCCGCAGGCATCCCGGCTTCCATCACCGAGTTTTTGTCTCTGCTGCAGGCGCTCGAGGCTCGAGTGGCGTCGTGTTCGGCCGAGGAGTTCTATTGGCTTGCTCGGCTTTCGCTCGTCAAGGACGAGCGCCACTTCGACCGTTTCGATCGGGTATTCGCCGAACACTTTGCCGGCGCCGAGCGAGTCTTCGAGCGTTTGCTCGCCGAAGTGCCGGCCGAATGGCTGCAAGCCATGGCGCAACGCCTTTTCTCAGATGAGGAGAGGGCGAAGGTCGAAGCGCTCGGTAGTTGGGACAAGTTGCTCGAGACGCTCAAACAGCGACTCGCCGAGCAAAAGTCGAGGCATGAGGGCGGCAACAAATGGATCGGCACTGGTGGTACGTCGCCGTTCGGCTCGGGTGGGTATAACCCCGAGGGCATCCGCATCGGTGATACGGGGGCAAGACAGCGCCGCGCCGTGAAGGTGTGGGAGGCGCGCGAGTACCGCAATTTCGACGATCGTCGTGAGCTCGGCACCCGTAACCTGAAGATGGCGCTGCGCCGCTTGCGCAAGTTTGCGCGTCAGGGTGCTGCCGACGAACTGGATCTCGACGGCACGATCGAAGCGACGGCGCGCAACGCCGGCTGGCTCGATCTGAAGTTGCGACCTGAGCGTCGCAACGCCGTCAAAGTGTTGTTGCTGCTCGATGTTGGCGGCTCGATGGAAGATCACGTGCGGATTTGCGAGGAGCTCTTCTCGGCGGCCCGCTCGGAGTTTCGCCAACTCGAGCATTTCTATTTCCACAATTTCATTTACGAAACGGTGTGGAAAGACAATCGAAGACGACAGGCCGAACGGATCAAGACCGCCGAGTTACTGCGGACGTTCAATAGCGACTATCGGGTGATCTTCGTTGGCGATGCGGCGATGAGCCCTTATGAAATCGTTCAGCCCGGGGGCAGCGTCGAGCATTTCAACGAGGAAGCCGGTAGCGTCTGGATGCAACGCATGACGGCTCACTTTCCGCATTTTGTTTGGCTTAATCCTGAGCCTGAGGAGCGCTGGGATTGGACGCCCTCGATTCGGCTGACTCAGGATCTCATCGGCGGTCGAATGTTTCCTTTGACGCTCGGCGGACTCGATCGCGCGATGGTCGCGTTGCGTCGCAAGCTGATCAACGAAGGAAGTCGATGAGGGCGCGACGTTGCGTGATGCCGTCGGCGTAGCCCTGTGCGATGAGTTCTCGGGTGTAGGGCGCTTCGAACATCAAATAGCTCGCAAGCAAGCTGCCTGATTCCCCGCTCGCCCCGATGACCGACAACAAGGTGCGCAGGGCGCGCGGCAGCGCGCCCATGTGCCTCGCGGCGCTGGTTCGTGGGTCTGCGCCCGGCACGAGGCGCAAGGCACTGATGTCTCGGAGGCCGTCGAGGGAGGAGTTCGCTTGGCGCACCATTCTGTTGGTACGTTCGAGTTGATCGAGATCGGCATCGACCTGGTCGCTGAACAGCGTGTCGAGTAAGAAACCGAAGATTTCGCCGGACGAGGGTGTGTGGTGCACTCCGATCGTACCGCCGAGGCCCGCAGCATTTTGTGCGCGCACGCCGATCACGAGCAGTCGATCAGCGCCGAGGTGGATCGCCGGGGAGAGCGGTGCCAGTTGCCGCATCGCGCCGTCACCGTAGAACACTTCGCCGATCCGTACCGGCGGAAAGAGAAAGGGGATCGCGGCGCTCGCCATAAGATGATCGAGATCGAGCGTCGAGCGAGTGCCCGCACGCCGAACTCCGCTCCACTCCTGTACCTCGGGCGCAGCCTCAAAGAAAACTTGATGATGACCTCCTGCGTAGGTCGTAGCCGTGAGGGCGAGGGCGCGTAGTTTGCCGAGAGCGATATGACGGCGAATGGCGTCCCAGTCCACGCGCTCGCGCAGCAGTGCACGCAGCGGAGAGTTGTCGAACAGTGCTGGCGGAGCCGTACCGAGGCGACCACCGGTGAGCGCCGAGCTCATCCAGCGTCCGCCCGCGCTCAGCATGGCTCCGAGGTCGGCCCGAAAAACTTGATCGACGGAGAAGTTCGCCCAGACCCGCTCGAGACGTCGAATGCCCTCACGCCAGTCGGCGGCATGGGTTGCGAGCACGGACGCACAGACGGCCCCGGCGGAGGTGCCGACGACGATGTCGTAGGGTGAGGACTCCTCGGGCCAGATTTCGGACAGGGCCTTCAACACCCCGACCTGATAGGCCGCGCGGGCGCCACCTCCGGACAAAACCAGTGCGCGGCAGCCCGGTTGTGGCGGGGCTTTGGTCACGGCGTGGTCATCGGTGCGCTCTGTCACGGCGCCTATTGTGCCGCAGCGGCGCAGTCTGGAAGATACTCGGACGCAATTTCGCGAAGGAGTACCGATGATGACGCCCCGCCGACGTTTCATGACTGTGCTAGCCGCCGCAGCGATGACCCTCGGTATCGCGCCGGCGCCCCTCGCCCTGGCAGATTCCCCGAAGGCGGGTCAGCCCGCTCCTGAGTTCCGCCTGCAAGACCAGACCGGTAAGTGGGTCACGCTCAGCGAACATCGCGGCAAGTGGGTCGTGCTCTATTTCTATCCGAAGGACAACACGCCGGGCTGCACCACGCAGGCCTGCGAGTTCCGCGATGAGATCTTCGCGTTCCGCCGCGCCAACACGGTGATCCTCGGGGTTAGCGTGGACGACCTCGAGTCGAAGAAGGCGTTCGCCAAGGAACACAGCTTGCCGTTCCAAGTGCTCGCCGATCCCACTAAGGCCGTCACCAAGCAGTACGGCGTGCTCACCACCATGATGGGTCTCATGGAGTTCGCGCGTCGCGACACCTTCATCATCGATCCGCAGGGCCGCATTGCGCGTCACTGGGAAAAAGTCGATGCCAAGGGGCATTCGCAACTCGTACTCAACGAGCTCAAGAAACTGCAGGCGTCGGGCGCCTGAGTTGGCTGAAAAAGAAAAGAATTCCGAATTTCACCGGGGGTTACTGATATGTCCAAAGAAAACAATCCGCTTCTTCCCGAGCGCCGGGATTTCCTCACCACGGCGGGCGGGGTCGGCGGCGCACTCGCGATCGGCGCGTCAGCCGTGGCGTCAATGACGCTTGGAGGTCCCATGGCGATGGCCTCGACTCTCGCCACCTCGCGCTACGGCATGGGCCCTGGCCTGAAGGGGCCTTATCTCGATCTGTCGACCGGCAAGGGTAACCAGCTCGCCTACGCGCGCATCCAGGGTGATCTCGATTTCGGCAAGCCCAAATATTTTTGGTTCAAGGGTTATTTGATGGGCGTCGAGCCCAACAAAAAGATCGTCGATCTCATGGGCACCTCGGGCTTCGGCGTCATTCGCCTCGCGCAAGGGCCGGATGGTGCGATCCGCCGCATGTGCCGCGAGATCATCGTCTATACCGATCTGCGTAGTGGCGAAGTGCTCGACGAGTGGAAGAATCCGCTGACCAACGAGACGGTCAAGGCCGTTCACGTCGATAACGATCCGTTCAACTACCTCATCGAAGAGTTCTTCCCGGCGCCGCCGAAGTTCGGTGGACTCAACCAGGGACCGCCGCCGCCGCGAGTGCCGTTCATCATGCCGTGGTATCAGCACGGCGGTTGGGCGGATATGGAAATCCATATCCACCTCGCGTACCCGAATGCCCTGCAGCCCGACAAATGGCCGCGCGAGTCCTCGGGCCCCATCGTGCAGGTCTCCGAGATGTTCGCGCACCACGTCAAAGTGGAAGATCTGCAGAACCCGAAGCTGACGACGCTCGATTACACGGGCACCTGGAACCGCGTCACGCCGTGGTTGCCGTGGATGCTCATGGGTCAGCGTCCGGGCTTCTGCCAGTACGCGTGCTTCATGGGGACGACGAAAGACCTCGAGTCGGTTCTGTCTCGACAGGTGCTCGATTACGCGCACAAGAACTACGCCAAGTATTTCGACGCGCCGACCGAGTGGAGCGAAGATCGCAGCCTCTCGAGCCTCGAGCACTACGCATTGCGCCAGAAACCGGCGCCGGTGAAATAAGGACACGGTGCAGAGAGTCCTGCAACGCGTCATCGCGGCACAGCGCACCTCCGACGGAGCGGGGGTGACGCTGTACCGCAGTCTCGGTCAGTCGCCTTTCGTGCGACTCGATCCGTTCCTGATGCTCGATGAGTTCGGCAGTGATCGACCCGAGGAGTACATCGCCGGGTTTCCGTCGCATCCTCATCGCGGCTTCCAGACCGTGACCTACATGCTCGAAGGCCACATGCTGCACGAGGATCATCTCGGGCACCGCGGGCACCTGAAGAGTGGCGGCGTGCAATGGATGACGGCGGGTCGCGGCATCATCCACTCCGAGATGCCGCAGCAAGAGCGCGGTCTCATGCGAGGCTTCCAACTCTGGATCAACCTGCCGGCGCGCGAAAAGATGTGTCCGGCCGCCTACGAAGACATCGAGGCTGAGCGCATTCCGACGATCTCTGCCGACGGTGCGACGATCAAACTCATCGCGGGGTCGATCGAGCGCGGAGGCAAGACCGTCAAGGGTCCGGTGACCGGCGTCACCACGCAGCCGATTTTCTTTGACGTGACGCTTGCGGCGGGCGCGACGTTTTCCGAAGGCCTGCCCGCGTCACACAGTGCGTATCTGTATGTCTTCGAAGGCGAGCTGTCGATCGCCGCACCAGATGGGGCTTTCGCCTCGTTGCCGAAGCGTCACGGGGGAGTCCTCGGAGACGGGGATACGCTCGTCGTCGAGGCCGGACAGGTGGGCGCGCGATTCTTGTTGCTCGCCGCAGCGCCCCTCGGTGAGCCGATCGTGCAGTACGGCCCTTTCGTGATGAACACGCGAGAGGAAATCGACCAGGCGATTCGCGACTATCAGTCCGGACGACTGGTCGCGGCGAGCTGACTCAAACCAGGAAGATTGCGCCGAGTCCGAGCAGCGTCGCAAAGCCGATGCAGTCGGTGAAGGTCGTCAGGATGACGCCTGCGGAGAGCGCCGGATCGATATCGAATCGACGCAGCGCGAGCGGCACCAGCACACCCACGGCCGCAGCGGCCAGCAGATTGATGAGCATGGCAGCGGCGATGATGACGGCGATCTGCCAGGTGTCGAACCAGAACACGGTCACCGCGCCGACGACGAGCGCCCAAAGCAGGCCGTTCACACCGCCTACGGCGACTTCTTTGAACAACAGCCAGCGTGCGTTCGACCACTGCACCTGACCGAGCGCCAAGCCACGGATGATGAGCGTGACGGTTTGGGTCCCGGCGATACCGCCCATGGACGCGACGATCGGCATCAAGGCCGCGAGGGCGGCTACCTTCTCGATGGTGCCTTCGAAATTCTTGACGACGGCTGCGGCAAGAAACGCCGTGATCAGATTGATGCCGAGCCAGAGTAGTCGTCGCCGTGTGGAGGTGACGATGCCGGCGAAGAGGTCTTCGTCGTCCTGGAGACCGGCCATCGAGAGCACCGAGTGCTCGGCTTCTTCGCGGATGACGTCGACGACGTCATCGACGGTGATGCGTCCGAGCAGTTTGCCCTCCGTGCCGACGACGGCCGCGGAGACGAGATCGCGATCTTGGAAGAGCTGCGCCACTTCGTGCGCCGCCGTCTCGGGTTCGATGCGCGGCGCTTCGGTATCGAGGCTTTCGCCCACGGTGTCTTCGGGGTCACCCGTGATGATGCGCGTCAGCGGAACGGTACCGAGATATCGGTCGTCACGATCGACGACGAACAAGCTGTCAGTGCGAGGCGGTAGTTCGCCGCGCATGCGCAAGTAGCGCAGTACCACCTCGAGCGTGACGTCGGCGCGCACGCTCACGGTGTCGGTGTTCATGAGACCGCCGGCGCTATCCTCGGGCCACGACAACACGGTGCGCAGGCGCTCGCGATCTCGCTGGTCCATCGAGCGCAACACCTGACGGGTGACGGTTTCGGGCAGGTCGCCGACGAGGTCGGCGAGATCGTCGAGTTCGAGTCCTTCGGCTGCGGCGACGAGTTCTTCGGCTTCCATCTCTTCGATGAGCTCTTGCCGCACATTTTCGTTGAGCTCGACGAGGACATCACCCTCGAGCTCCGAGTCGACCATGCTCCACACGAGTTCGCGTTGCCGCGGCGGGACCGATTCGAGCAGTAGCGCGATCTCTGCGGGGTGCAGCGCCGAGATCATCCGCTGTGCAGGTCTCAGGGTGCCCGTATCGAGCGCTTCTCGCAGCGCGGCGAGCCGTGCTTCTTTGCGACTGACGACGGTCACGGAGTGCCCCAATGAGCCAGCGCACTGTGGCGGATGGCCAAAGTCGGAGACTTGCCTCGCAGACGCTCGGCCAGGCGATCGACGAGATAGACCGAGCGATGCTGGCCGCCCGTGCAGCCGATGCCGACAGTGAGATAGCGACGTCGGGCCGCGCCGTGCTCGTCGATGCGCCTCGCGATGAACTGCTGCAACTCGTCGAGCATGGCGCCGACCGCTGGCTGTTCGTCGAGGTAGGCGATCACGGCGGGGTCGCGCCCCGTGAGCGGTCGAAGGGCAATGGTCCAGTAGGGGTTCGGGAGCATGCGTACGTCGAAGACGAAGTCGCAGTCGCCCGGAACGCCGTGTTTGAAGCCGAACGAGACCAACGTGACCGACAGTTCCATGCCGCGTCGTTGATCGATACGTTGCACGATGACGTCGCGCAGTTCGTGCACGCCCATGTGCGTGGTATCGACGACGAGATCGGCCGCCTGAATGACCGGATCGAGCAACGTGCGCTCGCGGGTCACGGCGTCCTGCAGGTTGGCACCCTCGCGAGATAGCGGATGTCGTCGCTTCGTCTCGCCGAAGCGGCGTAGCAGCTCTGCATCGGAGGCGATGACCGCCAGCAACTCGCAGCGCACACCGCTGCGTCGGAGTTGCTCGATGGTGGCTGGGATGCCGTCGAGACCGACGCTGGTGTCTCGCGCGTCGATGCCGACGGCGACGGTTTGCCCCGACGCGCCTTCTCGAAACACGTGAGCCACGAAGGACTCGAGCATCGAGGCTGGAAGGTTATCGACGCATCGATAGCCGAGATCTTCGAGTGCGTTCAGGACGACACTCTTGCCCGCTCCGGACAGTCCGCTGACTAAAATGAGTCGCAGAGGGGCGGACAAAAGCGAAACAGGGGCGGGCTCGCGTCAGTGACGCGCCCGACGCCCTTCCTCGGCATGGTGATCCGTGGTCTTTTCTTTGCGCTTCTTGACCAGACGGTCGAGCTTGTCTGAGAGCGCATCGATGGCGGCGTACATGTCTTCGGCTTCGGCATCGGCATGGATATCGCCGCCGCTGACTTTCAGCGTGGCCTCGGCGCGATGACGTAGCTTTTCGACGGACAGCACGTAATGGACGTCGATGAGGTGATCGAAGTGACGAACGATGCGGTCCATCTTCTTGTGCACGTAGGTGCGCATGGAGTCGGTGACGACGACATGGTGGCCCGTGATGGATATCTGCATGGCATCCTCCTGATGAGGTCAAGGTTAACGCGAATTGGCCTTCTTGCGCTCGGCCGAGGACTCGATTCCTAACCCCTCCCGATACTTTGCCACTGTGCGGCGGGCCACCGGGATGCCTTCGCCGGACAAAATTTCTGCGAGTCGGCTGTCGGAGAGCGGATTGGCCGGGTCTTCCTCGCGGATGAGCTTGCGGATTTTGGCTCGAATGGCGGTCGAGGAGGTGCCCTGGCCATCCCCGCCCTCGACCTGACTCGAGAAAAAGTACCGAAGTTCGTAAACGCCGCGCGGCGTGTGCATGTACTTGCCCGAGGTGACGCGCGAGATGGTCGATTCGTGCATGCTGATGGCGGTGGCGATGTCCTTGAGGATCATCGGCCGCATGTGTTCCTCGCCCTGGTTGAGAAAATCGGTTTGCCGCTCGACGATGGCGCGAGTCACTTTGATGAGTGTGTCGTTACGAATTTCGAGACTCTTAAGTAGCCAGCGTGCTTCCTGAAGCTGGGTGCGCAAGGTGGTGTGGGCGCCGCCCCGACCGAGCATGCCGACATATTCTTGATTGACCCGTATCCGAGGCATCGTCCCGGGATTGAGCTCGACGGCCCAGCCTTTGCCTTTGCGGCGCACGAACACGTCGGGAATGACGTATTCCGGTTTCGAGGCGCTGATGAGCGAGCCGGGACGAGGATGACAGGAGCGGACGAGGGCGACCGCCTGAGCGAGCTCGTCTTCATCGGCGCCCGTCGCCTTGCGAAGCGGTGACGTATCGCGCTGCGCGAGCAGATCGAGATGCTGTTCGGCGATGCGGCGTGCGAGCGAGAGGCCCGGCGTCGAGGGGTCGAGTTGCGAGAGTTGAATACCGAGGCATTCGCTGAGGTTGCGGGCACCTACGCCGACCGGTTCGAGTGTTTGCACGAGCAAGAGCACGCGCTCGATTTCTTCTTCGTCCCAATCGATTTCGGGCTGAAGTGCTTCACGGATATCGGTCAAAGATTCGGTGAGGTAGCCGTCGTCGTTCAACGCATCGACGAGTGCCGCCGCTACCGAAAGATCGTTATCAGAGAGCCCGGCGATTTCCAGTTGGGCGAGCAGGTGGTCACGCAAAGACTCTCCGCGCTCATCGGCAATGTCGCGCTCTGGCTGGTCATCGTCTTCGGCGCGCCCCGAATCGCTACCCGTCCCGGGCCGATCGGCCCAAGGCTGTTCGACGACTTCGATTTCGACGGGTTCGGTTTGGGAGGTGTCGGGGGTCTGCTGGACCGCCGTGAAATGGGCTTCGAGCTCGACCTCGTCCTCGGGGTCTTCTTGCTCGAGCATGACATTGGCCTCGAGCACCTCGGCAATATGGGCCTGAAGCTCGAGGGTGGGCATCTGCAGAAGGCGGATGGCCTGCTGCAACTGCGGCGTCATGGTCAGCGACTGACCGAGCTTGAGTTGCAGAGACTGCTTGAGCATCGACGTGCCTGATTGTGCGCAGCGGCGCTGCCGGCGCCGCGAGAGCGATCCTAGAGACTGAACGACTCGCCCAAGTACACCTCACGCACGCGGGGATTGGCAAGGATTTCCGTCGCCGAACCGGAGGCGATGACCGTCCCGTCACCGATGATGTACGAGCGAGCGCAGACGCCGAGCGTTTCGCGGACGTTGTGGTCTGTGATGAGAATACCGATTCCGCGCGCTGCGAGTTCACGGATGATGCGCTGGATATCGGCAACCGACAAAGGATCGACCCCGGCGAAGGGCTCATCGAGCAGCAGGAATTTCGGATTGGCGGCGAGGGCGCGGGCGATCTCGACGCGTCGTCGCTCGCCGCCCGAGAGCGACATGCCGAGAGAGCGTCGCACATGATCGATGCGCAAGTCGGCGAGGATCTGCTCGCAGCGCGCGTTACGTTGATCGGCGTCGAGGTCCGCTCGGGTTTCGAGGATGGCGCGCACGTTGTCTTCGACCGACAGGCGGCGAAACACCGAGGCCTCCTGCGGCAGGTAGCCGATACCCGCTTTCGCGCGCAGGTGAATGGCTGAATGAGTAAGGTCTTGGTCGTCGAGCTCGATACGTCCGGCATCCGCCGGCACGAGACCCACGATCATGTAGAACGCCGTCGTTTTTCCTGCGCCGTTGGGGCCGAGCAGTCCTACCACCTCGCCCGCGTTCACCTCGAGGGAAAGGTCTCTGACGATGAGACGCTTGCCGTAAGACTTGGCGAGATGCGAGGCGCGGAGCCGACTCATGGCGTGCTCCGTGGTCGGATGATGATTCGAACACGCTCTTCGCTACCGGCGGGCTTGCCCGCTTGAACGCGTTGTTCGCGTACGTTGTAGACCAGTTGATCGCCGCGGATTTCGCTGCGTCCGTTGTCGCTGAGCCAAGCCTCTTCGCGCAGCGTCACGGTAGAGGCGGCCATGTCGTAGAGAATGCTGCCGGCTCGGCCACGGGCGCGACCGCCGTCCTTCAGTTGCTGCGAAAACTCCGCGGGCTTGCCGCGGATGCTTGCACTCACGATGCGGTTTTTCTCGAACGTGACGGCAGCTTCGTCGGAGGTGAGCGTGCCGCCATCGACGTCGATGCGGACGGCCCCGCTCAAGGTCCAAGTCGAATCATCGAAATCGAGACCCGTCGATCGTGCGCGTTGCGCGACGACGCGTACCTGACCTTGCGTGATGATGATGTCTCGAAAGAGCAGGGCGTTGGCGCGATAGTCGACTTCAGATGAGGCGGCATCGAGCGTGATGTCACCGCTTTGCAGGGGCGCCTGCTCCTCACGGGCCGCAGAGCCCGGCGAGCCGAAAAACAGAATGCCCATCGTGAGAATCGATGCGATGACGCGAAGCGAAGGTGAGGCGGGAGTGCGAAACATGGGTCAGCGCGCGAAGCGTCCTTGAACATCGGATTTCAGTTGCACCTGACGAGTGCGCAGGTTGGCATCGAGACCTATCGCAGAGAGTTCGTGTCCTTCCATGGTCAACCGGACCTCCCCGCGCGTGCGCACACGAGCCGTATCGAGATCGTATTGCAACGTCGTCGTCTGCAGCCGCAGCGGAGCAAGGGCATCGGAGGCACCGCCTTCGAGCGCCACGCCACCTTCGAGATCGATGCGCCGGGAGTCGCGCGACAGCGTGCCGCGCGGTGACACGACTCGCCAAGAGTTCGACTCCCCCGCACGAGTTTCGAGGCGTAGATCTTCGATGCGGGTTTCGAGCGATACCGGATTTTGCTCGATCCGAGCAGCGTGCAGGCGATAGCGCGGTTGACCGTCGGCGTCCGTTTGGATGATCTCGGTATCGGTGGCCGAGTAACCCGGGTCACGCATGTTCTCGGCTGATCGGGTGGCGTCACGGGCGTCCGGACCGCAACCCGCAAGAGGCAACAGGGCAAGCGCTAGGCCGCCGAGCGCGAATACTTTGAGTGAAGTTCGACGCAAGCCTGAGTGCCTGTTCACATCACGCCGCTGCGCAGCAGATCGTGGACGTTGAGTGCGCCGACGAGGACACCGTCGTCGTTCACCACCGGCAGCGAGGTGATGCGATGCGTCTCCATGAGATGTACGGCCTCGGCTGCAAGCTCTCGCTCGCCGATACTTTTGCACGGCGTCGTCATGACATCTCGCATGCGTGCGCCGTGCACGTCGATCCGACGATCGAGCGAGCGTCGTAGATCGCCATCGGTGTAGACACCGACGGCGCGGCCCGCTTCGTCTACGACCGCGGTCATCCCGAGGCCCTTGCGGGACATTTCGAGTAGGCCATCGGCCATGCTGGTGTCGGGACCGACGCGCGGGACGGCGTCTCCGCTGCGCATGACATCGCTCACGCGCAGCAGCAGGCGTCGACCCAGCGAGCCGCCCGGATGCGAGCGCGCGAAATCTTCGGCGGTGAATCCTCGCGACTCGAGCAAGGCGACGGCGAGCGCATCACCCATGGCGAGCGTCGCCGTAGTGCTGGCGGTCGGCGCCAGGTTGAGCGGACAGGCTTCCTCTGCAACACCGACATCGAGATGGGCGCGCGCTTCTCGAGCGAGTGTGGAGTCGGCATTGCCGGTGAGTGCGATGAGCGGCACGCCGAGCCGCGCGATCGGTGCGAGCAGGGCGAGGATCTCCGGGGTTTCTCCCGAGTTGGAGAGCGCGAGCACCACGTCGTCACGCGTGATCATGCCGAGATCGCCATGACTCGCTTCGGCCGGGTGCATGAAAAACGCGGGAGTCCCGGTGCTCGCGAGCGTCGCGGCGATCTTGCTCGCGATATGACCGGACTTCCCCATGCCGGTGACGACCACGCGGCCCGCACAGTCGAGACAGATTTGGCAGGCCGCGGCGAAGGTCGGTCCGAGCCGAGACTCGAGGGCGGCAACGCCCCGGGCCTCGGTCGCGAGGGCACGACGGCCCGCGGCGATCAGCCTCTCGGCGGCACCGGGCGCTACGGTCCGTTGCGCAGGTTTATCCATGAGGTGGCATCATACCGTTCCATGCATCCGGAAAAAGTAGCCGAACTCATTCGCGCGGGCCTCCCCGACGCCGAGGTCCTGGTCCGTTCCGACGACCAGACCCATTTCGAAGCCCGAGTGGTCTCGGCCGCTTTCGAGGGTCGCCGCAGCATCGCTCGCCACCAAATGATCTACCGCACCCTCGGAGAGCTCGTGGGTCGTGAAATCCACGCGTTATCGATCGAGGCGCTCACGCCGGCTGAGGCGGGCGCCGGTCCCCGCAGCTAAGCCTCGCTACCCCACGGCACCTAATTAAACATGGACAAACTTCAAATTGAGGGCGGCACCCCGCTCGAGGGTGAGGTCAGGATCTCCGGCGCCAAGAATGCGGCCTTGCCCATTCTGGCCGGCACCTTGCTCGCCTCTGAGCCGGTCGCGGTCGGCAACGTGCCACACCTGCAAGACGTCACCACCATGATCGAGTTGCTCGGTCGGATGGGCGTCACCGTCACGGTCGATGAGCGCATGAACGTGGAGGTCGACGCGACGTCCCTCGAGAAACCCTTCGCGCCGTACGAGCTCGTGAAGACGATGCGCGCCTCGATTCTGGTGCTCGGACCGCTGCTCGCGCGTTTCGGCCAGGCCGACGTGTCGCTGCCGGGTGGCTGCGCGATCGGCGCTCGACCGGTCAACATTCACGTCGCCGGCTTGCAGGCGATGGGCGCCGAAGTGTCGATCGAGAACGGCTACATCCGCGCACGCGCCAAGCGCTTGCGAGGCGCGCGTCTCGTGCTCGACACCGTCACCGTGACGGGCACCGAAAATCTCATGATGGCCGCGGTCCTCGCCGAGGGTCAGACGGTACTCGAGAACGCCGCGCGCGAGCCCGAGGTCGTCGATCTCGCCGATTTTCTCAACACGCTCGGTGCGCGCATCCGCGGTGCCGGCACGGACAAGATCATCATCGACGGCGTCGAGCGTCTGCACGGGGGCGTGTTTCGCGTCGTGGCCGATCGCATCGAAACCGGTACTTATCTCGTGGCCGGTGCAATCACGCGTGGTCATGTCCACTTGAAGCACACGCGTCCCGAGCATCTCGATGCCGTATTGGCCAAGTTGCAGGAAGCGGGCGCCTCACTCGAGGTGGGCAGCGACTGGATCACCCTCGACATGCGTGGCCGAAGACCGCGCGCCGTCGATTTGCGCACGGCGCCTTATCCGGCGTTCCCGACCGATATGCAGGCGCAGTTCGCGGCGCTCAATACGGTGGCCGAGGGCGTCGGCACCATCATCGAAACGATTTTCGAAAATCGATTCATGCATATGCTCGAGATGCGCCGTATGGGTGCGGAGATTCGGCTCGAAGGCAACACGGCCATCATCAAGGGTGTGCCTCGATTGCAGGCGGCGCCTGTGATGGCCACCGACCTGCGTGCATCAGCGTCACTCGTGCTCGCCGGCCTCGTAGCCGAGGGACGCACCGAGATCGATCGCATCTATCACATCGATCGCGGATACGAAGCCATCGAAGAAAAACTCGCGGGCTTGGGCGCGGCGATCAAGCGCGTCCCCGGTTGAAGCCCGAGTAATCTTCATCGGGGCCGCAGCATCTGCGGCGCTTCTTCGACGCGAATCTTCGTTTCACCGCGCTGGTTGCCGCGCTGCACTTCGACGGAAATCGTCTGGCCGGGCGACGTATCGGCGATGCGCAACTGCACCTCGCGCGAATCTCGCGGCGCTTTGCCCTCGAGTTCGAGGATGAGATCTCCGGGCAGCAACCCGGCCCGCTGTGCGGGGCTGCCGCCTGCAATCCGCGTGATGCGTACGATAGGGCCATCGAAACCGGCGTTTCGCGCCCGTGCTTCGTCGATGGTCTCGGTGCCGATCCCGATCCAGCCGCGCAGAACCTTGCCGCGCGTGACGATTTCATTGACGACTCCGCGAACGAGGTTGACCGGAATCGCAAAACCGATGCCCTCGACACCGAGGCTCTTGGCGATGATCGCCGTGTTGACGCCGATCAGTTCTCCACGAGTGTTCACGAGTGCACCGCCGGAATTTCCGGGATTGATCGGCGCATCGGTTTGAATGAAATTTTCGAATGTGGCGATGCCGAGCTGGTCTCGGCCGGTCGCGCTCACGATCCCTTGCGTCACGGTCTGCGCGAGACCGATCGGGTTGCCGATCGCCAGGACGACATCGCCCACGTTCAACGCATCGGAGCGACCGAGACGGATGCTCGGCAGGTTCGGCAAATCGATCTTGAGTACGGCGAGATCCGTGTCCGGGTCACGCCCGATGATTTCGGCCTGAGCCGATCGACCATCGGCCAGTTGCACTCGAATCGCCGCCGCCCGATCGATCACATGGTGGTTCGTGACGATCTGACCCGACGGATCGAGAATCACGCCCGAGCCGAGCGATTGCTCGACCCGGCGTCGATAGCGGGGCGCGAACTCGCCGAAGGGGTCGTCGAGGAAGCTGCGCAACACCGGCTCGGCAGCCACCCGCGTCACATAAAGGTTGACCACGGCCGGGGCGGCGATGCGGACGGCGGCGGCGTAGCTGGCTGCGGCCGCTTCGCGGCTCGGCGGGACCGCCACGGGGGTCTCGGGTGCGGTGTCGACCGCAGGGGCAGGGCCGAGATCGACGCTCGGCGAGACTTCGGCAACAGAATCGTCACGGCCCGCCGTCCACTGGGAGATCCATTCCGGACGCCAGATATAGGTGCCGACTAAGGCGAGGAAGGCGAGGGCGAGGCCGCCGATGACCGACCCGCTGACGAAAATCGCTGCCTTTTGCCAACCGCTCATTGCGACTGCTCACCTCGGGCGGTGACGCCCTGACCGACGCCTCGCGTGTATAATGCCGTGGTTCCACGCATCACGGATAGCGGCCCGCCGTAGCGGCTGGGTTGGGAGAGGCTTGGCATGAGTGACGAGAAGGTGACTGCCGACGACGTCGACGTCAATCGGCGCAAGTTCCTGACAGTGGCGACAGCGGCCACAGGCGCCGTCGGCGTCGGGTTTACGCTGGTCCCGTTCATCTCCTCCTGGAAACCCTCCGAGCGCGCTCGCGCTCTGGGTGCTCCGCTCGAGATCGACATCTCGAAGCTCGAGCCGGGCCAGATGATCACGCAGAGTTGGCGTAAGCAGCCGATCTACGTGGTTCGTCGCACCCCCGAGTCGGTCGCGAAGCTTGGCGGCGTCGCCGCAAGCCTCAAAGATCCGAACTCCGAGGCCTCCGATCAGCCGGCCTACGCCAAGAACGAAATGCGCTCGTTGAAGCCCGAGATCCTCGTGCTCTACGCGGCTTGCACGCACCTTGGCTGTCTGCCGAAGCAATATTTCACGGTCGCCGACCCGACCATGGGTGCCGACTGGCCCGGCGGCTTTTTCTGCCCGTGCCACGGTTCGCGTTTCGACCTCGCCGGACGCGTGTTCAACGGTTCGCCGGCGTCGACCAACCTGCGCG
>CAZRFN010000024.1:0-33924 GCA_964599335.1 uncultured Acidibacter sp. | reverse complement strand
CCCGCATCGAGCAACGCACGCACGAGCGTGTCGAGATAGTCCTTCGGCGCCGCGCGATCGACGAGCAACGTTTCGGCGGCCCCACACACGCCCGTGCGCCGCAGCTTGGCGTTGAGCGTGATGGCGACCGCCATCGCGAGATCGGCGTCACGATCGACGTAGAGGTGACAGTTGCCATCGAGATGACCGATCACCGTTACTCGCGCCTCGCGCCGTACGCGCTCGATGAGCCCCTTGCCTCCGCGCGGCACCACGACGTTGATGGCACCCTCGAGACCCTCGAGCATCAAGCCAACGGCTTCACGATCGACCACGGGAACACGCTGCACGCAGCGCTCGGGGAGGCCCGCCTCACGCAAGCCTGCCACGAGGCAGTCGTGGATCGCAGCCGTCGAATGCAAACTCTCGGAGCCGCCCCGCAGGATGACCGCGTTACCCGACTTGAGGCATAGCGCGCCGGCATCGGCCGTCACGTTCGGTCGACTTTCGTAGATGATGCCGAGCACCCCGAGCGGAACGGCCACCCTCGCGATGCGCAGGCCATTCGGTCTCGTCCATTCCGCGAGCACTCGCCCGACGGGATCGGGCAGGGACGCGATGTCCTCTAGCCCTCGGGCCATCGCCTCGACACGCGCCGCATCGAGACGCAATCGATCGAGGAGAGCCGCAGAAAGATCACGCTCTTCGGCTGCATCCATATCTTTCGCGTTGGCGGCTAAAATCTTTGAGGCGTCACCGCGAATCGACGCGGCCGCCGCACGCAGCGCGCGGTCTTTTTGTTCACGCGTCGCAGACGCGAGCACCGGCGCCGCCGCCCGGGCGGCTCGGCCGAGCTCTTGCATCAGTGCTTTCATCGCATCACCAAGTCGTCGCGGTGGATGAGTTCGTCGCGACCCGCAAACCCGAGCAGTGCGGCGATCTCACTCGTTCGACGACCCAAGATGCGCGAGGTTTCTTCGTCGGAGTACGCGACGATGCCGCGCGCAATTTCTCGCCCGTCGGTGCCGAGCACACTGACTGTATCGCCACGATCGAAGCGTCCACGCAGAGCCGTAACGCCCGCCGGCAGCAAACTCTTGCCCGCCCGCAGCGCCCGCTCGGCTCCAGCATCGACGAGTAATGCTCCGGAAGGACGCAGGCTTCCGGCGATCCATTGCTTGCGTGCCGCGACCGGTGAGGACTTGGGTCTGAACCAGGTGCACCGTGCGCCTTGCTCGATACGCCGCACGGGATGTCGCGGGGAACCCGGCGCGATACAGAAGTGGGCGCCCGCCTCCACGGCGATCTTCGCCGCCATGATTTTGGTCGTCATGCCGCCGCGTCCGACTTCCGAAGCCGACTCACCGCCCATCGATTCGATGCGGGGCGTGATCTCGCGAACGAGCGGAACGAACTTCGCCTTGGGGTCGAGGTTGGGGTCAGCGGTGTAGAGACCGTCGATATCGGAGAGCAGCACGACGCAGTCCGCGCTCACCATTTGGGCCACCCTCGCGGCGAGTCGATCGTTGTCGCCGTAGCGGATTTCGGCCGTCGCGACCGTATCGTTCTCGTTGATGACCGGAACGGCGCCGCGCTCGAGCAGCGCATTGAGCGTGGCGCGTGCATTGAGGTAACGCACGCGCTGCTCGCTGTCTTCCAGCGTGAGCAGCACCTGGGCGACTTGAATATCCCACTGCTCGAGCAACTCTTTGTACGCGTGGGCGAGACGTATTTGGCCCACGGCTGCGGCAGCCTGACTCTCTTCGAGCCGCAACGGACCGCGCGGGAGTCCGAGATGACGTCGACCGAGCGCGATGGCACCGGATGACACCAGCACAACCTCCTTGCCCTGCCGGCGCAGTCGCACCACGTCTTCGATGAGCGTTTCGAGCCAAGCGCGATTGAGCCGCCCCGATTCCCCGTCGACGAGCAGCGCCGAACCCACCTTGACCACGATGCGGCGGGCGCGAACCAGAGGCGATGGAGGGGTGGCTTGTGTTCGGGAGGGCATGATGGGACATCCTCGACGCGTGGCACTATAGAGGAGACTCGAAGTAAAATCCCTCCCGGTTTCCCGAAGGTCCCGTGTCGAGGTAGTCCCCGTGAGCAGAGATAACGAACCCGTCAAAGGCCAGTGGTACGAGAACGTCGAAGACGAAGAAACGTTCCGCGTGCTCTCCGTCGACGAGGATGCCGAGACCATCGAGATCGAATATCTCGATGGCGAGATCGAAGAACTTGACCTCGAGGAATGGCATGAATTCGATCTCGAACTCATCGACGAGCCCGAGGGCTGGTCCGAGGACGACGACGAAGAAGAAGAGGACGATGACGAAGAGTGGGACGACGAGGACGAAGACGAGGACGACGATTGGGACGAAGATGAGGATGAAGACGAAGATTACGACGACGACGGCCGTGAGCGCTGATCGTTTTCTTCCGCGCCCGTGAGCGACAGCCTCGACAGTTGGTACCACGAAAAAGAGTCCGCTTGGCTCTACGGTCGCGTCGCGGCGTGCGAGCCTGATCCTGCGAAAAGCCGAATGTTCCGTCAGCTCGGCGAAGCCGCGTCCGATCAAGCGCTGAAGTGGCAAGCGCTCGACCCCACCCGGCAATACGCGTTCACGCCATCGACTCGAGCACGCATCGTCGCCTCACTCGTGAAGCGCTTCGGCCCGCGAGCGACGCGCCACGTGCTCGCCGCCATGAAATTACGCGGCATCTCGGTCTACACCGCCGGCTCCTCTGCCGGTCACGACATGCCGACCTCCATTTCGGAGGTAGGCCAGCGACACCGCGGCATCTCGGGCGGAAATCTCCGAGCTACCGTCTTCGGCATCAATGACGGACTGGTCTCGAACGCCGCGCTCGTGATGGGCGTCGCAGGCGCCGGGGCATCGCCCGGTACCGTGCTCGTCACGGGAGTCGCAGGGCTGCTCGCCGGCGCCCTCTCGATGGCCGCCGGCGAATATGTCTCGGTGCGCTCGCAACGCGACATGTACGAGTATCAAATCGCGCTCGAACGCGAAGAGCTCGACGAATACCCGGAAGAGGAAGCCGAGGAGCTCGCCCTGATCTACGCCGCACGCGGCATGGACCTCGACAAAGCGCGGGAAATCACCCGCGAACTCGTCACTCGTCCCGAGCAAGCCCTCGAAGTGCTGGCTCGCGAAGAGCTCGGTCTCAACCCGAGTGATCTCGGCTCGCCCTGGGGCGCCGCCTCCTCGTCGTTCATCGCCTTTTCGGTGGGCGCGATCCTGCCCTTGCTTCCCTTTCTGGTCGGCCCTTCACTCGGCCTCGCCTCGGGCGGCGCCATCGCCTGGACCATCGGCATCACGCTCGTCTCGTTGGCCGGCATCGGTCTCGCCATCAGCCTGTTTACGGGGCGTCAGGCGTGGCGCGGCGCCTTGCGTATGGTGCTCATCGGTGGCGGCGCAGGCGTGATCGCCTGGCTCGTCGGTCGTCTGCTCGGCGTCGCCCTCGGCTGATCAACCGCGCAGTGGGCTGCCCCCGGCGACCGCCGCGGCCGCATCAGAACCCGTGGTAGTTTTTCCCGCGATTCCGATGGGAGGTTGGGAATGAATCTTTCGGTTCTGCTCTGGGGCATTCCGCAGGCCATGCGGGCCATGTCGAAGCTTTACCCGGAGTACGCGAGTCGCCTCAAAGAACGCGATCTCGTCGCGCAGTTCCGCTTGCGTGACGTCCCCGAGGGTCGCTGGATCGCGCTCAAGGGCGGCAAGGTTCGCTCTGGCGCAGGGCTGCACGCCTCGCCCGACATCACCATCCATTTCAAGAATCGGGAGATCGCCGAGAACTTCCTGACACCACCGTTCGACATGCTCGAGCGCATCGATGCGGCAAAGAATTTCAAGATCGGTCTCGATGGTCCGGACGATCTCGCCGTGTGGTTCATGCAGACCCTCACGCGGCTCGAAACGACCACCTGGAAAGCCGGCACCGACATGGGTGACGGCGTCACCCGCTACACCAACGGCACCAACAGCGGGCCGATCTTCGTCTACGTGAAAGACGGCAAGATCATTCGCACGACCCCCATCGACTTCGACGAAAGCGACGCGGCCTCTTGGTCGATCACGGCGCGCGGAAAGACGTTCACCCCGAGTCGTCGAACCACCGTCGCCACGCATGGCTTGTGTCTCAAGTCGATGGTGTATTCGAAGAACCGAATTCTGCATCCGATGAAGCGCGTCGACTTCGACCCCGATGGCGAACGCAATATTCAGAACCGCGGCAAGTCGAAGTTCGTCCGCATCAGCTGGGACGAAGCCCTCGATATCGTCAGCAAAGAAATCAAGCGTGCTAAGGCCGTCGGCCCCGGTGCCATCTGTGTCGCCAACGGCTCTCATCACCAGTGGGGCAATCTCGGTCACTACCTGAGCGCCTTCAACCGTTTCTGGAACCTCATAGGCGTCACCAAACTCGTGCACACGCCCGACAGTTGGGAAGGCTGGTTCTGGGGCGCGATGCACCACTGGGGCAACAGCCTGCGTCTCGGCTGCCCCGAGTTCTATGGCACGGTCGAGGACTGCCTCAAAGAAGCCGAGCTGATCGTCTTTTGGTCTAGCGACCCCGATGCCACGTACGGCTTCGATGGTACCGAGCGTCGCGAATGGGCGAAGCAGCTCGGCATCAAGATGGTGCACATCGACCCGTATCTCAATCACACCGCCGCGCATCTCGGTGGCAAGTGGATCTCGCCCAAGCCCGGCACCGATGCGGCGATGGCTCAAGCGCTCTGTCACGTCTGGATCACCGAAAATCTCTACGACAAAAAATTCGTGGCCGAACGCACGACCGGCTTCGACGAGTGGAAGGCCTATATTCTCGGCGAAAGCGACGGCATCCCGAAGACGCCGGAGTGGCAGGAAAAAGAAACCGGTGTACCGGCGCGTGACGTCCGCGCGCTCGCCCGCGAGTGGGGATCAAAGAAAACCTACCTCGGGGCGGGTGGCTGGGGTGTCGGCCTCGGCGGCGCCGGCCGCAGCCCGATGGGTGCGCAATGGGCGCGCATGATGACCATCCTCGGCGCGATGCAGGGTTATGGTCGCCCGGGCTCGAACTTCGGCAATCTGCAGTTCGGCGCGCCGCTCGACTTCAATTTCTATTTCCCGGGCTATGGTGAAGGCAGCTTCTCGGGCGAGCTCATGGCGAGCGCGAACTCCGCTAACAACTACCAGCGCATGCCGCACATCGTGACCATGAGCTCGGTGCGTCAGGCGATTCCGCGTATGTGGTTCCCCGAGGCCATCACCCAAGGCAAGGCGATGGGCTATCTCACCGACGTCTCGTCGATCCAAGGACAATTCTTCCCCTTCGGCTACCCCTCGCCCGGCCACGTCCGTGTCGAGATGCTCTACAAATACGGCAGTTCTTCGCTCGGCACGCAGGTGGGCTCGAACCGCTGGATCAAGGCGTATCAGCACGAGAGCCTGAAGTTCGTGGTGAACCAGTCGGTGTGGTGGGAAGGCGAAACGCCCTTCGCCGACGTCATCTTGCCGGCCTGCACGGTGTTCGAACGTTGGGACATCAGCGAGTGGTACAACGTGGGCGCGGGCTACGTGCACCACATGTACTCGATGAACAACCATCGCGTCATCACCATGCAGCACAAGGCGATCGAGCCGCTCGGTGAGTCGAAGTCCGACTACGACATCTTCCTCGCCATCTCGGAGAAGCTCGACATGGGCTCGGTGTACTCCGAAGGCGGCACCTCCGAATACGACTGGTGCAAACGCGTCTTCGACTCCTCCGATCTCGCCAAAAAAATCTCTTGGCGCGAATTTTTGAAGAAGGGGTACTACGTGGTACCGCCCGACCCCGAAGCGGCCCGCGCACCCACCGCGAATCGCTGGTTTTATGAAGGGCGCAAAAAAGATACGCCCGAGCCCTACCCTCTGCCCTCCGAGTACGTCGGCGGTCTCGGCAAGGGTCTGCAAACGCCCTCGGGCAAGTTCGAGTTCATCGCCACGACGCTCAAGCGCATCGATGACCCCGATCGTCCACCACTCAACCAATACATGCCCGTTTACGAAGACGGCAAGCGCGAACCGGAACTCGCCGAGTTCCCGCTGCAACTGCTCTCGCCGCACTCACGTTACCCCTTCCATCTCATGGGTGACGACGAAGGCTCGAGCGTGCGCGACATCCGCGAACATCGCGTGTTCAAGGACGGACACCACTATCTCGTCGCGCGCATCAGCCGCGAGGACGCCGACGCCCGAGGTATCCGCGACGATGATCTCATTCGTCTGTGGAACAACCGCGGCTCCGTGGTGTGTGCGGCCCAAATCACCGATCGCCTGCGACCGGGGGTGATATCCGCTTCGACGGCATCGGCCGAATACAGACCGGTCGGCGAGCCTGGAAAATCCACCGATCTCGGCGGATGCATCAACATGCTGAACCCGAGCAAGGCGATCGCGCGCAAGACGCACGGCATTCGCCCCAATACCACGCTGATCCAGATCGAAAAATGGACTGGCATCGATACTTGGCAACCGCGCGCGGAGACGGCGTGATGGCAAAGAAATGGAACCTGATCGTCGACGTCGAGCGCTGCGACAACTGCCGTAGCTGCTACATCGCGGTCAAAGACGAACATGCGGGCAACGACTTTCCGGGCTATGCCGCGGCGCAGCCGGCGCAGGGCCATCATTGGCTCGATATCCGTCGCAAGGAGCGCGGGTCTTATCCGCTCGTCGAGGCGAACTTCCAGCCGGTCATGTGCAATCACTGCGATGACGCGCCCTGCATGAAAGCCGCGCGCGACGGCGCCGTTCAGAAGCGGGCCGACGGCATCGTGATCATCGACCCCGTCAAAGCCAAGGGTCAGAAACAAATCGTCGACGCCTGCCCCTATGGCGCCGTGTCGTGGAACGAAGAGACGCAGCTGCCGCAACACTGGATCTTCGACGCCCACCTGCTCGATAGCGGCTGGGACAAAGTACGAGCCGAGCAGGCCTGCCCCACGAATGTCTTCCGAACGGTTCGACTCGACGACGGCGAGATGCAGCGTCTCGCCGAGCAAGAAGGTCTCCAAGTCGAGCGGCCGGAACTCGGCACACGACCCCGGGTGTACTACAAAAACCTGCATTTGATGACGCAGTGCTTCGTCGGGGGCACCGTGGTCCACCACGTCGGCGGGGTCGAAGAATGCGCCCCGGGCGTGCTCGTCGTCCTGCGACAGGCCGGACGCGAGGTCGGCCGGGCGACCACCGACACCTTCGGCGAGTTCAAGATCGACCGACTGCCGCCCGGCAGCGGCCGCTACGAGCTCGAGGTCTCAGGACCCTCCGGACGGGCCACCACTGCCTTCGATCTGGGCGCCGAAAGCCCCTATCTCGGGGTCCTAGCCCTCTCTTGAGCCTGGCCTAGGCCTGGCCAGGGCCTGACCTAAGCCCTTGAAATACGGTGGGTAAGCCCCACCTCTGGCGGGGAGCCGGGCGCTTGGCTACATTGTTGCGCGCCGTGAAACTTCATTGCTCGGAATGAGTCCAATTTCTTGTCATAGAACTTAGGAGTTCTCGCAACCCATGAAACGCATTCTGTTGTTCCTCGCCACGAACCTTGCCGTCGTATTCGTCCTGTCGGTCGCCATGAAGGTGCTCGGCATCGATCAGTACATCGCCGCCCAGGGTGGCAGCGCCTTCGGGTTGCTGGTGTTCGCAGCGGTCTTCGGATTCGGTGGCGCGTTGATCTCGCTCGCCATGTCGAAGTGGAGCGCCAAACGCATGATGGGTGTCCGCATCATCGATCAGCCGCGCGACAACATGGAGCGCTGGCTCGTTGATACGGTGCGCCGTCAGGCCGAAGAAGCCGGCATCGGCATGCCTGAAGTTGGCATCTTCGAATCACCCGATCCGAATGCGTTCGCGACCGGCGCCAACAAGAACAAGGCGCTCGTTGCGGTCAGCACGGGTTTGATCCAGCGCATGCGCAAAGAGGAAGTCGAAGCCGTACTCGGTCACGAAGTCGGCCACGTCGCCAACGGCGACATGGTCACGCTCACGCTCATTCAGGGCGTGGTGAATACCTTCGTGATCTTCCTCGCCCGCATCATCGGCAACTTCATCGACAAGGCCGTCTTCAAGAACGAGAACGGCGGCGGCATCGGTTACTTCGTCGTCGTGATCGTTTGCGAGATCTTGCTCGGCATCCTCGCAAGCGTCATCGTCATGTGGTTCTCGCGCAAGCGCGAGTTCCGTGCCGATGCGGCCGGTGCCTTGCTCGCCAGTCCGCAGGCCATGGTTGGCGCGCTCGAAGCCTTGAAGCGTGTGCAGCACCCCGAAGGCCTGCCGCAACAAATGGCCGCTTTTGGCATCAGCGCTGGGGTTCCGAGTGGCTTCAAGCGGTTCTTCATGAGCCATCCGCCGCTCGATGAGCGTATCGACGCGCTCAAGCGTCAGCACGGGTTGATCTGACCTTACCCCTTGCGGCGCTGCCGATCCGGCGGCGCCGCAAGGTGGTCACCAAAGCCCTCGTGCCTAGAAGCGGAACGCTCGGGCACGTTTACTTCGGGGGGTCGGGCTTTGGCATCTTCGATGGCAGGGATTTTTGATAAATGACTGAGCAAAGCCTCCCTCTTTGGCGTCGCTGGCTGAACGCTTTCGTTAATTGGTTCGACACGGGTCCGCTCGTCACCGCGCCCGAGGGCGCGGCGCTACCCGACATCCCCGACCGCGTCGAGTGGGCGCGCATCATCCCCTTCATCGCCGTTCACGCCACCTGCCTCGGCGTCATCTGGGTGGGCTGGAGCCCGATCGCCGTGCTGGTTGCCGTAATCGCCTATCTCGTGCGCATGTTCGCGATTACCGGTTTCTACCATCGCTATTTCTCGCACCGCTCGTTCAAGACATCGCGCGTGGGTCAATTCATTTTCGGCGTGCTCGGTGCCTCGGCCGTACAACGCGGTCCGCTTTGGTGGGCTGCCCATCATCGCCATCATCACGCGTACTCGGACAAACCCGAGGATTCGCACTCGCCCGTGCAGCACGGATTCATTCGCTCGCACATGGGTTGGTTCCTCACGACGAGAGGGTTCCGCCCCGATTTACGACGCGTCCGCGATCTCATGCAGTTCCCCGAACTGCGCTGGCTCGATCGCTTCGACATCCTGATCCCGGTGGTACTCGCCGTCTTCATGTTTGGACTCGGCGCCGTCCTCGAGCGTGTCGTCCCCGAACTCGGAACGAGTGGTAGCCAGATGCTCGTGTGGGGGTTCTTCATTTCGACGGTCGCCTGCTACCACGGTACCTACACCATCAACTCGCTCTCTCACGTGTTCGGACGCCAGCGCTATCGCACCGGCGATGCGAGTCGAAACAACTGGCTGCTCGCGCTGATCACACTCGGTGAAGGCTGGCATAACAATCACCATCATTTTCCGAGCTCGACTCGACAAGGGTTCTACTGGTGGGAAATCGACATCACCTACTACCTGCTCAAAGTGATGTCCTGGCTCGGCATCATCTGGGACCTCAAACCCGTTCCGGTCGCGATTCGCGACCACTCGCCACGCCGCATCCGCTAACCTCTGCCGCGTGAGTCGCATCGCCATCATCGGCACCGGAATCGCCGGCCTCACTGCCGCCTGGCAGCTCCATCGAGATCACGATGTTGTGCTCTTCGAGGCCAACGATTATGCGGGCGGTCATACGGCCACCAAAGATATCGAGCTCGGCGGAAAGCACTACGCCATCGACACCGGCTTCATCGTCTTCAACGACTGGACCTACCCCAACTTCATCGCCCTGCTCGAGCAAGTCGGGGCGAGCTGGCAGTGGTCGAACATGAGCTTCTCCTTGCGCTGCGAGCGCACCGGACTCGAGTACAACGGTACGTCGGTCAACTCGCTCTTTGCGCAACGCCGAAACATCGTCAATCCGGTGTTCCTGCGCATGATCGTCGACATCCTACGCTTCAACGGTCAGGCCAAGTCACTGCTCTTACCGCACGACACGCCGGGGCACTCCGATCCTGAGGGCATGCTCACCTTGGGTGAGTTCCTCGAGCGCGGGGCTTACTCGAGGGCATTCATCGAGCGCTACATCATCCCGATGGGTCGCGCGATCTGGTCGGCGACGGGCCGCGGCATGCTCGAATTCCCGGCCCGATTCTTCGTCGATTTCTTCGATCGTCACGGATTTCTCAACGTAAATGATCGACCCACGTGGCGCACCGTCCGTGGTGGCTCACGCGAGTACATCCGCAAGATGTTGCCGCTGCTGCGAGCCGACATCAGGCTCTCCTCACCCGTGCGAGGCGTGCGGCGAGATGCCGAGGGCGTGACGCTCACCAGCGAGTCTCGCGCTCATGGCGTACAACAAGAACGATTCGATCAGGTGTTCTTCGCCTGCCACAGCGACCAGGCGCTCGCGATGCTCGAAGACCCGAGCACGGACGAACAGCGCGTACTCAGCGCGTTTCCTTATCAGGCGAACGACGCCGTACTGCATACCGACCGACGGATGCTGCCGCGATCGCCGCTCGCCCGTGCAGCCTGGAACTACCACCTGCTCGAGCCAGACAGCGGCCAGGTCGCTCTGACCTACGACATGAACATTCTTCAGTCTATCGAGGCAGAAGAGATCTTCATGGTGACGCTCAATCGTGAGGCCCACATCGACCCCTCAAAGATATTGGGTCGTTATACCTATCACCACCCGGTTTACACGCCGCAGGCCGTCGCCGCGCAAGCGCAGCGACACCTCGTGAGCGGCGTCAATCGCACCCACTACTGTGGCGCGTACTGGCGCTACGGTTTCCACGAAGACGGCGTCGTGAGCGGCCTCTGGGCGGTGGAAGACTTCGCGCGAGCGACCGGCACCGCACCACCAACCCCTCCCATCACCGAACCCGTCCGCCGCAGCCTGCGAGGCTCTTCGCGATGACGGCGAGCGCCCTCTACACCGGGCACATTCGTCATCGCCGCTTCGGTCCGCGGCGTAACGACTTTCGATATCGGATCTACCTCACCTACCTCGATCTATCGGAGCTCGAGACGATTTTTTCGGGTCGTTGGTTTTGGTCCGTGAAACGACCGGCGCTCGCGAGATTCCGCCGTGCCGATTTTTTTGGCGACCCGGACATCCCCCTCGATACGGCCGTACGCGACCGCGTTGAGCTTGAGACCGGCCGTCGGCCGCAGGGTCCGATCCGACTGCTCACTCACATCCGGCAATTTGGCTACAACTTCAACCCGGTGAGCTTTTATTACGTCTTTGACCCGACCGGAACCCGTCTCGAAACCGTAGTCGCCGAGATCACCAACACACCTTGGGACGAGCGTCATGCCTACGTGCTGTCCGTCGAGCAGGCTGAACGGGTCGGGGCTCAGGTGCTGCGCTGGCAGTTCGACAAGCAGTTCCACGTTTCACCATTCCTGCCCATGGATATGCGGTATGACTGGCGCTTTAGTGAGCCGGGCGACACACTGTCGGTACACATGGAAAATTGGAAGGACGGACAATCGCAGTTCGATGCGACCCTGACGCTGCGACGCGAGCCGATCACCGGCCTCTCGCTGGCGCGGGCGCTCGCTGCGTTTCCGCTGATCACGTTCAAAGTGAGCGCGCTCATTTACTGGCAAGCACTCGTGCTGCTGATCAAGCGCACGCCGTTCTTCACTCATCCGGACAAAATCACGAGCTGAGTCGTACGCATGAACGAGCGGACCCAGAAACCCAGCATCATTCCGAGCCTTCCCAACCTCGGAGCGGCAGATCGCCCGTCGGCACTCGCTGCCCTCGGTCGACGACTGCTCCTCGGTCAATTCGCTGCGCTTCGCGATGGCGAGCTCAACATCGTCGAATGGGACGGATCACGCCATCGATTCGGCTCACGCACACCGCGACTCGATGTGTCGGTAACGCTGCAGATCGACCACCCTCAGCTCTACGCCGATGCCGCCTTCGGAGGCACCGTCGGTGCGGGAGAGGCCTATATCCGTGGCCTCTGGCGCTGCGACGACCTCACGGGACTCGTGCGGATCTTCGTCGCAAATCGTGAAGTCATGAACGGCATGGACAGCCGCTGGGCGCTCATCAGCCGACCCGTGCTCAAGGTGTTTCATTTTCTCAATCGCAACAGCAAAGCCGGTAGCGCCCGGAACATCTCGGCGCATTACGATCTCGGTAACCCGCTGTACGAGCTCATGCTCGATCCGACGATGGCGTATTCCTGCGGCATCTTCGAGTACGAGCAGGCCACACTCGAAGAGGCCTCGATCGCCAAATTCGAGGCCATCTGTCGCAAGCTACAACTCAAGCCCGACGATCGCGTCGTCGAAATCGGTACCGGCTGGGGAGGCCTTGCGATCCATGCGGCCTCGAAATACGGCTGTCACGTCACGACGACCACCATCTCGCATGAACAGCACGATTACGCCAAAGAAAAAATCGCACGCGCCGGACTCGAAAGCCGCGTCACGCTCTTGCTCGAAGACTATCGAGATCTCAAGGGTCGTTACGACAAGGCCATCTCCATCGAGATGATCGAAGCCGTCGGCGCCAACTACCTCGACACCTATCTCGCCAAGTGCTCGTCCCTGCTCGCGCCGCACGGTGCGATGTTGCTGCAGGCGATCACGATCCAAGATCAGTTCTACGAACAGGCGAGAAAGTCCGTCGATTACATCCAGCGCTTCATTTTTCCAGGTAGCTTCATTCCGAGTGTCGAAGCGATCAGCCGATCGCTCACGCGCGCGACCGATCTCAAGATCTTCAACCTCGAAGATATCGGCCCGCATTACGCTAGAACCTTGCGCGAATGGCGACGGAATTTCTTCGAGCACCTGCCGAAGGTGCGCGCACTCGGCTACCCCGACTCCTTCGTAAGACTCTGGGAGTTCTATCTGTGTTATTGCGAAGGGGGCTACGCCGAGCGGCAATTGGGTGACGTACAGTTGTTGCTCACCAAGCCCGGCTGTCGGCTGCCGCCGGTGGCTTACGCGCGATGATGCCAGGTGGAGCAGGCTCGCCCCTGCAGCAACTCATCGCGCAGTTCGGCAGCTCGGTCATCGTCACCGATCCGGCCCAACTCGCCGCGGTCAACGTCGATCACCGCAAACTTTACGAAGGCAAGGCGCTCGCCCTCGCCCTACCGCGCAGCACGGCGGACGTGTCGAAACTACTCGCCTTCTGCAACGCACTGCGCATCGGGGTCGTGCCGCAAGGCGGTAACACCAGCTACTGCGGCGGCACTGCGCCCGACGCCTCGGGCACCCAGCTCGTGCTGTCACTGCGTCGATTGAACGCCATCCGCGAAGTGAACCCGATCAACGAGTCGATGGTCGTTGAAGCCGGCTGCATTCTGGCGGATGTACAACGGGCAGCGGCGAACGCCGGACGCTTCTTTCCGCTCAGTCTCGGCGCGGAGGGCAGTTGCCAGATCGGCGGCAACCTCTCCACCAATGCCGGCGGTGTGAACGTCGTGCGTTACGGCATGACACGCGATCTCGTCCTCGGACTCGAAGTGGTCCTCGCCGATGGACGAGTGCTCTCGACGCTCAACACCCTGCGCAAGGACAACACGGGTTACGACCTGCGACATCTCTTCATCGGCGCCGAAGGCACGCTCGGCGTGATCACCGCGGCGAGTCTCAAGCTTTTCCCGGCACCGCACAGTGTCGCGACGGCATTCGTGGCGGTGCCGAACCCTGCCTCGGCCGTATCGCTACTCGCCGAACTTCGAAAGTACTGCGGCGACCTCGTCTCGTCTTTCGAACTCGTACCGGATATCGCGATCAAGCTCGTCACCGAACATCTGCCGAGCGCTCGATCGCCGCTCGATACGGAGTCGCCGTGGTACGTGCTCTGCGAGATCACGAGCGTCCTGTCGAACGAACCACTCGCCGAACGCCTCGAGGCGGCGCTGGCTGCGGCACTCGAGACAGGTCTCATCACCGACGCGTCGCTCGCGCAGAGCGAGCGAGAGCGCCAAGATTTTTGGTTCGTACGCGAGCAGATCCCGGAAGTCCAGCGGCGCGACGGCCCGAGTATCAAACACGACATCTCCTTGCCGCTCGATCGCCTCGCAGAGTTCATCGCCGGCACCAGCGACTGGTTACACGATCAGGTTCCCGAAGGATTTCTCGTCTGTTACGGCCACGTCGGCGACGGCAATCTGCATTTCAATATCAACCAATCGACGAAGACGGCTGCGGCAGGCGCATTACTCGCACGCCAAGACGAGATCCGTCGCGCGATCCATGATCGTGTGCACGAACTCGGTGGCAGCTTCAGTGCCGAGCACGGCATCGGTCGTCACAAAGTCGAAGAGCTCGAGCGCTACGCCACGCCGCTCGAACTCGAACTGATGCGACACATCAAACGAGCGTTCGATCCGAACGGCATCATGAACCCCGGGAAAGTACTGCGTTCAGGGAGCGTTTCACGATGACGGGTCGTTGCGTAGGCGGCTTGCATGAGGTCTGCGTCGGCGTACCCGACCTCGAGGTCGCCGCCGCCGATTTCGCCGCCTATGGCTGTCGCCCCGCCGAGTCGGGTGAACTCGATGCCGCCCGCGCGCGCGCGCTCTACGGCGTCGATTCGGCCGTTCGATCGCTGCGTCTCTCGCACCAACAGTCTGACCACGGTCTCGTGAGGCTCATGCAATGGGATCGCCCCATCAACGACGGCCTAGGCTTCGGTGAGAACCTGCGCTGCGTGGGGTCGCGCTGGGGCGTGCGCGTCACGTCCAGTGCGTTCAATATTTTGAATCATGCCGAGCGGGCGCGTCAGGCGGGCAACCCTCTCACCCTCATCGAGCCCCTGCTCGCGGTCATCGGCGAGGTGAGCGGAACGGGCGCTGCGCGACCTTTTCGCGATCCGGTGGTGGGGGTACGCGAAATGGTTCTCTTGCAACCTCATTACCGACAGGTGTTCTTTGAGCGATTCGGCTACGAAAGCCCGCTTTACGGACACATCGACGCGGCGAGCTTGTTGCGTACCAGCCAGCACACTCACTTCGGACTCATGATCGCGAACGACGATCCGAAGATCTTCGATTTTTACGACGGCGTACTCGGCCTCCAGCGCATGCTCGACGACGTGACGCCTTACGAGAACGCCACCGGCTCTCGCCGCATCTTCGGACTCGAGCCTGGCGAAGGCTTTCACATGGTCGATTTCGACGACCCAGCCTCCGGGCATGCGCTGCGCGAGCGTCGCTCCGGCAAACTCAAGTGCGTTCGGTTTTCGGCCTCGGCCAAGATCGAGCATCAACTCGATCGATCACGCGCCGGCTGTCTCGGCTACAGCCTCTACTGTTGGCGCGTCGACGACATCGACGCCATGTGGAAAAAAGTGGACGCCAGTCAGGCCTCGGGGACCACGCCCGTCCAGCAAGACGAGTTCGGTCGCCGTAGCTTCACGTTCTTCGCGCCGGACGGCTACCACTGGATGCTTTTGCAGGCCTGAGGTCGCACCCTCGTCGGGTGTCGAGTCGCTTACTCCGCGTCGCACGACGCACTCAGCGTCGGGCACTCTCGATTTCGATGTACCGAATGAGCGCGGCACGATCGGCAGCGTTGGCGATGCCACCAAACGCCATGATGTTGCCAGGCACGACGGCCCCCGGTTTTTCGATCCAGCGATCGAGCGTCGCGTTATCCCACACAATCTTCGACGACGACAGCGCAGCCGAATAGGCAAAACCCTGCACCTGCCCCGCTCGCTGACCCACGACGCCTACGAGGTTCGGACCCACTTTGGCTACCGCGCTCGGCTGCAGGTCGTGGCAGGCCCTGCATTGAATGAAGAGCAAGCGCCCGCGCTTGTATTCGGGGCTTTGAGTGACGTCGGCCGCGGCCAACAAAGGAGCCACAGCCACCAAGATCGCCATCAGGAGTCGTGCCATCGCGCACCTCGTCTTCCGAAGGCCTGATTTTTACGGGCTGCGCACCCGCATCAAACCCTCTTGCGCGACGCTCGCCACCAGTCGGCCGTCGCGACTGTAGATGCTGCCGCGTGCGAAGCCGCGACCCCCGGAGGCGCTCGGACTCTCGACGTCGTAGAGCAACCACTCGTCGGCCCGAAACGGTCGATGGAACCACAGCGCATGATCGATGCTCGCCATGACCATCTCGCCGATCGCGAACTTGCCATGATGGGGTCGGGTCGCTGCAGTCAACAAATTGAAATCAGACATGTACGCGAGCAGACATCGATGCAGTCGATCGTCACCCAACAGTGGCTCGGCGATCCGAAACCATACCCGCTCGCAGGCGGGGCTCGCCGTGCGACTCAAGAAATCGATCGGCTCGACAGGACGCATCTCGACCGGTCGCTCGCGAATCAAAAAACGTCGCAGCATGTCCGGAAGCTTCGCCGCGACCTCGGGTGTCGGACGACTCCAGTCAGGCAGCGTCTCGGGCGCGGCGACCGCGGGCATCGTCGATTGGTGATCGAGACCGGGCTCGCGACGCTGGAATGACGCTGCACAGGTGAAGATTTGTTCGCCGTTCTGAACCGCGATGACACGACGCGACGAAAACGAATGTCCGTCGCGGCTGCGATCGACCTGATAGACGATCGGTCGATTGAAATCCCCACGACGCAAAAAGTACGCGTGCAGCGAATGCACCTCGAGATCGTCGATGGTCTGGTACGCCGCCATGAGCGCTTGCCCGAGCACCTGCCCGCCATAGACCTGAGGGCTGCCGATATCGCGACTCTCACCGCGAAACAGATTGACCTCGAGTCGTTCGAGCTCGAACTGCTTTAACAGATCTGCAACGCGGACGTTCACGAGCCAGCGACCCCGAGACGCTTCTGCATCACCGGGCTCGTGGTGGTGTATTGCAAGAACTGTTTCTTCTCAGGATACAGCCAACTCTGTATGCCGAAGGCCGCCAACGCGGCCTCATGGAACCCCGATAAAATCAGTTTTTTCTTGCCGGGATAGGTGTTGATGTCACCGACGGCGAAAATTCCGGGGACCGTGGTCTGGAATTTTTCGGTATCGACCTTGAGCGCTTTGCGCTCGAGTTCCATACCCCACTCGGCCACCGGGCCCAGCTTCGGGTGTAGACCAAAAAATGCGAACACATGATCGGCGGGCAACTCGTGCAAAGCGCCATCGGCCGCTTTGACGCGAACGCCGGCCATCGCCTCACCCTCGAGCATCAGCGAATCGGCGAGTCCCTCGATGAAGCGCACACGACCCGCAGCCTCGAGCTCACGCATGCGCGCGACGGATGCCGGCGCTGCGCGAAACTCGTTGCGTCGATGGACGAGCGTGACCGAAGGCGCCGTCGCCGCGAACTCGATCACCCAGTCGAGGGCCGAGTCGCCACCACCAAAGATCACGAGGCGCTTGTTGCGATAGTCGTCCGCACCCTTCACGCGATAGTGAATGCTGCGGCCTTCGAACGTCTCGCAACCAGGAACACCCAAGCGACGCGGTTGGAATGAGCCCACGCCCGCAGCGATGACGATGGCGCCCGCATCGAAGCGCGTGCCCGCCGACGTGACAACGTCGAATCTTCGATCGCGCGGCTTGACCTCCATCACTTCCTCGCCGAGATGAAACACCGGCTCGAAGGGTTTGATCTGCTGCATCAGTCGATCGACGAGCTCCTGCGCGCCACAAACCGGTAACGCCGGAATGTCGTAGATCGGCTTGTCGGGATAGAGCTCTGTGCACTGTCCGCCCGGCGCCTTGAGCGAGTCGAGGACGTGCGCTCGCATGCCGAGCAGACCGAGCTCGAAAACCTGGAAGAGACCGCAGGGCCCCGCGCCCACGATGACGACTTCTGTTTGGATGGTCTCGGACACGCGGATACTCCGTCTGGTATATCGGAAAAGACTCGAAAAAACGGGTAAATTCTAACAGAGGCCACCGTCGCTGCCGACCTCGACGCCCAGAGGCGACGTCGCCGCAGCGACCCCCATCTGCCCGGAGCTCTAAAGTCATGCCGACCAACGCCGATCTTTCCCGTAGACGCGCTGCAGCCATTCCGCGTGGCGTGGGCAACTCGCTGCAGGTCTATGCCGATCGGGCGAGCAACGCCGAAATCTGGGACGTCGAAGGACGGCGCTACATCGATTTTGCGAGCGGCATCGCCGTACTCAACACCGGTCACCTTCACGCCAAGGTGCAGGCCGCAGTGACGGCGCAAATGGCGCGACTCTCCCATGCCTGTTTCCAGGTCACGCCGTACGAGAGCTATGTCGCACTCGCAGAAAGACTCAACGATCTCGTTCCCGGTAGCTCACCAAAGAAAACCATTTTCCTGACGACGGGCGCCGAAGCCATCGAGAACGCCATCAAGATCGCTCGCCACCACACGCAGCGCCCGGCCGTCATCGCGTTCGGTGGTGCGTTCCACGGACGCACACTCGCCTGCATGACGCTCACCGGCAAGGTTCAACCTTACAAGACCGGTTTCGGTCCGATGCTGCCCGACGTGTATCACGCGCCCTTCCCCATCGACTATCACGGCATCAGCACCGCACAGTCGCTGGCAGCGCTCGAGCAACTCTTCAAGTCCGATGTCGATCCTGCGCGAGTGGCGGCCATCATCGTCGAGCCTGTTCAAGGCGAAGGCGGTTTCTATATCGCACCCCCTGAGTTTTTGCGCGCCCTGCGATCGATCTGCGATGCACACGGCATCGTCTTCATCGTCGACGAAATTCAGAGCGGTTTCGCACGCACGGGACGCATGTTCGCGATCGAACACTCGGGCGTCGAGCCCGATCTCGTCACGCTCGCCAAGAGCCTCGCGGGCGGCGTGCCGCTTTCGGCGGTCACTGGAAAAGCTGCGATCATGGACTCCCCACCCCCGGGCGGGCTCGGGGGCACCTACGCGGGCTCACCTCTCGGCTGCGCAGCAGGGCTCGCCGTCCTCGAAATCATTGAGTCCGAGCAGCTCTGCGCCCGCGCGATGCGCGTCGGCGCGGCGGTTCGCGCTCGACTCACCGACTTGCAGAGCCGATGGTCTTGCATCGGCGACGTACGCGGTGTCGGCGCGATGGTCGCGATGGAGCTCGTCAAAGATCGTCGCCCCGACGCACCCGATGCCGAACTCACCAAAGCACTCGTGCAAGCTGCGGGACGGCGCGGCCTCGTGCTGCTCTCTTGCGGGGTTTACTCGAACGTCATCCGATTCCTGATGCCGCTCACCATTCCCGATGCCGAACTCGCCGAGGGTCTCGCGATTCTCGAGGCGGCGCTCGAAGACGTGAGTCGCTGATCAGGCCTAGGCTGATCAGGCGCGACCGACGTTCGAATCGTTGGGCGAGTGGAAATACTCGCTCTCTTCAGAGAGCTGACGTATGAGGCGCTGCAACTCGGCCATGCGCCCCTCGGCCGTGCTGACCGGCAGGCACTCGACACAGCGCGGGTCCTTGCAAGGCTGGCGGGAATACAGCCAGTACTGAATGGCGCCGGCGAGCAGCCCGTCGGCGATGTCCCAAAGGTCCGCTTCCTTGTCGCGGTCTGCAATCTGGTTGCCGAGATTCACCGCATCGGTGAACGCAGCGTCGAATCCGCTGGCGGCGTCTGGAAGTTCCTGTGCCATGGCGCAATCTTAAGCCGAACACCCCGAAATGACCCGTGCGCAGACCCGGCAATCGCCAAAATACAACTTTGTTGCACAACAAATTACCAATTCTTAATCCAACTGCCGTGCACCGGCGGCTATCATTTTTTTGTAGTTTGTGAAGGTTTGTATAGATAAGCAATCCACGGAAACCCGTCGATGAAAGCCGATGTTGTCCACGCGGTCGAACTGCCTCGCGAAATCACCCTTCCCTCGAGCGAACAGGTGAGTCTGGCCGCCTCAGGCCTCGCGCCTGCACACGTCGGCGTGCTCAAAGCGACCGCCTTCGTGAGCGAGCACTACCACGAGAAATTTGCCGCCAGCCTCATCGCCACGCACTGCGGACTCAGCCGATTTCAGTTCAGCCGCTGCTTCCATGCCGTCTACGGCATCACGTTTCGCGAGTATTTGCTGCGCTATCGCATCAAAGCCGCCTGTCATCGCTTGCGGGAAGGCAAACTCCCCGTAACCGACATCGCCTTCGCCGTCGGCTTCCACGATGGTTCGTATTTCGCGCGCATGTTCCGGCGCTACACGGGCGTACTGCCCTCGCAGTATGCTCGCTCGCATGAAGGCGGCCACTCGACTCTCTGACTCTCGCTCCGATTCTTTGACGCGCCGAGTTTGGCGCATCCCCAAAGCCGGCTCCCTTGCGAGACTCGCTCTCGTCGAAGAACACTTGCCCGCCCCCGGCGCCGGCGAGGTGCAAGTCGAGGTCCAGTCCGTCGGCGTGAACTTCGCCGATGTCTTTGCCTGTCTCGGCCTCTACTCCGCAACGCCCAAAGGCAGTTTCATACCCGGCCTCGAATGCGCGGGTCGCATCCGACACATCGGCGCGGGGGTCAGCGGTTGGCGTGAAGGCGACGCCGTCATCGTACTCACGAGATTCGGAGGCTACGCCTCACACCTCAACGTCGACGCGCGCACGCTCTGGCCGGTTCCGCAAGGCTGGTCGCTCGATGAGGCCGCCGCCTACCCCGTGCAAGCACTGACCGCCTGGTACGGGCTCGTGCCGCTCGGCGCTGCCAAGGCCGGGAGCATCGTGCTGGTGCAATCGGCGGCAGGCGGTGTCGGTCTCAACGCGCTGCACGCGCTGCGACATCTGCAGGCGCGACCCGTCGCCCTTGTCGGCAGCGCGACCAAGCGCGATTGGCTCATCGACCGGTTCGGGCTTGATCCGGCGGCCGTGGTCATCCGCGGCTCCGCCCTCGCTCGAGATCTCGATACAGCGCTCACCCATTACGACGGGCGCGGCTTCGATCTCGTGCTCGATGCCGTGTACGGCGAGGGCTTTCACATCGCCTTCGACCGACTCGCGCCGGAAGGTCGCTACGTGCTCTACGGCGCCGCAGACTTCATGGGGACGGGCCAGCGGCCCAACTTCCTTCGTCTTGCTTGGCGGTACTTGCGACGACCCCGTCTCGATCCGCTTGCAATGATTCCCCTCAATCGAGGACTCCTCGCCTTCAATTTGATCTGGCTTTGGGAGCAGGCCTCACGACTTCCCGAATCGATGCGCGCGACACTCGAGCTCATCCCCGAGCGACCGCATATCGGCGAGACCTTCCCGTTCGAACGCGCACACGACGCGCTTGAGGCCATCCAATCCGGTCGAACGACGGGCAAGCTCATCCTGCGGCTGTCGTAATCCGCCGCGCGCCGCCCCGAGGAACCCCGCGCTACAATCGGCCGATGGCTGACTCCTCTGCGTCCGATCGTCCGAAAGCAAAATCTGCCCGCCCTCTGGCCGAACTCTGGCCCTACCTCAAACCTTACCGACGCGTGCTCGCCTGGGCGATGGTGGCCCTGCTGCTCGCCTCCGGGTCGATGCTCGCCCTGCCCGTCGCCCTATCGCAACTCGTCGACAAGGGCATGAGCGCCGGCAACTCGGAGACGGTGAACATCTACTTCATCGCCTTCCTCGGCGTCGCGGTGCTGTTCGGGGCTTTCGCAGCGATGCGTTTTTATCTCGTGACTTGGCTCGGCGAGCGCGTCGTCGCCGACGTGCGCGAGGCCGTCTATCGCAACGTGATCCGGATGGACCCCCAATTCTTTGAAGTGACGAGAACCGGTGAGGTGCTCTCGCGCCTCACTACCGACACCACCCTCGTGCAGTCGATCTCGGGCGTGGGCATCTCGATCGCCCTACGTTCGACCATCAACCTCGTCGGCGCTATCGTCATGATGGCGATCACGAGCATCAAGCTGCTCGGACTCATGCTCATCGCCATGCCGGCCGTCATCGTCCCCGTCATTTCGCTCGGCCGTAAGCTGCGCAAACTGTCACGCTCTTCGCAGGATCGTATCGCCGACACCAGCGGGCTCGCCGGTGAAACACTGAATGCGATCCAGACCGTGCAGGCCTTCACGCTCGAGGCACTCAATACGCGTCGCTACGATGCCGCAGTCGAAGAAAGTTTCAAGGTAGCCGTCGTTCGTACGCGCGTGCGGGCCTGGTTGACGGCGCTCTCGACCACCCTCGTCGTCGCGGCCATCACCATCGTGCTGTGGTTCGGTGCTCACCAGGTGCTCTCCAAAGAAATGACGGGCGGCGAACTCGTTCAGTTCCTGCTCTTTGCCGTCTACGCCGGCGTCGCCGCCGCATCGCTCAGCGAGATGTGGAGCGAAGTGCAGCGTGCGGCGGGAGCCATGGATCGTCTCGTCGAATTACAGCAAGCGACGCCAGCCATCGTCGCTCCGCCCAATGCCCTGCCGATGCCTCCGCTTCAAGCCAGCGTGAAAGCCGGACACGTTCGCTTCGAGAATGTTCGCTTCAACTATCCTTCGCGGCCGGAGACACCCGCCCTCGATGGATTTTCGATCGACATCGCGCCCGGTGAAACCGTCGCCTTCGTGGGTCCCTCCGGAGCGGGCAAGAGCACCACGTTCCAACTGTTGCTGCGGTTTTACGACCCGCAAGCCGGTCGCGTGCTGCTCGATGGCATCCATATCGCCGACGCTGATCCGCTCGCCGTGCGTCAGCGTATCGGTCTAGTCCCTCAGGACACGGTGCTCTTCGGCACGAGCGCGCGCGAGAACATTCGATACGGTCGGCCCGATGCCACCGACGAAGAGGTCGAGGCGGCAGCTCGCGCGGCCGCCGCCGACGATTTCATTCGCGCGCTTCCAGAAGGCTACGAGACCTTTCTCGGCGAGCGTGGCACCCGCCTCTCGGGCGGACAACGACAACGCATCGCGATCGCGCGAGCCATTTTGAAGAATCCACCACTGTTGCTGCTCGATGAGGCCACCAGCGCTCTCGATGCCGAGAGTGAGCGCGTGGTACAGCAAGCGCTCGAGCAGCTCATGGCCACGCGCACGACCATCATCATCGCGCATCGCCTCGCGACAGTGCTGAAGGCCAATCGCATCGTCGTCATGGATCACGGCCGCATCATCGCGACGGGTAGCCACGAAGAGTTGATCGCCACCAATCCACTCTATGCGCGGCTCGCCGCGCTGCAGTTCACGTCTTAGACACGCAAAAGACATGAGTCCGCAGGCGATTCTCTTCGACTTCGACGGCACGCTCATCGATTCCGCCCGAAGCATTCTGGCGGGATTCGAACTCGCTCTCGCCCGCGAGGGCTTGCAGCCTGCCGTGCCGCTCGCGCCGAGCCTCATCGGCCCGCCGCTACCAAAAACGCTGGCGACGCTTGCGGGTACGGAGGATCCGACCGTCATCGCAAAGCTCGCTGCGGCCTACCGAGAGGCCTACGACGGCGGTGGCTATCGCGAGACTGAGGTGTATCCGGGCGTCTCGACCATGCTCGAGGGACTCGCCGAAGCGCAAATCTCGCTGCACATCGTCACGAACAAGCGCATCGCACCGACGAGGTTGATCCTCGATCATCTCGGTTGGACGCGATGGTTTAGGGGCATCTACGCGCTCGATGCACTCGAACCGGCGGCGGCGCATAAGACTGCACTGGTCAGTGCGGTGATGCAGCGCGAGTCCCTCGCGCCCACTCGCACCTGGATGGTCGGTGACTCTGCCGAAGATCGCAGAGCCGCCGAAGGCAACGGCCTGCAATTCTTTTCGGCGACTTGGGGCTACGGGGCTGCGGGCCCCGATGGGCTGCGCACGCCCGACGAACTGCTTCAACTCGCTCGTGGTGCCTGACGACACCCCGAGCGGATGGATCAGATTCTCATGCCGCCGTCGACATCGACGCAGCGGCCCGTGAAGAAATCGTTCTCGACGATGAAGATCGCCGCGTGGGCGATCTCGCCAGCCTCACCGAGGCGACGCAGAGGCACCTGCGCGGTGAGCTTGTCGAGAATCTCCGGTCGCATGGCCGCGAGGATGTCGGTGCGGGTGTATCCCGGAGCGATCGAGCCCGTACGGATTCCGTAACGCGCCAATTCTTTGGCCCAAACCTCGGCCATGGCCGCAACGCCTGCCTTGGTGGCCGAGTAATTGGTCTGACCCGGGTTACCGTGGCGAGAGACGCTCGAGATGTTGATGATCACGCCGCCTTGGCCACGCTTGACCATGCGCTCGGCCGCCTCGCGACCGCAAAGAAAAACACCGGTGAGGTTGATGTCGATGACCGCCTGCCACTGATCGAGGGTCATCTTGCCGGTCACCGCACCGTCCTTCGACTTGATGAGCAGCCCGTCCTTGACGATGCCGGCATTGTTGATGAGCACATCGATGCCACCGAAATCGGCGGCGACGGCATCCATGCCCGCCGCGACGGCCGCTTCTTGCGTCACATTGACGATGTAACCGCGCGCCGTGACACCATGCGCTGCGCAGAGGCGCGCCGTCTCGTCGAGATCGGCTTGGTTGAGATCGAAGAGCGCGAGATTCGCGCCACGCTCGGCAAAGCTCTTGGCCATTTCGCGACCGATGCCGCGACCGCCGCCCGTGATGATGACCGTCTTGCCCTTGATCTGCATGTCGAACTCCCTGAGTGCCTCGTGCGAGAATGCCGAAGTATACCGGAGGTCACATGCTCACTCTTCGACCGGCGCGGCGAGAAGACGCCAGCACCTTGCTCGGCCTCATCCGAGAGCTCGCCGACTACGAAAAGTTACTCGACCAAGTGGATGCCACCGCCCTCTCACTAGAGGATGCCCTCTTCGGGCCCCGCTCGGGAGCTTACCCACCGAAGGTGTTTGCGGACGTTGCCGAATGGACCGAGAACGGCACCACCACGGTCGCGGGGTTCGCTCTTTGGTTCTACAACTTCTCGACCTTCCGTGGTCGACACGGCTTATATCTCGAAGATCTTTATGTGCGCCCCGACATGCGGGGTCGCGGCATCGGCAAAGCCTTGCTCGTCAACCTCGCGCGTCGCTGCGTCGATGAAAATCTTGCCCGTCTCGAATGGTCCGTACTCGACTGGAACACGCCGGCTCGACAATTTTATGAATCACTCGGAGCGCAGGGGCTCACCGAGTGGGTGCCACATCGCGTCACGGGCGACGCTTTGAAACACCTCGCCGCTCAAGCGACTCCCGCATCGCCAAAGCCGCCTCGATCGTGAATTCGTCGCGATCGAGCGCCGACTCCACCTCGGCGGTCGATAAACAAAGAAATTCACTGACCTCGCCATCACGTCCAGACGGCTCGAACTGCTGAGGCAAGTCGAGGTCTGCAACGATGACGAGCTCGTCGTGAACACCGAAAGTGGTTTCACGCACGCTGCGGATTACCATCCCCGGAAAATCGACGCGACGAGCGAGACTTGCGGGCACCCCCGCCTCCTCCCACGCCTCACGCAACGCCGTGCGTCGCGGAGATTCGCCTGCCGACACACCCCCTGCGGCAAGATTGTCGAGCTTCCCCGGATCGGCACGCTTGAGATTGCTGCGCCTCGCAACCCATACACGACCGTCGGCACGATAGCCGTTCACGTGCACGGCACGATTTTGCATGCCGAGCGACCGGAACGCGCCACGTTCGCAGCGCGCGATCTCCTCGCCCGACTCATCGAGCAGTGCAGACAACTCGTTGCGCCAATCGGCGATGAGACCGAGTTTGCGCAACTGCAGAGCGAGTGATTGCAGCGCACGACTGCGCGCAGATTTTGACGCGCCGCGCTCGCGGAGCTTCAACCCGATCTCGGCGGATTCGATGCCATCGAAGTCGGCCAGGGCTTGCGCCACATCGCGGCGCAGTCGGCCCCGTATGGCGCCTCCGATCCAGAACGGCAGATACGAACCCGTGAGATCGACGCTCACGCGGTAATCAGTCGCGCAGGAAGTCGACGACGGCCGTCGTGAACTCGGCCGCTTGCTCGACGTTGGAGAGATGAGCGGAATCGAGCACGATCAAATCTGCACCTGTGATGCCCTCTGCCAGCTCCTCGGATCTCTCGATCGGCGTGGCGACATCTTGGGTACTGCCGATGACGAGTGTCGGTGATTGCACCTCGACCAGACGCGCGTGCAGATCGACATCTCGTAATGCACCGCACGCTTCGACATAGCCCGCGACTTGCGTATCAGTGAAGAGCCCGATGATGCGCTCGACCTCCGCCGGTTCGCGTTCACGAAACCCGGCCGTGAACCAGCGCTCAGGAACTGCGGCGAACAAGGAGGCGAGCCCACGCGACCGAGCGGTCTCGATCCGTTCGTCCCACATCGAGGCGGGCGGGAAGCTTGCCGCCGTATTGGCGAGCACGAGTCGCATGACGCGCCGCGGCGCCATCACTGCCACCTGCAAAGCGATGACCCCGCCGATCGACAACCCGCACCAATGCGCCCGCTCGACTCCCAGGGTATCGAGCACCGCCAGCGCGTCGTTGGCGAGATCTTCCATGCGACAGGCACGCGGTTCGACATGCTCGAGACGCGAGCTGCCATGTCCGCGCAAGTCGACGCGAATGACCCGAAAAAAACGTTCGAACTCGGCGAGCTGCGCCTGCCAACTCCCGCTATGGACGCCGAGAGGATGCAACAGCACGAGCGCCGGGGCGTGATTACGCCCCGACACTACGTAATGGATTCCACCAACGGTCTTGTTCTCGATGCTCAAACAGTCTTTCGACGATCAGTCGGCCTTGTACTTGTCGTGGCAGGCCTTGCAGCTGGCACCCGTGGCACCGAACGCGGGCTTGATCGCTTCGAGGTCACCGCCTTTGGCGACCGTGGCGAGCGTCGCGACCTTCGATTGCATATCGCGCATCAAACGCTGGAATTCTGCCGACTGCTGCCACAGCTCGGCCTTGACCTTGCTGTTCGGCGTGATCGAACCCGCCGGGAAAAGCTCGGGGACATAATTGGCCATCAAAGCCGCGCGCTCGGTCGCGGCTCGAAACGCATTGGCGTCGTAGGGGGCCCGACCCGAGGCCATGGCTCCCATCAGCCCCATCTGCGCGCCGAGCACGGTGTAGGCGGACTGACGAAGCTTCACTTGCTGCGCCACTCGGGCGTCCTGAGCTGACGCGATGCCGGAGCCGGCGAGCGTCATCGCGACGAACACGGCGAGGTAACGCGTGAACACCTTTCGAACTTGGGTCATGAACTACTCCTGAAAACGTCGATTGAGCAGGCGAACGACGACCGGATTCTACGCCGAACCCGCATGACGGTCGCAACCACACCGTGGCTCTGGTACGCTCCGCGGCCTTTTACTTGCCGCGGCCTGCCTACCTTATATGTCCACTGCCCGCCCGATCCGCAATATCGCGATCATCGCCCACGTTGACCACGGCAAAACCACCCTCGTCGACTGCCTCCTTAAACAGTCAGGCACCTTCGCCGCGCACGAACGCGTCGGTGAGCGCGTCATGGACTCGAACGATCTCGAGCGTGAGCGCGGCATCACCATCCTCGCCAAGAACTGCGCGATCGAATACCGCGGCACCCGTATCAACATCGTCGACACGCCGGGACACGCCGACTTCGGTGGCGAGGTCGAGCGCGTACTGTCGATGGTCGATGCCGTGTTGCTACTCGTCGACGCCGTCGAAGGGCCGATGCCCCAAACGCGATTCGTCACCCGCAAGGCGCTCGCCCTCGGGCACAAGGCCATCGTCGTCATCAACAAAGTCGATCGTCCGGGCGCACGCGCCAATTGGGTCATCGACCGCACCTTCGAGCTTTTCGACAAATTGGGCGCGAGCGACACGCAGCTCGACTTCCCGATCATCTACGCCTCGGCGCTTCAAGGCTGGGCCACCGCAGATCTCGAGAAGCCTGCGACCGACATGACGGCGCTCTACGACGCCATCCTCGCCCACGCGCCGGCGCCGCCGACCGAGGTGGACGCACCGCTGCAGTTGCAGATTTCGCAGCTCGACTACAACCCTTATGTCGGACGTATCGGCATCGGCCGCATCCGACGCGGAACGATCAAGTCCGGTCGTAACGTCGCCTTGCGCTGGGGCGACGAAGAACGCGGCACGGGCAAGATCGGTCAGATCCTGAGCTTTCGCGGCCTCGAGCGCGTCCCGGTCAACGAAGCGTCGGCGGGCGATATCGTCGCCGTCACGGGTATCGACGAGGTCAACATCGGTATCACGCTCTGCGATATCGAAAACGCCGAAGGTCTTCCGCCCATCAAGGTTGATGAACCCACGCTCTCCATGACCTTCCAGGTCAACACCTCCCCGCTTGCGGGTCGTGAAGGCAAGTTCGTCACGAGCCGTCAGATTCGAGATCGACTCCATCGCGAACTGCAAAGTAACGTGGCGCTGCGTGTCGAAGACACCGCGGAAGCCGACGTCTTCCGCGTCTCGGGACGCGGCGAACTGCACCTGACCATCCTCATCGAAAACATGCGGCGTGAAGGCTATGAACTCGCCGTCGGCAAGCCTCAGGTGTTGAAGCGCGTGATCGACGGCGTCACGCAAGAACCCTTCGAAGCCCTCACCATCGACATCGACGAGGGCTATCAAGGCGGCGTCATGTCCGAGCTCGGCACGCGACGCGGCGAACTGCTCGACATGACGGTCGAGGGTGATCCGACTGGTCGCGGTCAAGGTCGGGTGCGACTCGAATATCGCATTCCGGCGCGTGGACTCATCGGCTTTCAGGGCGAGTTCATGACCATGACTCGCGGTACGGGACTCATGAGCCACATCTTCGACGGCTACGACGTCGTCAAAGGCGAGATTCCCGAGCGCCACAATGGCGTACTGATCAGCAACGAAGAAGGTACGGCCGTGGCCTACGCCCTCTTCACGCTGCAGGAGCGCGGCCGACTCTTCGTCGAGCACGGCTCGAAGGTCTACGAGGGCATGATCATCGGCATCCATAGCCGAGACAACGACCTCGTCGTGAACCCGATCAAAGAAAAGAAACTGACGAACGTGCGAGCCGCCGGCAAGGACGATGCCTTGCTGCTCACGCCGCCGATTCCGCTATCGCTCGAATACGCCGTCGAGTTCATCAACGAAGACGAACTCGTCGAAGTGACGCCCGAGTCGATCCGTCTGCGCAAACGCTTCCTTAAAGAACATGAGCGCAAACGAGCCTCGCGCGACGCCGAGGGCTAAGGCCTCTCGGCTCGAGCGAGCCCTCGCGATGCACGAGGGCGTCAGGATCGTTCAGTCTTTTCGCGGCCCCGGAATGAAGGCGTTCGTGCGGCGGATGTATTCCGCATAAGCGGGGCGGCGCTCACCGATATCCTTCTCGAGTAGCGCCACGCCGGACACGCGCAGCAACAGTACCGTCATGAGGATGGGGCCGAGGACGCTCCACCACGCGCCGCCTGCGACGGCGATGAGATAAAAGCCCCACCATTGCGCGCAGTCGCCGAAATAATTGGGGTGGCGCGTGTAGCGCCAGAACCCTCGATCCATCACCTGGCCTGCATTGGCCGGGTCGCGCTTGAAGCGCGACAACTGCCAATCGCCCCCGGCTTCGAACAGAAATCCGATGATCCAAAGGGCGAGCCCCAGGTAGTCGAGCACACCGAGCGGGGTGTCACTGCCGACAGCGCCGTGCAAAGGCATCGAGATCACCCAGGCAAGCACCGCCTGAAACGCGAATACTCGATAGACGCTGCTGAAGGCGAAATTAGGCTGGTTGCGCGCGCGGATCGCCTGATAGCGACGATCTTCTTCATGACCCCAATTGCGTGCCGTGATGAAGATGGACAAGCGCAGCGCCCAAATGGCGACGAGCACGAAGAGCAGTCGACCACGCACCGTTTCGGCGGGAAAACCTGCGTAGACGAAGATGGCCACGAGGAACATGAGCGACCAGAGAGAGTCGACGACGTCGACGTTGCGACGCGGCAGCGAAATCAGCCAACCGATGACCGCGAGTCCCAACATGTACGGCAGCGCCGACACATAACCAAAGAAATCGAACATGCTCGTCTCCTTTTGATCGATTCGTTGCCGCAGCGGCAGGTTCTTGCCGCGCAACCGCTCGATCGCTCCAGTTTGAACCTACCTGCAGCCCCCGACAACCCGGGCGACTCTACTATCGACTTCTATGATTGCGCTGCTCGGTTCGATCGTCGTGGTTCTCTCCGTGGTCGTCGGCTTCCTGATGGCAGGCGGCAATCTGCTATTGCTCTGGCACCCCTCAGAAATCGTGGTGATTTTGGGTGCAGCGCTCGGCGCCTTCATCACCAGCAACTCCCTCAAAACCTGTAAGGCGGCCTTCGCCGGAGCCGTTGGCCTCATCAAGCCCATGCGTTATTCCCGCGAGGTCTATGTCGAGCTGCTGAAGCTCGTCTTCGATCTGCTCGTCAAATCACGCAAGGAAGGCCTGCTCGCCATCGAAAACGACATCGCCGATCCGGCCAAGAGCCCGGTGTTTTCGAAATACCCCAAGATCCTCGAAGACGAACACATGATCGAGTTCATCACCGACTGCATGCGTCTGATGGTCGGAGGCAATCTCGATCCCAACGAACTCGAGGCACTGCTCGACTACGAACTCGAAACCCATCACAAAGAGGCTCACGAACCGGCGCATGCCGTGCAGCAGGTCGCAGACGCTCTGCCCGGCTTCGGCATCGTCGCCGCCGTGCTGGGCATCGTGAACACCATGGCGGCCGTCGCCGACTCGACGAGCGCCGAACTCGGGGCCAAAGTCGGCGCGGCACTCGTCGGCACCTTCCTCGGCATTCTCGTCGCCTACGGGTTCGTGGGGCCAATCTCTTCGGCGATGAAGGGTCGCGCCGAAGAAGAAGGCAAGGCGTTCGAAGTGGTAAAGATGGCCCTCGTCGCGAGCGTACGCGGCTATCCGCCGCAGGTCGCCGTCGAATTCGCGCGCAAACTGCTCTTCAGCGACGTCCGCCCGAGCTTCTCGGATCTCGAAGATTCGCTGAAGAACAAACCCAAGGCCGCCGAACCCCCCAAGGCCTGAGGTCACGCGGCTCATGGCAAAGAAAGGCAAAGGCCCCGACGACAAACGACCGATCATCATCCGTCGCAAGAAGGTGATCGCCGGCGGCCATCACGGCGGCGCATGGAAAGTTGCGTACGCCGACTTCGTCACCGCACTCATGGCCTTCTTTTTGGTGATGTGGCTCGTGGCATCGGCCAACGATCAACAAAAATCCGCAATCTTCGATTACTTCAAAAATCCGAGCATGGAGCGCGGCGTAGCGCCGATTCAGGCGCCGGGACAAAACGGCCCGGGCGGCGCGAGCACGAGCCCCATCGAATTACGCGGGGGGCTGACGGCCTCGGCGCCCGCGCCCATCGCCGAATCGGGCGCGGGGACACCCGCCTCTCCAGGACCCCGTGATGAGTTACGCACCCCTCGGGCACTCACCGGCGAAACCAGCGAGACCAAGCGATTCCAGGAAATCCGTAAGGAACTTCTCGCCGCCATCGAGAAAAACGAGACGCTACAAAGATATCGCGACCAACTACTCATCGACATCACGAGCGAGGGCCTGCGCATCCAGGTCGTCGACGCCCAAAATCGTCCGATGTTCGATTTGAGCGGCACGGCCATCAAACCCTACGCACGAGAACTGCTGCTCGAAGTCGGGAAGTCGCTTGAAGGCGTACCGAATCGCCTCAGCATCTCGGGCCACACCGATGACACCCCTTTCGTCGGCAGCGTCCGCTCGCGGTATAGCAATTGGGAGCTCTCTGCCGACCGCGCGAACGCCGCGCGACGCGTACTCGTGGAGGGCGGCGTCGCCGAGGACAAGGTTGCTCGCGTCGTCGGCATGTCCTCGTACGTTCGGCTCGATCGAGAAAACCCGAGCAACCCGATTAATCGGCGTATCAGCATCGTGGTGCTCAATAAGGCCACCGAAGAAGCCCTGAATCGCTCAGACACCTTCACGCCGAGCACCCCAACCGCAGACCCGATGGCGCAGCGCGCACCCTGACAGTTACCATAGCGGCCTATGGGTCGCATATTCGAAGTTCGCAAGGCCACCATGTTCGCCCGCTGGAACAAAATGGCCAAACAGTTCGCACGCATCGCCAAGGACATCAACATGTCCGTTAAGTCGGGAGGTCCCGACCCGCAGTCCAACCCGATGCTGCGGCGCATCTTGCAGAATGCACGTGCGATCAACATGCCTAAGGACAAGGTCGAGGCCGCCATCAAGCGCGCCTCTGGTCGTGACGCCACCAACTACGAGACCGTGATCTACGAGGGGTACGCCCCGCACGGTATCGCTCTACTCATCGAAACCGCGACCGACAACCCGACCCGCACGGTCGCGACCGTTCGCAACCTCATGCAGAAAGGCGGCGGCAACCTCGGCACGAGCGGCAGCGTCTCGTTCATGTTCCGCAAGATGGGTGTGTTCAGACTCGACCCGACTGGCATCGACCAAGACGACCTCGAGCTCTATCTCATCGACCACGGACTCGACGAAATGGGCGAGAGCACCGGCGAGAAAGGCGAACCTCAAATCGTCGTTCGCTGTGCCTTCGAAGATTTCGGACGCGTGCAAGAAGCCCTCGAAGCACGCAAGATCTCACCGCTCAAGGCCGAGCACGAGTACATCCCGATGGCGCCTACCGAGCTACCCGAGGCGGACGCCGCTGAGGTGCTCGCACTCATCGACAAACTCGAGCAGGATGACGACGTCCAAAGCGTGTTCCACACGCTCGCCTGATCCACGCACTCGTCTAATCAAGTATCTTTTGACGAGGCCGCCGCATCCGGTGGCGGCTCATCGGTTTCGCTAGACGCGTCCGACTGAGTGAGCGTCACCCCTCGCCGCTTGATGGCCTCACGCAGAATGAACTCGATCTGACCGTTCACGCTGCGCAGCTCATCGGCTGCCCAACGCTCGATCTCGCGCCAAAGCACGGGATCAATCCGCATCAAAAACGACTTCCGTTCGGCCACGGACGGCTCGCCTATCGCATCAGCCGTAGAGCGTGCCGGTGTTGATCACGGGCTTGGCCTCGGAATCGCCGCAGAGCACGACCAAGAGATTGCTCACCATCGCGGCTTTGCGCTCGGCATCGAGCTCGACCACACCGCGACGGGCGAGATCGGTGAGCGCCATTTCGACCATGCTCACCGCACCCTGCACGATCTTCTGACGCGCAGCGAGTACAGCCTCGGCCTGCTGACGACGCAACATCGCCTGCGCCACTTCAGGTGCGTACGCGAGATGCGTAAGGCGCGCTTCTTCGACGATCACGCCCGCCGGTGCCAGCCGAGTCTGCAGCTCGGCCTGCAAGGCTTCCGACACCTCGTCCGTACCGCTACGCAGCGTGATCTCATGCTCTTCGCCATGGTCGTAGGCGTACTGACTACCGAGATGACGCAGGGCCGACTCCGACTGGATCCGCACGTATTCCTCGTAATCGTCCACGTCGAACATGGCTTGCGCAGTGTCTTGCACGCGCCATACGACGACCGTCGCGATTTCGATGGGGTTGCCCTGCTTGTCGTTCACCTTCAGGCGATCGCCGTTCATGTTGCGCGAGCGCAAAGAAATCTTCATGCGTGGATTTTTTTTGGTCGTGACCGTTGCGCCATCCTTGTTCGTCGCGTGGGTCGAACCACCGTTCGAGTAGAACGGGTTGCCGAAGTGGAACCCTTCCTTCCGAACGGTGCCCTTGTAATCGCCGAAGAGCACGAGCACCCGCGCTTCGTTCGGCTGCAAGGTGAAGAAGCCCGCAAAGGACACGAAGAACAGGACGATCAGCGCGACGCCGATGCCGAAGAGGCCCGGAGAGTCGTCGAGCTCTCCCCCAATACAGGCGGCGATACCGAGCAGGAGGACCGCGAAGACGATCGGTAGCGCGAGCCAACCGCTCATGACGGTCGCTGCACGCTCGTGGCTCACGGGACGGGACGGAGTCAGGGAGGGGGATGACATGGTCGACGCTCGCTCCTTGGGAAGGGAGAGCCCAGTTTGGGCCCTGATGCGTCGACTTTAATCTGATATCACCGTGATATCAACCCCAGTGGGGACCCCTCGAAACTGGCGCGCCCGGAGAGATTCGAACTCCCGACCTCATGGTTCGTAGCCATGCGCT
>CAZRFN010000023.1:0-35573 GCA_964599335.1 uncultured Acidibacter sp. | reverse complement strand
GCCGCCGACGCTTCGCCGAGCGCCGCCTCGAAACACGCGCGCGTCGCGGCACTCGTGAGTGGCACCACGAACTTCACACCCGGTCGCTTCGATGCGATCCGCTTCGATGTAATCCATTGGGCCGCACCGACGAAGGGCGCTGCGAGTCGCGACACTTCGCCCATTCGGCTACCCGGCAATAACGCGATCACCTCGTCGTCGCTCGACAACCCGAGCGCGGCACGCGCCCCAGCACGATCGGCTTCGAGCGGAAATTGATCGGCGAGCGGATGCCCCACGAACCGCGCCGTCACGCCGTGCTCGGCATAGAACGCGGGCTCGAAAGGCAAGAGACAAAGAATTCGGTCGCAGGACTCGGCGATGCCGCGTACCCGCCCCTGTCGCCACGCCCACACCTGCGGACTCACGTATTGCACCGTGGGCAAGCCACCCGCCTTCAGGCGCTTGGCGAGTCCGAGGTTGAACTCCGGCGCATCGATGCCGACGAACACCGCCGGCCGACGCGCAAGCAACTCACGCACGAGACGACGCCGGAGTCCGATGAGACGCGGCAGATGACGCAGGATTTCGGCGAGCCCCATGAGCGCAAGTTCGTCGCTCGCCGCAAGCGCCTCGCACCCCGCCTCGCGCATACGCGGGCCCGGCACGCCGATGAAACGCGCATCAGGAATACGTTCGCGTATCGCCGCGATGAGCGCGGCACCGAGGTTGTCGCCGGAAGCTTCTCCGGCGACGAGCGCGATCAGAGGTCCTGGGCTACGCTCGGCGACGCTCAACGGATGAGGCTGCGGTTCGACCGCGGGAAGAAATCGACGAATGCCTGCAGCTCCGGCTGACTCTTCGCCGCCTCGGTGATTTTTGCGATCGCCTGATCGAGCGGCAGATCGGAGCGATAGAGCGTCTTGTAGGCGTTCTTGATATTGCGCACCTGCTCGGCCGTGAACCCGCGCCGCGCGATGCCCGTGCCATTGATCGAATGCGGCTCGGCCGGATGCCCCACCGCCATCACGTAGGGCGGCACGTCGCGCGTCACCGCGGTGTTGTTCGCAATAAACGCATGCGCACCGATTTTGCAGAACTGATGCACACCCGTGAACCCGGCGAGGATCACCCAGTCGTCGACCTCGACATGCCCCGCGAGCGTCGCGAGGTTGGCGAACACGCAATGGCTGCCGACGATGCAGTCGTGAGCCACGTGCGACGACGCCATGAAGAGGTTGTCGTCGCCGACCGTCGTGACGCCTTTGTCTTTGGTCGTGCCGCGGTTCACCGTCACATACTCACGAAACGTATTGCCGCTGCCGATCACGACGCGCGTCGGTTCACCGGCATATTTTTTATCCTGCGGCGCATCACCGATCGAGGCGAACTGGAACACCCGATTATTCGCACCGAGCACCGTGTGCCCGGTGATCACCACGTGCGGTCCGATGATGCAGCCCGGCCCGATCTCGACGTCGGGACCGATGATCGAATACGCCCCGATCTCGACGCCCTCGTCGATCTTGGCCGTCGGCGCCACGACGGCGCGCGGGTCGATGTTCACACTCACGTCGAGCTTCCCGGTGCGACCATGAGTTCGCAGGAGGCTGCTTCGACCTCACCCACGTAGGCAACGGCCTCGAATTTCCAGATGCCGCGCATCTGCCGCTGCAGCGTCGCCGTGAGCGTCAGCTGATCACCCGGCTCGACCGGACGACGGAAGCGCGCCTTGTCGATGCCCACGAAATAAAACTGGGTGTTTTCATCGGGGAAAACTTTGGCCGTACGGAACGCCAGAATGCCGGCGGCCTGCGCGAGCGCCTCGATGATGATGACGCCCGGCATCACCGGACGACCCGGAAAATGCCCGGGGAAAAACGGCTCGTTGTACGTCACGTTCTTGATCGCACGAATGTGCTTGCCTTCCTCACACTCGAGCACACGATCGACGAGCAAGAAGGGATAACGATGCGGCAATTGTTTCAGGATGCCGTTGATGTCCAGGATGATGTCGCTCACGAACGTCCCTCATCTGATGCGTTGTCTTTGTTTCCGGTCTGTCGCTCGAGATCACTGACTCGACGATTGAGACCATCGATGCGTTTCAGTCGACCCACGATGCGGCGCCAGTCTGCCGCCGCTTCAATCGGTATGGAGCCGCCGGCATAGACGCCGGGCTCACGAATGTCGGTGGTCACGAAACTCGTCGCCATGAGCGTGACGTCATCACAAATGCTGAGATGCCCCGCCACGCCGACGCCGCCGCCGAGACGACAGCGCGTGCCGATGTGCGAACTACCCGCAAGACCCACGCAGCCAGCAAGCGCCGTGTGCGCGCCGATCGTGCAGTTGTGACCGATCTGCACGAGGTTGTCGATCTTCACGCCATCACCGATGACCGTATCGTCGAGCGCTCCGCGATCGATGGTGCTGTTCGCGCCCACTTCGACGTCTTCGCCGATGCGCACCGTGCCCACTTGCGGCACGTGTATCCAGCGTTCGCCCTCGGGCGCGTAACCGAATCCTTCTGAACCCACCACCGAGCCGGGGTGCAAGATCGAGCGTGCGCCGATGTGCACTCCTTCGAGCACCGTCACTCGCGCAACGAGCCGAACGTCATCGCCGAGCGTCACGCCTTCACCGACGACGCAGCCCGGGCCGATGTACACGCGCGCGCCGATGCGGCTACGCGCTCCGACTACGGCCTGCGGCCCGATATGCGCAGAAGGATCGACGATGGCATCCGAAGCGACGACCGCACTCGGATGTGCGCCGGCGGGCCCCGCCAGAGGCGGATGCAACTCAGTGGCGATGCGCGCGAAACTCGCGTGCGGATTATTGGCGAGCAGGCAATCGAGAGGCGTCGCCTCCTGCATCTTCGGATGCAGCACGACCGCCCCGGCCTTGGCCGAGGCGAGCTGGTCGATTAGCTTGGGGTTCGAAAAGAACGCGAGGCCGCGAGGCCCCGCGCCTGCCAACGTGCCCACGTGGTCGATCGGACGGTCGGGGTCACCCCGCAGCGTGAGTCCGAAACGAACCGCGAGCTCGCCGAGGGTGACTGCCATCGCGTCGCCCCGCGCGGCCGCTGCCGACTTAGCGCGTGGCGGGCTTCGCCGGCGCCGCCGCGCTCGTGCGCGACTGCATGCCTGCAAGCACGCCCGGCGTGATGTCGAGGGCCGGTGTGGCGTAGATCACGCCGTCGGTGACGACGAGATCGAAGTTCTGCGCCTTCGAGTAGGTGCGCACTTCTTCGATGAGCGTGCGCTGCAACTTGCCCATTTCTTCGTTGCGACGCGCGTTGAAGTCGTCGTTGACCTCAGACTGACGGCGCGCGAGATCGCGCTCACCATCGCGCACGTCTTTTTCGGCGCGCGAGATTTGGTCTGGGGTCATCGTGGCGCGATCTTTGGCGAGCTTGTCGCGCTTGGTCTGCAACGAGGCAGCCTGCGACTGCAACTCGCGCTGCTTCGCGGCGGCTTCAGAACGCAGTGACTCGATGAGCGCCTTGCCTTGCGGGCTCTCGTCCATCAGTCGTCCGAAATCGAGCACGCCAATTTTGATTTCGGCCATCGCCGGAGCAGCCATGAGCGCCGCCACTGCCACCATCGCCGGAACCATCGCTTTGAAAGAACTACGCATCGTCGGGTCAACCTCTGAATGAAACGACCGGATCAGAACGCCTGACCGATCGTGAACTGGAACCGCTCTTCCTCGTCTGCGAACCGAACGCCATCGCCCCGGAAGGTATTGAGCGGCAGCGCATAACTGAAGCGGAACACACCGAGCGGCGCGAGCCATTGGACCGCGATACCCGTGGACTGCTTCAAATTATCATACTTGAACTTGTAATCGACCGGGGTAACCCCGTCGATACCCGTGAACTGATAGAACCCGCGGGTCGAGAACACGTTACCGATATCGAAGAACACCGTGGCCCGAGCCGAGGTCGCCCACTTCTCGGGGGTCGGAATGATGAGCTCCGCTCGGGCGGTCACCTTCAGGTTGCCACCATACGGGTTACCGAAGCTGTCCTTCGGACCAAGCCGGCTCTCGCGATAACCACGCACGGTGTCGGGGCCACCCGCAAAGAAGTTACGGAACGGCGGCGGTGCCGACGTGCCGCCGAGCTCCTGGCTGTAACCGAGCTCGGCTGCGAGTGCGAGCGTCCAACGTCCGACGATCGGCAGCAGCTGCAGGTAGTCGTAGTTGATCGTCGCGTACTGCACGTCACTGAAGGGCAGCGCGTAACTCAACGCGAGCGAGTGCCGCATACCGCGATCGGCGAAGAGCGCGCGGTTGCGACTGTCGTAGCTCCAGCCCACCGTGAGATCAAAGGAATCGAACTGCGTCGTATCGAGCGTCGTACCCGGAATCACGAAGCCATTGCCGAAGTCCTGCTCCGGCACGATCTGCACGCGATAGTCACCGTTGGAACGCACCCACGAGCGCGCTTGCTCGGCACTGCCCTCGCCCGTGATGAGCGACGAACGCTGCGCCGAAAGACCGACACGCAGACCCTGGAACTCGGTGATCGGATAACCGTAGTCGACCGACACCGCGAACGACTCCGACGAGAAATCGGACGAGGCCGACACGAACTGCGTCACGTCGCGATAGGTGAGCGACACCGTGCGCGCGACGCCGTCGATGTTGGTGTACGGGTTGGTGTGCGAGACACCGTAGACCTTCGAGTAGCGACCCGAGTTGAGGTCGACGGAAATGCGCTCACCCGAACCCAGGAAGTTGCTGTCGGCATAGTTGCCATTGAGGATGAACGACTGCGACTCGGAATAGCCGATACCACCGCCGAGCTGCGCCGAGGGACCTTCCTTGATTTCGAATTCGATGTCGACGAGGTCGGCCGTACCCGGCACCGGCGTCGTCTCGGACTCGACCTTCTCGATGAACGGCAGTCTCTGAATGCGCTGCTTCGAACGCTCGACGAGCATGTTCGAGAGCCACCCGCCCTCGAGCTGGCGCATCTCGCGACGCAGCACATCGTCGTTGATCTTGGTCACGCCATTGAAGATGACGTGACGAACGTACACACGATTACCCGGGTCGATGAAGAACGTGATGCCGACTTCTTTCTTGCCCTCTTCGGGCGTCGGCACCGGGTCGACCTTCGCGAAGGCGTAACCCTCGAGACCGAGACGGTTCTGGATGATCTCCTGCGTCGCGGTGATCGCCTTCTTGGAGTAGGTGTCTCCGGCCTTCACGAAGAGGAAATTTTTGAGCTCCGACTCGGGCACGACGAAGGTTCCGGCGAGCTTCACGTTGCTCACCTTGAACACCTCACCCTCGTTCACGTTGACCGTGATGAAGATGTCGTCTTTCTCGGGCGCGATCGCGACCTGCGTCGACTCGATCTCGAAGTTCGCGTAGCCGCGGTCCATGTAGTACGAGCGCAGCTTCTCGAGATCGCCCTGCAGCGACTCGCGCGAGTAGCGATCGTCTTGCTTGTACCAAGAGAGCCAGTTCGGGGTCTTGAGCTCGAAATCTTCGAGAATCGTTTCTTCTTCGAAGGTGGTGTTACCGACGAGGTTGATCTGCCTGATCTTCGCGCGCTTGCCTTCCTTGATCTCGATCTTCACGCGCACGCGGTTGTCCGGCACCTCTTCGACCTTCGCATCGATGCGCACGGCGTATTTACCACGGCTGAAATACTGGTCGGTGAGATATTGCTTCACATCCTCGAGCACCGAGCGATCGAAGGTCTTGCCCGTCGCAAGGCCCACGTTACGCAGACTCTTGCTCAGATCTTCGGTCTTGATGTCTTTGTTACCCGTGATCTCGAAACTCTCGATCGAAGGACGCTCGAGCACGACGACGACGAGCGTGCCTTCTTCCCAGCGCAGCTCGACGTCGCGGAAGAACCCCGTGTCGTAGAGCGCCCGAATGGCCTCGCGCACGCGCTGCTGCGACAAGCGATCGCCGATGTTCACCGGCAGGTAGTTGTAGACCGTGCCTTCCGACACACGCTGCAAACCCTCGACACGGATGTTGTCGACCCGAAGCACGGGCGGACCTCCGGCCGATTGAGCCGAGAGCGGAGGGGCGATCAGAGCGAAGGCAGCGAGCACGCTCGCCATCAGAGAGAAACGAAGGGACATCATCAGCCGAGCTGCCTCGCGAAATCGTTGAAAAGAGCGACGCTCATGAGCATGAGCAACAAAGCGATACCGATCTGCTGCCCGAGCGCCTGCACACGCTCGGAGAGCGGCGCGCCACGCGCCCATTCGGCGAGCTGGTAAATAATTTGACCGCCATCGAGGATCGGGATCGGCAACAGGTTCAAGAACCCGAGGCTGAGCGAGATCACGATGAGAAACCCTAAGAATTCCGTGAGCCCGCTCTGCGCCGACTCACCGGCGAACTCCGCGATCGAGAGCGGACCTGAGAGATTTTTAAGCGACACCTGCCCCGTGAGCATGCGCGCGAACATCTTCGCCTGCAGCACCGTCATGTCCCAGGCGCGCACCGTCGCGAGCGAGAGCGACTCGATCGGACCATAGCTGCGCTGCGTGACCATCGACTCCGGCCACGGCGGCGGAGGCGGCGTCTGCACGCGGATGCGCCCGATCTCGCGGCCATCGATGACATCGGCGGTCGTACGCACCGTGAGTTGCGACGCACGGCCCTCACGCACGATATCGAGAACGACTTCGCGATTGGGACGCGACGAAATAGCTTCGACGAGTGCCGGGAAATCGGCGATCGCTTCGCCCTCGACAGCAGTCACGCGATCGCCAGGGCGCAATCCCGCGACCTCGGCGGGTCCGCCCGCTTCGACCTTGCCGATTTCGGCAGGCACCGGCGGAGTCCAGAACCGCATACCGAGGCCGGGCAACAAACCCTGCGGCTCGGTCAACGCACGACGCACTGCGGCGTCTTCGACGCGCAGTTCGAGCACGCGCACACCCGAGCCCGGGCGACGGACTTCGATGTCGACTTTGCCGTCGTCACTGATGGCTTCCATGAAGCCGAGCATCACGTCGGAGTGCGTGGCGATGTTGCGGCCTTCGATGCGTACAAATTCGTCGTTGGTGCGAAGGTCGGCGCGCGCGGCGAGCGAATCGGCGACGACTCGACCGACCACAGGTTTCACTTGCGGCTCACCACTCACCCAGAGCACCGCCCAGAGTACGAGAATGGCGAACGCGATGTTGAACACGGGGCCCGCGAGCAACACGAGAATGCGTTGCCACGGATGCTTGCGCGTGAACGAGCGATCGAGATCGGCGGGCGGTACCGGACCTTCACGCTCATCGAGCAACTTGACGTAGCCCCCGAGCGGCAAGGCCGCGACGACGTATTCGGTGCGATCGCTCCCAGCGACGCGCGTCCAGAGCGCGGGGCCAAAGCCCACCGAGAAGCGCAGCACCTTGAAACCGAGTTTGCGAGCGACCCAGTAATGACCGAACTCGTGAACGGTCACGAGCAGGCTCACGGCCACGATGAACCCGAAGATGGTCCAGAGCCAATCCATCAGTGCCCTCTCGAGGAGCGACGCTCCTCGGCGATCAGACGCAGCGCGGCGCCACGCGCTGCGGTATCGGCCGCGAGCACGCTCTCCAGGTCCTTGGCCTCGCCGGCCGGCACGGCATTCATCACAGAGTCAATGACCGTCGGGATACCGCTGAAGTTCAAATGGCCCTCCAGGAACGCCGCTACGGCGACCTCATTGGCCGCGTTGAGGATGGCAGGCGCCAGACCCCCTGCAGCGGCCGCCTGACGCGCAAGCGCCAGACAGGGGAATCGACTCGTATCCGGGGGCTCGAATTGCAGTACGCCGGCCCGGGCGAGGTCGAGGAATTGTACACCGGAGTCGATGCGGTCCGGCCAACCGAGGGCATGGGCGATCGGGGTGCGCATGTCGGGCGATCCGAGCTGCGCGAGCATCGAGCCGTCGACGTACTCGACGAGCGAGTGCACGAGGCTCTGCCGATGCACCACCACCTCGACCTGTTCGAGCGGCAACCCGAACAACATGCGTGCCTCGATCACCTCGAGGCCCTTGTTCATGAGCGTCGCCGAATCCACGGAAATCTTGCGGCCCATCACCCAGCGCGGGTGACGGCAGGCCTGCTCCGGCGTCGCCGCAGCGATCTGCTCGGCGCTCCAGTCGACGAACGGTCCGCCCGAGGCGGTGAGCAGAATGCGGCGCACGCCGTTAGGTGCGCGACCCGTCTCGGCCCCCGCGGGCCAGCACTGGAAGATCGCGTTGTGTTCGCTGTCGATCGGCAACAACGTTGCCCTACCCTCGCGCGCCGCCTCGATCAGCATGGGGCCCGCCATGACGAGCGGTTCCTTGTTGGCGATCATGAGTCGCTTGCCCGCACGCGCCGCCGCGAGCGACGAAGACAACCCCGCCGCGCCCACGATGCCCGCCATGACGAAAGGCGCCGAGGGCATCGCCGCGATCTCATCGAGCGCCGCCTCACCCGCGAGCACGCGGGTCTTCGACCCGGCCTGACGCAGCGCCTGCTCGAGTTCGCGCGCCGCCTCGGACTCGACGAGTGCCGCGCACTCGGGTTCGAACTTCAGGCATTGCGCCAATAATTTTTCGTGATCGCGTCGCGCACCGAGCGCGACGATCTTGAATCGATCGGGATGACGCGCCACCACATCGAGCGTGCTGTCGCCGATGCTGCCCGTCGAACCCAGCACAGCGATGCCGACGGGCGTGCTCACGCGAGCGCTCCGACTTTGATGAGCCCCAACACAAAAATGGGGATGCCCGCCGAGAGACTGTCGAATCGATCGAGCACGCCACCGTGGCCCGGGAACAAGCGACCACTATCTTTGAGCCCCGTGTGGCGCTTCATGAGGCTCTCGGTGAGATCTCCCACGACCGAAAATGCCGCAGCGCCCGCCGCGAGCCACATCACAGGCACCGCCGGCCAATCGAGCAGGCTCGCACCGATCGCCGCGACGATGAGCGAGGCGATCACGCCGCCGATGACGCCTTCCCAACTCTTGCCGGGCGAGACCTTCGGGGCGAGCTTGGTGCGCCCGAATCGATGCCCCGCGAAATACGCCCCGATGTCGGCCGCCATGACGACGATCAAAGAAAAGAGCACGAGCGCAGCCCCGTTGTCTTCGAGTCGCAGTCGAATGAGCGCGACGCCCGCCGGCACGAGCACGAGCACGCCCGCGATCGCCGAGACCGCCGAGCCGCCGCGCGAAGGCGCGAACATCACCCAGCCGAGTGCGATGACCCACCACACCGCCGCCAACGCGAGCATCCAAGTGAAGGCCTCGGTGCCGCTCGTGAATTGCCACGCGACATAAAGCCCGAGCGCGACGAGCACGACATACGCCAGACGCAGCCGACGACGCTCAGGGTGCAGGAACGCCGACCACTCCCATGCCCCGCCCGTCACGACGAGCACGATCAGAAAGGTGGTGACGGCTGCCGGCAACGCGAAGAGCACCACGAGCAACAACGCCAAGAGCACGACCGCAGTAAGCACTCGCTGCTGCAACTCGCTCATTTCTTGGAACCTGTCAGCCCGAATCGACGCTCACGTCCCGCGAAATCTTCGAGCGCGAGCTTGAACTCCGCTTCGTCGAAATCGGGCCAGAGCACATCGGTGAAAAAAAGCTCGGCATAGGCGATGTTCCAGAGCAAAAAATTGCTCACGCGATGATCGCCGCCCGTACGAATGAACAGATCGGGGTCGGGAAGATCAGAGAGCTGCAACTCGGCCGAGAACAGGTCTTCGTCGATGTCAGCCACACGGATCTCACCGCTCGCGGCGCGAGCCGCCAAGCGTTTCGCGGCCTCGAGCACGTCCCAGCGTCCGCCGTAACTCACGGCGACCTGCAGCTTGAGTCCATCGTTAGCAGCCGTGAGCGCCTCGGCCTCGGCGATGCGTTGCTGCAAGCGCACCGACAATCGCTGCCGATTACCGATGATGCGTACCCGCACACGATTGGCATGAAGCTCGGCGACCTCGCGATCGAGCGCTTCCATGAAGAGGCCCATGATCGCGGCGACCTCGGTCTCGGGTCGCCGCCAGTTCTCGCTCGAGAACGCGAACAGCGTCAGCGCCTCGATGTTGAGTCGCGCGCACTCGCGAATGACTTTGCGCACGGGTTCGATGCCCGCACGATGCCCGACCGGTCGCGGCTCACCCCGGGCCTCGGCCCAGCGGCCGTTCCCGTCCATCACGATGGCGATGTGGTGAGGCAGTGCCAAGATCGCAGGGACCTTTCGGCCTCAAACCTGCATGATTTCTTTTTCTTTGGCCGCAAGCGCTGCGTCGATCTCGGCCACGTGTTTGTCCGTGAGCTTCTGGATCTCTTCCTGCGCCTTCTTTTCCTCATCTTGGCTGATGAGTTTTTCTTTGAGGGCCTCTTTCACGTCTTGCAGCACGTCACGGCGCACGTTGCGCACGGCCACACGGGCATTCTCGGCATCGCCACGCACCACCTTAGTGATGTCGCGACGGCGCTCTTCGGTGAGCGGCGGCAGCGGCACGCGGATCACCGAGCCCGCGGTGTTCGGCGTGAGACCGAGGTCCGACTTGTAGATCGCCTTCTCGACCGACTGGATCGCGCTCTTGTCCCAAGGGGTGATCACGAGCGTGCGCGCATCTTCGACGCTGATGTTCGCGAGCTGCGAGAGCGGCGATTCGGTACCGTAGTAATCGACCTTCAGGTTCTCGACGAGGCTCGGGCTCGCGCGACCGGTGCGCAGCTTTTTGAGGTCGAGCCCAAACTGTTGCACGCACTTGGTCATGCGCGTCGTGGCATCTTTCTTGAAATCTTCGATCATCGTCTTCTACCTCAATCGTTTGTGACGACCGTACCGACTTCTTCGCCTCGGGCGATACGCAGCAGGTCGCCGGCATTGTTCATGTTGTACACCTGCAGCGGGATCTTGTTGTCGCGGCACATGACGATCGACGTGGCGTCCATCACGTTGAGCCGCTCATCGAGCACCCGGTCGAAGGTGAGTCGAGGATAGCGCACCGCCTTCGGATCTTTCATCGGATCCGCAGAATAGATGCCGTTGACCTTGGTCGCCTTGACCAAAATATCCGCATTGATCTCGATCGCACGAAGCGAGGCCGCCGTGTCGGTCGTGAAGAACGGGTTGCCCGTGCCGGCCGCAAAGAGCACCACCCGCCCCTTCTCGAGGTGACGGATCGCGCGGCGGCGGATGTAGTCCTCGCACACCTCGTTGATGCGAATCGCCGACATCACCCGAGCATGACTGCCGACCGACTCGAGGGCGTCTTGCATCGCGAGACAGTTCATCACCGTCGCGAGCATGCCCATGTGATCGCCCGTGACGCGGTCCATCCCCGAGCGTGCGAGCCCCTCGCCGCGGAAGATGTTGCCGCCACCGATGACCACCGCCACTTGCGCGCCGAGATCGAGCAATTCTTTGATTTCGAGCGCGATGCGCTTGATGACGGCCGGATCGATGCCGTAATCGGCGTGACCCATGAGGGCCTCGCCGGAGAGTTTCACGAGGATGCGCTTGTACCGAATGCCTGTTTCAGCCATTAACCGTCTCCTCTTGAAGAAAACCCCGCCGGGGCGGGGTTTTCGTGGGTCTGGAGCGTCGGCTTATTTGCCGCTGCTCGCCTTCACCTGAGCCATGACCTCGCCAACGAAGTCATCCTGCTTCTTTTCGATGCCGGCGCCAACTTCGAACCGTCGGAACGCCTTCACCTCGGCCTTGGCGGCCTTCAGTAGCTTCTCGATGGTCTGGTCCGGGTCTTTGACGAACGCCTGACCGAGCAACGCACGTTCGTTGAACGTCTTGCGCAGACGCCCCTCGATCATCTTGGCGACGATCTCGGCCGGCTTGCCCTCGGCGAGTGCCTTCTCGGTCTCGATCTCGCGCTCTTTGGCGAACACATCGGCCGGAACGTCCGACGCCGAAAGGTAGTCGGGGTTCACCGCCGCCACGTGCATGGCAAGGTCGTGCGCGAGTTCGGCCGAGCCGCCCTCGATGGCGACGAGCGCACCGATGCGCGTGCCGTGACGATAGGCACCCAAGAAACCGCCCGACTTGAGCGACACCTGACGACGCACCGAGATGTTCTCGCCGATTTTCGCGACGAGCGCACGACGGCGCTCATCGACGGTCTCGCCCGAGGCGAGCTTCATCGCAGCGAGCGCTTCGACATCGGCCGGGCTGCCCGAGAGGGCGAGCTTGGCGACTTCGGTCGAGAAGCCCTGGAAGTCCGCTTCGCGCGCGACGAAGTCGGTTTCGCAGTTGACCTCGACCATCGCCGCCGACTTGCCGTCGGCCGATTTTTCGAGGGCGATCACCCCTTCGGCGGCGACACGCGTCGCTTTCTTGTCAGCCTTCGCCAAACCCTGCTTGCGCATGAGTTCGGCGGCGGCATCGAGATCGCCATTCGTTTCGACGAGGGCCTTCTTGCACTCCATCATGCCCGCGCCTGTACGCTCGCGGAGCTGTTTGACGGCTTCAGCAGTAATGCTCATGAGCAGCCCTCAGCCTCAACCGCGACGGCGCGGAGCGCCCGGATTGGTGGCCTTGCGACGGGGAGCCGAAGCGCTCGTCGCCGGAGCGACTTCACCATCGGCCGCCTCAGGGACGTCACCGATATCCGCCTCTTCACCCTCGACCGGTGCAGCGACAGCAGCTGCCACGGCGGGCTGCGGGCTACGACGGGCCGGAGCGGCCGCCGCAGCAGGACGACGCGCACGCACCGAAGCTTCACGACGCGGCTTGCCGCCACGCGCGGCCTTCGGCTTGGGATTGCCCTGCTCGTCGAGCTCGACGAATTCGTCTTCGCTCACGGCGAGCGCCGGAGCCGTCGAACGACCTTCGAGCACGGCATCGGCGATACCCGAGGCGTAGAGCTGGATGGCGCGCATGGCGTCATCGTTACCCGGCACGACGTAGTCGACGCCATCGGGCGCGCAGTTCGTGTCGACGATGGCGACCACCGGAATGCCGAGCTTGTTGGCTTCGTGGATCGCGATGTTCTCGTGGCCCACGTCGACCACGAAGATCGCGTCCGGGAGAGATTCCATGTGCTTGATGCCGCCGAGCGAGCGCTCGAGCTTCTCGAGCTCGCGGCGCAGCATCGTGCCTTCTTTCTTACCGCGCTTGTCGAGCGAACCGTTCGCCTTCATTTCGGTGAGATCGGAGAGGCGCTTGATCGACTGACGCACGGTCTTGAAGTTCGTGAGCATGCCGCCAAGCCAACGCTGGTTGACGAAGGGCATACCGGCGCGAACCGCTTCTTTCTGGATGGACTCGCGCGCCGAGCGCTTGGTGCCTACGAACAGCACCGTACCGCCATCCGAGGCGACCCCGTGAATGAACTTGGCAGCCTCTGCGAACATCGGCTGAGTCTTCTCGAGGTTGATAATGTGGATTTTGTTGCGTTCTCCGAAAATGAACTCTTCCATTTTCGGGTTCCAGAAACGGGTTTGGTGTCCGAAGTGGACGCCCGCTTCCAGCATCTGTCGCATGGACACGCTGGCCATATAGCACTCCTTGTCGGGTTAAGCCTCCGCATATCTCGATTGCCATCCCTTGACCCCGAAGGACCTTGGGACACCCAGCAACCGATGTATCGATATGCGTGTGGGGTTGTTTACGTTGCCAAAAAAGGCCGCGCTTTATACCATGCACCTCCCGTAAAAACAACGTCTTACGGGCCCCCTTCCACCCCCTCGTCCGAGCCCATGTCCGTCACCCTCAAGTCCCCGCCAGAACAGCAAAAAATGCGCGAGGCCGGCCGCCTCGCCGCCGAAGTACTCGACCTCATCGGCGAGTACGTCAAACCCGGCGTGACCACCGACGAGCTCGACCGCATCTGCCACGAGCACATCACCCGTGTGCAGCAGGCGACCCCGGCCAACCTCAACTACCGCGGGTTCCCGAAAACCATCTGCGCCTCGGTGAACCACGTGGTCTGCCACGGCATCCCGGGCGACAAAAAGGTGAAGGACGGCGACATCGTCAACATCGACGTCACGGTCATCCGCGACGGTTTTCACGGCGACACGAGCCGCATGTATTTCGTAGGCAAGCCCGCCCCGCTCGCGCAGCGTCTCGTCGACGTGACGTTTGAAGCCATGTGGCTCGGCATTCGGCAGGTGCGCCCCGGCGCAACGCTCGGCGACATCGGTCATGCCATCCAAAAGCATGTTGAAGCGCAGGGCTTTTCGGTGGTGCGCGAATATTGTGGTCACGGCATCGGCCGCATCTACCACGAAGATCCGCAGGTGCTGCATTACGGCCAGCCCAACACCGGCCTCAAACTTCAGGCCGGCATGACCTTCACCATCGAGCCGATGGTCAACGCCGGCAAACGTCACGTCAAACTTTTGCCCGACGGCTGGACTGTCGTCACCAAAGATCACTCGCTCTCGGCGCAGTGGGAGCACACCGTGCTCGTCACCGACTCGGGCTACGAAGTGCTCACCATGGGCAAGCTCTCGCGAGAGCCCGGTCTGCTCGAAGGCGCAGCCTGATGCCGATGCGTGCCCTGCTCGAGGCGCTCCCGGCGCGGGTCGCCGCAGCAGGGCACAGCGCCGAGGCCTACGCGCAGGTGCTGCGCGAGGGGCAAACCGAACTTCGGCGCCGTTTCGAGGCCGAAGAACCCGTCGAAACCCTCGTGCGAGCCCGTGCGCAGTTGCTCGATGCCGTGCTGCACGAAGCCTGGCGCACCCGTTTACCGAACCACGACACCGACTGGTCGCTCGTCGCGGTCGGCGGTTACGGACGTGGCGAACTGCACCCCTGCTCCGACGTCGACATTCTCATTCTCGTGCCACGAACTCTCGATGAAGCCGGTCGCGGCGCCGTCGAACACTTCGTGACCTTTCTTTGGGATATCGGCATCGAGATCGGCCATAGCGTCCGCACCGTCGACGAATGCCGCAGCGAAGCGGCGGCCGATGTCAGCATCATGACGACGCTCATCGAGGCGCGACGCCTCGCGGGCTCTACCACTCTCGTCGAGGCCATGCTCGAGGCGCTCTCGCCCGATCATCTCTGGCCCGTCAAAAATTTCTTCGAAGCCAAGGTGCGCGAGCAGGCCGATCGCCACCTCAAGGCCAACGACACCGCCTACAACCTCGAGCCCAACGTCAAAACCGGCCCCGGCGGCTTGCGCGACATCCAGACCATCGCCTGGGTCGCCAAGCGTCACTTCGGCGTGAACTCGCTCGAAGAGCTCGCGAAGAAAGGCTTTTTGACCCAGGCCGAGGCGCGACGTCTGCAGGCGGCGCAGTCTTTCTTGTGGCGTGTGCGCTTTGCGCTGCACACCCTCACGGGACGGCGCGAAGACCGCCTGCTCTTCGACCATCAAATGAAACTCGCCGGCCTCTTCGGCTACGAAGACGCCACGTTCACGCTCGCCGTCGAGCAGTTGATGCAGCGCTATTACCGCACCGTGCTCGATGTGAGCCTGCTCAACGAACTGCTGCTGCAGCTCTTTCGCGAGGCCATCCTCGATGAGAGCGCCGACCCCGTGCCGCTCAACCCGCGCTTTCAAGTCACCAATGGTTATCTCGAGGCGATGCACGACGACGTGTTCGTGCGTCAGCCCTCGACGCTGCTCGAAGTCTTCGCGTTGCTGCAGCAGAACCCCGACATCCGCGGCGTGCGTGCGCACACCATTCGGGCCATCGAACAAAATCTTTGGCTGATCGACGAAGAGTTCCGCCAGAACCCGCGCAACCATCGCCTCTTCCTCGAGATCCTGCGTGCGCCGGCGGGCGTCACCAACGAACTGCGGCGCATGAACACCTACGGTGTGCTCGGGCGTTACATTCCTTCGTTCGGTCGCATCGTCGGCCGCATGCAGTACGACCTGTTCCATGCCTACACAGTCGATGCACACACCCTCTTCGTGGTGAGCAACCTGCGCCGCCTCGCGCTGCCGCGGTTCAACCACGAGCTGCCCAATCTCTCGCAGATCATGCAGTCGCTACCGCGCCCAGAAGTTGCGTATCTCGCGGCGCTCTTTCACGACATCGCCAAGGGTCGCGGTGGCGATCACTCGGAACTCGGCGCCGTCGATGCCGAGGCCTTCTGCCTCGAGCAAGGTCTCTCGCGCTACGACGCGCGTCTTGTCGCTTGGCTCGTGCGCAACCACCTGCAGCTGTCGCTCACGGCGCAGAAGCAGGACATCGCTGACCCTAATGTCATCAATGAATTTGCGCGCTTCGTGGGCGATGAGACCCACCTCGATCACCTCTACGTGCTGACCGCAGCCGATGTGCGCGCCACCAACCCGCGCCTCTGGAACTCCTGGAAGGCTTCGCTCTTCAGCGAATTCCATGACCGTGTGAAGCGCGCCCTGCGTCGCGGCCTCGAAACCCCGATCGATCAGGACGAACTCAAGCAAGAGAACCAGTCGCAGGCTCGCGAGTTGCTCGCCGCCACGGGCGTCGCCGGCACGGCCGTCGATGGCGTGTGGACCATGCTCTCGGACGCCTATTTCTTGCGCCACACACCACAAGAGATCGCCTGGCACACGCGCGTGCTCGCCGCGCGCGAACCCGGGGGCGATGACCCGGTGGTGTCGGTACAGGCCGAGAGCGAGCGCGGGACAACGTCCATCATGACCTACGCGCCGCATCGTCAACACGGCTTCGCGCGTACGACGGCCGTGCTCGATCAGCTCGGCCTCAACATCGTCGATGCACGCATCACCCCGACCGGCGATGGCAACAGCATCGATCTCTATCACGTACTCGAAGAAGACGGCACGCCCATCGCCGATGTCGAGCGCCACACCGAAATCGAATACGCCCTCACCCGCTCACTCGCCGCACCGCGCGACACCGTGCTCGCCGTCTCGCGTCGAGCGCCGCGTCAGGCCCGGCTTTTCAACACGCGTACGCAGATCATCGTGACGGCGGACGATCGCAACCAGCGCTCCGTCCTCGAAATCATCGCCGCGGACCGACCTGGTCTGCTCTGCGACATCGGCAAAGTCATGATGGAAGAGCGCATCGATCTGCTCGGCGCCAAGGTCATGACCGTGGGCGAGCGCGCCGAAGACGTCTTTTACGTGAGCGATACCGGTCATGGTCCGCTCGCCGACGAGCGTGCGCAGCGACTCGTTGCACGCCTCACCGAAGCCCTCGAACGACGCCGCGCCGCATGAACCCGGATCTCAAAAAAACCCAGCCCTATCCCTTCGAACGTCTCGCCACACTCAAAGCAGGCGTCACGCCGCCGAAGCACCTCTCGCACATCGCACTCTCGATCGGTGAGCCCAAGCATGCGCCGCCACCCTTCGTGCTCGAGGTGATCAAGAACTCGCTCGCGGGTTTCAGCGCCTACCCCACCACCGCCGGGAGTGATGAACTGCGCGACACCTGTGCACGCTGGCTCGAGCGCAGGTTCCGTCTCGGCGCCGACGCCGTACGCCGCGAGAACGTGCTGCCCGTGTCGGGCACGCGCGAAGCGCTCTTTGCGTTTGCGCAGGCGGCCATCGATCGCAGTGCGACGGGCTCGAGCGGTGCACCGCGGGTTGCGATGCCGAACCCGTTCTACCAAATCTATGAAGGTGCGGCGCTGCTTGCTGGGGCCGAGCCTTATTTCATCGAGACACCGGCCTCGAACAATTTTTTGCCTGATCTCGAGGCCGTGCCCGCTTCGGTCTGGGACCGTGTGCAGCTGCTTTATCTGTGCAGCCCTGGCAACCCCGGCGGCGCCGTGATGAGCATCGAGGCGTGGCGTCGTGTGCTTGCGCTCGCCGAGCGTCACGATTTTCTCGTGGCCTCCGATGAGTGCTACACCGAGCTCTACCCCGACGAGTCGAACCCGCCGCCCTCGCTGCTCTCTGCGGCGATCGCCGACGGTCGCAGCGGGTTCGAGCGCTGCGTGGTGTTTCATAGTCTCTCGAAGCGCTCGAGCCTGCCGGGGCTGCGCTCGGGCTTCGTCGCAGGCGACGCCTCACTGCTCGAGAGCTTCCTGCGCTATCGCACCTACCACGGCTGCTCGCTACCGCTGCCCACGCAGGCCGCGAGCATCGCCGCTTGGCGCGACGAAGCGCACGTCATCGAAAACCGCCGGCTCTATCGCGAGAAGTTCGCGAAGGTCATGCCCATCCTCGCGCCTCACCTCGACTTCACGGCGCCCGAGGGTGGGTTTTATCTTTGGGCCGACACCCGAGGCGACGACGAGGTCTTCGTGCGCGAACTCTTCGCCCGCGAGAACGTCACTGTCGTTCCGGGCAGCTACCTCGCGCGCACCGTCGATGGCCGCAACCCCGGCGCCGGGCGCCTGCGTATTTCTTTGGTCGCGAGCGTCGACGAATGCGTCGAAGCGGCGACCCGCATCGCGCGATTTGCCGCGAGTCGCTAAAACTTCAACTCGATCTTTGGAAACCCGACCATGAGCACCGATCACTCTGCCCTACGCACCCTCATCGAAGCCGCGTTCGAACAGCGGGCTGAGATCAACCCGAAGAGCATCTCGCGCGAACTCAAAGTCGCGCTCGACGAAGCGCTCGACCTGCTCGACTCGGGCAAGGCGCGCGTCGCCGAGAAGCGCGATGGGCACTGGCAGGTAAACGACTGGCTCAAGAAAGCCGTGCTGCTTTACTTTAGGGCTTACGACAATCGCGTCATCGAGGGCGGCTACACCCGCTTCTTCGACAAAGTGCCGCTCAAATACGCCGCGATGGACGAAGCCTCGATCCGCGCGAGCGGCGCGCGCGTCGTACCCGATGCCGTGGTACGCAAAGGCGCCTATGTGGGCCCCAATGTCGTGCTCATGCCCTCGTTCGTGAATATCGGCGCCTTCGTCGACTCGGGCACCATGGTCGACACCTGGGCGACGGTCGGCTCCTGCGCACAGATCGGTAAGAACGTGCACCTCTCGGGCGGCGTCGGCATCGGCGGCGTGCTCGAGCCGCTGCAAGCCGCGCCCACCATCATCGAAGACAACTGCTTCATCGGCGCGCGGTCCGAGGTCGTCGAGGGCGTCATCGTCGAAGAAGGCGCCGTCCTCTCGATGGGCGTCTACATCGGCCAGAGCACGCGCATCTACGATCGCGAGACAGGAAAAATCACCCAAGGCCGAGTGCCCGCCGGTGCCGTCGTCGTACCCGGAAGTCTGCCTTCCAAAGACGGCTCACACTCGCTCTATGCGGCCGTCATCGTGAAGAAGGTCGACGCGCAAACGCGCGCGAAGACCTCCATCAACGATTTGCTGCGCTCGACGGACTGAGCGCAGCGCCGATTAGAAGCTCGTCGATACCGAGAACGAGAACTTCACGCCCGAATCGTATCGGTTGAAGTACACCTTGTTGCCCTCACGCTCCTGAAACTCGCGGTAGTCGCGACGTAACAGATTGCGGGCCTCGAACTTGAACTCGACATCCTGACCGAACAGGTTCGCGCCCTGACGTGCGACGAAATCGATCGTCACCCCGGGCGACTCCAGGATATCCGGAAGGCCCGCCGCACCACGACTCGTCACGCGATCACTCGCGTACGAAATAAGCAGAGTCTGCTGCGACAAGTTTGCCGAGTCCTCGAGGCCGAGCTGGATGTTGGCGAGATGCTCAGACTGTCCCGTCAACTGCGAGCCGTCGCGGAAGAAGTTGCTCGCCGGCTGCACCACCGTGCCGAACACCGCAGTCGTGTCATTGGCGCCCACTTCGATTTTTGATTTCGACCAAGTGTAGTTACCGATCAACAACGCCTTTCGCGAAGCGAAAAACGGCGCGTCCGACCAGAGGTCCATGTCGAAATACTTCTGCGACTCAAATTCAACGCCATAGAGCGTAGCCGACGGCGCATTCGCGAAGCTCGTCACAGGGTTGTTGTCGTTGAAGCCCGTGAATGACTCGATCGGTCGCTCGATGTCTTTCCAGAATCCGGCCACCGACAGCCGTTGATCGCTCGCGAAGTACCACTCATACCGCAACTCGGCGTTCGTGAATTCGCTGTCGATCAACAAGGGGTTTCCTCTGAACGCGCGGTTGCTCTCCGGGTCGTAATACGCCTGGAACATCAACTCACGGAACTGCGGTCGCGCAAGTGTCTTTGAAGCGTTGGCGCGGATCTGCATGTTCTCGCCGAACTTGTAGGTCAAGGTCAACGCCGGCAAGACGTAGTCGTTTTCGAGCGCGGTGCCCGCGCCGGAGTTCGTGGCCGCATTGAAGACCTGAACCGGATTCACACCCTGATTGGCCTTCTCGAAACGAGCGCCGGCGTTGAGCTCTAACCCGTCGACGAGCTCCGCTTGCAGCTGCAGATATGCCGCGTTGGTCTTGAGTTCGGCCGCAAAGGCCGGATCCGATTCGGTCGTTTCGACAAGACCGATCTTGTAGTACTCGACGACTGCACCGCCAAGCAGGTAGTCGGGGCGCAACATTCCAACGGCAGTCTCGAAGGTCGACGGCGCAATGATCTGAAACTCCCGGCGCTCGGAATCGCGCTCGGTTTTACTGCCTTCATAGCCGGCAGACACCACGACCTGCGGCGAGACCGCGTAAGAGAAATCGACACCGTACGAGAGCAACTTCTCATCCAGCGTCGAGAAGACGACGTTCGCGAAGCCCGTCTGGCCATTGTCGAGACGGTTGATGAAATACGCTCCGTACGGGCTCGCGGCGATGTTCGAGCGCGAGTAGCCGAAGCCGAGCTCGAACGGCGCATTTCGGCTCGAATTTGCATAGGCGACGCGAGCGTCGACCTTGAACGGATCGAAATTGAGGCCGCCGCTCAACTGCGTGCTCCAGAGCTCACGCTCGTACCAACCCGTCTGCTGCTCCAAGAAATCGAAGCCCGGCTTCTGACTGTTTTGTCGACCTTCGGCGAGCGAGGTTCGCTTCAAGGTGTCGCGGATGATGAGATTCGTCCAGCGAACTTTGTTGCCATCGCCGAACTCGTAACCCAGCCCGAAAAGACCATTGACGACGATCCGATTTTCCGTCGCAACTTCACGATAATCTTTGTCGATCAATGTCAGAGCGGCATTGGCCGGACTCTGCTCGATGTTGTCTTTGGTACGCCAGGAGTTGCTGTACCCCGCCGTCCCCACGATGCCGAGCTCGCCATCGCCGATCACCCGCGAGGTGCCGCCCGTGACCGAACCCGAAGCATTCACCGGCATCTTGTCGTTGAACTGGATCACGCCGGTATAACGATTGACCAACTGCTTCAGAATATTTTGAGTGTTGACGTTGCCGGCGCTCACGCGCTCGCCGCTCGAAAAGTAAGCCGCCAGTGCAGGCGGAATGTCACGAATGCCGCGATCCATTCCCGTCGCGTCATATTTACTGCCGTAATGTGTGTAGCCAATGTGACCCGTCGTTTCGGTGTCTCCGCTCACGCCGACGCCAAACTTCAAGAACGGCTCCTTGGGCACGGCGAGAGTGGTGAGGTTGATCAACCCACCACCAAATTCGCCAGTGAGATTGGCCGAGTAGCTCTTCTGCACCAACGAGGACGCGATGACATCCGTCGGGAAGAGATCGAGCGGCACCGCGCGACGCAGCGGCTCAGGGCTCGGTAACGGTGAGCCATTGAGCAGCGCCTGCGAGTAGCGGTCACCGAGTCCTCGTACGTAGACGAACCCACTATTGGTGACACTCAGACCCGTGACGCGACTCAAGGCGCCGGCCACGTCACCCTCGCCCGTACGGGCGATGTCTTCGGCCGAGAGTACGGAGAGTACGACGCTCGTCGCCTGCTGAATGTTTCGATCACGTCGGCCGACGATCACGATTTCCCCGACGATATCGACATCCACTGGCTCTTCCACCGCAGCCTCTGCATTCTGCTGGGGCGGCGACTGCTCGGCAGCCGGGTCGGCCTGCTGGGGCGCTGCGATCGATGCCAACGGGAAAGTGAGCGCCGCAGCAACAAGAAGGCTTCTGGGGCCCGCGATCAAATGATCCATGAGACGTCCTCGAAATCAGCGATCTTCGTCGGCGCTGCGGGCCGTGACCGATAAGCCACGACCCGCAGCGATTGCTGGCAAAGAATTACGGGCTGGGTACCGAGGTGCAGGCCTGGCCTGTCGCGCCGAAGCTCGCCGTGCCGGAGTTGCAAGTCCAACCCGCGTACCACGTATCAGCCGCGTCCTTCACGGCGCCGATGTAGGTCGTCGTGTCGAAACCCGCATCAACCGTCTTCGGGTCGGTCGCCGTTCGAGCCGTCTCGTTGGCACCGTTGATGAAGCCTCCAGTGAGCGAGGCCGTGAACGTCGAGGTGTTGTTGTTACCCGCCACGTTGAAGGTCGAGTCGACCTGCGCCGCGGTCAGGCCACCCGAACCGACAAACTGGGTCGTTCCGCACTGCATCGCCACCGAACGGAACACCGGCGGACCGACTTTGCTGACGGCTGCGTTCGTACCGATGATGTTCGAGCCGTTCAGGCGCAAGCAGGCCGTCGGCGAGACGAGAACGCCGTTGACGAGCGAGGCGTCGGCTTGGCCACGGAGCAACATCGCTGCACCGTTGGAGTTCGCAGCGTTGCGGTGGACGAAGGTGAAGTTCGCAAGTTTCATGTACGTACGCGGGGTCTGATCCTCGAGAGCATTCGCACTGTCGAGTTCGACCATCGAGTCCGCAGCACCAGAGGTCTTCTGAACCGCAATCACGTACTGCATCAAGCCGCGATAGCCGACGTCGAGATCGACGCTGTCGTCGTCCGCACCGGTGATCACGAAACGCGTTGCGTTATGCGTACCACCAAAGAATTCGAGGCCGTCGTCCGAGCTGTTGTGCAGTTGCACGAAGCTGATCGAGGTACCGCTACCGACGCCACCCGTAGTGAGCGCCTGCAGTTCGGAGTTACCCGAGAGCACATAGCCCGAGTAGCGGATCTGCACATAGCGCAGCGTGCCGCTGTTGTCCGTCGCGGTCGCGCCACCGTAGATGGCCGGATCCACCGCACCTTCGACCTGTCGCTCGCAGTTCACCGAGCCCGGGGTCGCGTTGGTCGCAATCGTGCAGTCCGTGATCGGCGCACGACCCGAGAGCACCACACCGCCCCACTGGCCCTGCGAGTCGTCGGTCGTGAGACCGAGGATGTTGTCGCGGCTCGTGAAGACGATCGGCGCAGTCGCCGTACCGATTGCGCTGATGCGGTTGCCACGGTTGACGTGCAACCACGACGTACCCGTCGAGCCGAAGACCACCACGCCCGCCTGAATGGTCAGCGTCACCGAAGCCTCTCCCGAGGTCGCCGCAGCGCCCAGGTCGTTGCCCACGTCGACGCGGCCACCGAGCGAGTACAAGAGGCCCGGGATGCGCGTGAGCGTCGAGCTGCGGGTAAATCGTGACGGCAGTTCGCAGTTGCGGTAGGTGCCGGTCGGGCCCGTGATCGTGCCGAGGTCGCGAAGGCCAACAGCGTTGTCGATGGTCGGACAGCCCGGCGCGGGCGTCACGAGCGTCGAAGTCGGCGGCGGCGGCGGCGGCGGGGGCGGCGTCGTGATGTTCACAGTCACGTTACCGCCGCTGCCCGGGGAGGCGATCTCTTCCGAGCCGCAACCAGCGAGCACCGCCACAGAGGCGGCGAGGAACAACAGATTTCGGTGCTTTTGCAGGGTTTGCATTTTGAAGACGCTCCGTACGGGCCGATCGACGCCGATTTGAATTTGGGGTTGGTGAGGTCGCTCGGCAGGGCCGACCGACCACGGGCGAGAACGTTAAGCGCCCGATGTGACAGCGAAGTGACGCTTATGTGACAGCGAGGTGGCGTCGCTCGTGGGAACCGTAGCCGCGGCGTAAACTTCACGCGGTCATGAGTGCATCAACCCAAGACACGCCCGAACTGCGGCAATGGATCATCCGGCAGACCGAAGCGGGCCACTCCCCTCAAACCCTGCTTGCCCAGCTCGTCTCTCAAGGCTATGCCGAGGAGACCGCCGTCACGATCATGACGGCGACACTCGAATCGCGTCTCGCCGAGATTCGCTCACGCACCGCGAACAAAGAAATCGAATCCGGTATCCCCGTGCCACAACCTATTGGCACCGCATGGCCCTCAGTCGTGCACGCGCTCGATCGTGAGGTCAAAGTTTTGTTCAGTCTCGCTCTGCCGAGGGTGGTGCTCTTCGGCGGTCTGCTCAGCGACAAAGAATGCGACGAGCTCATTGCGCTCTCTCGACCGCGCGTCACGCCGTCGAACGTCGTCGATTTGGACAGTGGCGGCGAAAAACTTCATGCGGACCGCACGAGCAGTGGTGCCGCCCTCACCCGCGGCGGTACGCCGCTGATCTCGCGCCTCGAACAGCGGATTGCAGCGCTCCTCAACTGGCCGGTCGATCACGGTGAAGCCTTGCAGATCCTGCGCTACGAAGTGGGCCAGGAATACAAACCGCACTACGACTACGTCGACCCCGCACAACCGGGTGCTGCGCCCTTCTTGGCGCGCGGCGGACAGCGCGTGGCCTCACTCGTGATGTACCTGAACACGCCCCAAGACGGTGGCGCGACGAACTTTCCCGATGTCGGCCTCGAGGTCGCAGCCGTCAAAGGAAACGCGGTGTTCTTCAGCTACGACCGCCCTCACCCCTCGACCAAAACCTTACACGGCGGCATGCCCGTGAGAGCCGGGGAGAAATGGGTCGCAACGAAATGGCTGCGGGAGGGCCCGCATCACTGAGCCATCAGGCTCAGTCGCTTAGCCGAATCGACCGGTGATGTAGTCTTCGGTCAGCTTCGCCTGAGGGTTCGTGAAGATCTTGTTGGTCTCACCGACCTCGATGAGATCGCCCAGGTGAAAGTACGCCGTGCGCTGCGACACGCGCGCGGCCTGCTGCATCGAGTGCGTGACGATGCAAATGGCATAGCTCTCGCGCAGTTCGTCGATCAAATCTTCGATGCGAGCCGTCGCGATCGGATCGAGCGCCGAACAGGGCTCGTCCATCAAGATCACTTCCGGGTTTACCGCAATGGCACGTGCAATGCACAAGCGCTGCTGCTGACCGCCCGAGAGACTGGTGCCGGGTTGGTTCAGGCGATCCTTGACCTCTTCCCACAACCCCGCGCGGCGCAAGCTCACGTTTACGATCTCATCGAGCTCCGCCCGATCGGCCGCAAGGCCGTGGATACGCGGACCATACGCGACGTTTTCATAGATCGACTTCGGAAACGGGTTCGGCTTCTGGAACACCATGCCGACGCGAGCGCGCAGTTGCACGACGTCTTGGCGCTTTTCGTGAATGTCCTGCCCGTCGAGCATGATCATGCCCTCGACGCGCGCCCCGACGATCGTATCGTTCATGCGATTGAGGCAGCGCAGGAAGGTCGACTTGCCGCAGCCCGAAGGGCCGATCATCGCAAGCACCTGCTTGCGACCAATATCGATGTTGACCTTCTTGATAGCGTGCTTGTCGCCGTAGAACACGTCGACATCGCGACAGGAGAACACCGGCTCCGACACGGTCACATCGCCGATGGTCTTCGTGCCTTCAGGCACCGGTAGAAGTTTTGACGACTGGTTCATGTCCGTTACCAACGTTTCTCGAATTTGTTGCGCAGGATGACCGCAGTCGCGTTCATCACGATCAAAAAGAGCAGCAGCACGATGATCGCCCCCGAGGTGCGCTCGACGAAGCCGCGCTCAGGAAGATCCGACCACAGGAAGACCTGCACCGGCAGGGCCGTCGCCGGATCGACGAAGCCAGAAGGCACATCGACGATGAAAGCCACCATGCCGATCATAAGGAGCGGTGCCGACTCCCCGAGTGCGCGCGCCATACCGATGATGGCACCCGTCAACATGCCGGGCATCGCGAGCGGCATCACGTGGTGCATGACCATCTGCAGACGCGAGGCGCCCATGCCGAGCGCCGCTTCCCGAATCGAGGGCGGCACGGCTTTGAGGGCCGCACGCGAGGCGATGATGATAGTCGGCAGCGTGAGCAGCGAGAGCACGAAACCGCCGACGAGCGGCGCCGATCGGGGCAAACCAAAGAGCGCAATGAACATCGCAAGGCCCAGCAAACCGAACACGATCGAAGGCACGGCTGCGAGGTTGTTGATGTTGACCTCGATGATGTCGGTCATGCGATTACGCGGCGCAAATTCTTCGAGGTAGATCGCTGCGCCCACGCCGATGGGGAACGAGAGCAATAGCGTAATGAGTAGCGTGAGGGCCGAACCGACGAGCGCGCCGCGCACACCCGCCTGCTCAGGGTCACGCGAGTCGCCGTTCGACAAGAACGCCGCGTTGAACCGCAATTTGAGAGAGCCATCGGCCACGAGCGCGTCGATCCAGCCGATCTGCTGATCGGTGAGGCGTCGCTCCTCTTCGGGGCCTGAACGTCTGACTTTTCCTTTGAGGAGCATGTCGACGGTATCGTCAGCGAGCACCCAGAGGGTCTCTCGAGAACCGATGATCGACGGGTCGCTCACCACGCGCTGCTGCAATTCGAGCGATGCCGCGCTCGACACCACACCATAGAGTTCACGCAGGTTCGGACGCCCTTCAACGTCAGGGAACCGCTCACGCAACGCCGCACGAACGAGCGACTGGTAATCGGCCGTGACGAGCTCGTCGGGGTTGCGCGCGCCCGAGGGGTCGATGACCTCCGGGTCGTACGTCACCGTGAGCTGCAGATAAGACTGCCGGAACACCGAAGCGCCCTGCGAGAAGATCGTACCGAACAAAAAAATCACGAAGCCGATGCCCGCGAGCACCGCCGCAGCGCCATAGGCGCGAAAGCGCTTCTCGGCGCGATAACGCCGCGCAAGGCTCTTGCGCACGAGCACCTGGGTCTCTTCTGGAGACTTCAAAGGCTGTTCACTCGTACTGTTCACGGTACTTCCTGACGACATAGAGCGCGATCACGTTGAGAAGCAGCGTCACGAGGAAGAGCACGAGACCGAGCGCGAACGCGGCCAAGGTCTTCGGGCTGTCGAACTCTTGGTCGCCGACGAGCAGCGTGACGATCTGCACCGTCACCGTGGTCACGGCCTCAAGTGGATTCGCCGTGAGGTTCGCAGAGAGCCCCGCGGCCATCACGACGATCATGGTCTCGCCGATCGCACGCGAGATCGCAAGCAATACGCCACCCACGATGCCGGGCAGCGCCGCACGCAGCACCACCTGACGAATGGTCTCGGAGCGCGTCGCGCCAAGCGCATAGGCGCCATCACGCAAGCTCTGCGGCACCGCGGTGATCATGTCGTCCGAGAGCGAGGATACGAACGGAATGATCATGATGCCCATCACGAGACCCGCCGCGAGCGCACTCTCTCCGGCGACCGGCAGACCCATCGCCTCGCCCGCCACGCGCAGCGCCGGACCCACGGTGGTGACCGCAAAGAATCCGTAGACGACGGTGGGCACACCCGCGAGCACTTCGAGCAGCGGCTTCACGTATTTGCGAACTTTGATGGGCGCGTACTCGGCCAGATAAATCGCCGAGAACAAGCCGACGGGCACCGCCACCACCATCGCGATGAACGAAATGAGCAAGGTGCCGGCAAACAATGGCACGGCACCGAACGCACCCGACGAGCCCACCTGATCGGCGCGGATCGCCATCTGCGGGCTCCAGTTCGTGCCGAACACGAACTCGGTCACCGGCACGATGCTGAAGAACCGGAACGCCTCGAACACGATGGAGAGCACGATGCCGAGCGTCGTGAACACCGCCACCGCCGAGCAGGCAAACAAGAGAACTTCAACGACTCGCTCGTACGAATTGCGGGCGCGCAGATCGGGGCGGATCTTCGCGCGTACCCACAACATCCCCACGATGCCGATGGAGATGACGAGAGCCGCGAGGGCGAGCTCGGCGATATCGCGCAACTGCACGTACTGAGCGGCGGCCGCGCGTGTCTCGGGTGCCACCATCTCAGGCGACACATTGCCCGCCACCACATTGCGCAAATCATTGAGCAGCAGACCGAGCTGCGAATCGGGAAGCGCCTGCGAGGCGGCTGGCAACTGCGAGATCACAAGATGAGTGATAACCGCATCTTGCAGCAGCACCCACGTCAGGAAGACCACGAGCGCCGGTAAGCCGCACCAGATGGCCGTAAGCAGACCATAGTGCCCCGGCAAAGAATGCAGATCACGAATGCGTCGCTGACCACCGACCACCGCAACGGCGCGGGCCTTGCCGAGCTGGAAGGCCAGCACCGACAACGCAACGATCAGGACAAGGAGAATCGACGGGCTCATGAAGACGACAGAACCTGCGGCGGGGCTCAAGACCCTGGGAGGCCGGAGATTTTACCGACTCCGACCTCCCAAGGTAGACCCGTCATCCAAATTTAATGAACCCGTGGCTCAGTAGGTCCAGTTGAAGTCCACCTGCAAACGCTTGTAATCGCGATTGAACAGGTTTCGGGCCGAGGGCAGGGTCACCGCTGCCGCCACGTCCCGGTTGGTCTCATTGAGCATGTAGGTCACGTTGAAGCGCCAGTTACGCGAGAACTGATAGGCCCCGCGAATCGCACTACCCCCGCCGTCGGTGTTACCCGAGGCGAAGTCCGAGTCGACCCATTGCGCGAAGAGCGCGTCCTTCTCGACGACCTGATAGAGGTACCCGACTTCCCAAGTCCCCGGGATCGTCGCGTTCGCACGACCGTAGGTGAACCCGGCCGCATACGCCGTATCGAGCCCCTTCGGGATGGTCGTCGCCGTACTCGTCGTCGTGATCGAGTAGTCCGCAGCCGTGTTCTGCGCCACGTTGGCGAAGAGCAGCAACGGTTGCTCACCGACATTGAACTGATACTCACCGAGCAGCTCGATCACGTTGTAGTCGTTGGCGAGACACGCACCACCCGTGGCGACCGCTTTGCGACAGATCGTCGCGCTCGTCGTCGTCGAGTTGCCGTAACTACCGAGACCCGCCGAGCTCGAGCTCGCGCCCTGGAACGGGTTGTAGCCGCGCACCGCGGCATGGTCGTAATAAGCGCCGGCGATCAACACACGACTGCCGTCCGTACGCGCCCAACGCCAACCGAACTGCGCACCGGCCATGCCCGAATCCGCTGCCGTCGAACGTTCGGCGAACTGGGTCAAGAACACGCTACCAAAGAAACCGTTGGCGGCCTGCTGCCAGTTGGCGGCGATGCCCTCAGGGTTGATGTCGTTATCAAAAAAATAACTCGACGTTCGCACCCACGGGTAGCGCATCTTGCCAGCCGTGACCTTCCATTGATCGGTCGGCGACCACTCGACGTAAGCCGTATCGAGATCGAGCGCTTTGCGTGAGTTCGCATCGGTGAACGACTGGTTCGACGATCGTGCATCAGCGCCTTCCGTCGTCGTGAACTGCACCTCGACACGCGTGTTGTCATTCACCCGAGCGAAAGCACCGACGCGCAGACGAACGCGGTTACGGTTACGCTCGGTTGCGGTCGCTTCCTGATCGATGTTCTCGTTGCGTGCACGAAGATCACCCTTCCACACCCAGCGGCCCATCCAACCCGAGCTCGCACCCTCACCCACCGTACGCGCGAGGTTGTCGGCCGTGCGATCAATCGAGTCTTGCAGATCGGTGTTCACCACCGCCTGATTCGCGACGGTCGTTTCGACCTTTTCTTCCTGCGACTTCTGCGCAGCCTCGAGTTGAGCGAGGCGCTCTTGCAGCAGCGCGAGCTGCGCCTTCAACACCTCGAGCTCGGACTGCGACACAGTGGCCGGAGCAGATTTCGCCGGGGCGGCTTGGGCATTCGCCAGGCAAGCCGCTCCCGAGGCCGCCGCGATAACCGCGGCGGCGGCAAACGAACGAATAGTCATGGTTGGTCCTCTGGGTGGTATCGCGCCCGAAATTACGGAGCGAAGTTCTTGAGCGACTTCACATCCGCTCGGGTTTTCGCGAGGTCCGACTTCGGCTGCGGCACGAGACCGCGATCGGCGAGATAACCTTCCTCACCGAGAGCCTTGTCGCTCACGTATTCATTGACGAACTCTTGGAGACCCGGGATCACGCCGATGTGCGCCTTCTTCACGTAGATGAAGAGCGGACGCGAGGCGGGATACTTACCCGAGGCGATGGTGTCAAAGGTCGGCTCGACGCCTTCGATCTTTGAGCCACGCAGCTTGTCGAGGTTTTCTTCGAGGAAGCTGAAACCGAAGATGCCGACGGCATTCGGGTTCGCCTCGAGTTTCTGCACGATCAGGTTGTCGTTCTCGCCGGCCTCGATGAATGCACCATCTTCGCGAACGGTATGACAGACGCGCTTGAAACGCTTCTCGTCCTGACCACGCAGGGTGTTGATCCACGGATACGTACGGCAGCCCGCTTCCATGTAGAGCTCATGGAACGAGTCGCGCGTGCCCGAGGTCGGCGGCGGGCCGAGCACTTCGATCTTCGTGTTCGGCAGCGACTTGTCGATCTCGCTCCAACGCTGGTACGGGTTCGCGATCAGCACCGTGGGGTTCGCCGGATCCGGCACCTGCTTGGCGAGGGCGAGATAGACTTGCTTGCGCGTGAGGTCGAGTTTCGGACCACGCTTGTTTTCGGAGATCGTCAGACCGTCGTAACCGACCCGCACCTCGACGATGCCGGTGACACCGTTCTTTTTGCAGGTATCAAATTCAGAGGCGTTCATGCGACGCGAGGCATTGACCATGTCCGGGTGCTGGGGACCGACGCCATTGCAGAAGAGCTTGATGCCGCCGCCCGTGCCGGTGCTCTCGACCTTCGGCGTCTTGAAACGACCTTGGCGACCGAACTGCTCAGCCACCGTGGTGGTGAAGGGGTAGACCGTTGAGGAGCCGACCACGTTGATGAAATCGCGAGCGGCCTGGGCCGGGGCGATCGGGGCCAAACTGGCGGCAACCGTAGCGGCAGCGGCCAAAATCAGGGTCTTTTTCATCTCTTTGAAACCTCCGTTGAGCATGTTGAGCACAATATGACAGTCATGTTTCAGAAATATTTCATGCGCCAAGGGCGGCTCCAGGTCGGTGCGCTGGCTTGCATCCGCTGTTTCTCGCCTCTATAAGGTCGCCCCATGTCCGCGACCCTCGAACTCACCCAAGACCTGATGTCCCGCAACTCCGTCACCCCGACGGATGCCGGGTGCCAAGACGTCATGGGCGCTCGCCTCAAGGCCCTCGGGTTCACCGTCGAGAACCTGCGTTACGGCAACGTGGATAATCTTTGGGCCAAGCGCCGTGGCGATGGCCGCACCGGCGGGGACGACCCCTCGCCCGTCGTCTGCTTCGCCGGTCACACCGATGTGGTCCCGACCGGCCCGCTCGAAGAGTGGCGCAGCAACCCCTTCGTGCCGACCATTCGCGATGGCGTGCTCTACGGCCGTGGCGCCGCCGACATGAAAAGCGGCCTCGCCGCCATGATCACCGCCACCGAAGAATTCGTGCGCGCGCACCCGACTCACCGCGGCACCCTCGCCTTTTTGATCACGAGCGACGAGGAAGGCCCCTCGGTCGATGGCACCAAGCGCGTCGTCGAAACTTTGAATGCGCGTGGCGAGCGTATCGACTACTGCATCGTCGGCGAACCCTCGAGTGAGCAAGCCGTCGGCGACACCATCAAGATCGGCCGTCGCGGTTCGCTCTCGGGTCGTCTCACGGTGCACGGCGTGCAGGGCCACGTGGCTTACCCGCACCAGGCCGAGAACCCCGTGCATACGCTCGCACCCGCACTCGCCGAACTCACCTCGCGCTCCTGGGATGCCGGAAACGACTTTTTCCAGCCGACGACGTTTCAGATCTCGAATCTGAACGCGGGCACCGGTGCACCCAATGTGATTCCGGGTGAACTCAAGGCGCGATTCAACTTGCGCTACTCGCCTGTGCAAACCGTCGAGGCGCTCAAGAAAACCGTCGAAGACATTCTGACCAAGAACGGCGTGCGCTACACGCTCGAGTGGTATGTGTCGGGTGAGCCGTTCTACACGGCACCGGGCGCGCTCTCGGCGGCTGCAATCGAGTCGGTCAAATCCTTGACTGGCAAGACGCCCAAGCTCTCTACGGGCGGCGGCACCTCGGATGGTCGGTTCATTGCGCCGATGGGCGCTCAGGTCATCGAGCTCGGTGTGACGAACACCACGATCCATAAGGTCAATGAAGGCATACGCGTCGAAGAAATCGACCTGCTTCATAAGATATACGCCAGCATTCTCGGCCGGCTGCTCACCTGATCAAAAAAAGACAGCTTGACTCGCCGCGGCGATGAGCGCGCCGAGCACGGCGCCCGCGAGAACATCCGTCGGATAATGCAGGCCGAGCACCACCCGCGAGGCCGCCACCAGCAAGGCAAACGGCACCAGCACCGCCGCAAGCGCCGGTACGTGATGGATCGCGATCGCCGTGAAGAGCACGGCGTGCAGCGTGTGGCCTGAAGGAAAACTGTAGCGATCGAGCGGCGGCATGGCGCACTCAATGCCGATGAGACCGATGTAGGGTCGCTCGCGCACGAGCTTTTTCTTGAGCAATTTGTAGAGCAGCAGGCCGAACGCGCCCGCCGCGAGCATCTGCGCCGAGACGCGTAGCCCCTCTCCGAGTCGATCGAGACCGATGATGAGCGGCATCACCGCCATCAGCACGTACCACACCACCCCGTCTCCAAGGCGGCTCACCGTCCGAAAGAGACCCCGCACCGCACGTCGACGACAGGCGGAGGTGGCGATTTCGCAGATTCGGCGCTCGGCATGATCGACTCGTACGAACATCGTCACGACGTCACGACCTCCGTCAGCGGCTCATCCGATTCGACGACATGTTCAAAGATTTTGAGCATGCGCTCGGCCATCGCCTTCGAGGCCCAGCGCGCCGCATCTTCACGGGCATGGCTCGCGAGTTCCGCGCGCCGCTCGGGGTCGCGCAGCACACTCGCCACACCTTCAGCAAAGGCGTCGATTTCTTCGGGCACCACCACCGCACCCTTCACGCCGCGCAGCACATCGGCCGTGCCCATCACCGCGGTCGAGACGACCGGCGTGCCCTGGGCCAAGGCTTCGAGGAGCACCAGACCTTGGGTCTCGGTACGCGAGGCAAAGACGAAGGCATCGGCTGCACGATAGCAGTCGAGCAGCGTCGTCGTGCGGTGCAGATATCCCACGAAATGAACATTCGCCGAGAGGCCCATCTCTTCGACCATCTTGCGCAGATGCGCCTCGGCCGGCCCCTCGCCTGCGATCACGAGCAGCACATCGGGCACCTTCTCACGCAGTCGCGGCAGCATACGAATCAAAAAATCGATGTTTTTCTCGTGCGCCACGCGGCCCACGAAGAGCGCCACCGGTCGATTCGGCGCAATGCCTTGTGCTTCTCTGAATTGCGCGCCGTTCCCCGGTGCGAAGCAGCTCGCCGGAAGTCCGGTCGGCAAAACCTCGATCGGTGTGCGTACACCATAGGCGCGCAAGGCCTCCGCCATCTGCGGCGAGGGCGAGATCACCGCCTGCACTTGATGGCACTGCGACACCGTAAAGCGGCGCGCGATCGCCTTCGTGATCGAGGCGGGTACCGCCGGCAGATAGTGATGCAGGTAATGCTCGAAATACGTGTGATAGGTCTCGACCACCGGCACGCCGAGTCGGCGCGCGAGGCGCAGCCCGAGGTAATGCGCGAAGAACGGCGTCTGCACGAGGATCACGTCCACGTCTTCGGGTCGAATCGTCGCGGCCCAACGGTTGGCGTCAGCCCAAGACATTCCGCGATCTTCCGGATCGAAGGGCATCGCCCAAGACTTGATGCGCACGATGTCTGCATCGTCGGGCTGAGAAGGCGGATGAGGATACTGCGGCGCGAGCAAAGTGACTTTTGCACCCAGCGCCATCAGATCGGAACGAAAAGTTTGAATCGACGTCGAGACCCCGTTGACTCGGGGGAAGTAGACGTCCGAGAGCATGAGGATCCGCATGACGGTCAAGATAAGGTCGGTCTATTACAGGTTGATTGCATAGATGACGCTTCGCCCGAAATATTGACGGTGGTCACACGCAGCACACCGTCCAAAGATTTCGGTTTCGTGACATCACCGAGCTGAGGCAACAAGCGTCCCGTCATCGATCGCAGCACGCCCGAGTCATCGAAGACGAGTTTGGTATTCGGCACGAAGGCGCGCATCAAGAGTGAGGCGGCCTCGACCCGGACCCGAGACTCCGCAGTGCGCGCGCCGCCCTCGAGTGTGGCGCGCAGGCGCAACACCATCCCATGGTCGGGTACGAGATAGTCGAACTCCACCGACTTGCCCGCACGCAGTCGCGGCAGCTTTTCGGCGAGGTGATCGACCAGCAGGGGTCCCGCAAGAACAGTTTGGGTCGTCGCGAGCGTGATCTGTTTACGCGACTCACCATTGCGGATCACGAGGCGGAGCGTGTCGCCCTCGCGAGTCGCCACGACGTCTTGGGCGATGGTGGGACGTTGAAGCCGATAGCGCACCCATCGCTCACCCTCGAATGCCAGCTCTTCTTCGGCCACCACCCGTCCATCACCGCTGCGCCAGCGACTGTGAACCTCGTTCTGGCAGCGCCACGCATCGAACCGAAATCGAGACCCCTCGCCCGTCCCGGCGGCGACTTGGGCATCTCCGCTGAGCACGAACGCGAATGCCAAGAGGGGCAGTCCACTCACGCCGCCTCCCGGGCTGCAAGAGGCAGATCGACCGTTTCGTTCTGCGCCCAGTTCCAGATCGATAGCCGACCGTTGCGATCTTCGACGAGCGCCGTACAGCTCTCGACCCAGTCGCCGTCGTTGCAATAGAGCACGCCATCGATCGTACGGATCTCGGCACGATGGATGTGCCCGCACACCACGCCGTCGACGCCACGGCGACGCACTTCGTGCGCGACCGCCTGCTCGAAGCTCGAGATGTAGTTCACGGCATTTTTAACCTTGTGCTTGAGGTAGCTCGCGAGCGACCAGTAGTCGTAGCCAAAGAACCGACGGATGCGGTTGAAATGCCGATTCATCTCGATCGAGAAATCGTAGGCCTGCGAACCGAGCGCCGCGAGCCAGCGGCTGCACTTGACCACGCTGTCGAACTCATCGCCGTGCAGTACGAGCAAGCGCTCACCGAGCGCTGTCGTGTGGATGCAGTCGCGTTCGATGACGAGATTGCCGAACATCGATCCCACGAACTCCCGGAAATCCTCGTCGTGATTGCCCGGCACATACACGACCCGCGTTCCATGCTTGGCCTTACCCAAGATCGTCCGCAGCACGTTGTTGTGCTCCTGTGGCCAATAAAACGATTTGCGTAGACTCCAGAGGTCTACGATGTCACCGACGAGATAAAGATTTTCCGCATGAACGTCGCGGAGGAACGAGAGCAGCGCGGTGGCATTGCAGCCGCGCGAGCCGAGGTGGATATCAGAGATGAAGACGCTGCGAACCCAATGACGAGGATTGTGTGCGGGGCTCAAGGTGTCCTGATCCTGCGTGGCTGACGCTGCGCGCAGGCTGCGCGTCGCGTGTTGCGACGCGATGACCAATTAATGAACTTATTGCGACGCGTGTTGCGACGCGCGCAAATTCACGAGCGCCGCCCAACACGCCAGAGCAATCACGCTGATGAGCACCCACGCCGGCATCGAGAGGCCGAGGAGCGACCAATCGATCTTCTGACACTCGCCCGCGCCGAAGAGCACCTTGCGCAGCACGGTCATGAACGGAAACACGTCCATCATGTAATCGAGGCTCGCGCCGCACGCGGGCACCGAGCCGAAAGGCAAAC
>CAZRFN010000022.1:0-35609 GCA_964599335.1 uncultured Acidibacter sp. | reverse complement strand
GATTTGTAAGACTGGGCCCGCTTGGATTCGAACCAAGGACCAAGGGATTATGAGTCCCCTGCACTAACCGCTGTGCTACGGGCCCGCCGGTGGACGAGAGTTTAGCAATCCCTTCCCGGGCCTGTCGGCTATAGATAGCATGGGACTTCCGATCGATCATCGGCTCAATTTTCAGAGGGTATTCCATGAAGCTTTATTACTCCCCAGGCGCCTGCTCGCTTGCCTCCCACATCGCCCTGCGTGAGGCGGGGCTTTCCTTCGAAGCCGTTAAGGTCGAAGGTCGCGGGCCGAAAATGGCGGGTGGCGAGGATTATTCGAAAGTAACAGCCAAAGGCTATGTCCCGGCGCTACGCCTCGACGATGGGTCGGTGCTGACAGAAGGTACGGCGATCCTCCCCTTCGTTGGGGATCAAAATCCTGCGTCGGGTCTGGCACCGGCGGCTGGCACCATGGCGCGCTATCGCCTTCACGAGTGGCTGGGCTATATCAACTCTGAACTGCACGCGAAGTTCGGGCCGTTCTTCATTCCCGGAACGACGGAAGAACAGAAAGCTTCGGCGAAGACGAACCTCGCACGTCGTTTTGATTTCGCACAGTCGGAGCTCGGCAGCAAACAGTTCTTGATGGGAGACACCTTTACGGTCGCAGATGCTTATCTCTTCACGGTATTGGGCTGGTGCTCTTTCGTCGGAATCGATCTGGGCCAATGGCCGGGCCTGAAGGCCTATCACGGTCGCATTGCGGGTCGTCCCGCCGTGCAAGCTGCGCTGAAAGCAGAGGGACTTATTAAATGAGTACTCCGGCGTATTTGGTCGTACAGGGAAAAGTCACCGATCTCGAAGGCTTCAAGGCGTACAACGCTGCATTGCCACCGATCTACAAAACGTTCGGTGGCCACTACATTACGGTGGCGCCTGCGCCTAAAGTCGAGATTGCCGAGGGCGAAGCGCGAAACGAAAGCATCCTCATCGCCAAGTTTCCCTCTAAAGAAGCGGCCTGGGGCTTTTGGAATTCAGCGGAATATCAGGCGGCAAAGAAGCTCCGCGAAGGCAAGGGTGAGTTTTACGTCACCGTGCTCGAAGGCTTTCCCGGCACCTGATCGGGCGGACACTCAACATCTGGAATAATTCGTCATGGAAGACTCCGCGCATCAGACACTGACTTACTTTGGTGAATTACTCGCGAGGCGGATGTCGCGTCGTGGGTTTGTTGCGGCCGGTAGTGTGGCGGCCGCAGTAGCCGGGGCACTGCCCGCCGGCGCCACCGGATCTTCAACGAACGATCAACGTACCTTCAAAGCGGTCGGCCCGACGCGTGAAGATCGGATTCTTCTTTCTCCGGGCTTACGCCATGACGTGCTGATTGGTTGGGGTGACCCGCTCTTTAAAGATGACGCAGGTCTCACCGCTCGGGATATCCGCTCTCTTGATTGGCTTGATGCTCAGGCTGCTGCGAAGCAAGAAAAGCGCTTCGGTACCAACAACGATGCGCTCGTATTTTTCGCCTCTCCGAAAAAGCGATCGTCGGGGGTGCTCTGCGTCAACCACGAATATGTCGTTCCCGAGCTCTCTTTCGCGGGCTTTCAGAAAGACAGAGAGGCCTGGATTCGTGCGCACCCCGAAGCCGTCTCTTGGATGCAGGCTGCACATGGCGTGAGCGTTCTCGATCTGGAACGCGGCATGCGCGGTTGGCGAGTAGTTCGTGGTGGGCCATCGACTCGACGTATCACAGCCAATACACCGATGCAGATCATGGGACCTGCCCGTGGCGATGCGCTTCTACGAACGAATGCCGACCCCAGCGGTACGACTGTACTCGGCACCTTCGCCAATTGCGCGGGCGGAAAAACACCATGGGGCACCTACCTCACTGCCGAAGAAAACATTCAGGATTACTTTGGCGGCGCGCGAAGCTGGGCAGAAAACTCCGCCGATGAGGCCACTAAGCTCGCCTATCGGCGCTGGCCTTTACGCGAACGTTCCGCTTTTGCCTGGGACTCGACCGATAAGCGCTTCGATGTGCGGCGTGAACCACGCGAGGCTCTGCGTCACGGGTGGATTGTCGAGATCGATCCGCTAGACCCCTCATCAACTCCTAAAAAACGCACGGCTCTAGGACGCTTTTGCCACGAAGGCGCCAATACGATTTTGACGGCGGACGGTCGGGTCGCCGCTTACATGGGTGACGATACGAAGTTTGAGTACGTTTACAAGTTCGTCACCCGCGATAGATTCAACCCCAAGGATCGCGCTGCCAATCTTGATCTGCTTGATCACGGTACGTTGTACGTTGCTCGATTCGATGCTGAAGGTCGTGGCGAGTGGCTGCCGCTCGTTCACGACGAAAAAGGTCCGCTCAACAGCCGTAACGGTTTTCGCAGTCAGGCAGAAGTCGTCATCAAATGCCGCGCTGCCGCCGATATCTTGGGTGCAACTCCGATGGATCGCCCAGAAGATGTCGAACCGAGCCCCGTCACGGGTCGGGTGTATATGGCGCTCACCAAAAACGGCGACCGCGCGATACGCCGGGCTGATTTCATGGGGCGCGAAATCGACTTAGGCCCTAACTTTGCAAATCCGCGGCCGCAAAACGACTTCGGACATATCGTCGAACTCATTGAGGACAACGACGACGCCAGCAGCAGACGCTTTTCATGGAACGTGTTCCTGCTCGCGGGCGACCCACGAAATGCGAATGCAAAATTCCTGACGCAGGCGGAACAAATTCTTCCTGGACGCCTCGCACGAGAGGATGTGTTCTACGGCGGTTTCACCGATCGGTCCCAAGTCAGCCCGATTGCCTGCCCAGATAATCTCGGCTTCGATCCGACCGGCCGCTTATGGGTCGTCACCGATGCGGACGAGGAACTCATCGGTAACAACGGGTGTTTCGTCGTGCCGACGACCGGTCCCGATCGCGGCTTGCTCAAGCAGATCATGAGTGCGCCAGTCGGTGCCGAAGTGTGCGGGTGCGAATTCACGCCAGATGGAACCACGTTGTTTCTCAGCATTCAGCATCCCGGTGAAGGCGGGACAGTCGATCAGCCCGTAAGCCACTGGCCAGACGGTCGAGGTTTGCCTGCCCGATCTGCTGTCATCGCCATCAGCCGTGATGATGGCTCGCCCTTGTAAGGTCGACACTTGATTCGGGAATTCTTCGACACCGAGCGTTCGGCGCAGCGCCCCCTCGTCGCCGCCTTCGTCATCTCTACGGAAGGCTCGACCTACCGCAAGCCGGGCGCGTTCATGTTGTTTTCCGAATCTGGAACTCGCTGTGGATTGTTGAGTGGCGGCTGCCTGGAAGGTGATCTTCAAGATCACGCGCTTGCGTTGTTAGACGGCGATGAAAGAGCTCTGGTGCGGCACTACGACAACCGTGGGTCGGACGACGCCATTTGGGGACTCGGTCTGGGTTGTGAAGGCGCAATGAATATTTTGCTGCTGCGAGTCGATCAGACCAACGGTTACCAACCTCTGTCCGGCCTTATCGAAGCGGATGAGGACAAACAACAAATCGCTTTCGATATCAATATCGAAACAGGAGCGGTGTCGACAAGCCAAAAACTCGCGACATCACTGTCAGGGGTCATCTTCACGATCGCAGCCGAAAGCACAATCCGTCTTCTCGTTTGCGGTGCCGGGCCTGATGCAGAGCCCGTCATTTCGTTAGCGCATTTTCTCGGCTGGCGAGTGACGGCCGTCGATCATCGACCCGCTTACCTCGAAGCTCAGCGCTTTAATCCACGAACTCATCTCGTTCATGCAGACGGCTTCGCTCTACCTTCAACCTTCAAGTTTGGAGACTTCGATGCAGCGGTCGTCATGAGTCATCACCTGATTGCGGATGAGCATTACCTTCGGATGCTGGCGGATACCTCTATTCCCTACGTTGGCTTGCTCGGTCCATCGGCACGACGCGAGAGATTATTCGCAAGCCTGGGCACCACCTCGAAAAAGCTGGTTTCACGCTTACGAGCGCCGATCGGGCTTGATCTCGGCGCACGGACGCCTGAGGAAATTGCCTTAGCAATCGTTGCCGAGATTCAAGCGACGCTGAGAGGTCGCGAAGGTGCGCCGTTCTCTTCTCATCACGAGCGGGGACGAACTCTCCGCGTCGGTTCCGCTTGCAATGGATCTTCTGGCCAATAGTGTCTCGGATAGCGTCCACGCATGTCCTTGCGAACATCAGCGTAGGCGTTTCGCCAAAAGCTCTCGAGGTCGGAAGTAATCTGCAACGGACGCTGTGCGGGTGACAATAATTTGAACGTCACTGGAATCTTGCCGCCACCAATGCGGGGGGTGCTCGCAAGACCGAACACCTCCTGCATCCGCATCGAGGCGCAGGGCGCGAGATCATCTTCGTAATCGATGCGGATTCGCGAACCCGTCGGAACCGTCAGATGGCTCGGCATCAACTCGTCGAGCTCACGTACGGCGCGATCGCCGAGCCTAAACCGCAGCGCATCGATCAAAGAAACGCGGGAGAAGTGCGATCGTCGAGTCACGCCTTCTAGCCAAGGCGACAACCAGTCTTCGAGTGTGAGCAGCAATGAGGCCTCGTCGAAAGACGGCCATTGATCGGCACGACTCAACTGGCGCCGCCTTGCGAGCTCGATACGCGCACAGAAGGATCGGGCTTCCTGATCCCAAGGCAGACTGTTGAGCCCCATGGCTCGGATTCCGGCGATGATGGCCGGAACAGCTTTCTCGGACGGTATCGGAGACAAGGCTTTTTCTTCGAGAACGAGCTCATCCAGTCTAAGAATGTCGCGGGCGATGACGGCCTCTTCGGTCGATGACCAAACTACTTCTGACTCTCGTTTCATACGATGACCAGCGATCTGATCGAGTGCTGATCGGTCGAGCGCGGCAGCGAGCAAAATACGCGCCTCGCGGTCTCGGTCATCGAGATCGAGGGCGACGAGATACTCGCTACGTGCAAGACGGTCGGCCCCGCGAAATGCAGCACCTCTCCCATTGGCGAGCAGATATCGCCCGTCGCCGGACGATCGACGTCGCCCGATTCGGTCTGGGTAAGCGCACGCGAGAAGCCCCGCAGCGTCGATCGACGTATGGTTCTTCCCGATCGGATAATCAGCCAATCGTCTCTCGAAAATCGAGGCTGACTTACGGACTCTACTAAGCGATGCGCGATCGACCACTGCTCCGATAGGCACTTTCTCGACGAGAACGTCGAGCCGCGTCATGATGTCGGTATCGCGCTCGCCCGAGGCGCGCAGCACATCACGCTCACTGAGCAACGCTGCAAGACGCGCACCGAGTTTCGACTCTCCGCGATCGGCCGCTTCGAGAAGCATGAGCGCAAGTCTCGGATGCATCGGCCATCCGGAAACCTCTTTTCCACGACTCGAGATTTGATTGGTGTCGTTCATCAACCCAAGACGGCGTAAGAGCTCGCAAGCGGCGGAGAGCATCGCGGCGGGAGGCGGGTCTAACCAACGCAGCGTATTGGCGTCCGCAGCACCCCATTGTGCAAGCTCCAGTGCCAGCGGCGCGAGGTCGACTTCTAGCATTTCGGCGGGGGTCTGCGGTGCGAGACTGCGGTGCGCACCCTCGCTCCATAATCGATAACAGTGTCCGGCAGCGACGCGTCCCGCGCGTCCCGAACGCTGCTCGGCCGAAGCTCTCGATATGCGGCAGGTATCAAGACGACTCATGCCGGTGACAGGGTCGAATACCGCACGGCGAACGAGTCCGCTATCGATGACGACCCGAATTCGCGGGAGTGTGAGACTCGTCTCGGCGATGTTGGTCGCGAGAATCACCCGACGAGGAAGACATGGGTCGTCGTCGAGTGCGGCATCCTGTTCGGCAGGCGACAACTCTCCGAATAAAGGAAATATTTTGATTTCTCGATCAGAGCACTCGCCAGGGCCGGAGAGCATGTCCTGCACACGTCGGATCTCACCTGCGCCCGGAAGAAACACGAGAATATCTCCCTCGGTTTCACGAATGGCTCGCTGCACGGCCAATGTGGTTAGGCGTTCGGGCGAGTCCACATCACCTGGGAGAGCGGGAAATCCTTTCCCTAAATAATGAGTCTCGACCGAATACATTCGGCCAGCCGAGGTGACGACTGGGGCGTCATCCAAGAGCCTAGCGACTGCTTTTCCGTCTAGCGTCGCGGACATCACGATCAATCGCAGATCGAGATCGAGGGTCTGACGAGCATCGATACAAAGTGCAAGGCCCAAATCGGCTTGCAGGCTGCGTTCGTGAAACTCGTCGAAGAGGATAGCCGCGACACCCTCGAGCGACGGATCGTGCTGAAGCATGCGGGTGAGAATGCCCTCGGTCACGACCTCAATACGGGTGGTTCGACTCACTCGAGTGTCGAGACGCATGCGGTATCCGACAGTACCTCCCACAGACTCACCCAAGGTCTTGGCCATACGCTCGGCCACCGCCCTCGCCGCCAGCCGTCTGGGCTCGAGCATGAGTAGCTTTCGGCCTTTGACCCAGGGCTCATCCAGTAAAGCGAGCGGTATCACCGTACTTTTTCCGGCGCCGGGTGGCGCTTCAACCACGGCTGAGCGACCGCCGATCAAGGCGGCTCGGAGCGCAGGCAGCGCTTCGACGATCGGAAGAGAAGGCAGTGAAATCACGTCGTGGTCAGACTCGAAGATGCGTCGTTGCCAGACGCCCCGGAATTGTATGCAATCGGAGCCATGAAGATCCTCAAGCGTATCGCCATCGGCCTGATTTCCCTCGTAGTCTTGCTATGGGCAGGGCTTGCCGCATGGGCGTACTGGCCTGGTGAGCCAGAAGTACCCATCGCAAGCCTCGCGACAGCGGACGACAAGTTCGTCGAAGTCGACGGAGTACGACTGCGCTACCGCGAATGGGGATCTGCCGACGATACTCGACCCTCTCTGCTTTTGATTCACGGATTTGGCAACTCGCTACAAAGCTTCAGAGAGCTTGCGCCGCGACTCGCAGACTGCTGCCATGTCGTAGCAATCGATATGGCCGGCTACGGCCTCTCCGAGAAGCCCGTAGACTTCGACTATCACAATGGCCCACAAGCACAGGTGCTCATCGCCGCAGCCAAAAAAATCGGTCTGCGTCGGGTGATCTACGTCGGACACTCATTAGGTGGTGCCGTGGCATTGCAAGCGGCAGTCAAAGATACCGATGCCCGCGGACTCGTGTTACTCAACCCAGGCATTATCCGAACCGGCGTTCCAAAGATCGTACAGGTGACCTTGCCCCCTCTCCCGCGTATGTCCGCGAAAATGTTTGGTAGCCGTGAGTTTCGCGGAAATTTTTTGAAGAAGTCTTATGTGAATCCTGACATCGTCACGGAGTCGGTGATCGATGAGGTGATGCTAGGGGCGCGAACAGAAGGCTACATGGCCGGCATGACTTCTTTGATGACGCAGTATCGCGAAGGTGAAGAAATCATTCTGGCGAGACAAGTCAAGGTTCCGACTCTGATTCCTTGGGGAGATCAAGACAAGAACAAGCCTCGCGAAGAAGCCGATGAATTGCAGTCAATGATTCCCGGGTCGAAGCTCATACGGTTTTCTAACGCGGGGCATTACGTTCACGAAGAAGCCGCCGAAGGCGTTGCGAACGCCATCAAGGAGTGGCTGACGGAAGTCTGAGTCTCCAGCAGGTTGCGGCGAACACTCCCCACGCGACCATCAGAGACGTTCCGCCGATTGGCGCGACCATCCCTAGGAATCGAGGCGCGCCGAACGTCAGCGCGTAAATGCTGCCGCAAAACAGCAATAGCCCGACGAGGATGAGTCTCACACTCCATCTAAGACCCGTACTCTCCGGATGACTTCTCTGTAGGAGAGCAATACCTAATAAACCGAGTGCGTGAAAAAACTGATACGTCACCCCGATCTCAAAACTGTCGAAACGCGCTGGCGGCAAAACGGGCTTTAGCGCGTGCGTGCCAAAGGCTCCGAGTGCGGTCGCCGTCGCAATGAGCACACCGGCCAAAGCAAGATTCGTGGTGGAGTCCGTTTTCATTTTGGGTCCTCGGCTTGCAAGGTCCGTCGCCTGGCGCGACACTCCCCTCAATCTTACCGGCGGGAGCCGTCCGAATGTTCACCTCTCGATTGATTGTGTCCACTCTGGTCTTTGTGTTGGCAACGTTGAGCCCTCACGGACTCGCGGGCGAAAAGTCTGTCGCAGACCCTGCCCTCGAGAGGGCCAAGCGCGTGCTGCGATCGGGAATTCTCATCGACGGTCATAACGATCTGCCTTATGCCATTCGCGAGTGGCGCGATGCTCCGCGCGATGTTCATGCGTACGATCTGAGAAAACCCACCAAGGGCGATACGGATATTGCCCGGCTACGGGCTGGTGGTCTGAGCGCGCAGTTCTGGTCGGTTTATATCCCGGGTGAAGGCTCTGGGCCTTACGCGCGCCAACAACTCGAACAGATCGATATCGCGCGTCGAATCATCACCCTTTATCCCGATACGTTTACGCTCGCGCTATCTGTTGCCGATGTTCGTAAAGCCAAGCGCAAAGGGAAAATCGCCTCAATGCTCGGGATGGAAGGTGGCTATGGCCTCGAAAATTCTATCGGGGCTCTACGCGCCTACCATGATCTCGGCGTTCGATACATGGCGCTCACTCATAACACTCATACAGATTGGGCAGATGCCGCGGCCCCACTACAACCGCGTAACAACGGGCTCACGCCTTTCGGCGAAGAAGTCGTTCGTGAAATGAATCGTCTCGGCATGCTGATCGACCTCTCCCACGCCGCACCGAGCACCATGGCGCATACGCTGCGAATATCTGAAGCACCGGTGATTTTCTCGCACTCTTCGGCAAAGGCTTTGTGCAACGTACCGCGCAATGTGCCAGACGATATTCTTCGCAAACTTCCGCGTAATGGTGGCGTCGTCATGGTCACCTTCGTTTCGAGCTTCATCAACTGCGAAGTGGGTAAGGTGCTGCAACCGGCGATGGCAGAAATCGGACTTCGCGCCCGAGCAGCCGCCACGCCTGAAGAAGCTGCGAAAATCAGAGCCGAGGGCTACGCAGCGATCAAGCTGCCGACGACAACCATCGCGATGGTGGCCGATCACATCGAACACATCCGCAATGTGGCGGGTGTGGATCATGTGGGTATTGGCGGAGACTTCGATGGTAACGATTGGTGGCCGGAGGGTCTCGACGATGTGTCGACCTACCCACAGCTTTTCGCCGAGCTCGTGCGGCGCGGCTGGTCTGATCAAGATCTCAAAAAACTCGCAGGCGAAAACGTTCTTCGTGCTTGGGAGAAGACCGAGGCCGTAGCGGCGAGATTGCAGCGCGAGCGGAACCCCTCGACGGTGGTCTATACGGTGCCGAAGAATTAAGCGCGGAGTGCGGTTTTCAAAGCAAGCTCAGCGAGCGGAGCAACCTGCGCTGCATATTTCTTTGCCTCAGGACTGACCGCCGTTCCGCGTTGAACGCGGCCTGCGATTCCGTGGCAAATGCCGGCAAGACGGAACAAGCAGAACGCCATGTAGTACTCGAGGTCAGGGAGACCCTCGAGGCCTAGGCGCGCGCAGTACCTCGCGACATAGTCTTTTTCGGTCGGGATTCCGAGTTCTTTCAGATCGATGCCCTGCAGACCACGGACACCACCAGAGGGCATTCGGTACATCATGAGGTGGTAAGCAAAGTCCGCCATCGGATCGCCCAAAGTCGAGAGCTCCCAATCGAGTACGGCCACGACACGCGATGCATCGACGTTGAACATCATATTGTCGAGGCGGTAGTCCCCATGCACGAGTGAGGGCGCGGACTCGCGAGCGGGAGCATGCTTAGGCAACCACTCGATGAGTTGCTCCATTGCCGGGATGCGACCCGCGGCTTCCGCATCGACGGCATATTGCTTGGACCATCGGCCAACTTGTCGAGCGACGTAACCTTCTGGGCGTCCGTAGTCGGCGAGACCTATCTGTCGATAATCGATGGCGTGTAAATCTGCCAAGGTGTCGACCATGTTCGAGAACACCGTCTGTCTCGACTCGCGGGGGAGCTCGGGTAATGCCGGATCCCAGAAGATACGCCCATCGATATGCCGCATGACGAAGAAGGCGGTTCCGATGACTGTCGGGTCTTCACACAGCAGTAGGGGCTTCGCTACCGGAAAGTCGGTGTGTGTCGCCAAGGCATGCATCACTCGATATTCGCGATCGACCGCATGCGCCGAGGGCAAGAGCACGCCCGGAGGCTTTCTTCTCAAAACGTAAGACGCGTTCGGCGCATCGAGCCGATAGGTCGGGTTCGATTGCCCACCGGGGAACTGACGGACACGCAACGAACCCTCAAACCCCTGCAGATGCTGGGTCAAATAATGTTCGAGCGCCGCAACGTCGAACTCGAGTCCACGACGGAACTCGTGGGTCACGCTCACGGCCGGCCACCTCGCCGCGGACGAGTGTGTTGAGTTCGGAACGGTTGTGCGCGGCGCGAACCTTCGGCTGTCAGTCCGGTTCCCGCCGGTTGCCATGCCGGGACCAGATGATTTTTGCTTGGGCCGATCAGATCGGCGCGACCCATTCGACGCAGTGCCTCACGAAGCATCGGCCAATTGTTTGCATCGTGATAGCGCAGGAATGCTTTGTGCAAACGACGTATTTTAAGCCCCTTAGGGATGACCACTTCTTCACTTTGTCGTGTCACGCGCCGCAGCGGGTTTTTACCAGAGTGGTACATCGCGGTGGCAGTCGCCATCGGCGAAGGAAGAAAGGCTTGCACTTGATCGGCACGAAACCCGTTCTTCTTGAGCCAGAGCGCGAGCTCTAGCATGTCTTCGTCGGTCGTACCCGGATGGGCGGCAATGAAATAAGGAATGAGGTACTGCTCTTTGCCCGCTTCTTTGGAGTATCGGTCGAATAGCTCCTTGAATCGGTAATAGGTACCCACCCCCGGCTTCATCATCTTCGATAGCGGCCCCTCGCCGATCGCCTCCGGGGCGATCTTCAGGTATCCGCCGACGTGATGCTGAGCGAGTTCTTTGACGTATTCAGGTGACTCGATCGCGAGGTCGTATCGCACGCCAGAGGCAATGAGTACTTTCTTGATGCCAGGCAATGCCCGCGCTTTACGATACAGCTCGATGAGCGGCGTATGGTCCGTGTTGAGATTTGGACACACACCGGGATAAACGCACGACGGCTTGCGGCATGCGCTCTCGATTTCGCGACTCTTGCACGCGAGGCGATACATGTTAGCCGTCGGTCCGCCGAGGTCGGAAATCACGCCAGTAAAGCCCGGCACCGTATCGCGTACCTTCTCGATTTCTTTTAGGACGGACGCTTCCGAACGACTCTGGATGATGCGGCCTTCATGCTCGGTGATCGAGCAAAACGTGCATCCACCGAAGCAGCCGCGCTGAATCGAGATAGAAAACCGGATCATCTTGTAGGCGGGGATTTCCGCCTTGCCGTAGAACGGATGTGGCTGCCGCTGGTAGGGCAACTCGTAGACGTAATCCATCTCTTTGGTGGTGAGTGGAATCGGCGGCGGGTTCAACCACACCTCGGTATTTCCGTGACGCTGTACCAACGCACGTGCGTTTCCCGGATTTGCCTCGAGGTGCAAGATGCGAGAAGCATGTGCGTACATGACCGGGTCGTCGACGACTTGCTCGAAAGACGGCAGGCGAATCACGCTATGACTACGATCGGCGTTTTTGACACGGCGAACGAAGCGAACCACGGTCTCTCCCGAGCTTGCTTCCGCCGCCGCGATAGTCGCTGCCTTGGTCCCACCGTTGTCGTCCATGGCATAAGGGTCGATCGGCGGGTTGAGTGGCCCCGGCGTATCAAGATGTGTCGAGTCTATTTCGACCCATCCCTCCGGTATCGCCTTTCTGGTGAACGCCGTACCACGCAAATCGTTGATAGCGGTGATCGGCTCGCCCGCGGCGAGTCGGTGCGCGACCTCGACGATCTGACGCTCGGCGTTCCCGTAGAGCAGGAGATCGGCTTTAGCGTCGAGCAAAATGGAGCGGCGCACTTTTTCGGACCAGTAATCGAAGTGCGCGATTCGACGCAAGCTGGCCTCGATACCACCGATGACGATGGGTACGTCGGCGAAGGCCTCGCGAGCGCGCTGCGCGTAAACGATGACCGATCGGTCGGGTCGTTTTCCGCCCTCTCCATTCGGCGTATAGGCATCGTCGCTACGAATTCGGCGATCGCTGGTGTAGCGATTGACCATCGAGTCCATGTTGCCGGCGGTAATACCAAAGAAAAGATTGGGCTTACCGAGCGCACGGAACGGGTCGGCGCTCTGCCAGTCAGGCTGAGAAATGATGCCCACTCGAAAGCCCTGCGCCTCGAGCAATCGGCCGATGATGGCCATTCCGAAACTCGGGTGATCGACGTATGCATCACCGGTGACGACGATGACGTCGCAGCTATCCCAGCCGAGCGCATCCATCTCAGCGCGCGACATGGGCAAAAACGGGGCTACGCCGAAACGCGCAGCCCAATACTTTCGATAGGAGTTGATGTCGCGAGCCTGGTCCATGGCGGCGACATTAGACCACAGAGAGAGGCGTTAGACAGGTACAGCGGCGGGGTTGTAGGACATCAAGCCAAGCGACTCGGCGCTGACGTGCTTGCCGGGTTTGAAGTTCTCTTCGCGACCGGAGTGATAGTTAAGAGCGGTCTTTCGTGATTCCAGCATCACCCAATTAGCCCGCGGCAGACGCGCCTCGACATAGCGTCGTAGCGCCTCATCGACCGAATCGGCGGCAGCGAAGGCCCGAGCGACCACCATCCCGTCCTCGATACCCATTGCGGCCCCTTGCCCAAGGAAAGGCAGCATGGGATGCGCCGCATCGCCGATCAACGTGACACGACCACGGGTCCACTCGGGCAGCGGCTCCCGATCGAACAAGGCCCACTTGAATAATCCGTCTGGCGGGGTCGCTGCAATGATCGCGCGAACTCCCTCGTACCATCCGGAATATTCATCCAGCATTTCTTTGATAGTGGCTCGGATCGACCAACCTTCTTCTCGCCAATCGTCACGCTCGGTCAATCCAACGAAGTTGACCAGTGAGCCGCCGCGAATGAGATAGCGCGTGAAGCTACGTCCCGGACCGGTAGACAGACAAGAACTCGGCTCGATCACGCCCGGTGGAAGATCCGCGAAGGGAACGAGCCCCCTAAACGCCATGTACCCGGTGAACCTCGGGGTGTCCTTGCCGAAGAGCTGCTCGCGAACTCGTGATCGCACGCCGTCCGCACCGATCACGATATCTGCACGCGCTGAGTGACCATTTTCGAAAAAAAGCGTCACTCCGTCCGCGTCTTGCTTGAGACCCTTGAATGAATGATTGGTGTGGATGGCTTGCTCATCGGTCGTAACTACGAGGTCAGCCAGTTCGCGGTGCAGATCGGCTCGGTGGACTTGGTAGTACGCAGCGCCGTATTTCTCTCGCATCTCGTTACCGCGAGAGATCTCCACGAGCAGTTCGCCGGTCTTCCAATGTTTCACCCCGCCGCGCTCGGGGCGCATCCCGATCCGCTCCAGAGCGCCCTCGAGACCGATGGCGTTGAGCACATGGGTGGCGTTTGGCGATACGGTAAGACCGGCACCGACCTCGCCTAGGACGGGCGCTTGCTCGTACACCACCGGTCTGAAGCCGAAGCCTTGCAGCGCGCGTGCCGCCGTCAGGCCGGCGATTCCGGCGCCTACGATCGCAATGTTCAGTTGGCTCATGCCTGCCAAGTTGCCCGGGTTCTGGACGTAGGGCACGACTCGTCTATCGGCCAATCCACATCGTGGCCACGATCTTGGCTGTTCCCGCAGAGCGGACAAAAAGCTACGATTCACTAACCCCTTCACGCCCTCCTACCCTCATGCGCGATTCCGACCATGAGGCGATCGTCGTTCGCGGCGCTCGCCAGAATAATTTGAAGAATCTCGATATCGAGATCCCGACAGGCCAACTCGTCGTCGTTACAGGCGTTTCGGGCTCGGGTAAGTCTTCTCTCGTGTTCGATACGTTGTATGCCGAGGGGCAGCGGCGCTACGTCGAAACATTCTCGCCTTATGCGCGACAGTTCCTCGATCGCATGGATAAACCGGCGGTCGATGCGATCGAAGGGATTCCGCCCGCCATCGCCATCGATCAAACGAATCCGGTGCGTACCTCGCGCTCGACTGTCGGCACGATGACCGAGCTCAACGATCACTTGAAGTTGTTGTTTGCGCGTGCGGCACACGTGCATTGCCGTCGATGCGGCGAGGCCGTAAATCGGGATACGCCAGAAAGCATCCGCGCTGACCTTAATCGTCGCTCCTCTGCTGCCGGCGACCCTAGACTGTTGATGTGCTTTGAAGTGAAGGTTCCGAAAAACTTCAAAGATACGGAGGTGACTGCACTACTCGAGAAGCAGGGATACACCCGCATCCGATCACGCAGTAAGGAAGCCGTCGAAGTCGTCCAAGATCGCCTTCGCCTCGGAAATGCAGATCCGGCACGAGTCGCCGACTCTCTCGAGGCTGCGCTTCGGGTAGGCCGAGGACGAGTACACGTCCATGCGCTCGATGCAGAAGACACCGAGGCCGTTCGCGAGACCTGGCATTACTCGAGCACGCTGCACTGCGCTCGCTGCGACATCCCTTATCGCGAACCAACGCCCAGTAGCTTCTCCTTCAACTCCCCCGTCGGAGCCTGCGAATCTTGTCGCGGCTTCGGCCGCATCATCGGCGTCGATTACGGATTGGTGATTCCCGATCATGGGAAAACCTTGCGGGGCGGTGCCATTCGACCGTGGCAGACCGCCTCTTACAGCGAATGCCAGGATGATCTCGAGCGACTCGGCAAGAAACGCGGAATCCCACTCGATGTGCCCTGGAGAGATCTGACCGACGCGCAGCGCGAATGGGTGATCGAAGGCGAAGGCAAGTGGGCTCGAAATACCTGGTATGGCGTCAAGCGTTTTTTTGCTTGGCTCGAAACCAAAGCCTACAAGATGCACATCCGTGTGCTGCTCTCGAAGTACCGCGCATACACGCCCTGCACCGCATGTGACGGTGCACGACTCAATGCAGAATCTTTGCTGTGGCGACTGGGCGATGCCCCTCTCGCCAGTGCTGCGCTCGCAGAGCGATCTCGATTCATGCCTCGAGGCGTCGAGTGGTCACGAAGTACGCTCGACTCGCTAGGCGGACTGTGTCTGCACGATCTCATGTTGCTGCCCATCGAGAGATCACGCGAGTTCTTCGATGGATTACGGCTTCCGGGCGCGCTCGACGAAGCGACCGAATTGCTACTGGCCGAAATTCGTGGGCGCTACAAATATCTGTGTGAGGTCGGGCTCGGATACCTCACGCTCGATCGACAGTCTCGCACCCTATCGGGCGGTGAAGTACAGCGCATCAACCTCACGACTGCGCTCGGCACCTCGCTCGTCAACACGTTGTTCGTGCTCGATGAGCCATCCATCGGTCTACATCCTCGCGACATGCAACGCGTGATCGCTGTCATGCATCGTCTGCGCGACGCCGGAAACTCTCTGCTCGTCGTCGAGCATGACCCGCAGATCATGCAGCAAGCCGATCGACTCCTCGACATGGGCCCGGGCGCCGGAGAGCACGGGGGCGAAATCGTCGCCTGGGGTACTCCGAAAGAGGTCTGCGCAACGAAGGCTTCGGTAACGGGGGCTTATCTCACTGGTAAGCGGCGCGTCGAACTACCGGCTTCTCGCGAATCAGGAAAACGCGGCGATCAGAAATATCTCGAACTACTCGGTGCAGAACAACATAACCTCAAGCACATCGACGTGCGGTTTCCGCTCAATCAACTCGTTTGCATCACTGGAGTCTCGGGATCGGGTAAATCGACGTTGATGCAGGACGTGCTGTATCCCGCCTTGCTCAAACATCTGGGTCGTCCAACTGAAGCGGCGGGCGTCCACCGAGGCTTGAAGGGTGCCGAGCACATCACCGACGTCGTGTTCGTCGATCAAACACCCATCGGTCGAACTGCCCGCTCAAACCCGGCGAGTTACGTCGGCGCTTTCGATGTCGTGCGCGATCGTTTTTCTAAACTCGCGGAATCTCGTGAGCGCGGATATACCGCTGGCACATTCAGCTTCAATTCGGGTACGGGACGTTGCCCTGCGTGTACGGGTAGCGGATTCGAACACGTCGAAATGCAGTTTCTGTCGGACGTTTATCTCCGATGTGGCGAGTGCAACGGATCGCGATACCGCGCCGAAACTCTGGAGATTCGTCACCCGGGCCCCAATGGGCGCTCTGCGAGCATCTCTGATGTGCTCGAGATGACCGTCACCGAGGCGCTCGCCTTTTTCTCGGATGACCCTGAACTTGCGGCACGACTCGCCCCTCTCGCCGATGTGGGGCTCGATTACCTCAGGCTCGGACAGCCCGTTCCGACGCTGTCCGGCGGCGAAGCTCAACGTCTCAAACTTGCCGGCTTCCTTGCCGAGTCGGCCGAGGGTGGCAGCAGCGGAAAACTCTTTTTGTTCGATGAGCCGACGACCGGCCTGCATTTCGAGGATATTTCGAAGCTCCTCAAGTCTTTCCGAAAACTTCTCGATGCCGGTCATTCGCTGTTTGTCATCGAACATAACCTCGACGTCATCCGATCTTCCGAGTGGATCATCGACCTCGGACCAGACGGCGGTGATCGCGGAGGCGAGCTCATCGCGTACGGAACGCCTGCGGAGATCGAGCAGGACTCTCGCTCGCATACCGGTAAAGCACTGCGGGAGGCCGTCAGCTACGGAAGCTTCAAAGCTTCTGTTCGAGAACCTGTGTCCGCGCGGAAGGCGCCCGTCCGAGAGAAAGCCATCGTCGTGCGCAATGCGCGCGAACATAACCTACAAAACATCGACGTAGAAATTCCACGCAATGCGTTTACGGTGGTCACTGGCGTATCCGGATCCGGAAAATCGACGTTGGCGTTCGACATCATCTTCAACGAGGGGCAGCGTCGCTATCTCGAATCTCTCAATGCTTATGCGAGGCAATTTGTTCAGCCTGCTGCGAGACCAGAGGTCGATTCGATACGCGGTATCCCACCGACGGTAGCCATCGAACAACGGACGAGCCGCGGCGGACGAAAAAGTACCGTCGCGACGCTGACCGAGATCTACCACTTCCTGCGATTGCTTTACGTCAAACTCGGTACGCAGTATTGCCCAGAGTGCGATGTCGCCATCGAGCCGCAATCGGCCGAGGCGATCGCCGCGCGCATCATCAAAGACTTCAAGGGGAAGACCATCGATCTGCTCGCGCCACTCATCGTGTCGCGCAAAGGGCTTTATACCGATCTTGCGAAGTGGGCGGCGGGTAAAGGCTATAGAGAGTTACGAGTCGATGGCGAACGTCTGCCGGTGAAACCATGGCCGCGCCTCGACCGCTTCAAAGAACACGATATCGAGCTCCCGATCGCGCGGCTTGGCATTTCTGCCCGTGGCGAAGCTGATTTACGCGCGAAACTCGCCGAGGCTCTACAGCACGGAAAAGGCGTCGTTCAGGTGCTGCCACTCGGCAGTCGAAAACCGATCGTATTTTCGACCAAAAGAGCATGTCCGGGTTGCGGAACGAGCTTTTCAGAGCTTGATCCGCGACTATTTTCGTTCAATAGCAAGCAAGGCTGGTGTGGTGATTGTTTCGGTACGGGGCTCGAGCTGTCGGGCTTTGACGAAGAGCAAACTGGTGAAGAGGCCTCTTGGAACGAATGGCACGATGGCGAGGAGAAACCTTGTCAATCCTGCCATGGTGAGAGGCTCAATGCCGTCGCCCGTTCAGTCCGGTTCCGCGAGAAATCGATCGGTAGCTTCACCTGCCAACCCGTATCGAAGTCGCTTGCCTCTCTCGAAGGCTTAAAGCTCGACAAGCGCGAACGTGCCATCGCTCGCGATCTACTCGCGGAAATCCGCACGCGACTCGGTTTCTTGGAACGCGTCGGTCTCGGATACCTCGGTCTCGATCGCGCCGCGCCGACGCTCTCGGGCGGTGAGGCGCAGAGAATTCGCCTTGCTGCACAGCTTGGCTCGAATCTTCGCGGTGTCTGTTATGTGCTCGACGAACCCACGATCGGCTTGCATCCACGCGATAACCGTATCTTGCTCGAGGCGCTCGGAGAGCTGGCCGCACACCACAACACGCTGGTAGTCGTCGAACATGATGAAGATACGATTCGACGTGCCGATCATGTCATCGACCTCGGTCCGGGTGCGGGCGTTCGTGGCGGACGGATCGTCGGACGGGGCAAGCTCAAAGATCTCGTCGCCAACCCAGATTCCATCACGGGTCGCTATCTTCGCGAACCGCTCAAGCATGCAGCGACTCCGCATCGTAGCGTCGACAAAAAGACTCCTTCTCTAGTCATCGAAAATGCGCGACTTCACAACCTTGCAGGTATCGATGCACGCATTCCATTGGGTCGGCTCATCGTCGTGACGGGCGTCTCGGGCTCGGGTAAATCCACCCTCGCCCGTGATGTGCTCTACACGAGCGCACGGGCGATGGTGTCGCAGGATGGAGACCCCGTCGGTTGCGCGGCGATCCGCGGCATCGAGACCATCGATCGCGTCCTGGAGGTTGATCAAACACCGATCGGTAAGACGCCGCGCTCGTGCCCAGCCACCTATGTCGGAATCTGGGACGATATTCGGAAGATCTTTGCCAACACCAGCGAGGCGCGGCTTCGGGGATACGGTGCTGGCCGTTTCTCGTTTAATACATCCGGAGGTCGTTGCGAGGCTTGCGAGGGCCAAGGTGTGCAGACCGTCGAGATGAGCTTTCTACCGGATGTGAAGGTCACCTGCGATGTCTGCCGCGGCAGTCGATTCAATGCCGAGACGCTATCGGTGACTTGGCGCGACCTCAGCATCGGTGATGTGCTCGCGATGAATATCGAGGATGCGACCTCGTTCTTCGAATCCCATGCGAGCTTGCATCATGTGCTCAAGTTGCTGTGCGACGTGGGCCTTGGCTATCTCACGCTCGGCCAAGCGAGTCCGACACTCTCGGGTGGTGAGGCGCAGCGTATCAAGCTGGTGACGGAATTGGCGAAGGTTCGCGTCGACTTGCGAGCACCTCTTCGTAGCAAAGCCAAGCACACCTTATACGTTCTCGATGAGCCTACGGTCGGTCTGCACATGGCAGATGTCGAGAAGCTGATCCACGTATTGCATCGACTCGTGGATGCAGGAAACACGGTGGTGCTCGTCGAGCACAATCTTGATGTCATCGCAGAAGCAGATTGGGTACTCGACATGGGCCCCGAAGCCGGCAGCGGTGGCGGACGTCTGGTTGCGGAGGGCTCACCACAATCGCTCGCCTTACGTCCGTCACGCTCACATACCGGCAAAGCGCTAAAGGAGTTTCTGGCAGATCGCCTCGAGAAACGCTAGCCTCGCATTCATGGCCCACGATCTCTCATGCTGGAAATGCGGCGCCTCTTTGGCTGCATTGTCCTTGCCGTTACGACGCCTCGACGAATGCCCCAAATGTCGGGCCGAGCTTCATGTCTGCAAACTTTGCGTCGACTACGACACGAGTGTCGCAAAACAGTGTCGTGAGCCCACTGCCGAAGAAGTACGAGACAAGGAACGCGCCAATTTCTGCGATCATTACAAGCCTCGCGCCGGCGCATGGAAGCCCGCGAATGTCGCGGCCGTCGATGCCGCTCGAGCAGAACTCGAGCGACTGTTCGGAAAGAAGTGACCCGTTTCGAGCCAAGCGGTATCCGTCTTGCGCCCCACGATCTCGCGGTGCGTCGTCTCTCATTATGGTTGCTCTTGGGCTGGACGGCACTGATCGTAAGCGCATCACTCTATCCATTCGATGCACAGTTTAGATTGCTGTTCGATGCGCTGACCTCAGGGCTACCGAGGTTACGAGAATGGCGTGAACCATCGCAGCGAGACACGATCGTCAACTTGCTGCTTTATCTGCCTCTCGGACTACTCGGCTCGATGGCGCTCGAGAAGAGTCGGTTTGCGCTCACTCGAATATTTTGGCCTGTCTGCGCAGCAGCCGTATTGTCGCTGGCGATCGAAGTGACCCAACATGCGCTTCCCGCGCGTGACCCCAGTCTCGCAGACTGGGTATTCAATATCGTCAGCGCAGCGCTCGGAACCTTGGTCGCTGCGCTTTACTCCGCTCTGCCTGTGAGACCCTTGTCTCGTCGGTTGCAACGGTTGGCCATCGGCCCGGCACCTGCGCTGCTCGTCGCCCTTTGGCTGGTTGCACATCTTGCTCCATTTGTACCAAGACTACGCCCGGGTCGTATCGAAGCGGCCGTCGAAACCAGTCTTGCGATGCCTTTCGAAGTTGGAAAGATGTTTGGTTTCTTCGCCTGTTATCTGGTGCTCGGTGCTCTGTTGAGCGCGCTTCTGAGGCGGCCTTATTTTTGGTCGGCACTTCTGATGCTGTTCGGCATTTCCGCAGGCGCACGGCTGTTGTTCGTCGGACAGCACCTGACCCCGGCCGAGGGTCTGGCGTTAGTGCTATCGCTGATCGCCATCGCACTCATGCGAACAATCAGCACCGCGCGATGGGAGTCGCGAGCATTTTTGCTAGCCTGTGCCACCCTGTTCATCTCAGGTGTCTGGCCCTCCGATGCATCGATCAACGTCGCAGCGGAAGGCATTCTTTGGCTGCCTTTTGCCGAATTAGCGGGGACTCCCGGAGACCCCGGGGCGCTGCCGCTACTCGAGCGGCTTTTTCTCGGGATCGGGCTTGCCTGGCTTGCCTTGCAAGGGGTTTCGCGCCGAGTGCCGCCCCTGCCCTTCGTCATTCTGGTCGCCATCTCGACCGAGTTCCTGCAACAATGGATCCCCGGGCGCTTGCCGGACACCACCGACATCGCCGCACTGCTGATCGGAGCGGCGCTCGCCCAAACGAACACGAAAATCGATCCGCGAACCTAACGGAACCTTACATGCTTGCCATCGTTCGTCGTCGCGTCGTGGACCCTGTTCTCGGACTCCTTCGTCAGGGGCTCTCGCCCCGCGATCTCGCGTTATGTCTGGCGCTCGGAGCCGGCGTTGGAATGTTCCCGGTGCTGGGTGTCTCGACCCCGACGCTGACGGTGATCGCCCTGTGGCAGCGATTGAACCTTGCAGCCATTCAGTTGGTCAGCTGGCTGGTCGGGCCTGTTCAGCTTGTGCTGATCATCCCCTTCATGAGACTCGGCGAATGGGTGCTCGGGTCGGAGCCTCAGCCGATGACGATAGAAGCCGGGATGGAAATTCTGTCTCAAGGGGTGCTACAGGCCATCGTCACCCTGTGGGACGCCATCGTGCACGCTTCCGTGGGCTGGGTTCTTATCGGGCCGGTGGCAATTTTTGTACTCTATAGATCTCTGATTCCCGTCCTCGAGCGCGCCCTCAAAACTCTAAAGCCCTCAACGCCGAAATGACCGATAACGCCCACACACCCCTCGCGATGCGCCTTGTCGAGCAAGATCGGATCCCTGACTGGCTGATCCGACATCGCATCCGCGATCTACTCGCCCAGCGCATTCGCGAAGAAGACAAAGGTGATCCTGAATCGCAGCAGGCCCATCTGATGCAGATGGTTCGTCAGCTACGCGAGAGCCCTATCGCCATTCATACGGCTGAGGCCAATCAGCAGCACTATGAGGTTCCGACGGCGTTCTATCTCAAAGCTCTCGGCAAGCATCTCAAATACAGCAGCTGCTACTACGACGACTTCGACATCGCGAAAGCGGCAGATAATCTCGATGCTGCCGAGGCACGCATGCTGGCACTGACTTGCGAGCGAGCCCGTCTCCGTAATGGCGACAGGATTCTCGAACTCGGCTGCGGCTGGGGCTCGCTCTCGCTCTGGATGGCAGAAAAATATCCAGACTCCCGCATCACGGCAGTTTCAAATTCTCGCACTCAAAAGCAATTCATCGATGCGCGTGCCGCCGAGCGCGGCCTCAAGAATCTAGAAATTGTTACCTGTGACGCCAACAAACTGGAATTCGGCCCAGAGACACGATTTGATCGCGTCGTCTCCGTCGAAATGTTCGAGCACATGCGAAATTACGAAACGCTGCTCGGACGTATCGCCGGTTGGATGTCCCCGGGAGCCACGCTTTTCGTCCATATTTTTACCCATCATCGCTTCGCCTATACGTTCGAGGTGCGCGATGACACCGACTGGATGGCCAAGTACTTTTTTACTGGCGGCATTATGCCGAGCGATGACTTGCTCCATTATTTCCAACGAGATTTGCGGCTAGTCGATCACTGGCAGGTCGACGGACGGCATTACCAACTCACCTCGGAAGCGTGGCTCCAAAAAATGGACGCTAATCGGTCATCTCTGATGCCGATCCTTGCGGAAGCCTATGGCGCTGATCAGTCGCTCAAGTGGTGGGTGTATTGGCGTATTTTCTTCATGTCCTGCGCGGAACTTTTCGGTTATCGGAGCGGACGCGAATGGCTGGTGTCTCACTATCTTTTCGAACGGCGTTAACACTCGTCGTTGCCGGAGCTCTCTCACTACCTCTTGCGGCGCAAGAGGCCGAACCGCTGCGGATCTTTGCCCAGTTCAAGTCGGCGATCGAGGCCAACGACTTAGTCAGTGCAGGCCTTCGAGCCGAGGAGCTCGTCGGCACCGTTGAGCGTCGTCATGGCAAAGACTCTCGAGAGCTCGTCAACCCTCTGACCAATCTCGGTACCGTGCAGTTTCGTCGCGGCGAGTTCGAGCTCGCAGAGCGTAGTTACCAGCGCGCGATCGACCTCATCGAAGGCGAGCTTTCCGGAGCCGACCGTCAGTTGATTCGCCCGCTCCATGGGCTCGGCGAGACTTGGCTTGCCAGCGGACGCCCTGCCGAGGCAGCGATCGTACTCAAGCGCGCAGTCGATCTTTCGCGAAATCTCGACGGCCTCTACAACATCGAGCAGCTCGACAGTGTCGACGCACTGATCGAAGCCTACGTTACGCTCGGTCGAGATGCCGATGCCGAGAGAGAGCATCAGTTCGCATTTCGTATCGCCGAATCAAACTTCGGTAAGCGCGATCTCAGACTGCTTGAGCCACTCGAGAAACTCGCCCATTGGCATGAGTCGATGGGGCGATATTCCACGTCGCGAGGTCTTCATGCTCGCGCTCTGCAGCTTGCCGAGGAGCTCTCGAGCGACAAGCCCATCTTGGGAGTGTCTGCGCTACGAGGGCTATCACGAACTTGGGTGCTCGAGGCGATCTACGGACCGGAAGTTACGGAAGCCACGGGCATCGATACGGCGGAGCCAGGGGACTCCTTTTTCAACAACCCGGGTCAGGGTCGCTTGAATGCCGAGGGTTTACGAGCCCTCAACTTCGCTGTCGACATCATCAAAAAAAGCTCGCCACTCGATTCCAAGTTATTGGGTGAAACGATCGCGCAGATCGGCGACTGGCACCTGTTGAGCGGCAATTTTTCGAAGGCCACGAACTCTTATTCGGAAAGCTACAAAGTTCTCGATGCGGCAGGGCCCGAGGCGCGCCGCTTGCTCGAAACGCCCAGACGTCTGGTTTATCGACCGCCAGCTATTTCGGCGCTCAGAATGAGGCCGCAAAATCGTGATGAGTACGTCCTACGTACCGTCGAGATGCAACTGAAGATTGGACGGGATGGGAAGGTGCAGGACGCCGCAATCGTTAATTCCGCGGCGCCCGAGAATAGTAATCGGGCCGCTCTGCTCGCGGCGCGAAAAGCTCGTTTCTCGCCCCGCATCGAAGGCGGACAAGCTGTCGAAACCGAGGGCTTGCGGATGACCGAACAGCTCTTGATCAAGGTGCAACGGGAGCCGGCGTCGACGAATTAGCCGTAGGACTTCCGGGCCTCCATGAAGGGTCGCTTCTGCGAGACACGCGAATCGGCACCGCTTCGATACGAAGACCACTGGCCGCGAGGGCTCGCATCGCATCTTCTGCGGTGACCTCGAGTCGCTTACCGCCACCCAAAACCCGGGCGACCTCAGTAGAGGGGAATTGCGTCAAAAATCGAGCAGCGGCATCTCGCATCGCCGACTTCGACGCCTCTTCCATGGGCGAGGCGGAACCCAGGCCGTCTGCAGGTGCGGTCCCGTAACCGGTGAGTGTCAAGGAGTCGTAGCGCTCACCGTTGGGCGCATAGACGTCGATTCGGTAGCGGATGGTCACCGCAACGTATTCGCCGCCCGTCTCTTGAGCGGTCGCGAAGGAGAACTGCTCGATTTTTGGCTCGAATACGGCCTGCAGATCGGCGATCAGTCGGGCGCTTTCGAGATCGGCGAATTCATTGACTTCACGGAAAGTCGACTCAAGCACTCGGCGAGAGAACTGCTGCTGCCCTCCTCCAAGCATGATCGTCCAAGCCACTCCACCCCTCGTCTCGGTATGAGTGAAGTTACGCTGCTCTGCAGGAAGGACCAAGCCGACTTTTGCCGGTAGCACGTCGATCAACGCTTTGGGTAGCTGAGGCTGCGGAGCAATCTGCACGCCTCCGCAAGCGGCCAGGACGAGGGCTGCACAAAAGATGATCGTCAGTCGCCGCCAATGCATGTCGTGACGCCTCCGATGTTCATGTTCACCGCACAGCTTTTGGTATTGGTGAGCCCGACGAACGTTCCGTCGTTACGTTCGCACATTGCGCGCATTAAGGCGGAGAACCGAATATTTGTAAACGGTGTCATCCCCGGGGCTTCCGGGAAACCAACGGCGTGGATGCGCACCCGTCGTCGGCCGGAGGAATCAGGGCGATTGATCCGATCGACGGCATCTAGCGCCTGCTGAATCGACTCGCCGGTGAATTCATCACCGAGAACATAAATGCTGATCCGCTTATCGGCAGACCAATAGGTCTTGATAGCCTGTTCGATGCCGTCTGCAGGGTTCGAGTCGCTGAACGTTCGCCAGCTGCGCATGCGTTGCACGATATCGGTTCGCAACGCCGGAGAATCGGTCATCCATCGACCACGTGTGCCAGCGAACAATTCACGACCGTTGTCGTCGACGATTTGGACGCCCTTGAGCCTGGGATAGATGTCGAGAATCTCCCGCATGACCTCCATGGCCGTCTCCCAATGCCCTCCTTGCATACTCCCTGAGGTATCGATCAGGAAAATGACATAGTCACTATCTACGGGAATGCCACCGACCGCCTGGGTAGCAATGCGCTTCTTCGCGCGAGAGGCTTGCACCAAACGTTTGTTCTCAGCTTCGAGCTCTTGGTAAGCCGACAACAACTCATTTTCGAGAATGTTGCTGACGGCTGCATTCTGACGCGAGGCATCGAACTGTCCACGCAGGCTCGAAACGTCGCCGGCGACTTTCGCCAGGTTTTGTCTCTCGCGGGTCAGCACGTCGACTCGACCCTTGAGCTCACGCTCGAGACGCTCGCTTTCGCCCCGAATGACAAACAGCTCTTCCTGTAATTTCTTGATTTGCGACTCGAGATCTTGTCGGGAGCGCTCGATGACGATCGGCTGCCCGAACTCCGAAAGCACAAGCAGCAAGATGATCGCGCCGAACCCGCAACAAATGACGTCGAGGAACGAGAGGCTGAACACCTCGGTATCGCGTCGCTTGAGCTTCATGGCCAGTCCGGCGATGGCATGACGAACGCTCCCTTCGTCATTCGCGCCAGCCCCCAGAATCGATGTGGCGCAGGTACATCACCCTTCATGGGCAACAAGATGACATCGACAGGGATATTACGATTGAGACCACGAACCGCTTCATCGAAGAGACGTGCCCGATCACCTGCATCGACGAAACGACGCAACGCCGGCGCGCTTGCGCCTTGTGTCGGCAGTCCGTCGGTAATCAAGATCACCTGGTCAGGTGGAATGCGCATGCTGCGGATGGTCGCCAACGCATTGATCAGGCTCGTACCACCGACAGGGGTGATTTGACCTAGAGCATCCTGCAGTTTGTCGCGCCGTGCCGCGTCACTCCCGGCGATCCATTCACCTGCCGTGCCCTCCAGCAGCGGCGTCGCGGAGGTGTTGAATCCGTAGATCTGATACTGGGACGACTCCGGAATCTCGCTGATGATCCAATTTCCGATATCCGTCGCGCGACGCCATTTTTCTGAGGCGAGTTGGGCCGCAGCAAGTGAGTTACGCAACCGGATGATGTTGACGAGATCTTCATCGAGCATGCTCGCCGAGCGATCGAAGAGAACGAGAATGCGTCTGCCCTTGAGCGTCAGACCGGTGATGTAGCGACGACTTGCTCGTGATTTCCCTGCGCCCGTGAGCTCTCCGCGTGGGCTTTGTACCTGGGCGCTGGCCTCAAGCCGGCGAGTATTCGCCTCGAGCGCTTTGACGTCGGCTTTGAGTTTTTCGATACGTTCGCGCTTGGCTAAGGTGTCTGCATCGTAGATGAAACTTTCTTCGCGCTTCCGCTGCAGCTCGTCAATGAGCTGTGTTGCTCGAGATGTTGCAGAAACCGTTTCGCTCTCGGTGCGCTGCAAGCTATTTCTCAGCACGACGAGATTTTTGGCGCCTGTCAAAACCTCCTCTTCGAGTTTCGACACCTGCGCACTCAGATCTTCGGCTTTTCGGGTTCGCTCGATGCCGCTCTGCGCGCTAATAATCGTGTAAAAAAGAATAACGGCGCCGAACCCGCAGCAGATGACGTCGAGGAACGAGAGACTGAATACCTCAACGTTGCGACGGCGCGCCATGATCGGCTCCTCCGACGGCGATCAGATCGAGGGTTACTCCGGGTGTACCAATACGAAGTCGATCTCCGGAACGCACCTTCACACGAGTTCGTACCCGCTCATCATTCAGCCACGTGCCTTGCGAGGTGTGAGGTACCAGTGTCACGCCCGAGCGCTCTGCCTGAAGGGAGCAATGAAGTCGTGAGACACCCGCCAGACCCTCGGAAAGTCGAAGACCTCCATTTTGAGGGTTACGACCTATTTCGAAGAGTCCCGAAGGCAGCACGATCGCTTTGCCATCGAAGAGCACATGAGTGGGTGCGATATCGGATGCCGCGGGAAAATTCGAGAGATCGATTTCCTGTGGGGCATCGATCGGAACCCGGCGAGGGTATCCGCGCTGGATTGACACAGATCCATCCGGTGTAGCGGACAAACTCTCGTTCGCCGCGGCTCGGGCCGCGAGATCCGAGACGTGAGAAAAAACTCGGCAATCGCGCAAAGTGGACAGGCGCTCGAGAACGCCTGGAAAGCCAAGAAGGCGGCTATCGATCAATATGTTGACGTACGCTCCGGCCGGTTGAAGTTCGTGAAGGGCAGAGATCGCCTGGTCGTAGACGGCAGACGCCGCCTCAGCAAGTTGATCTCTACTCAAACTGACCTTGGTGACACCTTGCGAGGTCGCGAGCTCGATTTCGGCGGCGCCAGATTTCGTGGCGGCCGCACACGCTGCATCGAGCTGATCGTAAAGCCGCTGCTCCGTCAAACCATCGTGCAGAGGATCGAATCGGGTTTGAAGAACCATTGCTTCGGCAATTCGCTGCAACCAGCACTGCTCGAGCGCCAGCACACCAGCACCATATCGGGAGGTCGATGCTTTACGACGAACTTCGCCAGTCGAGTCAACGCGTGTCACGGAGAGATGTCCGAGGCCCATCTCGAGAACCAGCGTGATGCCCTCAAGACCGAGACTGGCTACCGTCAATGCAGCGGCATCGTGAAAACCGTCGACGATGAGACCCTCTAGTCGCATCAACGACAGCACGGTACCGAGCGACTCCGTGCCGAAAATAGCCGGCACCGCGCATTGCAGGGACTCTATTTCGGTGGAATCGGGAAGCCGATTACGCAACTCGGCACGAATGATCTCGCGAACGCCCGGTGCGACGTTTCGACCCATGCGGGCAAGAGCCGTCCAATGATCGGCACTGACAGATCGAGGCGTCTGCCGAACTACCGCCCGACCAGAAGAGCCGAACACCTCTGGTTTATCGCGATCTGAGTGAATGACGGAGGGTTCTACCGATGTAGGTCTGTCCCCGCCCGAGACAGCGAAAGCGGCGTCGTTCAGATGGACACCGATAGCAGTCATCAACGCGCCTGGAGATTTCGGATGACTTTCTGGTCGAGCCATGTCTCGGTGTCGAGAACGCGTCGTTCTTGAACACGTTGTAGTTGCTGCATCAGGAACATCAGCAAAATAGAGAGCAACAGCGCGATGAGTGTCGAGTTGAAGGCGACGCCTAGCCCCTCGGTCACGCCTGAAATATCGCCTGTGACTGCCTTGTGAGCCTGTGACAATGCGTCACCGATACCTCGAACGGTGCCGATGAATCCGATCGCAGGGATCGCCCAGGCGATATAGCGCAGCATCGAGAGTTCCGAGTCGAGCCGATCTGCTTCGGTTTGGCAAATTCCATGAGCGACTGTCGAGGCATCTTGCACGTTGCGCGTCGCCCCGAATCTGGCGAGTGCGCCGAGCAGCGCGCGAGGTGCGAGCAGCTCTCGCGTTTCGCCGGGTAAGTTCTCGATCTGCCGAGCATACTCGCGGGTATCTTCCGGAAGAATTTTCATACCGTCGGGCAGTCTGAGCAGATCGGCATCGAGTGCGTCTTGTTCACGCCGATTCGTCTTGGCCATGTAGGCCATGATGGCCATCGCCCAAAGCATCAGAATGATCGTTGCTTCTTGCTCGTAATCTTTTAGAACGACTTCGAGAGATCTTGCCGGCACATAGTTCGGATCGACCTGCATTCGCTCTCGGTCGGCCTGCAAGGTCGCTTCCGCTACTGGTCTGACGTGCAGTACGTAAACGGTATGCACGATGACGATGGAGATCAGCAAAGCGACGACAGTGAATAGAAATTCGCTGTTGGGTTTTTTGTTCATGGTCAGATATCTACCGGCAGGCTGATGTTGTTGTCGGCGGAGTCACGATACTCCGGTGATTCTTCGTCAGAGTTTTTCGGGGGTTCGGCCCGGCGGCGAACGTCTTCTGCTTCGTTGGTGTCGGGCGGCTCTCGATCTTGAGCAACGGCTCGAAGCATCACCAGAGAAGCGCCCCAACAAATCAATGCCGCAGTCGCGGTCATCACGATCATTCGCCAAGTTTTTTTGTTCGTCTGCATGCGTCGATCACTCTGCGTAGCGCGCCACTCGGAATCCCACATCTTGCGATGGGGCGTCAGCCCCTTCACGCCACGCGGCCCGTAGGTCGGCAAAAAGCGTGGTGCGCCAGTTGCTGCCCTTGATCACTCGGCGCGCCCCTGCGGCGCTGCTCGGACCCATGGGATCGATCCCGCCAGCGCTCGCCTCGAACGACACATAGGCATCATGGGCCCACTCCGAGACATTACCCGTCATGTCGAAAATACCGAAGGCATTGGCGCGGAACTTGGCCGGCGGTGATACCACGACGTAATCGTCGGCCCACCCCTCGAGGACCTTCGGCATTTCGGCGCTGGCCTCCTGTCCCGCGAGATTGCCGATTCCCGCAGGCGGCGGCAACGAGTCGCCCCATTCGTAGCGCTGAGTCTGCGATCCGGGCCCTGGATGACGCGCTACGAATTCCCACTCGGCTTCGCTTGGAAGGCGATATCCCGTGGTGACGGGCTGAACCAGTGCCCACGCACCGGCTTTCTGCTCGTACGCAGCGGGCAAGCCCTCTTGGGCGGAAAGCCAATTGCAGTACTGAACCGCATCTACCCAGCTCACGTTGCTGACGGGCTGGTTATCGAGGTCCAACGTTCGCTTACCGACGAACCCAGAGGAATGGCTGGCTTTGAAGCGCCGAAACTCGCCGTTGGTCACCTCTCGAGTGCCCAGATAAAACGGTCTCGATAAAGTCACACGACGCGGAAACTCGTTGGCTCGTCTGCCTTGTTCGCGACGCTCACTACCCATGACGAAAGAGCCGCCTTCGATGAGTCGAAGCAAAGTCCCCGTCTGCGCCCGCATTGCCGGCGATGGCGGTTTCCAATCTTTGGCTCGGCCCACCGGAATCAATCGATATTCGACGGTTCGCTCGACACCAGCCGACAAGTCAACATCGAGTCTCTCGCTTTGCAGGCCTGCCTTCCGGAGTTCGAGCGTATGGCGTCTTGCAGGAAGCTCGAGCGTCATCGGAGTCTTGCCGCGCACCACGCCTTCGATCACGAGTTCTGATTCTGACGGATCTCCCTGAACGGTCAGCCGTACGGGGATCGCCTGCAAGGTGATGGGCAACGCAAGATCGCGATTCGACTCCGCGAAAACTCGACGCTGCACCGGCTCATAGCCCTGAAGAGATATGTTGATATCGTGATGAATGCCCGCTGGCAGTTCGACGGTCGTCGGTGTCCGCCCCCGAAACACGCCCCCGATCGTTACGTCAGCGGCCGCGGGGCGGGAAGTGACTCGCAATCGCGCATCTGGAGCGCCAAGCTCGACGGGCCCGATGCGCTCGGTCTGCCCTGCCTTCAACAAAATCGCACTCTGCCAAGTCTTCGCGCCCGACGCGGTGATCGTGAGTCGATGCAATCCCGCGGGAAGTTCGAGACGAGTCGGGAGCGCAACGGCCTCCAAGTCACCTACTCTCACGCGCGCACCGCTCGTCGTAGAGCTGACTTCGAGCGCACCCCATGACGGCTTGAGTCGTGCAGTGAGCGGTTGTCGAATACCACGCCCCTCGACATCGAGCTGCACGACATGGTCGAGATGTCGATCGGAGCGAAGGGTGATCGTTCGACCGCCACTCATCACCTCGACTGCACCCGGTGCGCGTCCGACTTCGGCGCCGTCCACAAATACGCGTGCCGCCACACCTGCGGTATCGATTTCGATGATTCCCGGTTTTTCAGACAATCTAAGGTCGAGGACGATGGGCGCTCCTGGTCGCACATCGACTGTTTTCTCGATGGGCTCATAGCCCTCGAGCTCTGCCCTGATTTTTCGCTCTCCAGGAAGCATCAACAACGTGCTCGCAGATCGCCAGCCGAAACCGGAACCCGACACCTCGGCCTCGGCCGGCGTCACGGTCACTCTCACAGGCTCGAGTCTTGAGAGCTGAAGCGAAAAAAGAGCGAACATCATCGCTACCGCTATCGTGGCAGCCCACGCTTTTCGACTAAGCGAGAATGTTTTTTCGATTGGGCGCTTTCCGATCTCGCCTTCGAGATCACGCTCGAACGGCAAAGCCTCGGCGGCGATCTGTCCATCTTTCGAGATGTCGTCGACACTCTGCCCGGCAGAGACCTCAAGGGGCGCGATCGTATCGTTGCCCCGAAGATGTCGAACGTCGATGCTCGACTCCGACAGCACGACAACACGAGCCTCTCCGAGCGCGAGCACATCTCCGCTCTGCAAAGGCGCGAATTCTCCCGATTGAATCGCGACCCCGTTGAGCAGAACGTCTCCGCCCTTTTCGGCGATCCCAAACTGTCCTTCGATCAAATCGAGCGAAACGTACTCTGTGGAAGTGGCCGGTACGATGACATCGTCGATCTGTTGTCCACCAATTCGACACGGCAACGCGACATCGCGATCACCTGCGGGCTCGCGTACTCGGATCACGAAATCGTCTCCGTACATCGTATCGAAACGACAACGTTGGCTGAGTCCGGCAAAACGACGAACTCCTGACGCACGTCGCGATAGCCCGGTCTACTGCCGACGGCCACATATCGCCCAGGCTTCAGTGACACTTCGCGCCGAGTGAACGCGCCGAAGTTACCGACGCGCTGCACACTGACGAGGGTCATGCCGTCCGACTCCAGCACCGCGGATACGGGCCGGTCGTAGAGCCGAAGCATCTCGCGTAATCGCTCGCTTTGCCCTTTGAGTACGCTAGCGTTCTCATTGATGCCCGAAGCTTGTGTCAGCAAACGCTCTCCTTCGCGCCGCACCTCCGGAGCGGAAAGTCGAGACGGATTACCCAGCAGCACTTCGATGCGACGCGAGAGTTCTGCACGGGGCGCCACTCGAACGCGCCCATCTCGCGCGAATTTCAGCGTCGAGTCACGCACCAACAACGCGTCGTAACGCAACAGGGCTTCGCTCCAGCGCTCGGCAGCTTCGAGCTGAAGGATTTCTCCACGGACGACGTTGAGATCTCGGCGTTCTCCGGCAGCCTCGATCTGAGCCAAAATCTGTGGCAACTCAGCGCCTGCGGGACGAAGAGTGGTCGCCCGGGTCAGTGCGGCTCGTGCATCCTGCGTACGCCCCGCACGCAGAGCGATGAGGGCGTCACCGATTTCTCGAGCATAACGATCGGAACCGATCGCCGATCTCGCTCGCGCTACGCCCTCGCGGGCCACGCGATTGACGGGATCTGCACGCAAAACCTCCTCATAACGCGTCAGGGCTTTCAGGTAATCGAGGGTCAACAAAGCCGTCTCTGCCTCGACGAGCGCAGGAAGCACCGGTCCTAAGGCAACGACTCGCGCAAGTCCCTTACCTGCCTCCTCATTGGAAGGATCGATACGTTGCGCCAATTGAAACGCCTGCCCAGCGACCTCGAGTCGCCCGACGTCCAAGGCAGCATCGCCCTCGCGTAACTGTCGGGCGAGCGTCTGCGGCCGCTCTTCTGCGATGCGCGCAAGTCGCTGGTTGGCCACCCCGATTCGGTCTAGAGCCAATACGTAATCACGACTCGCTTCGGCATCGAGGGCAAGTTTTCCCAAAGATTTCGCTGCTGCGAATGCAGTTCCACCCCAAATCCCAGCGCCTTGTGTTTCCAGCTCTTCGAGTAAGGCGCGAAACTTTCCGTCCTCGTCTTCAAATCGGGCAACGAGAGCCGGGTCTAGCAGCCCTGTCGTCACCGCCTGTGGCGCGGTGGGCGCCGATGACCGTGCGACTTTTTGTGGTTCGACGGGCGGGGTTACGAAACGAGGCAAGACAAAAAATACGAGTGCCAAGATCACGAGGAGCGCTGTAAGCCCGATCCATGCGCCAAACGATGGCTTGGATACCTTCGAGGGAGCCGTACGCTCGGCTGCAGCGTCTTCCGGACGCACGACTTTCGCGGCCACGACAGGCGTCAGCCGTGTCGATTCGAACGATGCGAGTGTGCCGGCTATCGCACGCAAATTACTGGGTCGCGATTCGGGGTTCGTCGACAACAGCGACATGACGAGATCGACGAGACCGGAGGGCGTTGCGACCGAAGTCGTCAGCCTCGGAGGCGGCAGTCCGGCCCGTGCTCGCTCTGCATCCGGGAAATTAGGCGGATATCCGCCGAGCAATTCATAGGCGAGCGCACCGAAACCGAATAAGTCATCTGCCACCGACGCCGAAGCACCCGACAATTGCTGAGGGCTAGCCGAAAACGGCGATGCCACGCCGACGACGGAGGCCGCGCCCACACGAGCGGCGACACCAAAATCAGCCAATCGCGCGCGGCCATCGAACCCGATCAAAACATTCGAGGGTTTTACATCTCGATGTACGATACCGCGCTCATGCAGACCCGCAAGCGCTTCGGCCACCTCACGCAGTACGCCGAGAACCTGCGTCCACGACTTTGCTCGTAACGTCTTTGCATCAGCAGAGGCGAGCTCCATAGGCAGCACGGCGAGACGCTCGTCGGAAAGCGGCTCGAAATAATCGAGCACTCCCTTGCCGGCTCCTTGGCGTGCAAGTTCGTACTGCGCTCTCAACGCTGCCAGTCCGTGACTCGGCGAAACCTTCAACGCAATCTGGGCAGAGCGAACTTCATCGAGCACGCGCCAGACCTCGCCCTGACCTCCGCGCCCGAGGGGCTCGATCAGAACGAAACGGCCTAAGAGTCTTTGTCCTTTCGAAAGTGTCGCCACGACACCTCAGGAGCCGGGAGGCGGGTTTGCAGGCGCCGGCGAAACGGATCCCGTTTCTTCGGCGTAGAGTGCTGCGAGGAGTCGACGCCACTCTCGATATTGCTCCTCGGCTGTACCGACGAGCTTGAGCGATCGCCCTTCGACCTCGACAACTTGGGATCCCGCTTCGTTTTCGAAGCTTCGCGCTAATTCTTTGACTTCCTGCGCCGCAGTCTTGGCATCTTCGTACTTCTTGATGCCGGACATCACGGCTGCCACGCCACCGACGCCCCCACCATAACGCACCGCATCTTCGATCCGCTGGCAGTTGTAATCCCCAGAGCTGCACTGACTCGGAACAAAAATACTGGCCAGCACAGCTGCCGCACCGAGCACCGTTCGCGTCGTCGCTTGGGCGCGCGCCTTATCTTCTTTCTCGATGGCCTCCCGGCTCGTACGCCGATAGCCAGCGTAAGAATCGAACATGCCTTCCGAAAACTGCTCGTTGTACCCATCCAGCGTATCGATGACGACGGCATCGCGGTCCCTGATTTTTTCGATGCGTACCAGCGCCGGATCATCTTTGGCAGGAAGACGACTCACACGGGTCATGCCGTCGGGGCCATTGACCAAGTAGCCCCCGAAGGAGCGTGGATCGAGATCATTGGCAAATCGCAGCAAGGCGACTTTTCGGATGTCCTGACGCTCAGCAGCAGACAAGCGCTCGCGTGCCTGAAGCAGATCGTTTGCGATCTGTACATAGACGTTCTTGAAAGGATCGCGAGCCCGCATCGCCGCGTCGGTTTTGTACGACCCGAGATCGGCCTCACCCGCGTAGATCTTGTCGTCGATCCAGGTGCGACCCACTGCGTCGGTCGCTCGAATCTCAAGCTCGAGGCGCCCACCGGTAGATTCGAGGATTTTTCCAGTGACCAGCACATCGACGAACCGTACGCCCTCGGGGACGACGCGAACCGCACCCCATTGCCCACTCGTTTCTAGGGTCGTCTTGAGCCGTGCAGCCAGTAGTCGAGACTCGGCCTTTCGCACGTCGGGGTAAATGCGCCGCTTGTCGAGCGCCTCTTCGTCATCTTTGAGAGCTGCAGGAATATTGGCATCGAATGCCTGAACGGCGACGTCGAGCAACTCCGCTTCGACGATCTGCTGCTTCGCCTGCACGGCCTCCAGCTTAGGCAGCGGTCGTGTTTCCTTGACTACGCATCCGCTCAAAACGGCGAACGCCAGCCCCGCGATCGCAAGCCCTCGCAAAGAGCGATGCCAAAGAGGACGATCAGCCCTTACCTTGAACATTTCGCTTGTACTCCATGTATTCCTTCCAGAGTTTTTCTTTGAGCTCTGGATCGGTCTCCTGCTCGGCGGCTCGACGCAAACGTCGCGCAACGATGTCGTCGTCTTCGCCAGAGGAGCGACTTCGGTCGGGCGCGCCGCTGCCGCCACCATAAATGACTCCACGATCTTGGCGATCGCCGGTCGATTGCTCGCCGCCACCCGACCCGGACTGCCCCGAGCGCTCGGAACGTAGGTCACCCTCGCGCCGACCGATGCCGCCCTCCGAGCTCTGGGTCGATGCAGTCGCGTTGCGGTTCGCCGCAGTCGCATCGCGCTCATTCGCCGTCCGCTGTTGCTCTTCGGCTAACGTTTTATCGAATTCGCCAAGGGAGTCATCGAGTGACTTGCTCAACGTGCCACTACGCTCTTCGGAAGTCGTGGCCGACTCATCGCCAGAGCCTTTGCTTCCGCTGTCACGGCCGTTTGTGTCGCTCCTGGTGTCGCTCGCAGTACCGCCCGTAGAGCTGCCCGTAGAACTGCTCGTGGAGCCGCCCATGACGATGCCACCGGACGGACTGCCCGATGAGCTGGTGGATCCACCGTCGCTGGAGGGCATGGTGGCGCAGCCTGCGAGAGTCA
>CAZRFN010000021.1:0-35779 GCA_964599335.1 uncultured Acidibacter sp. | reverse complement strand
ACTTGAACCCGAGCTCTTGCGCAATTTCTGCCCGCGTGGGCGGCATGCCGGTTTCAGCAATAGCTCGCTGGATAAGACGGAGGATTTCGGTTTGACGTGGGGTGAGATCTGACATGGGACACCTCTGTTGATCCATACAGTACCTGTGAATTCATCCAGTCGCAAGCCCCCCACCGATTTCGACGCCCTGGTCATCGGCGCCGGCCATAACGGCCTCGTGTGCGCCGCTTACCTCGCACGGGCGGGCCTGCGCGTGGGTGTATTCGAACGACGCAGCCTGGTCGGCGGCGCCGCGGTCACAGAAGAGTTCGCCCCGGGTTTTCGTAATTCGACGGCGAGTTACACGGTGAGCCTGCTCAACCCGCAGGTGATCCGCGACCTGAAGCTTGCCGAGCACGGCCTGCGCATCCTCGAGCGGCCGATGCAGAACTTCCTGCCACTGCCGAACGGCGACTCGTTCAGTGCAGGACCCGACTCCGCTTCGACGCTCGCCGAAGTGCGCCGCTACAGCGCAAAAGATGCCGCGCGACTACCCGAGTTCTACGCCCTGCTCGACCGCGCGGTCGCGATGCTGCGCAGTCTGCTCACGCGCACACCTCCCACCGATCTGCGTCGTGGACGTGATCTTTGGGAAGTCCTGCGTTTCGGACGCGAGTTCCGCGCCCTGCCGATCGCCGCGCAACGCGAACTGCACGAGTTCTTCACGCGCAGCGCCGGCGAAATCCTTGATCACTGGTTCGAGTGCGAACCCCTCAAGGCGCTCTTCGGTTTCGATTCGGTGGTCGGCAGTTATGCGAGCCCCTACACGCCCGGCAGCGCGTACGTCTTGCTGCATCACGCCTTCGGCGAAGTGAACGGCAAGAGCGGCGTCTGGGGTCATGCCGTCGGCGGCATGGGCGCCATCACTCAAGCGCTGGCTGCAGAAGCGCGTCAGCTCGGCGTTCATATCGAATGCGACTCGCCGGTAGCGAACATCATCACGATGCGTGGCCGCGGCAGCGAAGCGCCCCGCGCGACCGGCATCAAACTCGCCGATGGTCGCGTATTCGGCGCGCCGCGCATCATCGGCAACCTCGGACCGAAGCCTCTCTTTCTTTCGCTGCTCGCTGCCGAGGATCTACCCGAAGATTTTCGTCATCACATCGAGCGCTGGCGCGTAGGCTCGGCCACCTTCCGCATGAACGTCGCACTCTCGGCGTTGCCGAATTTCACTGCGCAACGTTCACGCAACGACGACTCGCACCTCGGTGCTGGCATCATCCTCGCGCCCTCGCTCGGCTATATGGATCGCGCCTATGCCTCCGCCCGACTCAACGGCATCTCGCGCGAACCGATCGTCGAAATGCTCATCCCCTCGACGCTCGATGACACTCTGGCCCCGAAGGGTTCTCACGTCGCGAGTCTCTTCTGCCAACATTTCGATTACGACCTCGCACGACCCGATGCACCGGATCGAAGTTGGCACACGCCCGGCATGCGCGAGGCGGTGGCGGATTTCATCATCGATACCGTCAACGCGTACGCACCGAATTTTCGCGACAGCATCGTCGGTCGATCTGCCCTCTCGCCGCTCGATCTCGAAGAGCGCTTCGCACTCGCTGGCGGCGATATCTTTCACGGCGCGCTCGGACTCGATCAGCTTTGGGCCGCCCGCCCCGCGCTCGGTCACGGCGATTACCGAACCCCGGTTCGTGGCCTTTATCTGTGCGGTTCGGGCGCGCACCCGGGCGGCGGCGTCACCGGCGTACCCGGAATGAATGCAGCGCGGGAAATCCTGCGCGACGGTCGTCGCTGACGCGTCACCCGAGAAACACAGCATGCGTATTCTTCACACCCTTTTCTCTCGCGGCTTCGCCGGCACCGAACGCGCCACCGCCGAGATGTGTAACGCCTGCGCGGGCGAACATGAGGTTGCCCTCGCCTTACGCAGCGACCATCGCGGTGCCGGCGGCGCCTCGATTCGTGACCATCTCGACTCGCGGGTCAAAGTATTCGAACTCAACCGCTGGTTCCCAGGTATCGGTCTGCGCCGTGTGCTTCGAGAATTCGAACCCGAGGTCATCCATACCCATCTGCGCCGCAGCACTCGTCTCGTCGCTCGACTCAAACCGAGCTGTCCGACGATCGCGACGCTCCACATGTGGGTGAACGGTCCGCACTTCCTGCGTATGGATGGCCTCATCGTGATCGCCGAATGGCAGAAACGCGATCTCGCGAGTTACCGCGGTCGCGTGTTCGACATCAACGAATCTTTGATGCCCGCCCCACGAATCACCGCTGAGCGTCGCGCGGCTTTGCGCGCGATCTGCGGCGCAGGCACAGACGATTTCCTGATCGGAGGCGTGGGTCGTCTCGCCCAGTCGAAAGGCTTCGACACGCTGATTCGCGCCTTTCGCGAGGCTGCGCTACCCGGGGCGAAGCTCGCCATCGTCGGCGCGGGTCGAGAACGCGAACGCCTCGAGGCCCTCACCCGCGGCACCGATATCGCCCTGCTCGGTTTTCGCGAGGACGCCAAAGAATTCTTTCAGGCCTTCGACCTTTTCGTCAGCCCCTCGCGCAGCGAGCCGCTCGGACGCGTGATCTTCGAGGCGCTCGATGCCGGCACCCCCGTGCTCGCCACGCGCACGCAGGGCCCGTCGGAAATTTTGTCGCGATTTCCTGGCAAGCTCGTCGCGGTCGACGATGTACCGGCCATGACGAGTGCGTTACAGGAACTCGAGCGCTCACGACCGGCCCGGATCCAACCGGACCTCTCTGCCTACCACCTCGAAAACGTGAAGCGCGAGACGCTGGCCGCTTATCGTGAGCTGATCGACGCCAAACCGAGATGAACGCCCAGTCGCTCGACGAGTGCAGGTAAGGCATCTTCAAAACCCACCTCGCGAACTCTCGCCTCGAGCGCAGCTCGAAGCCCTTCGTCGCGCAACAACTCGAGACACGCTTCGGCAGGCTCGACTCCCGAGGAGGCCATCGCCGTAGGCGCAGTGACCGCCCCAAGCGCCGCACAGCGCGCAATGCGAGCGGCTTGATCGCCGGCGATCGGCACCGCGACACAGGGCTTACCGAGAGCCATGGCCTGAAGCAGCGTGTCGCCGCCGTTGACGAACACGACTTTCGCTCTCACGAGCAAGGCGTGTAGCGCACCGCCCGACACGCCACGCACCAGCTTCACACCCGGCATGTCCTCTGCGCTGCCAGAGAACGCCGGGCCCGCGATGAACACGACCCGAAATCCTTGAGCGGCGACGCTCTTGGACCACCGTGCGAAATCGTTGGGCGTGATCGATGCATCGTGGAACTGACTGCCACCCCCCGGCACCACCAAAAGGTCGGGTGATCCGAACTGCGCGAGCAACTCGTCGGCCGCTCGCTCATCAGCCGGCGCAAGCACCGCGTCGAGAAAACGCACCTGGGGCCGTCCGAGGAGTCGCAACTTGAGGCGCTCGAAAAAGCCGAGCCCGCCTGCGATCAGCGCGGGATAGGAAATCCAGTGATCGTCGAGTCGTCCCATCCAGCGTAACCGGAAGGCCTTGTATCGCTGGCGTCCGCGCGAACTGACGTATACGACCCGGGCACCGACACGCACCGCCGCTCGCAAGGCTCCGGTTCGCCCCGCATTGTCGAATACCACCACGCCCGGTCTGAACTGCTCGATGGTGCGCACGACCTCGTCGGTACACAGCGTCGGCGAAGCCGGCAAAGTCGTCACGGGATGATGAAACTCTTTTGCATACGGGGCATCGCGATGCAGCAAAAAATTGGTCTCGATGCCGGGCCAGCGAGCCCGAAGCGCATCGGCGAGACTGCGGGCACGGGCGAACTCTCCCATGCCACTTGGGCCACTCACCGGAACAAAAAGCACGCGGGGGGAAGTCATTACTTTCTTTGAAGTCTGTTCTCTCAGGCTATTATGCGCACTAAATCGTGACGCAGGTGGCTGCGACGATCTTCCGTATCGAGCTTAGACAAGCCCTGAGAGGATAGACGCCGTGTACCGACCTGCCCCCGGACTCCCCGGTCGACGTTGGATCGAACGCCTGCTCTCCAAACGAGCACGCCGTGCCGCAAGCCGAGATTTTCTCTTCGATACGCTTCCGAAAGGCGGCACCGTGATCGAGGTCGGCGTTTTCGACGGTGATTTTTCTGAGCGCATTCTCGCGATCAACGAGCCGAAGATTCTGCACCTCGTCGATCCTTGGTTCACGCGCGACGATGGAACGCTCTACGACGGTCCGACACAAGAGTTCGGCTCCAAGGACGCCGCAAGTGCGGCCCTCGAGGAGCAATACCAGCAGGTCGCCCGTCGTTTCGATCGAGAGATCGCCGCGGGTCGGGTCGTGATGCATCGGATGCTCTCTCACGACGCCGCGCCTCTCTTCGCCGATGAGCACTTCGATTGGGCGTATGTCGACGCCAGTCATTTCTATGACGACGTGAAGCGCGATCTCGAAGCCTTCGCCCCGAAAATCAAAAAAGGCGGTTACGTCGCCGGCGACGACTACGATCGACGGGGCATTTGGGACCACGGTGTCACGCGAGCGGTGGATGAATTCCGAGCCTCGCCCTCGATCGAAACCATCCGCCTCAAAAACCATCAGTTCCTGATACGGAAATGCTGAAGGACAAGGGGTTTTTGCGCCCTTTGTACGCTTGCAATCACATTTGATCTCTGGTGCAGTTATACTGTTGTGCCTAGGGGTCGACCATATGGCGGCCCCGGTACCTCCAAGAGGTACCGCCAAGATTTCGTTTTAGTCACTGTCAAAGAGGATTTCCAAAAATGAAGACTCCGATCGTCGTCAAGATGGCCGCTGTCATTGCTGTTGCCGGTCTCGCGGGCTGCACCGACCTCAAGCCGATGCAGGCTCAGATCGACAACCTGAAGACCCAGGTTGCGAGCCTCCAGTCGCAGGTCGCCGCCGCCAAGAGCACGGCTGATGCCGCCAACGGCGCTGCCGCCAACGCTGCCAACGCTGCTAACGGTGCGCAGTCGACCGCCAACCAGGCGCTCGCCGCTGCCCAGGCCAGCCAGTCGTGCTGCGATGCGACGAACGAGAAGCTCGATCGCATGTTCAAGCGCTCGATCTCCAAGTAATCGGCGCTGCCAACAGGCAAAAAAAACGCCGCGCATTGCGCGGCGTTTTTTTTCGTCTCGAAACTGACCTTTAGAACCGAACGAGAGCCGAACCCCAGGTCAGCCCTCCTCCGAACGCCTCAAGCAAGATCAAATCGCCCCGCTTGATTCGACCGTCGCGCACGCCCGCATCGAGCGCGAGCGGCACGGAAGCCGCAGAAGTGTTGCCGTGCTCGGCGACCGTAACGATCACGCGCTCCATCGGCATGTCGAGCTTCTTGGCCGTCGCCTGAATGATGCGGATGTTGGCCTGATGGGGTACGAGCCAATCGATCGCGGATTTATCGAGACCATTGGCCGCGAGGGTCTCATCGACGATGGACCCCAATGATTTGACCGCCACCTTGAAGACCTCGTTGCCGGTCATGCGAATGAACGCATCGATACGCCCCGCGGCATCGTGCGCAAAACCCTTCGAGGGGCCGCCCGAACAGAAGAGCAAATCTTTGTAGTTGCCGTCGGTATGCAGGTGAGTCGAAATGATGCCAGGCTCGTCCGCCGTCTTGAGCACTGCGGCACCCGCTCCGTCACCGAACAAAATAGCCGTGCCGCGATCCGTCCAGTCGACAATGCGGCTCAGGGTCTCGGCACCAATGACGAGCGCACATTTGGCATCGCCCAAACGAATGAACTTGTCGGCGATCGACAGCGAATAGATGAACCCACTGCAAGCCGCCTCGAGACCTATCGCAGGACAAGCGCTACGGATACCGAGCTTTTGCTGCAGCAGCGCGCCGCAATTGGGGAAAACGAGATCGGGCGTCGTCGTGCCGAAGACGATGAGATCGATTTCTTCGGCCGTGGTGCCCGCTGCTTCGAGCGCGCGTAGTGCCGCCTCGTAGGCGAGGTCGACGGTGGTCTGGCCTTCGGCGGCGATGTGTCGCTTGCGGATTCCCGTGCGCTCTTGGATCCACTCGTCGTTGGTCTCGACCATCTTCTCGAGGTCGGCATTCGTCAGCACCCTCTCGGGCAAATAGCTTCCGGTGCCGGCGATCCGCGAGTATTTGAGCATTCCCTGACCTCTGATCAAACGTTCTGGTTCTGTTCGGTCTCGAGCGCCTCGCGCACGTGGTCGACGAGGTTGCGACGTACGGCTGTCGCAGCGATCGCGATCGCTTGAGCGAGCGCGACAAGATCGGCACTACCATGGCTTTTTACCACGATGCGCTTGAGCCCCACCATGACCGCGCCGTTGTACCGTCGCGGATCGAGCGACTCCGATACGCGACCGAGAACGGGACGCGCCAATAATCCGGCGATCTTACTCAGCCAATTGGCCGTGAATTCGGCGCGCAGGCGCCCGCCGATGAGCCCCGCCACGCCTTCCATGGTTTTGAGCGCAACGTTGCCCGTGAAACCGTCGGTGACGACCACATCGACCTCACCCGAAAAAATATCTCCGCCCTCGACGAAACCCACGTACTCGAAATCTCGACGGCTGTGCGATTGGGTCCAGGCCGACAGCAACGTGTGGGCCTCCTGCACGAGATCGTGACCTTTGGTCTCTTCGACACCGATATTGAGCAGCCCGACGCGAGGCCGCGTCGTACCATGCACATCGCGCGCGACGATCGCACCCATGATCGCAAACTGCTCGAGCTGCAGCGGCGTAGCACGAACATTAGCGCCGAGATCGAGAATGTGGGTGAAGCCGCGCTTGTTGGGCACCGCAGACATGATCGGCGCACGCTCTACCTCGGCGAGACACTTGAGCACAAAATGCGCGATCGCCGTCAGCGCGCCCGTATTACCGGCACTGACCGCAGCCTCGGCACGCTCTTCTGCGACGAGGTCGATCGCAATACGCATGGACGATTGTTTCTTGCGACGGATGGCCTCGCGCGGCGAATCGGTCATGACGATGACCTCGCTCGCCGGCACGATCTCTAAACGTTCGGCGATCGACGGACTCGGCGATGACTTCGCGAGCAGCGATTCGATCTCGGAAGGATCGCCGACCAGAAGCAATCGCAGGTCGGCATCCGCTTCGAGTGCGCGCAGCGCCGCCGGCACGCATTCCTGCGCGCCTCGGTCGCCGCTCATGACATCGAGCGCGATGACGGTCATGGAGGATCAGCCCCGTAAGGAGCCGGCGGCAGAGAATGTGCCGCCGATGGCAGGATTCAGCCCGCCGCTTCGTCGTCAGCCGGCTTCTCGATCACGCGCTTGCCGCGGTAGAAACCGTCCGGCGTGATGCGGTGACGGAAGTGCGTCTCACCCGACTGCGGATCGACCGACAGCGCAGGCTTGGAGAGACGGTCGTGCGAACGGTGCATGCCGCGCTTGGACGGCGTCTTGCGGCTCTTCTGAACTGGCATGTCGGACTCCTAAGAAATCGAAATCAAAACCGGGCGACTCGTCTTCAACTCTTGCGTTTCAGGAGCTCGCCCAGCCCCGCAAACGGCTTTTGCATTCCTTCGTCTTCTGCCGCCTCGTCTGTCGACACTCCGCATTCGCGAGGGTCGTCGTGACGCGGCACGAGCGGCACCGACAAGAGCAGCTCCTCTTCGACGAGATCACGCAGTGCGATCTTGCCCTCGGGCGCTAAGGTCGGTTCGATGCCAAGGTCGTTTTCATCGACCCGTGCAGGATCAGTGACAAACCGCACCTGCGAGCCGCCATCGACATCGGTCCATACCGGTTTCAGGCAACGCTGACATCGCAAACCGAGTCGCGCTTCGACCTCCACCTCAGCCACCGGCTGGCCTTGCTCTCTCGCGAACGTGACGCGACCTCGAGCGTGACCGTCGGTGCTCGCGAGCGCCGGCGACAAGCGCGGCATCTCAGCGAGCGGCAAATCGAATTCCCGCGACTCACCCACGTCAGCCAGACGCTCGACATCTACAGGTCGGTACCAGTCGGCCGGCATGGGGCGCGTATGATAGGGGCCACCCCCCCTCGAGTCAAAACGAACCTGAGGTAAACCGTTGTTTTCCGTGGCCGAAACCCCTGAGACCACCCTCTCCCGCCCCCTGATCCTGGCTTCAGGCTCCCGCTATCGGCGAGACCTGCTCGCGAGGCTCGGCCTGCCCTTCGAGGTGGCGAGCCCCGACGTCGATGAGTCACGCCTCGCCGGGGAGCCTGCTGCCACGCTCGCCGAGCGCCTGGCGCTCGCCAAGGCGAAGGCCATCGCCGAGCGTCATCCCAAGGCCCTCGTCATCGGTTCCGACCAGGTCTGCGCCCTCGGTGAGGAATGCCTCGGCAAGCCGGGCAGCCCCGAAGGTCAAAAAGCCATGCTCGAGCGCCTCTCGGGACAAACCGTCGTCTATCACACGGCCGTCGCGATCGTCGGGCTCGAGGCCGGTCTCTGGCAACGACATCGCGACGAGACCCGCTGCGTCTTTCGCAAACTCTCTCGAGTCGAAATCGAGGACTACGTGCGTCGCGAACCCGCAGCCGACTGTGCCGGCGGGTTCAAGAGCGAGGGGCTCGGGATTTCTTTGTTCGAGCGCATGGAGAGCCTCGACCCCACGGCGATCATCGGCCTGCCGATGATCTTCGTCGCACAGGCCTTGCGCCCCTACGCCGCCGCGTCGCTCCGCTAGAGAGCGCATCGATCACCTGGGCGAGCTCGGGAGGCAGCGGCGCATTGACGCTGAATTCCGTTCCACGATCGGGCCACACGAACGACAGGCTCGAGGCATGCAAAAACATGCGATCCAAGCCGTATTCGCGCATTTCTTTGTTGAACTCGAAGTCGCCGTATTTCGGATCACCCGCCACCGGATGGCCCGCGTACGCCGCATGAACGCGGATCTGGTGCGTACGCCCCGTGAGAATCGACACCTCGAGCAGCGAAGCGATGCGGCCGAAACCCTGCACCGGACGAAAATCGCTGATCGCGCTTTTGCCTGAGGTCTGAACCTTCACGGTGCGCTCGCCGCCCACACGCAAGTCGGTGCGCAGCGGCGCATCGATGCGTTTCTTGCCGAGCTGCCAACTGCCTTTGACGAGCGCGAGATAGCGCTTCTCGAAACCCTCTCCTTCGCGCAGCCCCGCATGCAGCATGCGCAGCACCGCGGGCTTGCGAGCGACCAGCAACACACCACTCGTATCGCGATCGAGACGATGGACGAGCTCGAGCTTGTCGCGCTCGTCGGGCCGCGCGGCGCGCAGTGCCTCGATGACACCAAAGCTGAGACCGCTGCCGCCGTGTACGGCGAGCCCCGCCGGCTTATTGATGACAAGCAGCCGCTCGTCTTCATGGAGGATGGCGCCCGTGACCGTCGCGATCAGCGAGGCGGGTACGCGAGAGCGGGCGGCGGGTTTCGGTGCTCCCGAACTGGGTGACCCCGAACTGGGTGCTCCACCGACTGGCCCGGCGGTCACCGCCACCTTGGGTTCGAGGGGTTCGAGACGGACCGGGGGCAGACGGACCTCGTCCCCCGACGCCAATCGGGTGTCGATGTCCGCCCGCTTGCCGTTGACCCGGACCTCGCCCTTGCGAACGATGCGGAAAAGCCGACTCCTCGGGACGTCGGGGTATTGGCGGGTCAAGAACCGGTCCAGGCGGCTGCCGGCATCGTCCTCGCCGACCGTGACGCGACGAACGGCAGTTTGTTCAGACTTATTCGTAAGACCTTGTTTTTCCATGGGCTTTATCATAGGATTATAGGGTCGCGAGAGCGTATGCCCATGTTTGGCCCGCTTCCGCAGGCATTAGCGCGGCGCTCGCCCACCGGAACCGGCCCCAAAGCCAGCCCGGAAGCGAGCGCAGCATGTTAGTTGGTCCTCGGCGACGAGGCCATCGAATCCGGCCGACAGACGCAGCGTCACCCGACGCGCCTTCGGTTGCCAGAGACCAATAAGACAGCCGTAACGTGTTTCACTTTCTCGTAACGCTGCTCACGCAAATCACTGCATTGGTTCTGCCCGCACGCACGAGGCCCCTGGCCCGTCGCGTGACGGTGTCCCCTTGGACGACCCCCGGAAGACTGTCGGCTCCAATCCGGAGTATTCGGTCCCATGAAAAGAATGTTGGTAAACGCGACGCAGCAGGAAGAGCTGCGCGTCGCTCTCGTTGACGGACAGAAGCTTTACGACCTCTCAATCGAGCTTCCCTCCCGCGAACAGAAAAAAGCGAATATCTACAAAGGGCGTATCGCCCGCATCGAGCCCTCGCTCGAAGCCTGTTTCGTAGATTACGGCGCCGAGCGCCACGGTTTCCTTCCCCTCAAGGAAATCTCCCGTGAGTATTTCCTCAAGAACCCCTCGGGCGGGCGCATCAACATGCGCGAGGTCCTGCAGGAAGGCCAGGACATCGTCGTCCAGGTCGAAAAGGAAGAACGTGGCAACAAGGGTGCCGCCCTCACCACCTACATCTCGCTCGCCGGGCGCTTCCTCGTCCTGATGCCGAACAACCCCCGCGCCGGTGGCGTCAGCCGCCGCATCGAGGGTGAAGAGCGCGATCAGATGAAGAGCATCATGGATGCCCTCGTCATCCCCGCAGGCATGGGCGCCATCGTGCGCACTGCGGGCCTCGGTCGTGCCACCGAAGAACTGCAGTGGGACCTCGACAACCTCAAGATCCAGTGGGATGAGATCGTAAAAGCCGTGCTCGAGCGGCCCTCGCCGCTGCTCGTCTACCGCGAAAGCGATCCGGTCACCCGCGCGCTGCGTGATTACTTCTCGGACGACATCGGCGAGGTGCTCGTCGACGAGCCGAACGCGCACTCGGTGGCCTCCGAGTACATGCAGCGGTTCATGCCGGCCGAAGGCGGCCGTCGTCTGAAGATGTACACCGACGACATCCCGCTCTTCACGCGTTATCAGATCGAGAGCCAGATCGAATCGGCCTACGCCCACAAGGTGCAGCTGCCCTCGGGCGGCTCGATCGTCATCGATTACACCGAGGCGCTCGTCTCCATCGACATCAACTCTGCGCGGGCAACGCGCGGCGGCGATATCGAGACGACGGCCACCAACACCAACCTCGAAGCCGCCGACGAAATCGCCCGACAACTGCGTATCCGCGACATCGGCGGACTGATCGTCATCGACTTCATCGACATGGAAGAGCCGCGCAACCAGCGCGCCGTCGAAGATCGTCTGCGCGAAGCCATGAAGATGGACCGCGCACGCATCCAGATCGGCCGCCTGTCGCGCTTCGGCCTGCTCGAGATGTCGCGTCAGCGTCTGCGCCCCTCACTCAGCGACTCGAGCCACGAGGTCTGCCCGCGATGCCAGGGCATCGGCAGCATCCGCACCGTCGAATCGATGGCGCTCGCCATCCTGCGCCTCGTTGGCGAGGAAGCTCGAAAAGATCGCACCTCGAAGGTCATCGTCGAAGTTCCCGTCGAAGTGGCGACCTACCTCATCAACGAAAAGCGCGAGTGGCTGCGCACGCTCGAAGACAAGAGCGACGTCGAGCTCATCGTCATCCCGAACCTCAACATCGACACGCCGGAGTATTCGATCCGTCGCGTGCGCGACGACGAGTCCGAGACGCCCGAGTTCAAGCGCCTCTCCTACCAAATGCCCACGCCGGCCAAGGTGCCCGAGGCGAGCAGCACGCGTGAGAAGCAGGCCTCGCAAGAGCCGGCTGCAGTCCCCACCTTCCTGCCCACCACGCCGGCACCCATCGTCGTGCAGGCGCCCGCTCCGGTGGTCGCCGCATCGACGGCGCCCGTGGCAGCCGGTCCGCAACTCGGAATTTTCGTACGCCTGTGGCGTTGGCTCTTCGGCGCGCCGACGCCCGTAGAACCCGTACGCGAAAATCGTGGCGATCGTGGACGCGGACGTGATCGAGACCGCGATCGCGGCGGTCGTGGTCGCGACCGAGATCGCAACGAACGCGACGCCCGTGGCGGAGATCGCGGTCGCGATCGAAACCGTGATCGGGGACAACAAGGTCGACCGCAGCAAGATGCCAAACCTGCTGCTCAGAACGAGCGTCGTAACGAGCGTCAGGACGAGGGTCAACGTCGCGGACGTGAGGACGGTCGCCGCGACGAGTCGCGTCGCGAAGACGGTCGTCGCGAGGATGGACGCCGTCGTGATCGCCCAGAGCGCGGTCCGCGCGATGCCGAACGCGCCGCCGCACCGGCACCCGCTCCCACTCAAGATGCCGCGCAGCCTCAGAGCGCTGCGTCGCTCGCGCCGCAGGGCGGTGGCGAGACCGCGAGCCCGAACGCCCCTGAGGGCGCTCCGGCCGCAGACGGCACTCAGCCGAACCGTGAGGGCGGCGCCCGTCGCGGCCGTCGTCGTGGTCGCCGTGGCCGACGCGGCGGCGGCATGCGTGATCTGCCCCCCGGCGCAACCGCGGGCGACAATGCCTCAGGGATGGATGCCTCGATGGGCGATTTCTCTGACGAGGGCGACGAGGCGGGTGAACCGCAATCGGTGCCGAATCAGGCCTCTGCCGAGGCTGCACCGCGCAGCACGGAAGTCGCTCTCGAGCTGCCCCCGCCGCCGCAAAACACGACCCGCATCAGCTGGACGGGGCTGAGCGCTCCAGAACCGACTGAGACGGCGCCGACTGAGACGGCGTCAGAGCCGAGCGCATCGAGCCCGACAGCTGTCGAGCCGTCGTCGCCCGTCGCCGAGGAGACGCCGCCGTCTGCTTCGAATACGCCGATTGCGGCAGAGGCGCCGCCGGTTACTGCAGACGCAGCAGCGACAGGTGAGAAAAAGGTCGTGTGGTCGTCGAGCCCGCCCGATCGCTACTCGAGTTTCGGCAGCGGCACTCGCCGCGACGATTACTGACGCCGATCGTTTTAGCGCGTGCCCGCTGACCGCTCGAGGGCGGCAGCGGCGCGCGCAAGATCTTCGAGCGTGTTGACGTCCGGCCCCGGCCGACACGTCGCCTCACCCACCTGTATGCAGAGCCCATGGGCGAGCGCCCTGAGTTGCTCCAACTTCTCGACTTGCTCGAGCGGTGTCGGCGCGAGCGCAGCGAGTCGACGCAGCGCGCCGACACGATAGGCGTAGATGCCGAGGTGACGCCTCGCGACGGTCGGCAGCAGATCGAGTCCATCAGGCCCGACCTGATCACGGAACCAGGGAATCGGCGCGCGACTGAAATAGAGCGCTCGACCCTGCAGATCGGTCACGACCTTCACGGCATTCTGATCAAAGTATTCGTCGCGATGCTCGATCGGCGTGGCGAGCGTCGCCAGGTCTGCACCCGAGTGATCGATGAGCAGCATCGCCACTTGCTCGATGAGTTCGGCGGGCATCGACGGTTCGTCGCCCTGCAGATTCACGACGACGTCGTGGTCTAGCCAGCCGCGACGCGCCGCCACCTCGGCGATGCGATCGGTACCGCTCGAATGCTCGGCGGCCGTCATCTCGACCGTGGCCCCGAAGCCTTGCGCTACATCACGAATGCGATCGTCGTCGGTGGCGATGATGACTTCGTCCGCCGAACAGGCGAGCGCGCGCTCGTGCACCCACGCGAGCATCGGTTTTCCCGCAAGCGGGATCAGCGGCTTGCCGGGCAACCGGGTCGAGGCGTAACGAGCGGGAATGACGATGCGGTACATGCGCCCTCTACAGCTCAGTGTGCGAGCAGCGGATCATCGGCCGTCAGTACCTTGGCCTCTTCCTCGAGCATGACCGGAATCCCGTCCTTGATCGGGAACGCGAGTCGATCGGCGCGACAGACGAGCACCTGCTGCTCGCGGTGATGGACGAGCGGCCCCTTGCAGAGCGGGCACGCGAGAATATCGAGCAGTCGATGGTCCATGTCAGGCAGGCTCCGATTTTTTTGAGGCGAGGCACAAGGTCTCGATGGCTTCGACGAGGCCGCGGGCACCATCAGGCAACAAACGGGTCGCCACGGGAATTTCCCAAAATCGTGCGTCGGCGAAGCCTGCACATTTTACGGCATCCTTCGAGGTCATCAGAATCGGACGGTCATCACCGAAGGCGAAGTCGCCTGCGGTGAAGGCATGATGATCGGCGAAGGCGTGTTCGATCGGCTCGACTCCCGCTGCGCGCAAGAGATCAAAAAATCGCGCTGGATGGCCGATGCCGGCCACGGCATGCACCCTCTCCCCCCGCCACCGTTCGACGCTTTGCCAGCCGAGCGGGTCCGCTACATTGCGCGCCGCCTCAGGAACCAGCTGCATCACGAGCGAGCCGACTCGACCTCGCCAAGCCGGGGTGTCGCTGGCCTCGCCGCCGTTGATCACGACCCAGTCGACCGACTCGAGTCGTTGTGCCGATTCGCGCAAAGGGCCCGCCGGCAGCAGCAGACCGTTGCCGAGACCGCGCCGAGCATCGACGACGACGACTTCGAGATCACGCTCGAGAGCGTAATGCTGCAAACCGTCGTCACACAAAATGACGTCGACACCGAGCGTCTCGAGCGTACGAGCGCCGGCGGCTCGATCTGGACACACCACGACCTCGACGCCCGTCGAACTTGCGAGCATCACGGGTTCGTCGCCGACGTCTCTTGCATCCGAGTCGCGCGTGACGCGAATCGGTGAGCGTACGTCTGCGCCATAACCGCGGGTGAGGATGCCGGGCTTGAGACCCCGACTGCGGAGCAACCGAGCGAGGGCTGCGACGAGCGGGCTTTTTCCCGTGCCGCCGACCGAGAGATTGCCGATCACCACGACCGGCACCTTCGGTCGGTAGGCGCGTCGCCATCCGCTGCGAAACATCGATCGACGGAATGCCGCGCCGAGCGCAAACACGGCGGCGAGCGGCGCGAGCAGCGCCGCACCGGCACGCCCTTCGTACCACACGCCTTCGAGCCATCGAGCGGTGGCGCTAGCCATCAGACGGCGAACTGCAACCGATGAAGCTGCGCGTACGTACCGTTGCGCGCGATGAGTTCGGCATGTGTGCCCATCTCGACGACTCGCCCTTCGTGCAGCACCACGATGAGATCGGCTTGCTCGATGGTGGAGAGGCGATGCGCGATCACGAGCGTCGTACGCCCTCGCCGCAAGGTCGCAAGCGCTGCCTGGATGCGACGTTCGGATTCGTTGTCGAGCGCGCTCGTCGCCTCATCGAGCACGAGCACGGGCGCATTCTTGAGCAGCGCGCGGGCGATCGAGACTCGCTGTCGTTGTCCACCCGACAGTTGCGATCCGCGCTCACCGACGGGCGTATCGAGCCCTTCCGGCAGCTCGGCAGCGAAGTCCATCACGTACGCCGCCGTCGCGGCGTCCTCGATCGCAGGCGAGGCCGCATCGGCGATGTTGAATGCGATGTTGCGACGAATGCTGTCGTCGAACAGCACCACTTCCTGACTCACGAGACTCACCTGCTTGCGTACGTCGGCGCGGCGGTAGTCGCGCAAATCGACTCCATCGAGCAGCACGCTGCCCGACTCGGGGTCGATGAACCGCGGCAGCAAATTGGCGAGCGTGCTCTTGCCGCTACCCGACTTGCCGACGATCGCGACCGTCTGCCCCGGATGAACTTTGAAGCTCACGTTCGAGAGCACCTCGCCTTGTGCGCTCGAGTAACTGAAACTCACATCGCGAAACTCGATCTCGCCGCGAGCTCGCTCCAAGGTCTTCGTGCCGCCGACATCCTCGACGGGCGTATCGAGCACTTCGAACACGCTCGCACCAGCCGCGATGCCTTGCTGTAGAGGGCCGAACACTTGCACGAGTCGACGCAACGGCGCCGTGAGCAGCAAGAGCGCCGTGAGGAAGGCCATAAACTCATCAACGCGCATCTGCGCGTTGAAGACCTGACGGATCGACACGAACAACACGCCTGCGAGACCGAACGAGGCGATGATCTGCACCACCGGGTTCGCGAGCGCCCGCGCACCGATCAGACGCATGTTGCTGTGTCGGTTGCGCTCGTTGGCCTCGGCGAAGATCGTCTCTTCGTAACCCTCGGCATTGAAGCTCTTGATGACCTTGTGTCCGTCGAGCGCTTCTTTAGCCACGCGAGTGACGTCACCCATCGATGCCTGAATGCGCGCACTGTAACGACGGAACGAGCGGTTGATGTGCTGGATCAACCAGGAGATCGGCGGTGCCAACACGAGCACCAGCGCTGCGAGTTGCCAGTTGTACCAAAGCAGCATCGCCACGAGCGCGATGATGGTGAGCGTGTCGCGGATCAATACCGTGACGGCGTTCGTCGTAGCTTCGGCAACAAGCTCGATGTTGTACGTCAGACGCGAGAGCAGACCGCCCGTGGTCGCCGCCTCGAAATGACGCGTGGGTAATCGCAGGTAGTGAGCAAAGAGTTCGGCTCGAAGCGACTTGATGATCTGCCGCCCCACCCAGCCCGGAAAATAATTGGAGACGTAGTCGCCGAGACCGCGCGCGACGAAGAGCGCCACGGCCCCGAGAGGAATCGCCCAAATGATGCGCGGGTCAGGCTCGACGAAGGCCCCACCCAAAAACCGCTGCACGAGGTAGGCGAGCGCGGCGTCGGTCGCGGCGAACAACGCCATGCCGAGCACGCCGATCATGAACATGCCGAGATGGGGCCGCGCGTACCCGAGCAACCTGCGGTATACCTTGGAGGCGTCGGCGATTTCGACCGGCCGTTGGCTCAAGGGCTGGGCTTGTCCTGCATGGCGTCGGCGATCCCCGACGTGACTGGCCGAGGATGATACCGCCATAGGGGGTCTCCCTGCAGGAGGGCGTGCGGCAACCACCGCGGCGGGAGCCCTCGGCGCAGATGCAGGGTGACGGCGCCCTGCGCCGAGATCGACACCACCCGCGACCGATCGACACGCCAGTGCCGCGCGAGGCGATCGAGTCGCTCAGCGTCTGCTTTACCGCCCGGCACCATCACCCACTGCGCATCGACGGCCTCGACGAACCCCGAACTGACGGCTGCCACGGAACCGCGACGGGGCGTGACCACCACGGTCGATCGCAGCCTGAGCTCAGTGGTCTCGGCCTGCGCGGCGAACTCGGCCGATTCGGCGGCGTCTAGGCGATCGGCGATCAAGAACGAGGGATCGCCTCCGAAGTCGATGCGCAGCGCACACGATCCGCCGGGTCGTCCGAACAACTCGAACTCGACGCCGTCCCAACGCCATCGAGTACCGGGCGAACAAGTCTCGACGCGACGGTGTGCGCCCGGCCATTCACCACCACCGAACACGCGATCGACGGGCACGGCAGCGAACAGGCGCGCCGCGCCCGCCGCGCGTTGCGCATGCGAACCACTGAGCACGAGGCGATCGACCTTCGACACACCGAACGAACGCAATGCAGGAACGACCAATCGCTCTGCGGAGCGACCTTCGCTCGCGTAGCTCTCACCGGTGTCGTAGACGAGCGCATGCTGCCGCGTGCGTACGATGAGGGAGGTCCCCTCGCCCGCATCGAGCAAGGTCATCATCACTTCGCCATCGGCAGGACGCTCGAATCCGAGCATCGGCACCCATGCGGCGGGGCTCACCTGAATCGCAGCGTAAGGGTGAGCCGCGACTGCGACGAGTAGCGGCCAGAGCCACTCGTGTACGCGTTCTCCGATCCACCATAACGGTTTGGCGAGCGGTGCCGCGACGGTGCCGACCAAGCCACCGATCAGCGCGATGGGTACGAGCACGAACGAAAAGACGGGGATCGCGGCGAAGTTGACGAGCAGGCCCGCAATCGAAAAGCTCGAGAACCACAGGATCGTGATGGGCAGCAACGCGAGACTGACGCGCCACTGAGTACGAAGTGTGTCGATGAACCAAGCGCGCAAGCCCTTGCCTTGCGAGTCTCCCGCTGCGATCAAAGTCGCCATCGCGACGAACGAGAGCCAAAAGCCCGATGACAGCGGCGCGAACGGATCGATGAGCAGAACGGCGATGGCGGCGAGGCCAAGCACATCGAAACCCGAATGCACCCGCCCCGAGAGCCTCAGCCCCCACCACACGGCGAGCATCACCACGGTGCGCTGCGCCGGAATGCCGAACCCGGCGAGCGCCGCGTACGCCGCCGCCGCAGGAACACCGAGCATCGCCGCAAAAGTCTCACGATCGATGCACATCGCAAGGCGCGGCACTCGCGCCCAAAATCTTCGAGCGAGCGCGGCGACGACCCAGCAAAAGAGCGTGACGTGCATCCCCGAGATGGCTACGAGATGCGTCGTACCGGTATCGCTGAACACCCGCCATTGCTCGCGACTCACCTCGCCGGTTGCGCCGACCGCGAGACCCGCGAACAATGCCGAGGCATCACGATCGACGACCCGATCTCGAATGCGACGAACGATCTGCTCACGCAAGGCCAGCAGCCCCGCCGGTTGCGCCGCGAGTTGCCGATGTCCTGCGAACGGCAACACCACCGCCCGCGCCTGCAAACGATCGCGAAAGAACTCTCGCTGCTCGTCGAATCCGCCTGGGTTCGTGTTCGCACGCGGCACGCTGAGCTGCAACAGCAAACGCCAACGCTCCGCAGCTCTCGGCAGCGGTGCGACGGGCTCATTCCAGCTCACCCGCGCCCGCAGCGTCCGCTGCAACGAGGCCGGTGATTCGATCAAGAGCTCGGCGTCGAACTCGATGCCCGTCGTCGTGCGCCGGACGAGCGAGTCGATCTTCACGTCGGCGATCACCCGCTGTCCTTGATCGGCCGGTGACCAGCGCTGCGCCAATTGATCGAGCGACACGAGCAAGGTGAGGAAGGCCGCACTCGCACCGATGCCGAGCGCGACGAACGGCACGCGTCGACGCACGAGGAACGACATGCCGAAGGCTGTCGCAGCGAGCATCAATACGGCGATGAGGGTGTAAAGATCGGGTCGGAGCGGCCCGAACAGCACGGCCATCACACCGATCAACATCGCAAGACCCGCGACGGTGCTGCTACAGTTGCGCCCCGCGATGCTCCGAAACACGATCCGTCAACTCAGCCGGAAGGTACAGGCCTCGCGCGATCGTTGGTTCGCGCGTCCCTTCGCGCACGTATTCATTGACCCGCGTCTTTGGTCGATGCAGCGACGCAGCATCACCTCCGCCTTCGGCGTCGGACTGGCGATCTGTTTCATCCCATTACCGGTGCACATCCCGCTGGCGTTCATGCTGGCGATGCTCCTGCGACTGAACGTGCCGACGCTCATCGGCACGGTGTTCATCGTGAATCCGTTCACCGTCGTGCCGATTTACTACCTCGCCTACCTCACGGGTCGATTCGCGCTCGGCCAAGCTCCGGGGAATTTCCGGTTCGAACTGAGTTGGGATTGGCTGCAAAACGGGCTCGGCCCGGTCTGGAAGCCGTTTTTGCTCGGCTGTCTGATTTGCGGGTTGGTGTTCGGTCTCGTCGGCTGGCTGGTGCTCGACCGTGTCTGGCGATCGCGCGTGCGAAAGAAGTACCGCACGCGAGGCAGTCGCTCAAACCTCTGAACTCGCCTCTTTGCCCGGATTCGGGCCGAGACTTACTCGACCAGCCGACCCTCAGTCAGCGTCAGCACGCGATCCATGCGCGCCGCCAAGCGCGCATCGTGCGTCACGATCACGAGCGTCGTACGACGATCACGATTGAGTCGAAGCATGAGCTCGAACACCTGTTCCGCGTTGCGCCCATCGAGATTGCCGGTCGGCTCATCGGCGAGCACGAGCGCAGGCTCCGTCACGAGCGCCCGAGCCACGGCGGCGCGCTGACGCTCACCCCCCGAGAGCTGATGAGGGCGATGCGAGAGCCGACTACCGAGCCCCACCTCTTCGAGAATCGCACTCGCCCGCGCTTTCGCCTCGGCCGTCGCCATACGACGAACGAGCAAGGGCATCGCGACATTCTCGAGTGCGCTGAACTCCGGCAGCAGGTGGTGGAACTGGTAAATGAACCCGATCGTTCGGTTACGCAGCGCGCTGCGCTCGATTTCATTGAGCGCGTGCAGATCACGACCTTCGATGCGGACACTGCCGAGTGTCGGCCGATCGAGCCCCCCAAGAATCTGCAGCAAGGTCGTCTTGCCCGAGCCTGATGCGCCCACTATCGCCACACACTCCCCGCGCTGCAGACGCAGATCGAGACCATCGAGCACGCGCAAGGTGGACGTCCCCTCGCGGAACTCGCGGACGACGCCTTCGGCTTCGAGTACGACTTCACTCATGACGCAGGGCCTCCGCAGGCTGGGTACGCGATGCACGCCAGGCGGGATACAGCGTTGCAAGCGCACAGAGCGCGAATGCGACACCGCAAACACGGGCGACATCCGACCATTCGACGTAAGCAGGCAAGTCCGTCATGAAATACACCTTCGCATCCATGAACTGTACGCCGAAGAGACTTTCGATGCCCCGGACGATACTCTCGACGTTCTCGGCGAGCACGATACCTAGCGCGGCACCGGCGATCGTGCCGGCAAGACCGATCAACACACCCTGCACCGCAAAGGTACGCAGGATGTCGGCAGGGGTTGCCCCAAGCGTGCGCAGCAAAGCAATGTCACCCTGCTTTTCTTTGACGATCATGACGAGCGTCGAGACGATATTGAACGCCGCGACCCCGACGATGATGAGCAGGATGACGAACATCATCCCCTTGGTGAGCTCGATGGACTGGAAAAAATTGGCGTGGTTGCGTGTCCAGTCGCTCACGTAATACCCACCCCCGAGCGCCAACGCGAGTTCACGCACCACCTCGGGTGCCCGCTCAGGGTCATCGAGCGCGAGACGCACGCCCGTCACGTCGCCACCCATGCGATAGAGGCGCGCGGCGTCGTTGATATGCATCAGCGCGAGACCCCGATCAAACTCGTACATACCGGAGTCGAACGTACCGATGACTGTCACTCGACGCATGCGTGGGACGACCCCCTCTGGCGTCGCACTCCCCTCCGGGACGATGACGACGATCTCGTCACCGCGCGCGACGCCGAGTTCGCTCGCGAGTGTCGTGCCGAGGATGATCGACCACGAACCCGCTTTCAGATCTTCGATGCGGGTATCGCGTAGATGCTGCGCAAGACCCGTCGCCTCGCGTTCGAGCTCAGGATCGATGCCGCGCACCGCGCTACCGAGCACGCGTGATCCGTTGGCGATCATTGCTTGCGCCTCGACGTAAGGCACGGCGTGCTGTACGCCCGGACTTTTGAGCGCGAGACTACGAATGCCTTGCCAATCGGAAAGTGTGCCCTCGAGTCCGATGAGCGTCGCGTGCGAGGTCACCGACAAAATTCTCGAGCGTAACTCGCGCTCGAAGCCATTCATGACCGATAGCACTACGATGAGCACAGCGACGCCGAGCATGAGACCGGCCGTCGACATGAACGCCACGAACGACACGAAACCGCGATGATGCGTCGAGCGCAGATAACGCGTACCGACCATCCAGGTCCAGGCGTTGCGCACCATCACTCGTACCTCAGCGCTTCGGCCGGTGCGACGCGCGAGGCGCGCATGGCCGGATAGACCGTGGCGGCGGCCGTCACGACGAGCGCAATGAGCGCGATCGTGATGACGTTCTCGGCGCGCAGTTCTGCGGGGATGCGCGTCACGTAGTACACGCTTGGGTCCATTACCTGGAATCCGAAGACCGATTCCATGAGTGGCACGATATCGGCGACGTTGAGCGAGAGCATCACGCCGAGCGCGACACCTAACGCGACGCCCGCCCAACCGATCACGAGCCCTTGCGTGAGGAAGACGCCGAGCACACTGCGCGGCGACGCGCCGAACGTCCGCAAGATCGCAATATCCGTACGCTTGTCCGTGACCACCATGACGAGCATCGCCACGATATTGAACGCGGCCACGCCCACGATCAGCATCAGGATGATCGACATCATCCGCTTCTCGATGCGGATCGCTCGAAAATAGTTGGCGTGATCTTGAGTCCAGTCTCGCAGGGTCAGCCCAGCGCCGAGACGATCGCCGAGTTGCGAATTCAGCGCGGGTGCCGACATTGGATCGTCGAGCTTCACGTGCAAACCAAAGGCCCGCGCATCATCGGAGGCGAGTGCGCGCACATCATCGAGATGCGCGAGCGCGAGCGTTCCGTCGTGATCATGCAGACCGATCTCGAAAATTCCGCTCACCGAGAACTCGCGCAATCGCGGCGCAGGCGCGCCCCCTTCGGCGACGCCGGGCACCAGCAAGGTCACGCGATCTCCCACCGCGACACCGAGCAGACGCGCGACCACGCTGCCGAGGATGATTCGATCACCACCGGGGACGAGATCGTCGAGCCGCCCTTCGACCATGGCCGCGGCAGCGACGGACACCGCAGGCTCGAGTTGCGGATCGACCCCTCTCAACTGCACCGGCAGCATCTCGGGGGTGCGCAGCGCGAGCGCCTGAATTTCGGCATACGGTGCGACACCCCGCACTCGAGGGTCTGATCGCAGCACCGCGAGCGCCCCCTGCCAGTCGTAGTCGCCCGCTCGGGCGGCGGCTTGGGCGGATCCCTGAACCGACGAGGGCGGCCCTCCACCCGACTCGCCGGCGACGATCACCCGAGCGTGGCTCGACAGGGCGAGCAACCGGTCGCGGAGCTCACCCTCGAAGCCGTTCATAACCGACAGCACCACGATGAGCGCGGCGACGCCCACGGCGACCCCGGCCAGCGAGACCCAGGTGATGAACGAGACGAAGAATTTCCGCGTTCGTGAGCGCACGTAGCGCAGACCGACGAACAAGGACAAAGGCTGGAACATTCGGGGCCGATTTAACCATATCGAGACCACCCCATCGCGGGGCTTGCCTCCCCGAAGCGGCTCTGTAAGCTTGCGCGCCCATGTCTCGGCTCCTTCGGCCCCCTATTCCCGACTCCGGGCGCCCGCAGGTGCACTGGAGCGGCCTGCATGGCAGCGCCACAGCGCTCGCCCTCGCCGAGGCGGCGGCCGCCGACGATCAGCCCTGGCTCGTCATCGAGCCCGACAGTCGCAGCCTCGAGCGCCGTCGTGCCGAACTGCAGTTCTTCGCCCCACCTGGCCTTCGCCTGCTCACGCTGCCGGACTGGGAGGTGCTGCCCTACGACGTCTTCTCGCCCCACCCGGACATCACGAGCGATCGGCTGCTCGCGCTCGCCGAGCTGCCGGATCTGCGACGCGGCATCGTGCTCGTCACCATCGACACGATCTTGCAGCGTCTCGCACCCCGCCAATATGTGGCGAGTCGCAGCTTCTCGCTCGCCGTCGGCGAACGTCTCGCGCTCGAGGCTTTTCGGCTACGCCTCACCGAGGCGGGTTACTCCTCGGTGAGCCAAGTGGCCGGCCCCGGTGAGTACGCCCTTCGCGGCTCGCTGCTCGATGTGTTCCCCATGGGCGCCGACGGCCCTTTGCGCATCGATCTCTTCGACGACGAAATCGAGGCCATCCGAAAGTTCGACCCCGAGACCCAACGTTCGCGCGAATCGATTCCTGCCGTGCGTTTGCTGCCGGCGCGCGAGATGCCGCTCGATGCCGATGCCGTGCGCGCCTTCCGTCGCCGCTATCGGACCCGTTTCGATGGCGACCCGACCCGCAGTGCCATCTATCGCGGGGTGAGCGATGGCATCGCCCCGGCGGGCATCGAGTTCTACCTGCCGCTTTTCTTTGATTCGACCGACACACTCTTCGATTACTTACCCACCCGCGCACGCATCGCCGATCTCACCGGCAGCCTCGAGGGCGCCATCGAACGGGCGTGGCAGGCACTGCAGCTGCGCCACGACGATCGCTGCGGCGATATCGAACGACCCTTGCTGCGCCCCGAAGAACTCTTCATCGATCTCGAGACCATCCACAGCGGTCTCGACCGACATCCGCGGATCGTGCTCGACACCTTCCGCAGCGAAGACACCTCGCCGGCTCACCATGATTTTGGCGCCAAACTGCCGCCCGAACTGCGACTCGATGCGCGCGCCGAAAAACCCCTCGCGCCGCTACAAGATTTTCTCGCGCACCATGAGGGTCGCGTACTGCTTGCAGCAGACTCGCCCGGCCGCCGAGAAGTGCTCGGCGAATTGTTGCGAGGGGCCGGCCTCAAGGCTGCGGCCTGCGAAGGTTGGCAAGCATTCGTCGCAAGCGAGGCCCGCCTCGCGCTCACCGTCGCGCCGGAACTCGCAGGTCTCGTGCTCGTCGATCCGGCGCTCACCGTGCTGCCCGAGTCGCAACTCTTCGGCACTCGCGCCCGTCAGGAAAGACGTCGTCGCAAGATCACGGCCGATCCGAACGCCATCCTGCGCGACCTGCAAACCCTCACGGCCGGCGCGCCAGTCGTGCACGAGGAATACGGTGTCGGTCGATACGTAGGTTTGCAAAGCATGGACGTCGGCGGCCAGAGCGGCGAGTTCCTCGTACTCGAATACCGCGACGGCGATCGGCTCTACGTGCCCGTGCATTCTTTGCAGCTCGTGAGCCGTTACTCGGGTGCCGCCCCCGAATCGGCACCGCTGCATAAACTCGGCACCGATCAATGGTCTCGGGCGCGCAAGCGTGCCGCCGAAAAAGTGCGCGACGTCGCCGCCGAACTGCTCGATCTCTATGCGCGCCGCAAGGCTCGCCGCGCGAGCCAACTCCCCTCGCGAGAACTCGAGTACCAAAGTTTTGCCAATGCCTTCCCCTTCGAAGAGACGGCGGACCAGGCCGAGGCGATCGACAAAGTCATCAAAGATCTGGCCTCCGAGCAGCCCATGGACCGCATCGTCTGCGGCGATGTGGGCTTCGGCAAAACCGAAGTCGCGATGCGTGCCGCGTTCGTCGCCGTGCAAGCCGGCAAGCAGGTGGCCGTGCTCGTGCCCACCACCCTGCTCGCCCAGCAACACGCGGCGAACTTCGCAGATCGCTTTGCCGACTGGCCGGTCCGCATCGAGTCGCTCTCGCGCTTTCGCTCGACTAAAGAATCCGCTGCCGTACTCGAAGGCATCGAGAAAGGCTCGGTGGATATCGTCATCGCAACGCATCGGTTGTTGCATGCCGATGCGCGATTCAAAGATCTCGGTCTCATCATCGTCGACGAAGAGCATCGCTTCGGGGTGCGCGACAAGGAACGCCTGAAGGCGCTGCGCGCTGAAGTTCACGTATTGACCCTCACTGCGACGCCCATCCCGAGAACGCTCAACATGGCACTCGGTGGTCTGCGCGAACTCTCGCTGATCGCAACGCCCCCTGCCGAGCGCCTGGCGATCAAGACTTTCGTGAGCGAGTGGAGCGATGCGACGGTGCGCGAGGCCATCTTGCGCGAACTGCGTCGCGGCGGTCAGGTGTACTTCGTGCACAACGAAGTCAAAGACATCGGCAAGTTCGCCGACAAACTCGCCACGCTCGTCCCCGAGGCGAGCATCCGCGTGGGTCACGGCCAGATGCGCGAACGCGAGCTCGAGCAGCTCATGGTCGACTTCTACCACCGGCGCTTCGACATCTTGGTGTGCACCACCATCATCGAAAGCGGCATCGACGTTCCGAGCGCGAACACCATCCTCATCGATCGCGCCGATCGGTTCGGACTCGCCCAGCTGCACCAGATGCGCGGTCGCGTCGGCCGCTCGCATCATCAGGCCTATGCCTATCTCATGATTCCCTCGCGCAAAGCGCTCGCGGGTGATGCCCTGAAACGCCTCGAGGCGCTGGAGTCGCTCGAAGATCTCGGTGCGGGCTTCGTGCTCGCGACGCACGATCTCGAGATCCGAGGCGCCGGAGAGCTCCTCGGTGAAGAGCAAAGCGGCGAGATGACCGAGGTCGGTCTCACGCTCTATCTCGACATGCTCGATCGCGCGGTCAAAGCGATGAAGGACGGCAAGCATCTCGATCTCGATGCGCCGCTCGCCTCGCAATCGGAAATCGAAATGCGCGTGCCGGCCTTGCTGCCTGAGGATTACGTCAACGACGTGCACGTACGACTCGCGCTCTACAAACGCATCGCCGCCGCCATTGATGAATCGACGCTCGAAGAGCTCACGGCCGAGCTCGTCGATCGTTTCGGCGAGTTACCTCCCCAGACCCAGAACCTGTTGCGCAACGCCCGCTTGCGACTCATCGCGCGTCGACTCGGCATTCGACGGCTCGACTTCGGGGCGCACGGTGGACATCTGATATTCGAGGCCGAGAACCAGATCGATCCGAAGGCCGTGATTCGGCTCGTGCAGGATCGCTCGCGCGAATACCGCCTCGAGGGGCCTCTCAAGCTCCGGGTGTCCCGCGAACTCGACGACGAGGCCGAGCGTTACGAATTCGTGGCTCTTTTGCTCGGCAAGCTCACCTCAACGAACTGAGGCCGCTCGGCTAACATAGGCGCATGCAAAGACTCTGGCTGCTGCCCTGCCTGCTCGTCCTCTGGGTCATCGGAGGGTCGCCCTCACACGCTCAAGGGGCCGGCGCCTCCACGTATCACGTCGAGGTCATCATTTTCCGAACGAATGGCGCCCGCGAAGGCGAGCCCGGCGCAGCGCCTCCACGCGCCGCATCGGGCGATGCCGCCTCCGGTGCTGCGCAGGTCGCGCGCTATCTCGGTCCCCTGCCTGCGGCCAAACTGCAGTTGAGCGGCGCGCGTCAAAAACTCGCGGCAAGCGGTTACCGCGTGCTCGCGCACACCGGCTGGACGCAAACGGCGAGCACCTGGGGTTCGCGCAACGGGCTGCCCATCGACCAACTCGGCCTGCAAGTGCCGGGGCTTTCCGGCAGTTTTTTACTCGAGCGGGGTTCGCTCCTGCATTTCGGCATGAACCTGCGTTACACGCCAGAAGGCGGCGCTGCGCAGCAAATGAACGAGCTGCGGCGCATTCGCTTCAACGAAAAAAATTATTACGACCACCCGGGCATCGGCGTGATCGCCGTCGTCACGCCCGGCGGTCGATAACGCTCAGGCGAGTTTTAGATCAGGCGGCGCGGCGCAACGTTCGAACGCGCGTTGCGCGGCGAGCCACTCGGCCGACTCTCGCAACCGACCAGTAGGCCCGGCACCTTTACCCCGCAGCCGAATCCGACGCAGCGCCGCGGCCGCATCGTCCTCGGGCTTCCACCCTTCGAGCAAGGCGATCACGCTCTCGCGGTGATTGCAGACCGGTAGTACGTCGCAGCCCGCTGCGAGCGCACGCTCGGCGCGCTCGACGATCCCGCCCACGGCCGCCGCACCCGCCATGGAGAGATCATCGGCGAAGACCACACCCTGGAAGCGCAACTCATTGCGCAGATAACCGCGGATCCAGCGTCGTGAGGCACTCGCCGGCACGTCGTCGATCTCGGGGTAGAGCACGTGCGCGACCATCACACCGGCGAGCCCATTCTCGATGAGCACGCGGTAAGGACGGATATCGGGCTCGAGATCGGCCAAGCTGCGTCGATCGACGGGCAAGGCGTGATGCGAATCGGCGACCACGGCCCCATGCCCCGGAAAATGTTTGGCGGTGGCGACCATGCCAGCGGCGCGCATGCCGTGCATGTACGCCACGGCGAGCTCACCGACGACCCCCGCATCGGCGTGGAACGATCGATCGCCGATGACCTCGCTCACACCGAAGTCGAGATCCACGCAGGGCGCGAAGGACAGATCGACGCCCACTTCGCGAAGCTCGGCGGCCATCAACCATCCGAGCTCACGGGCGAGTGCGAGACCTCCGCGCGGCGAGGCGTCATATTCGTGACCGATGCGACGCGCCGGCGGCAAACGAGAGAACCCTTCGCGAAAGCGTTGCACACGCCCACCCTCGTGATCGACGCCCACGATGAGAGCGGGAGAACGCACGGCGTGAATATCCGCGACGAGCTGCTGCAACTGCGCGGGGTCGGCGTAATTGCGTGCAAAAAGAATCACGCTGCCGACAAGCGGATGCTGCAGCAACTCGCGCTCCAAAGGCTGCAACACCGTCCCCTCGAGATCGATCATCAACGGTCCGAGCGTCATCGATCCACCTCCAGAACGGCTATCGACTCAACGTGCGTCGTGTGCGGGAACATATCGACCACACCGGCGGCAGTGAGTCGATAGCCATGCTCACTGCAGAGCACACCCACGTCCCTCGCCAGTGTGCCCGGATGACACGAGACATACACCATGCGCGTCGCACCGAGTTTGACGAGTCGCGGTAGCACCTCGATGGCGCCCGCCCGGGGCGGATCGAGCAGGATGCGATCGAAACGACCGACGAGTGCCGACGAGCCGCCCTCCGGCTCGGCCAGGTTCGCGACGTGAAAACTCGCATGGGTCAATTCATTGATCTCGGCGTTGCGACGAGCGCGGGCGACGAGCCCCGCCTCCCCTTCGATGCCGACGACCTCACGTACGCGACGCGCGATGGGCAGCGTGAAATTTCCGAGCCCGCAAAAGAGATCGAGCACGCGATGCTCGGGCTCGAGTTCGAGTAGCTCGATGGCACGTCGCACGAGCGCGCGGTTCATTTCACCATTCACTTGTACGAAATCGGTCGGCCGAAATTCGAATCGAAGATTTTCTTCGGGCAGTCGGTATTCGAGCGTGGTCGACGACCCATCGAGCGAGATCACGCTGTCGAGCCCACCCGGCTGCAGACAAATGCGCACCCGATGAGCCCTACCGAAATCGAGTAGCGCCGCGCGGTCCACCTCACCGAGCTCGACCAAGTTGCGGAAAACGAGCAGAACCCCATCGTCGCCCACCGCCGCTTCGATCTGCGGAATCGACACCCGAGCCTCGAGCCCGGTCAAAAGTTCGGAGAGCGGCGTGATCAAGGCGTCGAGGGGCGCCGCCAACACTTCGCAACGCTCGAGCGCCGCCACGTAAGGCTTTTGGCGCTCCCTAAACCCCACCAACACCCGTCCGCGTTTGGGTACCCACTTCGCACCGAGACGCGCACGACGACGGTAATTCCAAACGGGACCCGCGAGCGGCTCGAGCCAGCGCGCAGGCTCGACGCGTCCGATACGCGACAGGGATTCGGCGAGCTCCGATTGTTTGGCGGCCAACTGAGCCGACGGATCGAGATGCTGCATGGCGCAGCCCCCGCAGAGGCCGAAGTGCGCGCACTTGGGCTCGACTCGCAAAGGCGATCGCTCGAGCACGTCGACGAGTGCCCCTTCATCGTGCTGCCGATGTCGCCGAACACGCTGGAACACGATGCGCTCACCCGGCAAGGCACCCGGCACGAACACAGTCTTCGTGCCTCTGAGCACGCCCTCGCCATCATGATTGAGCGCCGCGACACAGCCCTCCTCGGGCGGGCCCGGCGGTTTCGCGCCCCGACTCACGCGCTCTGCTGCCGCCAGGCCGCGAGAAACTCTTTGAAGTGCGGCTCGCTCGAAGACGAGAGCAACTCACGCACTCTCGCCTCTTCGGAGGCGAGTTCCGTGGCATCGATATGCCCGCGCATCAGCTGATAGCGCAGATAGACGAGCCACGTATTGAGCACATCGGTCTCGCAATAGCGTCGGATGCCTTCGAGGTTACCGTCGGCGTAAGCGCCCCAAACCTTGTCTCCCGAGAATCCGAGCTTGCCCGGCAGGCCGAGCAGATAGGCCATATCGGAGAGGCTCGCCTTCGCCCTGGGCTGGAACCCCGACAGCACGTCCATGAGGTCGGTATGGCGCTCGTGATAGCGGCTGAGATAATTATTGAACCGAAAACTTTGATCTTCGCTGCCGTTTTCCCAATAGCGGCGAGCCACGACGCTATGCTTGAGCGCGCGGTAATGCAGCACGGGCAAATCGAACCCGCCTCCGTTCCAGGAGACGAGCGTCGGCGTGTATCGATCGATTCCCTCGAAGAAACGCGTGACGAGCTCACGTTCGTCGGAACCGAGATCGCCGAGACTCCAAACCTTGAGGGTGTCACCGCGACGCAGCACACAAGAGATCGCGACGATGCGATGCTGCTCGTGCGGCAAAAACTCGCTCCCCCCATGCTGACGCGCATGGGCGAACATCGCCTTGGCGATCTGACCGTCCGACAAGCCCTCGAGACCGAGCACCGCACGGCCGAGCTCGATATCGGGAACCGTTTCGATGTCGAAGACGAGTACGGTCATGAGCGTGCCGCCAGCATGATTGCCTTCATGTCACGCACCGCTGCGGGTAATCCCGCAAAAATGGCTCGACCTACGATGGCATGGCCGATATTGAGTTCGACGATTTCCGGAATGGCCGCGACGGGCGTCACGTTCTCGTAGTTGAGACCATGCCCCGCATGCACTTCGAGACCGAAGGTCTTGGCGAGTCGCGCGCCGGCCCGTAGCCGTTCGAGCTCGCGGGCCTGCTCTTCTCCCGTCGCGTCGCAATAACGACCCGTGTGCAACTCGATGACGGGTGCGCCCACTCGAACGGTCGCTTCGATCTGCGCAGGCTCGGGGTCGATGAAGAGCGCCACCCGAATGCCGGTCGCCGCGAGCAAGGCGCAACTCTCGCGCAGACGACCGATCTGACCGACCACATCGAGCCCGCCTTCGGTCGTGATCTCCGCACGACGCTCCGGCACGAGGCAGCAGTCTGCGGGGCGAATGCGCCGCGCAATGGCGATCATTTCGTCGGTGACGGCCATCTCGAGATTCATGCGCGTCTTGAGCAAAGGCCGCAGCGCTTCGACGTCGGCATCTTGGATATGACGACGGTCTTCTCGCAGGTGCAGCGTGATGTTGTCGGCACCCGATTGTTCGGCGATGAGTGCCGCCTCGACGGGGCTCGGTTCGCGACCTCGCCGCGCCTGACGCAACGTCGCCACATGGTCGATATTGACGCCGAGTTCGATGGTCCCTGTCATGACGCCTTAGGTCTCCTTGTTGCGACGTCGCCCGATCACCGCTCGCGCCACCGCTCGCGTGCGCAAGTCACGTCCCTCAAGCGCGTGATCGAGACCTGCACGCAGCACGCTACGCGCCGTCTCGAGCACCGCTGCATCGTCGTATCGGTCTTCGGCGATACCGAGCAGATCACGACCCCGAAAGACCGTGCCCTGCTGCGCGCCGCCCGATACTTCGGTGAAGCCGAGTTCAGGGTGGAAATGATAATACGCATCGTCCTTGAGCGCCTGACCCTCGCGCGCTTCGCTACGGAACTCGACCCCGTAGCCAAGCAGATCGAGCAACTGTCGCTCGAAACGACGCAGCACGGCTGCGATCTCCTCGCCCGCCCGCAAGCGGCCGAGACTCTCGTGATACAGGTCGAACACCAAGGGCTGGGGATCGTGGCGCGTGGTGAGCTTCAACACGAGCTCGTTGAGATACCAGGCGCTGAGCAGCGCGGCCGCCGGTAGCGGCTTGACCGACTCCTCGGTGTCGCGAACACCGGCCGCTTCGACTTGCGTCAGCTGCCCCGCATCGCCGCTGCCACTCCAGGAGGCGAGCAACAACCGGAACGGCTGTAACAACGACGCGGAGCGGGACTTCGGTCCGCGCACGCCACGGGCGAAGAGCGTCAGACGCCCATGGTCTCGTGTGAACACATCGAGCATACGGCTCGTGTCGCGCCACGGACGGTGATGCAGCACGTACAGCGGCGCGAGATCAACCCGACGGCCACCCTTGCCCATGATCGCCCGTTACTCGAGTCCGAGTGTGCGCAGCGCCTGAGCGTTGTCGGCCCAGTTCTCGCGCACCTTCACCCAAAGCTCGAGATGGCAGCGATGGCCAAGTAGCGCGACGATCTCGCGACGCGACGAACTGCCGACGCGCTTTAACCGAGCGCCTCCCGCACCGATTACGATGGGTTTTTGACCTTCCCGGTCGACCCAGATCACGGCGTGGATCACGTCGCGCTCGCTACCCTGATCGACCTCGCGCTCCATACGCTCGATCTCGACGGCGATGCCATACGGCACTTCCTGATTGAGCTCGAGAGTCAGTTTTTCGCGAATGATTTCCGTGATGCGAAAACGCAGATCGCGATCGGTGCGATCCGCTTCGTCGAAAAGCTGAGGCGACTGCGGCAACTCGCGACCGATCACCGACACGAGCTCTTCGAGATTTTCTTGACGCGCCGCCGATACCGGCACGATGGCACGGAACGGATGACACTCGGCGAGCTGCTGAATGAACGGCAGCAGACTCTCGCGAGGGCGTGCGAGATCGGCCTTGCTCACCACCGCGATGGCCGGACGACCGCTGTCCCGAATACGCTGCATCACTGCTTCGTCTTCTTCGGTCCAACGCAAACCCTCGACGACGAACACGACGAGGTCGGCATCGACCAAGGCCGAGGCCGCCGTACGATTCATCGCGCGATTGAGCGCACGCTTGCCGCCGGCGTGCAAACCCGGCGTATCGACGAAGGCGATCTGCAGACCCGGACGATTGACGAGACCCACGATGCGGTGGCGCGTGGTCTGCGGCCGCGGCGTGACGATCGAGAGCTTCTCGCCGACGAGCGCATTGAGCAAGGTCGACTTGCCCACGTTCGGGCGCCCGACGAGCGCGGCAAAGCCCGCCTTGAATTCTGTTTGAGCTGCCTCGTCCGTCATGCCTTCACCTCGATTTTCTCGAGGACACGTTGCGCGGCCTCCTGTTCTGCCTTGCGTCGACTCGACCCTTCGCCATGGGTCGACACATCGAGCGCCGCAACATCGCAACGCACCGTAAAGTGCTGCGCATGCGGTTCACCCTCGACCTGTTCGACGATATAAACCGGTAAGCCGTGACCGCGCGACTGCAGCCACTCTTGAAGCCGCGTCTTCGGATCTTTGAGCGCAGACGCCTGCGGCAAGGCTTCGACGAGCGGCATCCATAATCGATGTACGAGAGTGCGAGCGGCATCGAAACCACCGTCGAGATAGACGGCTCCAATCGTCGCCTCGAACGCATCGGCCAAAATCGACTGCCGACGGAAACCGCCCGTCTTGAGCTCGCCCGAGCCGAGCTTGAGCTCTTCGCCGAGACCCATCTGATGTGCAAGACCCGCGAGCGGCTCGGCACTCACGAGGCTCGCGCGCAGACGGCTGAGATCGCCCTCGTCCGCCTCGGGAAAACGCGCATAAAGCAGCTCAGCGACCAGCATGTTGAGGACGGCGTCGCCCAAGAATTCGAGTCGTTCGTTGTTTCGCCCAGCCGCGCTGCGATGCGTGAGCGCCGCCGTGAATAGCGAAAGATCTTTCGCCTCATAGCTCAAAGATTTCTGCAACCAGCGCGATGGCCAGTCGGGACGCTGCACGCTCACTCGATTCTCGTGAAGATTCGGGACCAGTCGGGACCGCCGCTGCGCTGCAGGTCCCAGTTGAACCAGATCGCACTCGCCCGACCGACGAGCAGAGACTCATCGACGAATCCCCAGACGCGACCATCTGAGCTGTTGTCGCGGTTGTCACCGACCATGAGGTACTGCCCTTCCGGCACTTGCATCACGCGATCGCCGAGATCGGGGTTGATGCCGGCGGTGGACTCGTTACAGATGTAGCCCTGCGGGATACTGCGATTGCACGAAGGCAGCGGCGGCACCGCGAGCATGTCGGAGCTCAGACAATGCAGCACGCCATGCCGACGCCCATCGAGCGTCTCTTCGGCGATGCGCATGTTCTGATAACAACCGTCCTCGTACCGCCCCTGCTGCACGAGCGGCACCGGCGTGCCGTTGATGATGAGTTGATCGTTACGCACCTCGACGAGATCACCGGGCACGCCGACTACGCGCTTGACGTAATTGACCGCAGGGTCGGCCGGAAAGCGAAACACGGCTACATCACCCCGCTCGGGGGCGCCGATCTCGAGCACCTTGCGATGCACCACCGGCAGACGTACGCCGTAGGCGTATTTGTTGACCAGAATGAAATCGCCGTCGAGCAGGGTCGGCATCATCGAGTCCGACGGGATTCGATACGGCTCGTAGAAAAACGAGCGCAGCACGAGCAGCACCGCCATCACCGGGAAAAAACTGCGTGCGTAGTCGACCGTTCCGGGTAACTGCAGCGACTCGATCTCGCGATCGGCCGCTCGAGCGGCCGCACGTCGACGCGGTGCGAGCACCCAATGATCGACGGCCCACACCACGCCCGAAGCAAACGTGATGAGAATCAGCACGAGGCTGAAGTCGGCACGCTGCGCCGACATCAGCTGGAAGAACCAGGCGATCACCAAAATCGGTAGCGCGCCATACAGCACACGCATGATGAGCGGATCAGGAGTCGGCTGACCGTCTTTGAGCACGAGCTGTCGACCCGGACGAACGAACCAGTCGTCGATCACGCAAAGGATAGCCACAGGCACCGCGAGGAGTGCCAGGGTAGAGATCAGCAGTTCGAGCATAGGATTACTTCCGACCGACCTTGAGCACCGCGAGGAAGGCTTCCTGCGGAATTTCCACCGAACCCACCTGCTTCATGCGCTTCTTGCCCTCTTTCTGTTTCTCGAGGAGCTTGCGCTTGCGGCTGATGTCGCCGCCATAGCACTTGGCGAGCACGTTCTTGCGTAGCGCCTTGACGGTGGCGCGAGCGATGACATGCGTTCCGATGGCCGCCTGAACGGCAACCTCGAACATCTGTCTCGGGATGAGCTCTTGCATCTTGTCGACGAGCTCACGACCGCGATGATAGGCGTTGTCCTTGTGAACGATGATCGAGAGCGCATCGACTTTGTCGCCGTTGATGAGGATGTCGAGTCTCGACAAGGGCGCTGCCTGGAAGTGACTGAACTCGTAATCGAATGACGCATAGCCACGGCTCGCTGACTTCAGTCGATCGAAGAAATCGAGCACGACTTCCGCGAGCGGCAGCTCGTACTGTAGCGATACCTGGTTCGCGAGATACTGCATTTTCTTTTGTGTGCCACGCTTTTCGGTACACAGCTGCAGCACGCCACCGACGTAATCAGGCGGCACCAAAATATTGGCAACGATGATGGGCTCGCGAATCTCCACCACCTTGTTGGGCGGCGGCAATTTAGCGGGGTTATCGACGTATTCGCTCGTACCGTCGGTCAGCCCCACCTCGTAGACCACGGTCGGCGCGCTCGTGATGAGATCGAGGTCGTACTCGCGCTCGAGGCGCTCCTGCACGATGTCCATGTGCAATAAGCCCAAGAATCCGACGCGGAAGCCGAACCCTAGCGCGCCAGACACCTCGGGCTCGTAGTGCAGCGCCGAATCATTCAGGCGAAGCTTGGCGAGTGCATCGCGAAACGCCTCGTAGTCGTCGGCATTCACCGGAAAGAGCCCCGCGAATACACGCGGCTGCACCTGCTTGAACCCCGGCAGCGGCGCCGAACAAGGCTTGTTCTCTTGGGTGATGGTGTCGCCGACGGGCGCGCCATCGATCTCTTTGATGCCCGCGACGACGAAACCCACTTCGCCCGCGCTGAGCTGAGGCGCAACCATCGACTTCGGCGTGAAACGACCGAGCTTGTCGACGAGCCAGGCCCGACCCGTGGACATCACACGGATCTTGTCGCCGGCGCGCAGCGTACCGTTGACGACGCGCACCAATGAGACGACACCCATATAGTTGTCGAACCACGAATCGATGATCAGCGCCTGCAACGGCGCCTCAGGGTCACCCTTCGGCGCCGGAATGCGCGCGACGATCGCCTCGAGAAGCTCAGGCACGTTCTCACCCGTCTTCGCCGAGACGCGGATGGCGTCTTGAGCATCGATACCGATGATTTCTTCGATCTCGCGGATGACCTTCGGCGCGTCGGCCGACGGCAGATCGATTTTATTGATGACCGGCAACACCTCGATCCCCTGCTCGATCGCGGTATAACAGTTGGCGACGCTCTGCGCTTCGACGCCCTGCGACGCATCGACCACGAGCAAGGCACCGTCACAGGCGGCCAGTGAGCGCGACACTTCGTAGGAGAAGTCGACATGCCCCGGGGTATCGATGAGGTTCAGTTGGTAACGCTGACCGTCGGCCGCGTTGTAATAGAGCGTGACGCTCTGCGCCTTGATGGTGATGCCGCGCTCGCGCTCGAGCGCCAT
>CAZRFN010000020.1:26377-36304 GCA_964599335.1 uncultured Acidibacter sp. | reverse complement strand
ACCGAGCATCGCCGCAGCGAACGCCCACTGGTCTGCGAAATCTTCGATCTGCATCCACGTCGGCTTGCCTGCGCCGTGCCCCGCCCGGGTTTCGACGCGGAGCAGGATCGGTGATGGACAGCCCTGCCCATGCTGCAATGCCGCAGCAAACTTGTAGCTGTGCCAGGGCACGACTCGATCGTCACGATCGGCCGTCGTGATGAGCGTCGGCGGATAGCAGGTGCCGGGCTTCACGTTGTGTACCGGCGAGTACGCAAGCAAGGCGTTGAACTCGGTCGGATCTTCCGAGAGTCCGTAGTCCGAAGACCACTGGCGCGCATTGGCACTGGCCGTGTGATAACGGAGCATGTCGAGCACACCCACACCCGGCAGCGCAGCGGCGAACAGATCGGGTCGTTGCAGCAGCGTCGCACCGACGAGCAAGCCTCCGTTGCTACGACCAGAAATAGCGAGTCGCCGCGGATTGGTGTAACCGTCGCGAATGAGATATTCGGCGGCTGCGATGAAATCGTCGAACACGTTTTGTTTGCGAGTCTTGGTGCCTGCCTCGTGCCAGGGCTCACCGTACTCACCACCGCCACGCAGATTCGCTTCGACGTAAATGCCGCCCATTTCGAGCCAGGTGATCACGGTGGGTCGGAAGGTCGGTGTCACCGATACATTGAAACCGCCGTATCCATAAAGCAGCGTCGGTGCCTCGCCGTTCTTCACGAGATCGCGATGGTGCGTGATGAACATCGGAACGCGTGTGCCGTCTTTGCTGGTGTAGAACACCTGTCGGGTCACGTAATGCGAGGTGTCGGCACCGAAGGCAGGCGCCCGCCAGACACTCGTCGACAGGTCGGCGAGATCGAGGCGCATCACCTGACCGGGCCGAAGATAATCGGCGTAGGCGAAGAAAGTTTCGGTGTCGGTGGCGTTGCCGCCGAACCCCGCGAGCGTGCCGAGCCCCGGAACGGGCACATCACCGAGCGCGCGCCCGTTACGATCGAAGACTCGGGCGACGCCATGCGCATCACGCACGTAGCGCACGATGATGCGGCCACCGACAAAGCTCGCCTCATCGAGCGCGAGCGTATCTTGCGGAACGAGCTCACGCCATTTTTGGGGTGACGGATCGCGTGCATCGACGGCGATCACTCGGCTTTGCGGCGCATTGTTCGTGGTGACGACGTAGATCGTGTCACCCTCGCTGCCGATGATGGAGTAACGAGCATCCCACGCACCGAAGAGCGTACGCGGTGGCGCTTTAGGATCGCGCAGGTCGATGAGATCGATACCATTGGTTCGATAACCGTCGAACATCGACACGAAGAGCCAACGACCGTCGTCCGAGACGCTGGCCGTCGGTGCGCGGCGCGGGTGATTCGTCACACGGTAGATTTCGGCGTCGCGCTCTTGCGCGTCGCCGAGTCGATGGAAGTGGACGACCGGCTGACCTTGATCGTCTCCGCGCGACGCATCGTCGGCGCGACGCGGGTAGCGACTGTAGTACACGCCGGAGCCATCGGGCGCCCATGAGAGCTCCCAGAATTTCGTGAAGCGAAGTTCGTCGGGCAGATCGACGCCATCAGAGGTCCGACGGAACTTCCAGATCTCCCAGTCGGTGCCACCATCGGATAACGAATAGGCGATGAGACTGCCATCGGGCGATGGCTCGTACCGCGCGAGCGCGACGGTCGCATCACGGCTCGCGGCATTCGGATCGAAGAGCACGCGCGGCTTGCCCTGAAGCGAGTCGGCGACGTATAGCACGCTCTGATTCTGTCGTCCGTCGTTACGGACAAAGAAATACTTGCCGCCCTTCTTGCGCGGCACACCGACTCGCTCGAAATTCCAGAGCTCGGTCAGACGCTTTTGGATCCAGGCACGCTGAGGAAGCGACTCGAGCCAAGGCTTGGCGAGCGCGTTTTGCGTGGCCACGAACTCGCGAGTAGCCGGTGCATCGGGCTGCTCGAGCCAGCGGTACGGGTCGGCGACCGACTTGCCGTGATAGACATCGACGACCGAACCCCGCGTCACGGTCGGGTAGGACAGCGAGGCGGAGGAAGCTTTGTTTTCAGGCATGGCAGTCTGGGTGGTGAGCGTGACGAGCAGAGCGGTGGCGAGCGCGAAGCGTCGCGGGTGGCGATGGGACATATTCCTCTCTACACTGGGTTTCATCTGGATGACGCATGTTACTGGACACCTACGCATGATGTGCAGCACTTTGAAATCACGGTTCCTCGGGGCGATCGCACTGACCGCCCTCGCCTTGTCGGCTACCGCCTCGGCCGCGACGCCACAGCGCCTCACCATCGACCGGCTCTTCGCCGCGCCGGACCTCTCCGGGCCATCTTTGCGCGGCGCGAGGTTCTCGCCCGACGGCAAGCTCGTCACCTACCTGCAAGGCAAACCCGACGCGAAAGACCGACTCGACATTTGGGCCTACGACACCTCCACCCGACGTACCCGACTGCTCGTCGATTCGGCCGCGCTCGTCGCCGATGAGGGCAAGCTCTCGGCTGAAGAAGAAGCGCGACGCGAACGCGCTCGAACCTCGTCACTCGCCGGCATCGTCGAATACGAGTTCTCGCCTAACTCGCGCTATCTGCTCATTCCGCTCTCGGGAGACCTTTATCTCTACGATCTGCGCGCCGCCTCGGCGGCTGCGGCAGTGCGTCGTCTCACGTCGACGCCCGCCGCCGAAACCGATGCGCGGTTCTCACCGCGGGGTCGCTATGTCAGTTACGTGCGCGATCAAAACTTGTTCGTGTTCGAGCTGTCGACGGGGCGCGAGCTTGCGATCACCCGAGCTGGGGGCGGTCTGCTCTCCTTCGGCGTCGCCGAGTTCATCGCGCAGGAAGAGATGGATCGCAGCACCGGTTATTGGTGGTCTCCCAACGAGCGCCGCATCGCCTACACCCGCGTCGACGAATCGACGGTCGACGAAGTCGAGCGCTTCGAAATCTATGCCGAAACGGTCAAGGTCATTCGTCAACGATATCCGGCGGCGGGTCGCCCCAATGCTCGCGTCGACCTCTTCGTCCATGATCTCGATCAAGCCACCGATCGCGAACTGCCCGCCGCCTCGGCAGGCGACGGCTACCTCGCGCGGGTCAATTGGTTTCCCGACTCGTCGGCGCTTGCCGTTCAGCGTCAACCCCGCGATCAAAAATTACTGCAGCTCTGGCGGGTCGATGCAAGCTCGGGCGCGGGTCGACTGCTGATCGAAGAGCGCAGCGACACCTGGGTCGACCTCCACGACGAACTGACGTTTTTGAAGCAGCGCCCTGCATTCATCTGGTCGTCTGCGCGCAGCGGCTATGACCATCTCTATCTCTTCGATTACGACGGCAGACTGTTGAGGCCCATCACGGCAGGTCCGTGGATGGTCGCCGGCAGTGCTCGCGAGCGCGCCATCGAGACGGTCGACGAAGCGCGAGGCCTTGTCTTTTTCACGGCCAATCGCGATACGCCGCTCGAACGACATCTCTACGTAGCACCGCTAGACGGGCCCTCCGACGCGACGGGTATCGAGAGCGGAATCAAGCGGCTCAGCCGCGAAGCAGGTTGGCATGCGAACAGTTTGTCGTCTGACGGAAAATATTGGCTGGATACCTTCTCGACGCCGGACGCTCCGCCCTCGCTGAGCTTGCGACGGACGGATGGCAGCCTCATCGACGTGCTCGTCGCCAATCGACTGGATGACACTCATCCGTACGCGCCCTACCTACCGCTGCATCAACCGACCGAGTTCGGCACGCTGAAGGCGAGCGATGGACAGACGCTGCATTACCAGCTCACGCGTCCTGTCGGGATGCAGCAGGGTCGCCGCTATCCCGTCATCGTCGAAGTCTATGGCGGGCCCGGCGTGCAAAACGTTCGCAAAGCCTGGGGCGGCCTCTTTCGACAATATCTCGCGCAACAGGGATACGTGGTGTTCACCGTCGATAACCGCGGCTCGGCGTTTCGAGGTCGTGCATTCGAAGGCGCGCTCTATCGCCGTATGAGTACGGTCGAAGTCGAAGATCAGGTGCGGGGCGTCGATTTTCTGCGCACGCTGCCCTTCGTGGACGGCACGCGCATCGGCGTGTTCGGCTGGAGTTACGGCGGTTACATGGCGCTGATGAGCATGGTTAAGGCGCCGGGCCATTTCGCGGCTGGCGTTTCTGGCGCGCCCGTCACCGACTGGCGCCTCTACGACACCCATTACACCGAACGTTACATGGGTACACCCGAGAACAACCCGGAGGGGTATCGCGAGGGCAACGTCATGACCCACGCGGATCACCTCGCCGGTCCGCTGCTCATCATGCACGGCATGGCAGACGACAATGTGCTCTTCACGCACAGCACGGCACTCTTCAAGCGACTACAGGATCTGCGCAAGCCCTTCGAGGTCATGCCCTACCCCGGTAGCAAGCATGCCTTGTTGCGCTTCAGCTCGACGGGCCCGCACGCGTATGAAACCGTCGTGCAATTCTTTGCACGCACGCTGCGGCCTGATCGACCGAAGATCTTAGGCCCGGCAGGCGAGCCTATCGCCGCAGAATGACGCTGCGGAATGAACACCACTGATCTGGAGAGCCTCGCCCCATGCGCAGCCTGAAGCCGCTTTTCGATCGCAACCGCGAGTGGTCGGCAGAGATCACGGCGCAAGATCCGGCCTTTTTCGAAAAGCTGGTGGGGCAGCAATCGCCCGATTACCTCTGGATCGGCTGCGCCGACAGCCGAGTGCCAGCCAATGAAATCGTCGGCTTGCTGCCCGGTGAACTCTTCGTGCACCGCAACGTGGCAAACGTCGTCGTGCACACTGATCTTAATTGCCTCTCGGTGTTGCAGTACGCCGTAGATGTCCTCGACGTCGAACACGTGATCGTCTGCGGCCACTACGGATGCGGTGGTGTGCACGCCGCGATGCGCAACGATCGACTGGGGCTCATCGACAACTGGCTTCGACACGTGCAGGACGTGATGAAGAAGCATCACGCACGCCTCGCCGAACTCCCGGACGAGATGACTCGCCTTCGCCGCCTCTGCGAGCTCAACGTCATCGAGCAAGTGCTCAACGTGGGGCAAACCACGATCGTGCAAAGCGCATGGGATCGCGGCAAGGCGCTCGAGATCCATGGCTGGATCTACGACTTGCACGACGGGCTGCTCAAAGATCTCTCGGTCTGCGTGAAGTCGCAGACCGAGTTTGCCGAAATTTACCGTCAGGTCGCGGACGGTTAGGGCATCTTGATCTTGCCGCCGAGCGTCTGACCGAGCGCGGCGCCTGACTCAGGCACTACGATGCGGGACGCGGCCTCACGGCGCATCTGCTGCGCTTCCTCGATCGCATCTTCGAGGGCTTTCTTGACGGCATCCGGAAACTTCTCGATGGCCTCGGCCAGATCTTTGGCCTCGATTTCGAAACCGAGCGGCAACACACCACCCGGCGTCATGAGCTGCGTCTGACCCAGCCAAAGCACCGGTCGCGACGCATCGGGTGAGCCGTCGGTCAGGACCGGGATCATGCGACGCAGCGTTCCGGCTCGACGATCGGTGAATACGTCCTCCCGATAGAGGCTGGCGGAGTCGATTTTGATTTCGGGGAGACCGAGGTCTTGGTTGCTCATGGAGTCTTTCCTTTACTGAGATTCGATTCGGCGACGCTCGCGATGGTAGCCGGTTGTCCGTGCTGACGGATCAGCACTTTGCGGCGGAAGAAGCGCAGATAGCCGGCCGGCCCCATGCGTGATCCGCCCATACCCGACAGCTTGAACGAGTGTTTTTCCATTTCGTGACAAAGCGCCGTGAGCGAGCCGTCGTTGAGGCTGATGCCGCCCGCATCGATGCGTCGACCGATCGCTTCGGCCTCCTCGAGCGTACCGGCGATCACACCCGCCGAGAGTCCGTAGACGCCCTCGTTCGCGAGCGTCACGGCGTCATCGATGCGATCGAACGCCATGACGGGAATGACAGGTCCGAAAGTTTCTTCGGTCATGATGCTCATTCGATGGTCGACGTCGACGAGCACCGTCGGCCGCAGCCACTTGCCGCCGTGGTCTTCGATCTGACCTCCGCAGAGCACTCGCGCACCTTTCGAGACTGCATCGGCGATCTGCGCAGCGACCACATCGGCCTGCTTACCGAAAATGAAGGGGCCGATCGTGCCTTGATGGATGTCGGGCCAGTTGGGCTCGACGGCCTTCGCCTTCTCGACGAGCCGCGCGACGAACGGTTCGAATATTTTTCGATCGACGTAGACACGCTCGATGCTCTGACACGCTTGACCCGTTGCGAGACAGGTCGAGCGCAGCGCCACATCGGTCGCACGCTCAAGATCAGCCGTCGCCGTGACGATGAGCGGATCGTTACCCCCCAACTCGAGAAAGGCCGGGATGAAATGACGCGCGGCATTGGCGGCGACGAGTCGCCCCGTCGCCACGCTGCCCGTGAAACACACGACATCGACACTCTCGACGAGCTGCTCACCGGTCTGCCGGCCGCCCGGCTGCAGCAGCAACACCTCGGCGAGCTCGGGCACGGCAGCGATGGACTCGAGAGCGGGGCCCACGAAGCGCGGTGTGACTTCGCTCGGCTTGATGAAGACCGCGCAGCCTGCGAGCAAAGCCGGGATCGCATCGATGAAGCACAGCGTCGCCGGGAAGTTCCAGGGACTGATGATTCCGACGAGCCCATAGGGCACGTACTGCGACCGGTAGGAGATCTGCGGCAAGCTCGCCGATTTCGCCTCTTCTTCGACGGCGAGCGAGGGCACGAGCGCGGTCCAGCGATCGATCATCCCTGCGACCGTCATGACCTCGCTCGTGGCGATCAGAAATCGTCCGGTATCTTGCGCCAAAGCGTCGATGATCGCCGGCTGTCGGGCGACCCATTCGGCACGCCAGCGACGAAGAATCGCGATGCGCTCATCGAGTGGCCGCGCACGCCAACGACGCTGCCCCGCGCGCAGGCTCGAAAGTCGAGCCTTCAACTCTTCCGAGGTCGGCGCATGGAACGCGAAATCGATTTCACCGCTACGAGGGCTACGCGCTTCGATTCGCTCACCGGAGGCCGAAGTGGCCCATGACGTTACGATATTCATCGCACTATCTTGCGCTGCCGACGTGCCGCTGCAAAGTACGTATGAACGGCAGGTCCGCTTCGAGGATATCTTCGCCGCCGAGCGCCGCAATCGGCACCCAGCGCAGCGCCTGACCCTCGAGCGACTCGGGCGTTCCACTCCAAGCCTCGACCACATGGAAAAGCAACTCGACCTCGCGATCGGGATACGCATGGACGAACGACATCTCGAAGCGACATCGATGCACCTCGATGCCAAGCTCCTCGCGAAGCTCTCGGCGTAGCGCCGTCTCGGGTGATTCGCCGTCGGCGATCTTGCCCCCGGGAAATTCCCAGCGACCGGTCATGTGCTTTCCGGGCGGTCGCGCCGCGATGAGCACTCGACCTAGCTCGTCGAGCAGCGCCCCGGCTACGACGACGATACGCGGTTTGTCGACGGCTGCGCTCAGGATTCGAGCGCGCCGTGGCACTGCTTGTATTTACGACCCGACCCGCAGGGACACGGCTCGTTTCGACCGACCTTGCGCTCACCGCGTACGACGGGCGCCGCGGCGGCTCGCTCTCCCGCGGCAGTCTCCCCTGCCTCAGGCTGAGCAGCGCCGAGCGGCGATTGAGCCTCAGCATGCTGCGCCTGCAGGGCCGCGAGCAGCTTTCTTTGACGCTCTTCTTCTTCGCGCTGCAGATCGGCCTCGCTGCGAACTTCGATGCGGGCGAGCAACGAGGCGGTATCGAACTTGACGCGATCGAGCATGCTGCTGAAGAGCTCGTACGCCTCACGCCGATATTCGTAGCGATAGTCTTTCTGCGCGTAACTGCGCAGATGAATACCCTGACGCAGGTAATCCATGGCGGCCAGATGCTCACGCCAGTGCTGATCGAGCGTACGCAACATGACGTCTTTCTCGAGATGCTGCATGAGCTCGGCACCGTAACGCTGCGACTTGTCGTCGTAGTGCTTGGCCACCGCCTCGAGCACACGAGCGCGAAGCGTCACTTCGTCGATCTCGGGCTCTGCTGCGACCCAAGCACGCGGATCGACATCGGTGTGGAAATCTTTGCGCAGGCCGTCTCGAAGGCTTTCGAGATCCCAGTCTTCGTGAGGCACATTGCGGGGCAAGTACTCATCGAGCAGACGTCCGACCACATCCGCCTGGATGCCACGGATGGCGGGCGATAGATCGGTCGCGCCCATGATCTCGGTACGCTGCTGGTAAATGACCTTTCGCTGATCGTTCGCCACGTCGTCGAACAACAACAGCTGCTTGCGGATGTCGAAGTTGTGCGACTCGACCTTACGCTGGGCCACTTCGATGCGTCGGCTCAGCATGCGACTCTCGATGACTTCGCCTTCCTTCATGCCAGCGGCCGAAAGCAGTCGCTTGGTGAAGTTCGGGTCACCGAAGATACGCATCAAGTTGTCTTCCATCGACAAATAGAAGCGCGAGGAACCAGGATCGCCCTGTCGACCTGAACGACCACGCAGCTGGTTGTCGATACGACGAGACTCGTGACGCTCGGTGCCGATGATATGCAGGCCGCCCGCTGCGAGCACTTGCTCGTGACGCTGCTGCCAAGCTGCACGTACCGCTGCACGCTGTTCGTCGGTGGCCTCGGCAGGTAGTGCATGCAACTCGGACTCGAGGCTGCCGCCGAGCACGATGTCGGTGCCGCGACCGGCCATGTTGGTCGCGATGGTGACGGCGCCCGGACGTCCGGCTTGCGCCACGATCTGCGCTTCGCGCTCGTGCTGCTTCGCGTTCAGCACCTCGTGGGCGATGCCTTCTTGTTTAAGCACGCCGGAGATGAGCTCCGACGCTTCGATCGACGTGGTGCCGACGAGAACCGGCTGCTGCTTCGCCACGCACTCGCGAATATCCTCGACGATGGCCTTGAATTTGTCGGCCTGCGTGAGATGAACGAGATCCGCCATATCCTTGCGGACCATCGGTCGGTGCGTCGGGATGACGTTCACCTCGAGGTTGTAGATCTGCAGAAACTCGGGCGCCTCGGTGTCGGCGGTGCCGGTCATGCCCGAGAGTTTGCGATAAATGCGGAAGTAATTCTGGAAGGTGATCGAGGCGATGGTCTGGTTCTCTTCGCGAACACGTACCCCCTCTTTCGCTTCGACGGCCTGATGCAGGCCGTCGGACCAACGCCGACCCGGCATGGTGCGACCTGTGAACTCGTCGACGATGATGACCTCACCGCTACGCACGATGTATTCGACATCGCGCTTGTAGAGCGCGTGAGCGCGCAACGCCGCATTGAGGTGATGCATGAGGCGGATGTTCGACGGGTCGTAAAGACTCTCGCCTTCGCGGAGCATGCCGGCCTCGATCATGAGGGCTTCGACTTTTTCGTGACCCGCTTCGGTCAGATGAATCTGTCGCTGCTTCTCGTCGACCATGTAATCGCCGGCGGGTTCGGGCTCGGAATCGCCCGACAGCATGTTGCCCATGCGCGGCGGCGGGCCCTCGGCGCGCTCGAGTCGCGGCACGAGCTTGTTGATGGCGAGGTACGTATCAGTCGTCTCTTCCGCAGGACCGGAAATGATGAGGGGTGTACGCGCTTCGTCGATGAGGGTCGTGTCGGCTGCGTCGACGATGGCGTAGACCAACGAGCGCTGCACGCGGTCCTCGAGACGAAACGCGAGATTGTCGCGCAGGTAATCGAAGCCGAATTCGTTGTTGGTGCCGTACGTGATGTCGCAGGCATAGGCCTCACGCTTCTCGGCAGAGGGCTGCTGACCACGGATGACGCCGACGGTGAGGCCGAGAAAACGATAAACGGGACCCATCCACTCGGCGTCGCGCTGCGCGAGGTATTCGTTGACCGTGACAACGTGCACACCCTCACCCGTCAAGGCATTGAGGT
>CAZRFN010000020.1:3941-26367 GCA_964599335.1 uncultured Acidibacter sp. | reverse complement strand
TAGGCCGGAAGTGTTGCGACGAGCGTCTTGCCTTCACCCGTGCGCATCTCGGCGATACGACCTCGGTGCAACGCGATACCACCCAGCAACTGCACGTCGAAGTGACGCAGCCCAAGCGCGCGACGAGCAGCCTCTCGCACCACGGCGAAGGCCTCGGGCAGCAAAGCGTCGAGCGTCTCGCCATTCTTGAGGCGGCCGCGGAATTCATCGGTCTTGGCGCGAAGCTGCTCATCGGAGAGCGCCTGCAAGGCGGGCTCGAAGGCATTGGCCGCGCGGACCTCGCGCGACATGGCCTTGACCATCCGCTCGTTGCGGCTACCGAAAATACGCTGGAGGAAATTGAGCACCCGGGGAACCCCTGGACAGACGCCGGCTAAAAGAGCGGCATTTTACGTGGTTGGGGTCCTGCCGGTCGAATTCAACCCCCGAGATAGGAGAGCGGGTTCACGGGAGCCCCATTTCGCAGCACCTCGAAGTGGACATGCGGCCCGGTCGAACGACCTGTGGAGCCCATCACCGCCAAACGCTGGCCTCGAGCGACGGTCTCGCCCTGTCGAACGAGAACACGTGAATTATGGGCGTAGCGCGTCACGTAGCCGTCTCCGTGCGTGACGTCGACCACGTACCCGTAGTCCGGGCGATAGCCGGCGAAGGTGACCACCCCCGCACCCACCGCGATGACGAGATCCCCCGCAGTCCCTGCGAAGTCGACTCCTCGATGGAAGCTGAACTCACCCGATACGGGATCTTGGCGATTACCGAAACCGGAAGAGAGAAAGCCACGCTCGACGGGTCGACCCTCGGGAAGAATCTGCTTGCGCAACTCGCGCTGCATGATGATCTGCTCGAGCACGTTGAGTTGGGCATCGCGCTGCACGAGTCGCGACTCGAAGTCGTCGATCATCGCCGAGAGCTCGGGCGCTTGGACGGGCACGCCCACGCTCGCCTCGGGACCACCCGCAGAGGGCGCCATCGAGAAATCGAACTCGTGCGAATCGACGTTGGCCATCTCGGCAAGACGCTTACCGAGTGCATCGAGACGGATGACGTGTGCGTTGAGTTGTCCGACCCGGGCCGACATGGCATCGATGCGCTCTTGGAGTCGAGCGCGTAGCTCGTCGATGTCGTGTTGCTCGGTCGTACTCAGACGGGCGAGCAGAGACGGCCCACCCGAGGCTCGCTCGGCAAAGCTGAAGCCTGCGAGGAACGAGAGGCTAATCACGACGAGGAGCACGGACGCAGCGATACCGAGCACCCAGCGCCCGGAAAAGTCGATGCTGCGAACCTGAGCGGCACGCTGACGCAGTACGACGAATTTCACTGCTGCCCCCCCACCCGGAGTACCGGTGCCATAATCGGCGGACCGCGACTATGCCCAAACCACCCCCTCGCCTCAACCCGAAATCTCCCAAACTGGGGCAATCCTCAGGGAGGCGAATTGCCCCTGCCAGACCCGGTAAGCCAAGCGAAATCAAGGACTTGCTCTCGCGCTCGGGGCTCGCCCAAGCGGCTCGAAAATTTGAGGGGCAACAACGCGACTGGCGCGATTTTTTTGCTGAAAAGCTCGAGCCTCGCCTGCTCGAGGCCATCGTCCACTATGTCGAGCGAGAGGGCACGCTGACGCTGCACGCGAGCTCGGCGTCGTGGGCGGCGAGGCTACGCTTCGCTTTGCCCGCGCTGACAGATGAAGCCAAGACCTTCCGGCCTGCCGTCAAAAAATTTGTGGTGAAGATTCAGCCCGTCGCAGCAAGCACGGGCGCGCGCACATAAGAGATCGGCGCGTCTTCGGGGCGCTCGAACACGATCGCTTCCCAGGCCGACTCGTCGTCCAACAAGGTTCGCAGTAATCGGTTGTTGAGGCCGTGGCCGGATTTGAATGCCGAGAACTCGCCGATGAGGCTGTGCCCGAGCAGATACAGATCGCCGATGGCGTCGAGAATCTTGTGCTTCACGAATTCGTCTTCGTAGCGCAGTCCGCCCTCGTTCAGCACCTTGGAGTCATCGAGCACGATGGCGTTGTCGAGGTTGCCGCCGAGCGCGAGGTTGCGTGCGCGCATCGTCTCGAGGTCGCGCATGAAGCCGAAGGTCCGCGCACGACTGATTTCTTTGAGAAACGACGTCGTGGAGAAATCCATGCTCGCACGCTGTCCGTGACGCTTGAAAATCGGATGGTTGAACTCGATTTCGAAGTTGACCTTGAAGCCATCGAACGGATCGAACCGCGCCCACTTGTCGCCGTCCTCGACCTTTACGGACTTGCGGATGCGAACGAAGCGCTTCGGGGTGCGTTGTTGCTCGAGGCCCGCCGACTGCAACAAGAACACGAAGGGACCCGCGCTGCCATCCATGATGGGAACCTCGGGACCACTGATCTCGACGAGTGCGTTGTCGATGCCGAGACCGGCGAAGGCAGACAGCAAATGCTCGACCGTCGACACCCTCACTTCGCCCTTGACGAGCGAGGTGCCGAGCGTGGTTTCGCCGACATTGCCGGCACGAGCCGGGATGTCGACGGGAACGGAAAGATCGGTTCGTCGGAAGACGATGCCCGTATCGGGCGCCGCCGGACGGATGGTCATGAGGATGCGCTTGCCGGTGTGTAGTCCTACACCACTCGCGCGAATGACATTTTTTAAAGTGCGTTGACCGACCATCGTGTCCCCCGACTGCCCCGAGGCATGCCGCCTGAAAGCGGCATGCCGGGGGAGTCATCGAAGGCGGCGAGTGTACCCCAAACCGACCGTCAGTCGGCCTGCCGTCGCAAGAACGCCGGGATATCGAGGATGTCTTCAGCAGCCTCGGGCTCGTGGCGAAGCCCATCGCCCGCCGCCGCCTTCAGACGCTCGTACGCCGGAACGTCGAGCTTGCTGTAGTCGGAGGACACGACGACCGGGCGACGACCGACCCGCGGGGCGTCGAAGGTCGCGCGAGCCGGCGCGGCCCGAACGCTACTCGTTGAGCTTGCGGTGCCGCGCACGGCAGCCATTTGGGCCTGCGAACGTGCAAGACCCGTGGCCACCACCGTGACACGCAGCTCGTCGGTGAGCGACGGATCGATGACCGTACCCACGACGACCGTGGCGTCTTCGGACGCGAACTCTTTGACGATGTTGCCGACCTGCTCGAACTCGCCGATGCCGAGGTCGAGTCCCGCGGTGACGTTGACGAGAATGCCGCGGGCGCCAGAGAGATTGACGTCCTCGAGGAGCGGAGAGGACACCGCCATCTCGGCGGCGACGCGAGCACGATCTTCACCGGTCGCATGGCCCGAACCCATCATCGCCATGCCGGTCTCGCTCATGACGGTGCGCACGTCGGCGAAGTCGACGTTGATGAGACCCGGACGCGTGATCAGCTCCGCGATGCCCTGCACCGCGCCCTGCAACACACCGTTCGCGCTCTTGAAAGCATCGAGCAGCGTCGTCTTCGGACCGAGCACCGTCAGCAACTTCTGGTTCGGGATGGTGATGAGCGAGTCGACGTGCTTGGCGAGCTCATTCATGCCCTGCTCCGCGATGACGGAGCGCTTGCTGCCTTCCATGGTGAACGGACGCGTAACCACCGCGACGGTGAGGATGCCGAGCTCTTTGGCGATCTGCGCGACGATCGGCGCTGCACCCGTGCCCGTACCGCCACCCATGCCAGCGGTGATGAACAACATGTCGCATCCACTGATGAGTTCGATGATGCGATCACGATCTTCCATCGCGGCCTGACGGCCGACATCCGGGTTCGCGCCGGCACCGAGACCCTTCGTGATGTTGCCGCCGATCTGCAGCGAAGTCTTCACGTTGGAGTTTTTCAAAGCCTGCGCATCGGTGTTGATGCACATGAAATCCACGCCCTCGATGCCGGTCTGCACCATGTGCGACACGGCGTTGCCGCCGCCACCGCCCACACCCAGCACCTTGATCACCGCGCTTTGGCTGTAAGAGTCCATGAGTTCAAACATTGCACGTCGCTCCTGTAGTCGAAGTTTTCAAAATAAAACGAAATTAGAAATTGCCCTGAAACCAGTCCCGCATCCGCTCCACCATGCTGCGCGCGTTACCGGCGATCGCCCGCGTGCGCGAACCGCGCGGCACGAGATGATCGCGGCCGTAGAGCAGCAACCCCACACCCGTCGAATGAATCGGATTGCTCGTGACATCGGCGAGGCCCCGCACGCCGACCGGCATGCCGAGGCGCACTGGCACGTGAAACACTTCTTCGGCGAGCTCGATCGCGCCTTCCATCTTGGCGCTGCCGCCCGTGAGCACGATGCCCGCGGCGATCACTTCCTCGAAGCCGCTGCGGCGTAATTCTTCGCGAATGAGACCGAAGAGCTCCTCGTAGCGAGGCTCGACAATCTCAGCGAGCGTTTGTCGCGCGAGGCGGCGTGCCGGTCGATCGCCAACGCTCGGCACCTCGATGGTTTCATCGGGGTTTGCGAGCTGCGAGAGCGCGCAGGCATAGCGCAACTTGATTTCCTCGGCGTTCTGCGTCGGCGTACGCATCGACACCGCGATATCGTTGGTGACCTGATCGCCCGCGATGGGAATCACTGCCGTGTGGCGGATCGCGCCATGCGAGAACACGGCGATGTCGGTCGTACCGCCGCCGATGTCGACCAAGCACACACCGAGATCTTTTTCGTCGTCGGTCAGCACGGCGTAGCTGGAGGCGAGCTGCTCGAGCACGACGTCATCGACATCGAGACCGCAGCGCTGGATGCACTTCTCGATGTTCTGCGCGGCGCTGTCGGCACCCGTGACGATATGCACCTTCGCCTCGAGACGCACGCCCGACATACCGACGGGATCGCGAATGCCTTCCTGGCCGTCGATGATGAATTCTTGCGGCAGCACGTGGAGGATTTTTTGATCTGCCGGAATCGCTACCGCCTTGGCGGCGTCGATCACATGCTCGACATCGGCAAGCTGAACTTCCTTGTCGCGGATCGCCACGACGCCGTGCGAGTTGAGACTGCGGACATGGCTACCTGCAATGCCTGCAAACACCGAGTGGATCTCGCAGCCGGCCATGAGCTCGGCTTCTTCCACAGCGCGCTGGATCGACTGCACGGTCGACTCGATGTTCACCACCACGCCACGCTTGAGCCCGCGCGAGGGCTGCGAGCCGATGCCAATGATTTCGATGCTGTTATCCGGCGCGATTTCGCCGACCAGCGCCACCACTTTGGAGGTGCCGATGTCGAGTCCGACGATGAGTTGTCTTTCTGGTTTCTTCGCCATGTTCCTTATCCGTCCGTCAACCTTCCGGGGCGTCGTCGAACTCGTCGACGGCCGCGACCTTGGTACTGCCGCGCCAGCCCACCGAAAATCCGTTGGTGTAGCGCATGTCCACGTAATTGATCTCGGCTGAGCGCTGCACCACGATGCGCAGCGCCGCCGCCACGAAACGCTCGAAGCGTTCATCGACTTGGCGACGTCCGAGACGAATGCGCACACCGTTATCGAGATCGATCTCCCACGCACCGCGAGCATCGAGTCGCAGCGCGGCGATACGTACGCCGCCCTCGACGAGCCGACCCTGAATCGCGAGGTATCGCTTGGCGACGAACGTCTCGGCGCCCTTCGGCCCCGAGAGTCGCGGCAATTCGGGCGGAATGAAACGCGCTTCCGAGAGGAAGAGCTCTCCGCGATCGTTCAGCAGACCGTTCGCGCCCCAGCGTGCTGCAGCGACTTGCTCCACCACACGAACCTGCAGACCTCGCGGCCAGGCTCGGCCGACACTTGCCGTATCGACCCAAGGCAATTCTTCGATCGCACGTTGCAGCGTCGCCAGATCGACGGTGACGAGCCCGGCGTCGTGAATGCGATCACGTACGGCCTGCTCTACATCCATCGGTGACACCCGCTGAAAACGTCCCTGCACCACGACACGATCGATAGGCTGATCGAGAGCCGAAACGATCAACCAAAGAAATGCAGCCACCGCAGCGAAACCTGAGACTCCGTAGGTGAGTCGACGCCAGTCGATCTCTGGCATCTCCCAAGACGACTTCTCCGCACGGCGGCGATTGCGGGCTTTTCGATTTGCAAACAAACTCATGCCTACTCTCCTGCCCTCAATCCCTGCGCTTACGAGTGAAACTCGTCTCGAGAACGCGCCAGACCAAGGTGTCGAAGTCGATGCCACTCGCACGAGCCGCCATCGGAACTAGACTGTGGTCTGTCATTCCGGGAACCGTGTTGATCTCGAGCAGCAAAGGTCTGCTCGTCGCATCCATCATGAAATCGACCCGTCCCCAGCCCGCGGCCCCTACGGCTGCGAAGGCACCGATCGCGAGTGCGCCGAGATGCCGCTCGGCTTCCGCCGAGAGCCCCGAGGGGCACTCATACAAGGTGTCCGAGCGCAGATACTTCGCTTCGTAGTCGTAGAACGTTTTCGGTGTCGCGATGCGAATCGACGGCAGCGCTTTCCCGTGCAGCACGCCCACCGTGTACTCGGCGCCGGGGATGAACGCCTCGGCGAGCACGACATCATCAGTGGCGGCAGCGGCGGCGTAGGCTGCCGCAAGATCGTCAGCGCGCTCCACCTTCGAGATACCGACGGACGAACCCTGTGTCGCGGGCTTCACGAACATCGGCAAACCGAGCTTCGTCAACGCCGTCTCGAAATCGGCGGGACCGCGAAGCACCATGAACTCGGCCGTCGAGATGCCCACGGCGGCCGCCAGACGCTTGGTGCGCACCTTGTCCATGCATACGGCCGAACCGAGTACACCGCTTCCCGTGTACGGCAAACCCAGACACTCGAGCGCACCCTGCAAGGTGCCGTCTTCGCCACCGGGGCCGTGCAGCGCGATCCATACGCGATCGAATTTTTGATCGAGCAGCGACGAGAGCGCGACGTCTCGCGGATCTACCGCATGCGCATCGACCCCTTTTCGGGTGAGCGCAGCGAGCACAGCCTGGCCGGTAAGCAGCGAAATCTCGCGCTCGCTCGAATGACCGCCGAGCATCACGGCCACCTTGCCGAACTCACGCGGATCGCTCGCGGCATGCAAGCCAGACGGATCGTGAATCAAGCGCATCAGGCGGCCTCCCCCACGATGCGCACCTCGGTGTTGAGGTGGATACCGAAACGCTGCACGACAGTCTCGCGGACGCGATGAATCAGCTCTTCGAGATCGGCTGCGGTCGCCTCGCCTTCGTTGACGATGAAGTTGGCGTGCTTCGGCGAGACCAAGGCGCCACCGATGCGGGTACCTTTGAGTCCAGCGGCCTCGATGAGTCGAGCGGCGTGATCACCCGGCGGATTGGTGAACACCGAGCCGCAACTCCATTCGCCGATCGGCTGCTTTTGCTTGCGCTCGACCAGCAAATCGCGGATCGCCTCGTTGCTTACACCCTCACGCTGCTCGAAATGCAGCGTCGCACCGAGGAAGGCTTCGCCCTCGAGCGGCGCTTCGACGTGTCGATAGGACACGCGATACTCGGATGCATTGCGCAGACGGATCGTGCCGCTGCGATCGATGACCTCGACGTTGCGTACGTGACGCCAGGTTTCGCCTCCGAAGGCGCCCGCGTTCATGGCGAGCGCACCGCCTAGGGTGCCGGGAATACCGGCAAAGAATTCGGCGGGTCCGAGCCCCCATTTGACGCACTGCCTGGCAATACGTGCACAGGGCACACCGGCCTCGCACCACACTTCGGTATCGCCGCGACGCTCGAGCTCGCTCAGGGCGCCGTGCAAAGAAATGACGGCACCCCGCAATCCGCCATCGCGAACCAGAAGGTTGCTGCCGAGGCCCACCCACCACAACGGCGTATCGGCCGGAAGCGTGCGCAAGAACTCGGCGAGGTCGGCGCGATCACGAGGTTCGAAGAAAATCTCTGCAGGACCACCGACATGCCAAGAGGTATGGCGAGACATCGGCTCATCGAGCGCGACTCGCTCGGCGAACTTCGCCTGCAAGGACATGCGCAGTGCAGCATCGAGTCTCGCGGGCGTCATCGTCCACCCTCCGACAATTGCTTCGGGAGTCCGTGAGCCACGGCGCTGATGTTGCCCGCACCCATGGCGAGCACCACATCGCCTGCTCGCAGCAGACCTTGCAGGCTGGCGGCGAGCTCTTCGACGCGCGGCACGAACACCGGCTCGATCTGCCCACGCGAGCGCACGGCACGGCAAATCGCGCGGCCATCGGCGCCCGCGATCGGCGCTTCACCCGCTGCATACACCTCGGTGACGAGCAGCAAATCGGTGGTCGACAGCACGCTGGCGAAATCGTCGAGCAGATCACGCGTGCGGGTATATCGGTGCGGCTGGAAAGCCAGCACGATGCGTCGATCGGGATGCGCCTGACGCACGGCATCGAGCGTCGCGCGAATCTCCGTCGGGTGGTGACCGTAGTCGTCGATGATCACCGCGCTGCCCGAGCCAACGCGTACTTCACCGAGGTGCTGCAGACGCCGATCGACACCCTGAAACTTGGCGAGGCCACGCTGGATGGCCTCGTCTTCGACACCGAGCTCACTCGCCACGGCAATGGCGGCCAAGGCATTTTGAACGTTGTGGCGGCCGGGAAGATTGAGCCGCACCGCGAGCGGCGTCGCGTGACCGGGCCGCACCACGTCGAACATCGTTTGCGGTCCCTGTCGGACCACATTGACGGCACGAACATCCGCGCCTTCGTCGAGGCCGTAGGTCGTGATCGGACGACCCACTCGAGGCAGGATGCCGCGCACTTCGGCATCGTCGCCGCACAGCACCGCCAAACCGTAGAACGGCAGGTTGTGCAGGAAATCAACGAAACTCTGACGCAGACGATTGAAATCGCCCTCGTGCGTGCCGAGGTGGTCGTTGTCGATATTCGTCACCACGGCGATGAGCGGCTGCAGATGCAAGAACGAGGCATCGCTCTCGTCCGCTTCGGCGACGAGATATCGACCGGCACCGAGTCGGGCGTTCGTACCGGCGCTCTTCAGGCGACCTCCGATCACGAACGTCGGATCCTCGCCGCCCTCGGCGAGCACGGAGGCGACGAGACTCGTGGTTGTCGTCTTGCCGTGGGTTCCGGCGACGGCGATCGCCGAACGGAAGCGCATGAGTTCACCCAGCATCTCGGCGCGCGGTACGACCGGCACGCGATGCGCGAGAGCTTGCGCCACCTCAGGGTTTTCTTTGGAGACCGCCGTCGATACGACGACGACGTCGGCACCGGCGACGTTCTCGGCGGCATGCCCGAACTTGATCTGCGCCCCGAGGCCCACGAGACGTTCGGTCACCGCGTTGGGCTTGAGATCACTGCCCTGCACGCGATAACCGAGGTTCAGCAGCACCTCGGCGATACCCCCCATGCCACTGCCGCCGATACCGACGAAGTGGATGGTATGGATGCGACGCATACGTTCCATGTTCATGCCGCAAGACCTCCGGCAAGGAGACAAGCCTTGGCCAGTTCGTCGGTCGCGTCGGGTCGCGCCAAACTCCGCGCACGCTCGGCCATGCGGCAGAGCGCCGCGCGATCCGCCGCAAAGCGCTCGAGCTCGGCGGCCAATCGCTGCGGCGTGAGTTCGCGCTCAGGCAGGAGCACGGCTGCATCGCGCTCGACGAGGAAACGGGCGTTGCGCGTTTGATGGTCGTCGACCGCCGCCGGAAAGGGCACGAGGATCGCCGCGACGCCTGCCGCAGCGAGCTCCGAGACCGTGAGTGCGCCGGCGCGGCAGATCACGAGATCTGCGTCGGCATAGGCCATCACGATATCGTCGATGAATGCGCTGACTTCGGCCGCGATACCGCGCGAAGCGTAGGCCTCGCGTGTGCTCTCGAGCATGCGCGCGCCGGTTTGATGACGAATCTGCAAGTCGACCTTGCCGGCAAGCGATGCGACGGCCTCGGGCAATACGGCGTTGAGGCGTTGTGCGCCCTGACTGCCGCCGACGACGAGCACGCGTAGCGCACCGTGCCGAGAACCGTAACGCACAGAGGGCGTCGGTAGCCCAAAGAATTCGGTGCGGACCGGGTTGCCGACTGTCGTCGCGTTTACGCCGGGCCCGAAACTACCGGAGAACGCCTCGAGCACACGCGTCGCAAGTCGCGCGAGCACGCGGTTGGTGAAACCGGCGATGGCATTCTGTTCGTGGATGACGAGCGGACGTCGCGCCAGCCATGCCGCGAGCCCGCCAGGTCCGGTGACGTAGCCGCCTAAACCCACGACCACGCGCGGCTGATGTCGTCGCACGGCCACGAGCGCCTGCCACAGTGCACGAGCGAGTCGAATGGGAGCCGATAGCAGTGTCGAGAGACCCTTGCCACGCAAGCCTCCGATGTCGATCCACTCGACGTCGATCCCCGCTGCGGGCACGAGACGTGATTCGATGCCCGCTCGCGTTCCGAGCCAGACGACCTCGATGTTTCGAGATCGCAGCAGACCCGCGAGCGACAACGCCGGGAACACGTGTCCGCCGGTTCCGCCCGCCATGATCATGACGCAGGGCTTGCTCACGCTTCGACCGCCTCCCCTGCTCCGCCGCGTAGACGCACCGCGCTATCACCTCGGAGGCTCGCGGCAGTCGTGCCTCGCGAGGCCTGAGCCGCCTCGTGATACACGCGCAGCAGCACACCGACCCACGCGAGCGTCACGATCAAACTCGATCGTCCATAACTCATGAAGGGCAAGGTCAAACCTTTGGTCGGTAGCGCGCCCATGTTCACGCCCATGTTGATGAACGCCTGGATCGCCACCCAGATGCCGAACCCTGCCGCGAGATACGACTGGAACTTGAGACCCGCTTCGTTGGCGAGTCGCGCGATGTAAAGCGCGCGCCAGGCGAGCGCGACGAACAACCCGATAGTCAACAAAATACCGAGTAGACCGAGCTCCTCGGCGAGTACGGCAAAGAGAAAGTCGGTGTGCGCTTCGGGCAAGTAGAAGAGCTTTTGCACGCTCTCACCAAGGCCGACACCCGTCCACCCGCCGCGCCCGATGGCGATCAAGCTTTGCGTCAATTGGAATCCGCTATCGAAGGGATCTTCCCAAGGATTACGGAACGAAGTGAGACGACGCAGGCGATAAGGCGAGGACATCGCCACCGCCACGAGCAGACCGGTGCCGATCACCGCGAGACCGATCACATCACGCCATCGTGCACCGGCCAGGAAGAGCACGCCGAAGGCCGTGGCCGTAAGCACCACCGCCGCACCGAAATCAGGCTCCATCAAGAGCAGACCAAAGAATATTCCGACCACGAGCAAAGGCTTGATGAGTCCGAGTAGCGAGCTGCGCAGCTCCGCTTCGCGACGCACGGCGTAGCTGGCGATGAAAATGAGCACCATCACGCGAGCCGCTTCAGAGGCCTGAAAGTTAAACCCGGCGAGTCGGATCCAGCGGCGACTGCCGTTTACCGAATGGCCGATACCGGGGATCAACACAGCGATCAAGAGCACGCCAGCGAGCGCGAGCAGTAACAGCGCCGATTTCTCGAGCCACTCGGTTCGAATCGCAAAGGCGAATGAGGCCGCGATGGCACCCGCCACCACGAGCACGAACTGTCGCTCGAGATAGAGGAAGGGATCACCGGCTTCCTTGCTGGCGATCGACATCGAGGCGGACGTGACGATCACGAGACCGAGCAGCACGATCGAAGAGACGATCAGCAGCGTGATGAGATCGAGATGAATCGTGGTGGGGCGAGCGCCGCCGCGAGCGGGCAAGGTGAACGTACTCATGAGGGCAACCTCCCAACAGCGGCGGCGAAACGATCACCGCGCTCGGCGTAATCACGAAACATGTCGAGGCTCGCGCAGGCGGGCGAGAGCAACACGATCTCACCGGAGAGCGCTCGCTTCGCGGCTTCATCCACGGCCTCTTCGAGCGAAGCGCATCGCACGATCTCGAAGTCCTCTTCGAGCACGGTCGCGAGTCGAGGCGCATCGCGCCCGATGAGCAAAACGACCCGCGCTCGACCGGCGAGCGCCGAGGCGAGCGGGGCGAAGTCCTGACCTTTGCCGTCGCCGCCGGCGATGAGCAGTAAGGTGCCGGGCATCCCGGAGACTGTCGCCACCGTGGCGCCGACGTTCGTGCCCTTCGAATCATTGATATATTGCACGCCGCGCTTCTCGCCGACCCACTGCGAGCGATGCGGGAGACCGGCGAACTCGCGCAGTTCATCGAGCATCGGCGGCAGCGGTAGCCCGCAGGCCTCACCGAGCGCCAAGGCCGCAAGTGCGTTGGCGGCGTTGTGCAGCCCGGCAAGACGCATCGCCGAGATCGCAAGCACCGGCTTACCGCGAACGGCGAGCCAGCGCTCTCCGTCCTGTTCCATCAACGAATACTCGGCGCCCGTTGCGCCCTCGATGGAGAAACCGACGACCTTCTGCGCCGACTCGCGAGACATTCCGCAAACCCACGGATCATCACGATTGATCACCGCGGTGTTGCAGTCTTGGAAGATGCGGGCCTTGGCCGCCGCATAGGCCGCCATCGATCCGTGACGATCGAGATGATCTTCCGAGAGGTTGAGCACCGTCGCGGCGCGTAACTGCAGCGAGTGCGTCGTCTCGAGCTGGAAGCTCGACAACTCGAGGACATACAACTCCGGCACGGGCGCCGAGAGCAGATCGAGCACCGGGGTGCCGAGGTTGCCGCCCACGGCAACCTTGCGTCCGGCGCGTGCCGCCATGCGACCGACGAGCGTCGTGACCGTGCTCTTGCCATTCGTCCCGGTGATGCCGACGACGGGCGCCTTCACCTCACGTGCGAATAGCTCGACGTCTCCCACCACCTCGATGCCTCGCGCAAGCGCTTCGGCGATCAGCGGCTCGCGCAATGCAATGCCGGGCGACGCCACGACGATTTCGGAACCCTCGAGCAAGGAGTGATCGAGACGACCGAAACTGCATTCGGCCTTCGGCGCGAGCGCGGCAAGCTGTTCGCGACCCGGAGGCGCTACACGCGTGTCGGTCACGGCGATGTGCCATCCGCGCTCGACAAAATGACGAGCCGCCGACACCCCGGTCTTGCCGAGGCCGACGATCAGCGCCTTGCGATGTAGGGTGGGATGACTCATCGGAGTTTCAGCGTGGCGAGCCCTGCGAGTACGAGGAAAAACGTGATGATCCAGAAGCGCACGATCACCTTGGGCTCTGCCCAACCCTTCAACTCGAAGTGGTGATGAATCGGCGCCATCCTGAAAATGCGTTTGCCGGTCAGCTTGAATGAGGCCACCTGCAACATGACCGATGCAGTCTCGAGCACGAAAATGCCGCCCATCACGAGCAACACCAACTCTTGCCTGACGATGACGGCGATGGTGCCGAGCGCAGCGCCGATCGACAGCGCGCCGATGTCACCCATGAACACCTGCGCGGGATAGGTGTTGAACCACAGGAAGCCGAGGCCCGCGCCAACGAGCGCTGCACAGAAAATGAGCAGCTCGCCCGCCTGCGGAACCGCAGGAATCGCGAGGTACCCCGCGAAGACGGCGTTACCTGCGGCATACGCGAAGACGCCGAGCGCCGCCGCCACCATCACCGCCGGCATGATGGCCAGACCATCGAGACCGTCGGTGAGATTCACCGCGTTGCTCATGCCGACGATCATGAGGTAGGTCAGCAAGACGAATCCGAAGACGCCAAGCGGCAGCGCGAAATCTTTGAGGAGCGGCAAATAGAGCGTCGTGTCGACGGGCGACGTCGAGGTCTTCCAGAGCGCGATGGCCGCGGCGAGACCACCCACGGATTGCCAAAAATATTTGTAGCGCGCGATCAGTCCCTTGGGGTTTTTCTTGACGAGCTTGAGATAGTCGTCCCAGAAACCGATGAGACCGAAAACGAAGGTGACGGCGAGCACGATCCAGACGAAGCGGTTGTTGAGATCTGCCCAGAGCACGGTCGAAACCATGATGGCGACGATGATGAGCAGACCGCCCATGGTCGGCGTGCCGACCTTCTTTTGATGCGCGGCCGGAATGTAATCGCGAACCACCTGGCCGATCTGATCGCGGGTTAACTTCGCGATCATCCAAGGCCCCACTGCGAGCGAGATCGCAAGCGCCGTGACGGCAGCGAGGATGGCGCGGAAAGTCAGGTAAGAAAAGACGTTGAAGAGCGAGATCGACTCGGCCAATACTTTTGAAAGCCAAAGCAGCATCTAGTGCACTCCCCCTACCGATGGTACGGACTCGAGGGCAGCGACTACGCGCTCGAGGCGATTGCTACGCGAACCTTTGACGAGCACTCGGACATCCGACGCGAGCTCACGACCCACGGCCTCGATCACCGTAGCGGCGTCGTCATGCCATGCCGCACCCTCGCCGAAACTCTCGACCGATAGCTTGGTCGCCTCACCGACGGCGAAAAGTCGCTCGACACCGTGCGCACGCGCATAACGACCCGCCTCGAGATGCGCCTCGCGCGAAAAGTCGCCGAGCTCACCCATCTCGCCCAGCACGAGGAATCGTCTGCCTCCCAGGGCTTCGAGCACGTCGATGGCTGCTTCCAACGAGCTCGGATTCGCGTTGTACGAATCGTCGATGATCCAGGCGCCTTGGCGAGCGCTGCGCAGCTGCAGGCGCCCCTTCACCGGACGCATGCGCGAGAGGCCGTTGGCGATGTCATCGAGCGTGGCGCCCGCGGCGCTCGCAGCCGCGGCGGCACCGAGTGCGTTGATCACGTTGTGTTTGCCGGCGAGGTGCAGGGAGATCGCTTTCTCACCGGCGGGCGACACCAGCGTGAAGCGAGTGAGAAACCCTTCGGCACCCACCTCGGTGTGGATATCGCGTGCGCTGAAGTCGGCCTTCGAGCCGAGGCCGAAGGTCACGATGCGCGCAACGGTCATGTCACGCCAGAGCCCGGCGAAACTATCGTCGGCGTTCAAAATGGCCGTGCCATCCTGGCCGAGCGCGGCGAACAACTCACCCTCGGCCCGCGCAGCACCTTCGAGACTGCCGAATCCTTCGAGATGTTCGGCACCGGCGTTGGTCACGATGCCGATCATCGGTGAGGCGAAGCCCGCAAGTTGCGCCAGCTCACCGGCATGGTTGGCGCCCATCTCGATGACGGCGTGACGATGCGAGGCATCGAGTCGAAGCAGCGTGAGCGGCACACCGATGTGGTTGTTGAGATTGCCCGCCGTGGCGAGCGTCTCACCGCAACAGGAGAGAATCGAAGCGATCATCTCCTTGCTCGTCGTCTTTCCGTTGCTACCGGCGACGCCGATGAGCGGCATCGTGAAACGCGACCGCCAACGTTGCGCGGCACGCTGCAACGCCACGAGCGCGTCGTCGACGAGCACGACCGGAAAATCTGCGGGTCCCTCGCGCTCGGCGATCGCGCCCACCGCGCCTTTCGCAGCAGCTTCTGCGAGGTAGGCATTGCCATCGAATCGCGGTCCGCGCAGCGCTACGAACAACTGACCCGAGGTCACGGTGCGCGTGTCGGTATTCACCGACGAGAACGCTCGGTCGGCACCGATCAGACGTCCGCCACAATCTTTGGCGAGGTCAGCGAGCTGACGCATGGGACGTCCTGTAGACCGAATGGATGACCTCTCGATCACTGAATGGGCGGCGCTCCGTGCCGACGATCTGATAATTCTCGTGTCCCTTGCCTGCCACGAGCACGACATCGCCTTCCCGAGCACCCGCCAAGGCGTGGCGGATAGCGTCCCCTCGATCGTGAATCACCGCGGCACGAACACCCTGCGGCAAGCCCGCGATGATGTCTGCAGCGATTCCTGCAGCCGACTCGCTGCGCGGGTTGTCATCGGTGATCACGATGCCATCGGCCATCGCCGCCGCAACGCCTGCCATCAGCGGTCGCTTACCGGCATCACGATCACCGCCGCAGCCAAAGACGAGATGCAATTTGCCACGGCAATGTGCACGCGCGGCGCGCAGCGACTTGGCGAGCGCATCAGGCGTGTGGGCGTAATCGACGATCGCGAGCGCCTTGCCCACTGCGGTCAGCGCTTCCATCCGTCCCGGCGGAGCATGACACTCGCCGAGCGCGCGCAAAGCGGGCTCTAGTGCAACACCCAAGGCGCGCAGCAGTCCGAGTGCCACCAAGGCATTTTCAACGTTGAACTCGCCGATGAGCGGCAGAGTCACAGAAATCTTCGTCGCCTCTTCCGACCCCTCGCGACACTCGACCGTGAAAGACAGTCCCTCAGGAAGTGCCTTGATCTCCGAGGCGAGAAGCGATCGAACGGCGGCGCCACGCGAACGGATCTCCTCGATGACCGCGACGCCGGCAGTCGAGCGCGCAATCAGTGTCAGCGCCAATGTGCTGGCGTGACGGCGCGCCAGTTCGGCACCCAATGCATCATCGACGTTGATGACGCCCGACTCGAGCTGCGGCATGTCGAACAAACGCGCCTTCGCCGCTCCGTAGGCCTCCATGGTGCCGTGATAATCGAGATGGTCGCGGGTCAAGTTCGTGAACGCGGCCACGCGGAAGCGAACACCGGCCACACGATGCTGATCGAGCGCATGCGAGGACACTTCCATCGCCACGCACTGCGCACCCGCCTCGCGCATGGCGGCAAGCTGACGCTGCACGCTCACGGCATCGGCCGTCGTGTACTCACCGGCTACGACGGCATCAGGCACCATTCCCACACCGAGCGTACCCATGTACGCCGCCATCGAGTTGCATCGCGTCAACGCCTGCGCCAGCAGCCATGCCGTCGTGGTCTTACCGTTGGTTCCCGTGATCCCCGCGACACGCAAGGTCTCGGAAGGAGAATCAAAGAATTTCCCAGCGATCGAGCTGGCGAGCGTCGAGAGTCGATCGACCGGCTGGGCATGCACTCCAGAGGGAACGACGGGCGCAGATACTCCGGAAGCGGGTTCCCAAAGCACCGCTTGGGCGCCACGTGAAATCGCCTCGGGCAGCGCAGTCAAACCGTGGGTGCGTCGACCGGCGCAGGCGAGGAACAGTCCGCCGTCGGCAACCGTTCGACTATCGAGACTGAGATCGGTGACGCGGATCGAGGCCGGGACTTCGGCGATACCGCTGCAGAGATCGGCGAGTTGGCGCGCACGCGCGCCCATCAGCGCAGACCTCCGGTCGCCGAGCGACGCGAGGCATCGGCCGTCGCGATGTTCTGGGGTAGATCCGCCGGCATTGGTGCCGTCTCGGGCATTTCATCGACGGGCATGTCGACCGGCGCATCCGGAGCCACAGCGAGTAGTCGCAGCGCGCCGCCGACGACACCGGAGAACACCGGCGCGGCGACGTCGCCACCGTAATAGAGACCCGCGCTCGGCTCGTCGATGACGACCACCGTCGCGAGGCGCGGATTACTTGCCGGCGCGAGGCCCGCAAAGACGGCGAGATAGCGATTCGTCGAGTATCCGCCGGCGCTCGCTTTCCAGGCCGTGCCTGTTTTGCCCGCCACCGTGTACCCGGGGATCGAAGCGCGCTTACCCGTGCCGACGTCGGACACCACGCTTTGCAACATTCGCACGACGTCGCGACTGACCTGCTCAGGCAGTACCCGCTCGCCATCGACCGGGTGATCGACTCGTGTGAACGACACGGGTCGCTGCAAACCATAGGCACCGAGCGTGGCGTAGGCATGCGCGATCTGCAGCGGCGTGGCAGACAGACCGTAACCGTAAGAGACCGTCGCCGTCGTGATCGGTCGCCAGTGGGTGTACTGCGTCAGCAAACCTGCCGACTCGCCCGGGTAACCGCTCGTGGTCACCCGACCGAATCCCAGTCGGGTGAGCGTGCCGTGCAGCGCCTCCGGACCCAGATTGAGCGCAATGCGCGTCATCGCGACGTTCGAGCTTTTCGCCAAGGCCGTGGCCAGATCGATGGCGCCGAGGTTGTGCTTGTCCTCGATCATCTTGATACCGACTTTCACCATGCCGGGGTTGGTATCGATGACGCTCGTCGGCGTGTACTTGCCCGAAGACAACGCGGCCGCTACGACGAATGGCTTGATGGTGGAGCCCGGCTCGACGAGATCCGTGACGGCGCGGTTCTTGTAGCCCGCGGGTTTCAGCTGCGCACGATCGTTCGGGTTGAACGTCGGCTGGTTGACCATGGCGAGCACCTCGCCCGTGGTCACGTCGATCACGACCACTGATCCCGCGCGGGCGCGGTTCGCCTGGATCGCCGCCTTCAACTCGCGATACGCGAGATACTGAATGCGCATGTCGACCGACAGCTGCATGTTGCGACCCGCGCGCATCGGACGAATGCTCTCGACCGTTTGCACGGTACGACCGAGATTGTCTTGGATGACGCGCTTGGCGCCGTGCTCACCGGCGAGCCAATGATCGTAGGCGAGCTCGAGTCCTTCTTGGCCGGCGTCGTCGACGTCGGTGAACCCGAGAACGTGCCCCGTCACCTCGCCTGCCGGATAGTAACGACGATATTCACGCGTGAGGTGCACGCCAGGAATGTCGAGCGCTCGGACTTTCGCCGCATCGGCCGGCTGCAGGTGCCTGGCGACATACAAAAACTTGCGATCGAGTTTCGTGGTCACGAAACGCGTCAATTCCTCGGGCTCGCGACCGAGCGCACGAGCAAGGTTCGGAATCTGATCGTTGGCGAGGGTGAGTTCACGCGGGTTGACCCACACCGAATCGACCGGCGTACTCACGGCGAGCGGCTCGCCGGCACGATCGGTGACACTGCCACGATGCGCCACGACCGTCGCGACGCGCGTGAAGCGCTCGTCGCCCTGCCCCCGCAGGAAGGCACTTTCGACGAACTGCAGGGTCGCCGCTTTCCACGCGAGCACGCCCGCGCCGCAGGCCACGAGCACGACGATCACCATCGCTCGCGACACGAATGAGGGGTTCGGCGCGTCGGGTTTGCGAGTCAGCCCACTGCGTGATGATCGAGCGCCACCGCGCTGCCCCGCAGCGGGTCGACGCGTTTCCGATTTTCCGAAGGGCCAGCGAATCATGGCGCGACCACCTCGATCTGCTTGGGCGGCGGCGTACGCATGCCGAGATTGGCGGCGGCGACGTTCTCGACGAACGCGTGCGTGGACCAGGCGCTCTGCTCGAGCTGTAACTGACCCCACTCGATTTCGAGACGGTCACGTTCGCGATTGACCTTCTCGAGCTCGACGAAGAGCTCGCGTGCGCGATGCTTCACGAAGATTGCGCCGGCGGCGGAGGCGAGTACCAACAGCCACAACAGCGGAATGAGCAAGGCGACGGCGCGACGACTCGCGAGACTCATGTCGCACCTCCCGTGTTGGGGTCGAGTTTTTCCGCAACGCGCAGCACCGCACTGCGCGAGCGCGGATTACGCGCGAGCTCCGCCTCGCTCGCGCGACGCTTGCGACCGACCTCGCGCATCACGGGGCGCGCCGACGGCGGAATCACCGGAAAGCCCGCGAACACGGGGTCGACGGTGCTCTTCGCGCGGATGAATTGTTTGACCATCCGATCTTCGAGCGAGTGAAAACTGATCACGGCGAGTCGACCGCCCGGTGCGAGCACGGCAAACGCCGCATCGAGAGCGGTCCGCAGTTGACCGAGCTCGTCGTTGATGAACATGCGGATCGCCTGAAACGTGCGCGTCGCCGGATGCTTGCCATCGCGGGTGCGCACGGCGCGCTGCACGATGGCGGCCAGTTGCGCGGTTCGCTCGATCGGCGCTTCGGCGCGCGCAGCGACGATCGTCGCTGCGATGCGGCGCGAAAAGCGTTCTTCGCCGAGCTCGTAGATCACCCTCGCCAACTCCCGTTCATCGACGTGCGAAAGCCATTCGGCCGCCGACTCGCCATGGCGCGGGTCCATGCGCATGTCGAGTGGTCCGTCCTTCGCAAAACTGAAACCCCGTTCTGGCTGATCGAGCTGCGGCGAGGAGACGCCGAGATCGAGCAGCACACCCAAAACCTGCCGCCCTCGCACGTGCTCACCCACGACGCGTGCGAGCTCGGCGAATTCCGCTTGGACGAGCGTGAGTCGCGACTCACCCGCGAAGCGCTTCTTGCCCGCGTCGATCGCTGCAGGATCGCGATCGAGTGCGAGCACCGCGCCCTCCGCACCGATGACCTCGAGAATGCGTGCCGTGTGGCCACCGCGCCCGAACGTGCCGTCGACGTAGAGTCCACCAGCACGAGGGGCCAGTCCCTCCAGCACCTCTTCAACAAGGACCGGGACGTGCTCATCCACCTTCCCATCCGCCTCAAAGTGACAGCGAATCGAGTTCAGTCGAAAGATCGGTGGCGGTTTCTTCGCTCTTCACCCAGTAGTCGCGTCGCTCGCTCCAGCGCGCTTCATCCCAGAGCTCGAGTCGGTTCCCCTGACCGATCAACATGGCATGCCGCGAAAGCCCCGCGTATTCACGCAACTCCGGCGGCAGCAACAGACGCCCCTGGGCATCGAGATCGATTTCGGTCGCATGACCGACCATCAATCGCTGCAATCGGCGCGAGCGCTCTTGCAGCGTGGGCAGGCTCATCAGCTTGCGTTCGATCTGTTCCCAATCGGGCAGCGGATAAATGAGCAGGCAGGGGTCGCGATCGATCGTGACGACGAGCTGTCCCTCGCTGCGCTCGAGCGCACGTTGCCGCTGCCGGGTGGGTAGAACCATCCGACCTTTGTCGTCCAACGTGACTTTGCTTGCGCCGCGAAACATGACTCGTCGGGCGTCAAAACGCCCACTCCGCCCCACTTTTTACCACTTGGCGCCACTATAGGAATCGGCGCGAGGGGGTGTCAACGGGTTGGCGCGAAATTTTTTCCGATATGCCAATAACTTACAGTCGACTGTGCGTTTCCGCAACAGTCGATTTTGGACAAAGTTTTAGGGGTTTCAGAGAGTTGCCCGCGAATGCTTACGCGGGCGCTCAAGAGAGGGGGAGTCGGCCGATAAGCCGGGTTCTGTCGTGGACGATCATTCCTCTGGGACATTCGTCACCGAATGCCTCAAGCAGCCTACCCGGAAGTCACGCTCGGACACCGCGCTGCAGGTTTCCCTGCGACTTCCCTATTTGGCCTTGCTCCCGGCGGGGTTTGCCGTGCCACAGGTGTTACCACCTGCGCGGTGCGCTCTTACCGCACCATTTCACCCTTACCTGCGATCCCTCCCACGAGGGGAGTTCGCGCATCGGCGGTATCTTTCTGTTGCACTTTCCGTGGGCTCACGCCCCCCAGGTGTTACCTGGCGCCGTATCCGAAGGAGCCCGGACTTTCCTCTGCATCTCGTGAGAAATACAGCGATCGCCTGGCCGACTCCGGGGTCCACGATACGCGCCGATGATCTCAACCACAAACGCGTTGTCGCACGATCACCCGAAAAGATCGTCCCTCGGGGTGATCGAGTCAGCGGCGCTCGGCCGCGAGCTCGATCGCCCGGGCGTAGGCCTCGTCGCGGCTCGCGCCACTCACGGCCGCAGCGATAGAGGCCGCTTTCGAGGCCTGAAGATGAGGCAAAGCGGCTCGCAAGGTGCGCTCCATGAGTGCCCGACGCTCGATCACGGCAACGGGGTCCGTTTCTTCGCCACTTTTCGCCACCGTGGCGCCGGCGACCACGAGCGTGATCTCACCCAACTTGAACTCCGCCTCGTCGGCGGCGCGACGGGCGAGCTCGGCCAATGGGCCCCGGTACACACTTTCGTGAAGCTTCGTGAGCTCGCGAGCGACCGCTGCCTCTCTCGCGCCTCCGAAGGCTGCGGCGCAGTCGCTCAGCACCTCCTCGATGCGATGAGGCGCCTCGAAGAACACGAGCGTACGCGTCTCGAGAGCCAGAGTTTGCAGTCGCGTCCGCCGCTCTGCCGCTTTGGCCGGCAGAAAACCTTCAAAACAAAAACGATCTGTCGCGATTCCCGCGACGGAGAGCGCCGCCGCGATCGCCGTGGGCCCTGGGATCGCCCGAACCTCGACGCCCGCTGCCGACGCACGACGCACAAGATCGAAACCCGGGTCGGACAGCAGCGGCGTGCCGGCATCACTCACGAGGGCAATCACCTCACCCGAAAGCAACCGGGCGAGCAACGCCTCACCGCGCTCTCGCTCGTTGTGCGTATGAAGGGAAATCAAGGGTTTTTGCAGCCCGAGCGCCGACAGCAGTTGGCCACTGCGTCGGGTGTCCTCGGCCGCGACGACGTCGGCGGCAGCGAGCGCATCACGCGCCCGCGGCGACACATCGGCCAGATTACCGATCGGCGTTGCCACCACATCGAGACGCCCGCTCGCCGATCCCTTGCCAGCCACTATAATCTCGCTCCGTGCCGCACTGCGCGCGGGCATCGTGCCCGGCTGCGCTCCGGTATTCAATCGGCGCTGGCCGAAAGGCTCACCGGTCAAATGCCACCACCGTACCGGCTGGAACACCTCAGAATGACTGCCACTCGATCTCTGCCCGCCCTCACCCTGATCGCGCTCGCCCTGTCGATCGCCGGCTGCAGCACCAATGCTCGACCGCCTGCGAGCCTCGAGCGCGCCACGGCACTCTCGGCGCGCGGCGATCATGCGGCGGCCGCTCGTGAATACGAAGCGCT
>CAZRFN010000020.1:0-3841 GCA_964599335.1 uncultured Acidibacter sp. | reverse complement strand
CTCATCGCGGCCGTCGATCGAGGCATCGCACTCGATCCGCGCGTCGCCGGCCGAGATGCGACGGCACGAGGCTGGCTCGAGGCGGCACCCGTCGCCGCACGGGCTACGCGCGCCCCCAAAGAATCGAACCCAGGCATCACGGCAGCGTGGCGCAAGCGCTATCCCTCGCATCCTGCTACGGCCGCCCTCGCCTCGCTCGGTCAAGCACCGCTCGTCGCCTCGGCAGGCGGCGAGCCACAGACCTCCACGGCTGGCGTAGCGCCTGCGGCACCCAATGCGTCGAGCGCGACGTCGGCATTGCTGCCTCTCGGAACGCCGATGCCGCGCGTAGCGCACGTCGCCGTGCTGCTGCCCTTGAGCGGCCGAAATAGCGCACTCGGCGCGCAGATTCGCGAAGGGATCCTCTCAGCCTATTTCTCTGAGCCACAAGCGATGCGGGCGCCGCTGCGCTTCTACGATACGGCGAGACAATCTGTCGCCGAAGCGTTCGCTGCGGCTATGCAAGGCGGGGCGGTGTCGATCATCGGCCCTCTGGCTCGAGACGAAGTCATCGCCGTCGCCACGAGTGCGAACGCGAGCGGCGCGCCGACGGTCATCGCGCTCAACGCGCTGCCGACGGGTCAGTCGGCGCCCACGAACCTCCGTCAGTTCGCGCTCTCTCCCGAAGACGAAGCGCGAGCCGTCGCACGCCGCGCCCTGGCCGAAGGTCATCGACGAGCCATCGCACTCGTTCCGTCGGGTGATTGGGGTGCGCGGGTGTTGCAGGCCTTCCGTGAAGAACTGGAAGCCGGCGGTGGCGCGCTTCTCGGCACTGAGACGATCGCGGGTCGCGACCTCGGCAATACCGCTCAGTCGCTGTTGCGCCTCGACGCCAGCACGGCGCGCCATCGACGCCTGCAGTCGGTACTCGACATGCCGCTCGCTTTCCAAGCTCGACGTCGAGCCGATGTCGATTTCATTTTCATGCCCGGCACCGCCGCCACACTGCGTCAGTGGCGACCGCAACTTCGATTCCAGGGCGCGGGTGACATTCCGGCCTACGCGACCTCAGAAGCCTTCGATGGTCGCGCGGGTGACGAACTTCAGGGCCTCATCTTCCCCGACATCGACTGGATGATTGCGCCGCAATCACCCCTCGTCGCAGCCGTGCGCACGGCAACGACCGACGCATTCGGCGACACCGCACCGCGCAGCCGCTTGTTTGCGCTCGGTCACGATGCCTGGCTGCTGCATGCCGCATTGCGTGCAGGCCGATCACCTTCGCCTGCCGCACCATTGACGGGCGTGACCGGCACGCTCTTCGTCGACGAGGAAGGTCGCGTGCATCGCAGCCTGCGCTTTGCGCGCATCGATGACGGGCAAGTCAAATTGCTCGATCCGAAGGATGGCGGCGGCTGACGCCGCACTCCCGACACATCTCGCACTCGGTCGAGAAGCCGAGGAACTCGCCGCGCAGCACCTGATCGCATCGGGCGCCGAGATCCTGCTCAGAAACTATCGCCGGCGTCGCGGCGAACTCGACATCGTGGCCCTGCATCGTGGCGTGCTACTGATCGTCGAAGTGCGCTTGCGCTCATCCGATAGCCATGGCGATGGCGCGGCGAGCGTCGATCGGTTCAAGCAAAGAAAAATCACCGCAGCGGCGCAACAACTCTTGCAGCAACGGCGCGATCTCGCGCGTTATCCGGTTCGCTTCGATGTGATCGCGCTGTCACGCAAACGCTCGTCGGCGTCTTCAGCCGAGACCTGGCACCTCGACTGGATGAAGCATGCGTTCGAGTCGAGTCGCTGAATCGCGAGGCTTACTTGACGACCTTGAGCGTCGGACGCTTACCGCCCGAGGGCGCGACGGGCGGTGCGCCGCGATCAGGCACCGGCCCCTCGGGTTTCGGGTCGACCGGAGCGTCGGGCGGCGAGTCGGGCGGCGAGTCATCTTCGCCCGGCGGAAACATCAACCCCTCACCCGTCTCGCGAGCGTAGATGCCCTGAACGGCTGAAGCAGGAAAACGCAGTAGTCGTGGCACGCCGGAAAATCGCGCTTCAAAGCTGACCCACTCGTCGGCGATGTCGAGATGACGCGTCGCGTCATAGCTCACGTTGAGCACGATGCGACCCTCGCGTACGTGAGCAACCGGCACCTCGACACCGGGTGCCGTGGCATCGACCATGAGATGCGGGGTGAGACCGCTATCGGTCATCCATTGGTGCATCGCCCGCAGAAGATACGGGCGACGGGGTTTTCGGGATCCGGTCATAGGGAGCAACTCGCGAGAAATGGCCCGCGATGACCGGATCCGCGCCTTACTTCACGTCTTTCCAATATTCCTGCTTGAGCAGATAGGCAAGACTCGTGAAGACGAGCAGAAACAGGATGACCCAAACGCCGAGCGACTCGCGCTTGGCTTTGACCGGCTCGCCGGCGTACTCGAGGAAATTGACCGTGTCGCGAACGAACGCGTCGTAGTCCTCGGGCGACAACTGCCCGGGCGAGGCGAGCTCGAATGACTCCCAGTGCGACTCGGTGACCGGCTGACCGTCTACAACGGTTTCGACGACCTTGAACTTCGCTTCCTGAACGCCCTGCAACGCCGACAACACGTGCGGCATGGCCGTGTTGGGCAATGCGAGGTTGTTGGTGCCGTTGGCTGATTTCGGATCGACGTAGAACGTCTTCAAAAACTGGTAGACGTAGTCGGAGCCCTTGGCTCGCGTCGTGAGCGAGAGATCGGGCGGCGCTTTGCCGAACCATGCCTCGCCGTCGACTTTCGACATCGGCGAGAGGATGTAATCACCCTTCTTCGCGCCCGGCAGCAGCAGAAGTTTTTCCATCTGCTCTTCGGGGATGTTGAGATCTTTGGCGACGCGCGAGTAACGCTTGTACTTGAGCGAGTGACAGCCGGCGCAGTAGCCCATGAAGTTGGCGGCACCGCGCTGAAGCGACGCAATGTTGCTGACGTCGTTGCCTGGCTGCCAGTCCATCCAGGCCGCATGCGGGCCCTCCGTCGCAGCAAACACGGCAGGACCAGCGAACGCGAGGGTAAAGCCGAGCGCGGCGGCTACGAAAGACTTACGCATGGTACGTGACCCTCTCAGGAGCAGGTTTGCACTTCTCGATGCGCGTGTACCAAGGCATGAGAAGGAAGAACGCGAAGTAGATAGCCGTAAACACGCGCGCGAGAATCACGTAGAGGTCGTTCGCAGGCTGCAAACCGAGGTAGCTGAGCATCACGAACGCGACGACGAAGAGCGCAAGCGCGGTCTTGGAGAGCCAGCCCTTGTAGCGGATCGACTTGACCGGCGAGCGATCGAGCCACGGCAGGAAGAACAACACCACGATGGCGAGCAGCATCAGCAACGCACCCAACTGCTGGTCGGGTACGGCGCGCAACATCGCGTAGAACGCGGTGAAGTACCACACCGGCGCGATGTGCTGCGGCGTCGACAACTCGTTCGCCGGCTCGAAGTTGGGCTTCTCTAGGAAAAGACCGCCGAACGTCGGGGCGAAGAAAATCACGCCGCAGAAGAAGATCAGGAACACGCCCACGCCGACGACGTCTTTGACCGTGTAGTAGGGGTGGAACGGGATGCCATCGATCGGCTTGCCGTTCGCACCGACCTTTTCTTTGATTTCGATGCCATCTGGGTTGTTGGAGCCGGTCTGACGCAACGCCACGAGGTGCATCAGCACCAGGAAGGCGATGGCAAACGGCACCGCAATCACGTGCAGCGCGAAAAAGCGATTGAGCGTGGAGTCGGCGATGCCGTAGTCGCCACGAATCCATTCGACGAGCCCCGGACCGATGACCGGGATGGTGCCGAAGAGATTCACGATGACCTGCGC
>CAZRFN010000019.1:0-36993 GCA_964599335.1 uncultured Acidibacter sp. | reverse complement strand
GAGCTGGTGGATCCACCGTCGCTGGAGGGCATGGTGGCGCAGCCTGCGAGAGTCACAGACGAGACCAACGAGAACAATGCGATATCTTTGATCTTCATGTTGCTTCTCGACGGACTCAGCCGCCGCCCTTGAAAAAGCTCTGCAGTTGATCGGCAAGACGGTTGCAAGCCGTATTCTCGACGCGCGCAATGAATGGCAGAGGCACTACAGCGCCGACGATGGCAGAAGTACCCGACACGTTGGTGCCTACGCTACCGGCAGACTTGGCTTGCTTGAGATCCCAGATCGTCGCTTCGAAGTTCGATTCGTTCTCCCACCAGCCGAAGCCGATGCAGCCCGCCGCACCCGGGGCGGCGCCACACGCGATGCTGCCGCCACCATCGATCTTTCGAGTTCCGCCGTCGAGCCACACCAGATAACGAACTCCTGATGCGGCCACTCGCTCACTGACACCCGGCTTGGCCAGCAACTGAGTCACGGCCTCGGGTCGGGAGGGTGCCGTTGCCGGCTCGAACCACGGAAACAAGTCATCGACGAAACGATTGTTGTCGTGAACCGGAATCGGGCTTGGTCCGTTCGCGAGCCCGCGACCGACGCAGTCCATGAAATCATCTTCGGCTGAGGTCCCCTCGATCTGGGGTTTGGCGAGAATCACGACAGCCTCACCCGAAGCAATCTGGGTCGGCAACTCGCGTGACTCCTCGATTCGTGCGCTCATACAGCCGCCAAGCCCAGTGGCTATGGCGATGGTCAGAAGCGAGTGAAGTACGGCTCCGGAATGCATCTCTGGGGGCTCCCACAGGTCGACGGTGAGTATGCCACGCACCCTGCTTTCGATTGACCGCTGGGCCGCGCTGACGGTTCCCGGGTGGGTCCGCTTTGCGAAACTTTACAACCCGATGGGGGTCAGGGCGGCTGGGGAAAGCGGTCGAGGCGCCGGAGCTCCGGGAAGAGCTTGAGGTAGGTCGCCACGACGACGAGGCACGCAAGGCCACCGTACGTCACCGCACGCACCGGACCCCACCAACTGGCCGTCAGCCCCGACTCGAACTCTCCGAGCTCGTTCGAGGCGCCAATGAACATGGCGCTGACAGCGCTCACTCGCCCTCGGATCTCATCAGGCGTCTCCAGCTGTACCAATAGGTGCCTGACGAAGACCGAAACCATATCCCCGGCGCCAAGGCAGACGAGCGCAGCCACCGACAACCAAAACGATGTCGAAAGTCCGAACACCACCGTCGCGAGTCCGAAAACCGCCACCCCGCCGAACATCCACAGTCCGACATGCTGAGAAATGGGACGCCGTGCAAGCCAAATCGCGACTAGAGCTGCGCCCACGCCCGGCGCCGTGCGCAAGATACCGAGCCCTTCTGGACCTACTTTGAGGATGTCGGCCGCAAACATCGGCAACAGAGCCGTCGCGCCACCGAAAAGCACCGCGAACAAATCGAGGGAGATGGCTCCCAAAACCGTTCGACGTCGAAAAACGAATCGTAACCCCTCGGTCAACTCTCCCCACGAAGCCGAGGTCGATACCCGTGTCATCGGTCTTGGTCGGATCGCCACGAATAGAGCAATGACGATGGCCATCAGCGCAAGGGCGACGAGGTACACGAGCAAGGCACCGAAGGGCAGCTGTCGAGACTCACCTAAAGCGTAAATGAGTCCGCCTAAGGCGGGCCCTGCGATCACCGCCACTTCGAACAACATGGAGTTGAGAGCGACTGCCGAGGGGAAAACGCTCGATGGGACGAGGTTGACGACCATCGCTTGTCCCGCGGGCATCCACAATGCGCGCGCCGCACCGAGTAGTGCCATGGCAACGAACACCCACATCACATCGCGGCTGCCGCTCAAGGAAAAACCGATCAACACCGCGATGCATGCGGCATCGATGACGTAGGCAATGAGCATGACGATCCGGCGATCCGTGCGATCGGCGAGTTGCCCGCCCGGCAACACGAGAACAAAGAACGGTAAAAACTGAGCTAGCCCGACGAGGCCTAAATCGAGCGGATCGCGTGTCGTGGCGTAGACCTGCCAACCGACGGCCACTCCAAGCATCTGCCAGACCACCGTTGCGACGAAACGTCCGAGGGCGAAGCGGCGAAAATCCGGATATGCGAGCGCGGCCCGCATTCCCATCTGTCCTGCGATCGACGTCCTGTCGGTGGACTCTGTTGCAGGATCAGTCGATTGGTTCATGAAGCGGTGGTAACTTGCAGCAGCGAATCAGTTCGCGGAGTGTCTCATGTCCGGCTCCGTCATCACCCGTCATTTTGCGACGATCACCAAAGGCCGATGGGGCGCACGACAGGTGCATTACCGTCGGGTCGGGTCTGGGCCGCTCGTCATCCTCTTTCATCAGTCGCCCCTGTCTTCGCACGACATGTTGGCGACGATGGAGCGTTGGAAATCACACTTCACGTGTATCGCGCCTGACTCCCCCGGCTTCGGCTTGTCCGACCCACTCGGAGTCAAAGTGGCTTCGATAGAAGATTTCGCAGATGCCGCGATCGAATTCATGGATGCCTTAGGCATCGAGCGCGCATCCGTGTACGGTTTTCATACGGGCGCGATGATTTCCGCTGCACTCGCAGCAGCGTATCCGGAACGCATTGCATGCGCTGTCGCCAATGGTTACGTGATGATGTCCGAGGAGGAGAAGAGAGACATCATTCGTCACTACCTACCCCCTTTCAAACCCTCATGGGATGGCGCGCATCTGGCGTGGTTATGGTCACGAATGCGCGAGCAGACGATTTTCTTTCCGTGGTATGCCAAGAAACTTGCAAACCGCCTCTATAACAACGTGCCACCACCCGAGGCATTACACGCCGCGCTGCTCGACTTCATGCGCTCAGGCGACCATTACCGCGTCGGCTACCGCGCCGCGTTCTTGATGAAATCGGATCGCACTCTTCGAAAAATGCGCGCACCGATACTTGTCACGGCTTACGCTTCCGATGTACTCGCGACACACCTTGCCCGCATCAAGAACGCGAGCCGTCGAGTCACCGTTCAGCGCGGAGGCTCTTTCGAAGAAACTCATGATCTGTGTCGCCTGTATATCTCTGCACACAGACCACCGAAGGCGCCGGCGGCTCGACCGCCCGTCGTCGTTTCAGGCGGCCTGATCCAAGACTATGTCTATCTTAAAAACGGTCAACTTCGACTCCTGAAAAATCTCGAGGGAAAAGGCCGTCCGGTTGTCGTGCTGCACGATGCGTTGGGCTCGATCAATTCTTTGCAAGATGTCACTCAAGGGTTCGTCGGACGTCGGCCCGTCATCGCTCTTGAACTTCCAGGCCATGGCGAATCCGACGATCTGCTGCACTCGGAGAAATCTTCGATCAAGGACTACGCAGATATCGTCCAGCGTGCGCTTTCAGCAATGGCCCTTGGTCGAATAGACATTATCGGCCTCGGGTTTGGTGGGCTGGTGGGCCTCGAGGTCGCCGTGCGTCAACGGTCTGGCGTAAACGCCGTGGCACTCGTAGGCGTCGCAGATCTCGAGGGTCGAAGGGCCAAAGAATTTATTGCCGAGGGAACGCCGGATATCGAGCCGGACTGGTTCGGCGGCTATCTGCTGAAGGCCTGGCATCTGGTCAGAGATCAAGGACTGTTCTCTCCCTGGTACGAGCGCCGAGGAAGCTCGGCCATCCGCCAAGAGCCGCAGGTAGCCCCTGAGCGCGTACAACGCGGCGTCCTCGATCTTTTCCGATCGAATGGTGGTTGGCGGCGCGCTTTCAAAGCGCAGTGTTCTTATCCGTGGCGTAAAAAGCTTAAGCTTGCCGTGCAGGAGTCGTCATGTCGGGTCGTGCTGGCTGCCTCGGACATCGACCCACTACGTGCATCGACATGGCGGGTCGCCGAAGCCGTACCCGAGGCAGTGAAACTGTCTCTACCCGGATCCGAACGTCGGTGGGCGGCGTCTCTACTGAAGTGTCTTGATTGAGGAATGAGCGCTTGAAAAGACTCTGTGTGTTTTGCGGCGCAAACGCCGGGAACGGACCTCGTTATCGTGAGGCGTCCGAGGCTTTGGGTCATGCGCTGGTCCGTGCCGGCATTGGCCTCGTTTACGGCGGCGCCGGAATCGGACTGATGGGCATCATCGCCGATACCGTTCGTAATGCGGGCGGCGAGGTCATCGGAGTGATCCCCCAAAATTTGGTCGATCGAGAAGTCGCTCACCGACAGCTCGACGATCTTCGAGTGGTCGACTCGATGCACGACCGCAAAGCGCTCATGGCGGAGTTATCCGATGGATTCATTGCACTGCCGGGTGGCGTCGGAACGCTCGAAGAACTATTCGAGGTTTGGACCTGGGGTCATCTCGGCTTGCACGGCAAACCTTGCGCCCTACTCGACGTCGATGGCTTTTACGCTCGTCTGTCGCAGTTTCTCGACCATGTCGATCAAGAGGGATTTTTGAGGCAAGGTGTGCGCGACATGCTGCTGATCGACGACAACCCCGATACGCTGATTGCACGGATGGGGCGCTATCGCGCGCCGACAACCCCTCGCGTACTCACTTTGGCGACGACCTGAGTTAGACGCTCATCAGCGCCGCGTTTATGGCGACGGCGTATCTTCGATGATCGACTGCGATCGCTTCTCGGCGATCCACTCACGCCAAATCGCCATCAGAACGGCGAGAATGACTGGGCCAATGAATAGCCCGACGAGGCCGAAAGCCGTCAGCCCGCCGAGCACACCAAACAACACCAACAAAAACGGGATTCGTGTTGCACCACTGATAACGAGTGGGCGAACGATGTTGTCGATCCAGCTCACTGCGGTCAGCCCCCAGATCGCAAGACCAATCGCAGCCGTGGTCTCGCCCGTGAGATACAGCCAGACGCTGGCAGAGCCCCAGATGAAAGGCACGACGAACGGCACCAGCCCAACCAAGAAGGTGAGTATCCCGAGCAGCAAGGGAACCGGGAGTCCGGCGAACCAGTAGCCGATGGCGGCGAGCGTGCCCTGAGCCAGCGCGGCGAGGACGATTCCGTACACCACTGCCTTGACGGTGTTGCCGATCGCTTCGAGATAGTGCTGAACGCGTATCTTGCCGAAAAACTGTTCGAGCATCCGACCGACCTGCGAGGCGAAATGCTCACCATCTCGATACATGAAGAAGAGTGACACCATCGCGGTGACGAGCTTTACGAGATTTCGTCCAACGCCGCCAAGCATCGTGCTGATCTCGCCCGACGACTGCGCGAAAAACTGCCGGATCGCGGCATCGAGCGCGCCGGGATCGCGCGCAACCTGAGCGAGAATTTCTTGTAGCCGAGGACCGAGCAGAGGAATGTCGGCGATGAACTCGGGAACTTTCAGCGTTGCGAGCAGCGGTACGATCTCGCGATAGAAGGGCAAAGCCTCAGCTTTGATGAGCAAAGCAAACCATACGATGGGAAGAATGATTGCTGCGCTCAGCAAGATGGTCATGACGAGCGCTGCGAGTGTTCGCCGCCCACTACAAAGACGAACGAAGCGCTCATGCATCGGCCAGGTGACATAGGCAAGAATCGCTGCCCAGATCACCGGAACGATGAACGGCTGCAGCACCTGGAATGCCAGCAAGATCAGAACCGCGATAAAACTCACGACGGTCAGCGGTCGCAACCATTTGCCTTCGGCGAAATCTTCGAGAATCACGGCATGGCTCCTGAACCGGCGAATGCGGTCAACACTAAGAGGGTACAAACACAGATCGTCAGTACCCGTCGCAGATCAAGATAATCTGCAGGAAGTTGCTCGGCGTAGGTGCGATGTTCGAAGATCCAAAACATGCCGAAGCCGACGACGAGAATCGCCATGCCTTTCTCGCCTTCCGTGATGACGGCTACTGCGCCGACTACCGAGGGCAGCGTCGAGCCCACCAGCGTGGTGATGGACCAAGGCAGTTTTCCGGCCAGCGCGAACCCCCAATGAACTGCGGCAATGAACGTGAGGATCACAGCACCCCACGCCGTCGCGATCTGCAGGCCCAAGGGGGCCAATCCTTGTGATGCACCAACGGTCACGAGACCGAAAGCAAACACGAATGGCAACAGCCCCAAAAACCCGGCCCACCGCGCACCGGGCTTCAGGGGCATCGAACGATCGACATGGCGGGAATCCGTGCTCATCAGGATTTCATTGTGGCAGGAGAAGACGACAGTCGTCACCCTTGTCGTCGTAGCCAATCAGAGAGGACGGCTGCGACGCTCACCGGGTCTTCGTGATGCATCATGTGACCGAGTTCCGGGAAGTCATGTACCTCGAGTTTGGCAAAGCAGGCTTTGAAGCGCTCCAACTCTTCACTGCCGTCATGCGTACCGAGGCGGGTTCGGTATTCAGACTGCCCGGCCAATAGCACTAATGTCGACGCTTCGATCCGTCGCCAGCAGGCTTCGGCTTCTTCGCGACGATAAAGCACCGGATTAACAAGACGATGCCACGGATCGAACCGCAGCATTACACCGCCCTCCGGTGCAGGCTTCGTCCACGCGGTCGCAATGAAGGCGGCCCTATCGCTCGTTAATCTCGGATTGCGATGTTGCAACATCTTGGCAAGACGATCAGGCGAGTCGTAAGACGTCTCACGGATACCTTTTTTGATTTCATCTAGCCATTGGCTAAAACGATCGGGCGCAATCGAGGGATCAACTCTTGGCAGTCCGAATCCCTCTAGCGATGCGATCCGGTGAACTCTCGACGGACGGACTCCTGAGTAAAGGCTCGCGATATGTCCACCCATGCTGTGCCCGACGAGTGTCGCAGTATCCACCGAATAGTGATCGAGAAAACCTTCGAGATCAGCAAGGTAATCTTGAAACCAATACGGCGCGTCATTTCGTCCGCTGCCGCCGAAGCCTCGCCAATCTGGCGCGATGAAGTGATAGTGACGCGGCATCGCATCGACCAAGAACTGAAACGTGTCGGAGCAGTCCTGGAATCCGTGGAGGAGAAAAACCACTGGCGCGCCCTCTTCTCCCCAGTGCATCACACGATGACTCAGATTTCTGACAGTGATGATCTCGTCGCGTGCGGGCACGACTGGTCGATAGCTCTGCATGGGACGCTCAATGACCGAGGAATAGTCGATATGCAGGGTTTGCGGTCTCATCGACCCACGGGTAGTGCAACTCTGCAAGATGCGACAAAAAATCTTCTCGAGTGGACTCCGGAACCTGAATACCCGCCATCACGCGACCCGCATCGGAACCGTGATTACGGTAATGGAACAACGTGATGTTCCAGCGTGAACCGATCGCTTCGAGAAAGCGGAGTAATGCACCCGGGCGCTCGGGAAACTCGAATCGAAACAGTCGCTCGTCGGTAATGGTGTCGGCGTGACCCCCAATCATGTACCGCACATGCAACTTGGCGAGCTCGTTATCGGTCATGTCTGTCACCGCATAGCCCGCTTGTCGTAGCGTCGAGGTCACCCCACTTCGCTCGTCGCGACCGCTCGGCATGGCGAAGCCCAAGAAAATATTCGCGGTACCCGATTTCTCGTAACGATAATTGAACTCAGTGACACTGCGATGACCGAGTGCACGGCACAAGTCTAGAAAGCTTCCCGGTCTCTCGGGGATTTCGACAGCCAGTAATGCCTCGCGCCGCGCACCGATCTCGGCACGTTCGGCGACGTGTCGCAATCGGTCGAAATTCATGTTGGCGCCGCAGTTGATGGCGACCAAACGCTTTCCTGTGCAGCCCTCACGAGCGATGTATTTCTTGATGGCGGCTACGGCTAGTGCGCCTGCCGGCTCCACGATGGAACGGGTGTCCTCGAAAATATCTTGGATACCCGCACAAATTTCGTCTGTGTCGATGAGGATCATTTCGTCCACGAACATACGCGCCAGTCGAAAAGTTTCTTCACCTACCCGACGTACGGCGACACCGTCGGCGAAAATACCGACTCGAGGCAGAGCCAATCGTTCTCCGGAAAGTAATGAATCGTGCATCGCCGTGGAGTCTGCAGCGTTGACACCGACGATACGAACGCCCGGATGTGCATGCTTTAAATAAGTGGCGATCCCGGCGATCAGGCCACCGCCCCCGACGGGAACGAATACGGCGTCAATCTTGCCTTCCGTCTGGCGAGAAATTTCTAGCCCAATGGTGCCCTGCCCGGCGATGACATCTGCATCGTCGAACGGATGAACGAATACGAGATTGCGTTCTCGAGCGAGCTTGAGTGAATGCTCGTAGGCCGCATCGTAGTCATCGCCATGCAGCACGACCTCACCGCCAAGATCGATGACGGCCTGTACTTTGATCTGCGGCGTCGTCACGGGCATGACGATGAGCGAGGGAATCTTGCGTCGAGTCGCCGCCAGCGCAACGCCCTGCGCATGATTACCCGCCGAAGCGCAGATGACTCCTCGCGCGGCGACCTGGTCAGTCAACTGCGAAATTTTGTTATAGGCCCCTCGTAGCTTGAAGGAAAAAACCGGCTGCAGGTCTTCACGCTTGAGTAGGATCTCGTTGCCGAGTCGGCGTGACAGGCGTGCCGCACGCTCGAGTGGCGACTCGATTGCCACATCATAGACGCGCGCACTCGAGATGCGTTCGATGTAGTCAGTGATAGACGGCGCGCTCATGGAAAGCAGCATAACCGAGGTACAGGCACCGGATATACTGCAGGCTTCATGCGGCACGTCTGGACTCTCACGCTCGCTCAAGCTTTTGCAGCCTGTAGCACGATCACCCTCGTGACCTTCGGCGGCATCGTCGGAACTCACATGGCACCGACTCCCGCGCTTGCGACGCTTCCACTGTCGATGTCGATCGTGGGTCTCGCTTCGATGTCCATACCGGCTGCTCTACTCATGCAGCGAATCGGGCGGAAGCCTGCTTTCATTGGTAGCGCAGTCATGGCCGCTCTCGCAGCACTGCTCTGCGCTTACGCCATTCTGCGCAACGAGTTCGTGCTTTTTTGTTTTGCAGGTCTGCTGATCGGCGGCAATATGGCGTTCGTTCAGCAGTATCGCTTTGCAGCCATCGAGTTCGTCGCGCCCGCCGAGGCGGGTCGAGCGGCCTCCACCGTGATGATAGGCACGCTCGTCGCTGCGTTCGTTGGGCCTACGCTCGGTGGTCTCGTCAGCAACTTAGGGGATTGGCCGCAGTACACCGCCTCGTTCGTGATACTTGCCGTTCTTTGTCTGTGTGCGGCGGCGATCCTGACTCGTCTCCCTCATTCTCCAATGACCTCTCGAGCGACATCCTCCACGGCATCGAGAGGAATCCGCGACTTACTGCGTGATCCCAAGTACCGCGTCGCTGTACTGGCTGGCTTAGCGTCTTATGCCGTGATGAGCTTCATCATGACGGCGACGCCACTTAGCATGCATGTCCACGACGGGTACTCGACCGGCGAGACGACGGCGGTGATCACCGCGCACCTTCTGGGAATGTATCTGCCATCGCTGGCGACGCCATGGTTCGTTTCGAAACTCGGCGTGCGCGGAATGATGCTTGCGGGAGTCGCCATCAACGTGGTCTGCGTCATTATTTGTGCTTTCGTCGGCAGACACTTCCTGCATTACTTCTCAGCGCTTCTTCTGCTCGGTGTCGGCTGGAATATGCTTTTCGTCGGCGCGACGACCCTACTCTCTTCGACCTACTCGGAATCAGAAAGATTTCGAGCTCAGGGTTTCAACGACTTCATGGTGTTCGGATCACAGGCGCTCGCATCTCTTTCAGCTGGCGTGGCGATCGAGACGCTCGGTTGGGAGACCCTCAACCTTGTGACCCTGCCCCTGCTGATCCTGGTGCTATGGTCGATGAGAGGCGTGGTCATTCACCAAAGGTGACGATGACTTTACCGTCGCGCTCGTTGCCCGTTCGGACAGCGAGGTCACAGGCCTCGTGGATGCGCTCTAAGGGGAATACCCCTGCTATCCGGGCTATCAAGCTTCCGCTCGCCATGAGTGCTGCGAGCTCTGCATACATCTGCCGTACCTGTTCAGGGGTGCGGTGACGAAACTGTCGGACGAAGCTGATGCCGTGCAGCACGATGCCCTGACGAAACATCAAATAAAAATCGATGTTGCAGGGTTCGCCGCTCATAGCGCCATAGCATACGAGGGGTGAATCGGCAGCGAGGCATTCAGCGATTCGCTGCGTCGCCGATCCCGCGACGGCATCGATGCCGAGTCGAACGGGCGCCGATCCAATCGCCTCTGCCACCCGCTTGGCGAGATCAGGGCCGTCGAGCAGCACGATGTCAGCGCCCAAAGATTTCAGCTCATCGAATAGATCGGCGCGACGAACGACGTTGATCGTTCGCAGGCCGCGTCGTTTGGCTAACTGAACGATGTATCGACCACAACTCGAATTCGCAGCGTTCTGGATTAACCAATCGCCGGCACCAAACGAAGCGAAATCTTCCAACAAGACCCACGCCGTAGGCCCGTTTACCGTCAACAGGCTCAGTTGCCGAGCATCGCCCTCGGGTGCAGGCATACACGCCTCGGCACGGCAACGCACTTCCTCGCGGAAGGTACCGCTGCCGAGCGCAGGAAATACTCGCTCGCCCACGCGTAGTGAGGTGACGCCCTCACCGACCCGAATGACGCGACCGATACCCTCGTAGCCTGGGGTGCGCGGCAACGGATAACGAAACCCTTCAGCGCCCGACATCGTACGAAGGTCGGCGATATGCATCGCGGCTGCTTCCATCCGAATAACGACTTCTCCGGGGCCCGGCTGCTCGGCGCTGGCGTCGACCACGCGCAAAACGTCGCGTGGATCACCGTAGTGCTCGTGAATAGCGCGTTTCGGCATGCCCGTAGCGGGCCTCTGGCTCGGAATCAGATGACGCCGCGTTCGGCCATGCGCGAGATGGCATCGGCCTGACGCTGCTGGAAGTAAGCACGATCGGGAATCACGAGTTTGCCGCCTTGCAGCAATCCGTTTCGGCGTCGCAGATCGGCATTCGCAAAAGAGTCGGCGAACATTTCGAGCGCCTGACGGGAAAGCATGTTCGCCATGGCAGGACGACGTCGGTACGACCGGAGCCCCGCCATATCGAGAAAAGTGGATGCGACCGAAGAATTGCCGGCGCCCGCCACGACCATCTGGTTGCCGTGGTAATCGATGACGTCGGAATAACCGTTACTCGAGTCGACCGGTACGTCGATTCCGAGTAGCGCGGCCGTGTTGGCCGATACCACGTACGCGAGATTTTCGAGCGCCCGAGCACGTCGCGCGATTTGCTTGATCGTGAGATTGGGAGAAGCCACCTCACTCGTGGAGTGGAGGAAGACCTCAGCTCCCCGAATGGCATGAGCACGCGCAACCTCGGGATAAAGAATCTCTTCTGAGGCGATGGCCGCAATTTTTCCGATGGCGGTATGTGCAACCGGGAATACACCCTCAATTCCGTAGAGATCGAGGTATTTATCCCACACGTCATGTGGCGTCGGAGCGAAGATCGAAATCAGGCGTCGATACGTCAGCACTCGGTTACCCGATGGATCGAACACCCAGCACGCTTGGAAATAGAGGCCGGGGAAATTCGAATCTGTTTCGTAGCCGTTACCGGCCAGAAAGATGCCATGCTTCTGCGAAATAGCGCCTAAACGTTCGTACTCCGGACCATCCGGAGCGAGCGCGCCCTTCGACGCCCATTCTGGAATGGTTTCACCCCAAGGCGGACCCGACAAAATGTATTCCGGTAGTACGACGAGTTTGAGATCAGCGCCGATCCAGCGTTTTGCACCCATGATCGCTTGGTCGATTCGACTCAACGACGCAGACATGCGTGCTGCAGCAGCCTCGCGATTATGGTCGGGATGAACGCCATCGCAATCAATTTGCAAAGCCAGAGCGATGTAACGGTCGAGTACTGGACTGTTCATTTGTGAAGTTCCACAAGTCGGGTCTCTGCAAGATCGCTGAAGGTGTCGAGTTCGATGATGCTGCCAGCCTGAACGAGAAACCGATCACACCAGCGAATGCGAGAAAAGTTTTGTCCGTCTGCCCAAGATCCGCTCATCTCGCCCCGAACATAGACGGCAATACCACCGGCGGCCTCACAGGCTTCGAAGCTGTCGCATTGCTTACGCACTTCGCGATATCGACCCGCGGCAAACGCGGAAAATTCGTTGAGGCTCGAAAATCGATGTCCTCCCGAAATCGTGATGCGCAGACCTGGCGTCATGAGTTTGGATGCGGACTCGAGATCTCCGGAGGCCATCGCGTCAAACCATCGGCGTACCAGATCGATGGCGTCGCCGCGCTCACCGCGCGCCGTACCTACGACGATTCTGCCTTCACCGAGGGTGGACATGGTTTTACCGGCCTCTCCCGCTTTGCGACGGGTTGCTTAATATGACAAGTATGCCCGAGCGGCACGCCCACTGACGACCTGTAGCCGTGGCGCGGGCAATGTCTTAGCCTTTAGCCATATCTCAACCAGGGAATCTTCCATGAAGACCGTCCTCCTTCGGAAATTTGCCTTTCGTTTGCTCGTTGCTTTGCTGCCCGTATGGGCCTCGGCACCGGCCTTGACCCAATCACCGGCAGCAGAGCCTCTCACGCCGGAAAGAATGTGGTCGTTAGTTCGATTGGGTGACACGGATATCTCGCCTGACGGTCGGCTTGCCGTAGTCACCGTCACACGGTTCGATGTCAAAGAAAACAAAGGCTCGACGGATCTTTGGCTGTTCTCGACTGATGGTCGGATGTCACGTCGGCTGACGAGCGACAAAGCCACGGACGCCTCGCCGCGGTTCAGCCCGGACGGATCCTTGATCGCCTTCGTCTCGAAACGCGGCGATGATGAGGAAACTCAGATCTATGTCATCCCCGTCGATGGTGGCGAGGCTCAGCGTCTTACCAACGTTCCGACCGGGGCCAACGCACCAAAGTGGTTTCCCGACGGTCAGAAGATCGCGTTTGCGTCGCCGATCTGGATCGATCTAGTCCGCTGGGAAGATCAGGCCAAGCGTCTGAAAGAGCGTGAGAAGAGCAAAATGTCTGCGCAAGTTTGGGATCGTGCGCCGATCTCTTACTGGGATCGCTTTCTCGACGACCGCGAACCACATCTGTTTTCGATCGACCGATCGGGTGGCGAACCACTAGCGATCACTCGACCGTCGGGCTTTCACTTGCCGAAGTCGGAATACTCGGACTCGACTTACGACATTTCACCAGACGGCACTGAGATTACTTTCTCAACCGACACCGATAAAACGGGCATCGACTCCAACTACGACCTGATTGCAGTAGCAGCTTGCGGTTGTAAGCCTGCTCGTAACCTGACAGAGAGCAACCGGGCCGACGATCGCTCGCCCAGCTACAGCCCCGACGGCAAATGGTTGGCGTACACCGCGCAGTCCATCCCCGGTTTCTATGCTGATCGCGGCAAACTTTTACTCATCGATCGCGCGACTGACGAGCGTCGCGATCTGTCCATCGATTTTGACCGGACGGTCTCCGGGCCGATTTGGCGTGCAGACTCGAAAGCCATCTATAGCGCCATCGACGATGCGGCCACCAATCGCGTGTATCGATTCGACCTCGCAGCGCCCGGCAAGCCGAAGGCTATCACCGGATCGAGCAGCTTCGGCAATCTGGCGGTGGCTGCGACGAGTGGTGCTCGCCCAAACGCCATCGCACTACGTCAGTCATTTAATGAGCCGCCGACTTTGGTTCGTCTCGATCTCGGTAGTGGCGCAGCTACTCGCCTCTCGACCTTCAATGATTCGACGCTCGCGGCGACGGCGCAGGGCCGGGTCGAGAGCGCGACGTATGCGGGCGCCGGTGGTGCACCCATCCAGATGTGGGTCGTTTATCCCCCGGACTTCGACCCTTCGAAAAAATATCCGGTCTTCATGCTGCTGCACGGGGGTCCGCACAACGGCATTCAGGATGCAATCCAATGGCGCTGGAATGCACAGGTGTTCGCCAACTGGGGCTACATCGTGACCTGGCACAACTTCCACGGGTCGAGTGGTTTCGGTCAGGCCTTTACTGATTCCATCAACCCCGATCGAATCACCAAGCCTTACGACGACACCATCAAGGCAGCAGAATGGCTCGCCGCCAAACCTTATGTTGATGCAAATCGCATGGTTGCCGGCGGTGGGAGCTACGGCGGATTTCTGGCCAGCACTCTGCTAGGACGTGCGCATCCGTTCAAAGCTTTGATCGCGCATGCAGCGGTGTACAACAACTTCACGCAGATCGGCGCAGATTACGGTGCCGAACGAGATCGCTTCTTTGAGTTCTGGGAGCGTCCCGAGGAGTTTGCCCGATATTCTCCGCACACGTCGGCGGGCAACTTCGTGACACCTACCCTCGTCATTCACGGCCAGCTCGATATGCGAGTTCCCGTGAATCAGGGGATCGAGCTCTTCAATACCCTCCAAAAGCGTGGCGTTCCCTCAAAGTTTGTCTACTACCCGGACGAGAACCACTGGATTTTGAAGCCACAGAACTCTCTCTTCTGGTACAAGACGGTCAGAGAGTGGATCGAAACTTACGCGCCACCTGGCGCTCGCTGATAGGGGGTCATAGCCATGAAGAAGTTTTTGCTCGGTACGCTCAAAGCAATCGGCGGATTAATCGTCGCTCTGGTGTTGTTCGTGCTGGGCTACTTCTTCTGGTGGAGCGGGTCGTCTCACGACCCGGTCAACGTCCGCGCGGCAGCGAGCTATGTCTCGCCAGGCGGTCCGGTCCTCGTATTCGGAGGCACCCGCGGAACAGGCCTCGAAATCGTCCGCAAACTTCGTGAACGTGGCGAAGCGGTCACGGTCGCGGTCCGAAGCACCTCAAATACGTCGGAGCTCGAGAAACTGGGCGTCAGCACCGTCATTGCCGACGCTCTGGACGCCGAACAAGTAAACGCCGCGCTGACATCGTCGAGTTATGCGGCGGTGATTTCGACGTTGGGCACCACCCGCGGCGAGCAACATAAGCGTCCGGACTATATCGGCAATCGCAACGTGATCGACGCCGCGAAGGCGGCGGGCGTCAAACGCTTCGTCTTCATCACCGTGATCGGCGCGGGTGATTCCGCAGAGGCGGCACCAGGATTCTCCCGGCGATTTCTGGCCGAAGTTATTGCTCTTAAGACCCAAGCCGAAGACCATCTTCGTGCGAGTGGTCTCGACTACACCATCATTCGTCCCGGTGGTCTCGGTGATGTCCCAGCGACCGGCACGGCGTTGCTCGTTGAAGATCCGAAAGCCTTCAGCTTTATAGGTCGCGCAGATCTCGCCGACCTTGCGGTGCAGGCTCTAGGAGATCCGGCGACCATCGGCAAAACTTATGCGGCGTACGACCCAAGCCGCAAAACGATGTCGAAGATGTATTTCTAGAGGCCGGTCACCACGGCAACTCGCTGCCGTCGTAAACCCAAAAGCGCCCCGCGGTCTCGAGCGTCAACGCATCGATGACCTTGATCATGCCGGCAACACTGGTCTCTGCATCGATATCCGCTTGAGGACCGCCAAGCTCGGTGCGCACCCATCCGGGATGCAACGCCGTCGCAGCGATGCCGCGGGACTTCGCAAGATCGATGGCCATCGACTTCATCATCGCGTTGACCGCTGCCTTACTCGCCCGGTAGGCATAAAGCCCGCCGATGCGATTGATACCCACCGAGCCGAGCATGCTCGTCAGGGTGACTATTTTTTTCTGGTTCGACTTGGCGACATGTCCAACGAATGCCTCAGCCATTTTCATGGGGCCGAATACATTGAGTCGGAAGATCTTTTCCCAATCGCTGTAGTCGGAGCGGCCAAAACTACCGAAGGCAAGCCCGTCTTTGGCAAAACTCCCGTTGCCCATCGTGCCGGCGGAATTGAGCAAGACATCGATCGCTGTGCCGTCGAGATCTTTGGCAAGTCGATCGATGGCGGCGTGATCCTCGACATCGAGCGTGAGCGTCTTGACGCGCCCCGCGTGAGCCGAGACCAATGCCTGTAGTTGAGGCGAAGCAGCAGGGTTTCGGGCGCATGCCAAAACGGTCCAACCCGCCTCGGCGTATTGCCGCACGCATTCGAGTCCGAGTCCTCGCGATGTTCCGGTAATCAGAATGGTAGGCACGTTAGCGATCTCCGTGGGATAAGCTTCATCCCCACTCTACGCGGCCTAACGAACCGGCGACAACGAACATGACGGATATGACCCACCCATCGGACTATCGTAAGTTGATCATTCATCGGATCACCGGTGACTTCCGCACCTCTACCCAGGTCGTCAATGAAGCGTGGCGCGCCCCGCAGGCGGGCGAAGTCGTCGTCCGCAACGAGTTCGCCGGCGTCAACGCGATCTTCGACAAAAACCTCTGTAGGAATACCGTTCGCTACATCAAGGTGAATCCGCCATTCGATATGGGTATCGAATCTGTCGGGCGGATCGTCGCCGTAGGCCCCGGGGTGACGCACTTGCGCGAAGGCGATGCAGTTGCCGCTACTCGTCTCGGCTCCGGATACCGTGAGTATCAGATCGCCGCGGCAAATAAAGTCATCCCTGTACGTGAACCCACGGCAGAGACGCTCGCGCTCATCCCTACGGGCATCTCCGCGATGGTCGGGCTCGAGCGTATCGGAGAGGTTCGCGATGGAGACACCGTCGCGGTGTCGGCAGCCGCAGGTGGCCTCGGTCACTTCGTGGTGCAGTTCGCGAAGTTACGCGGATGCCATGTCATCGGTATCACCGGAAGCGACGACAAAATCGCGCTCCTTCGCAAACTCGGCGTCGATCGGCCCATCAACTATCGACGAGAGAAGTTGTGCGAGGTGCTTGAGAAGGAGTACCCGAAGGGCATCGACGTCGCCTACGACTCGGTCGGTGGAGAGATATTCGACGCGTTCGTCGATCATGTCGCGTTCCGTGGTCGCGTAATCGTGAGTGGCCACACGTCCGACTTCGATAAAGAAGTCGAGTTGGTCCCGCAAGCGCGTGCCTACCGCAAGCTCTACTGGAAGTCCGCTTCGATTCGAGGTTTTCAGAATCAGGCGTTTCCTGAGTTCTTCGACGAGACCGCCGATCGACTGTTACAACTGTTCCATGACGGGAAACTGCAGGTGCTGATCGACCCGACGCCCTTCGTGGGGCTCGATCACGTCGCCGATGCCGTCGAGCACCTTCTGGCCGGACGAAATACCGGAAAAGTCGTAGTCCGACTGCGGTGACACCGTCGTCACGCGGCCACGCATCGGTCGAGGTTTCTCCGGACCGACAGGCCAGTGGTTTGAGGGCTTTAGGATTCGGGGGTCAAACGACCGGGGGTCATCATGAACGCCAATACGTCTGCCCTATCGCACTACACGCTTTCCAAAGCGACGCTGGATTTTCTTGCGCGTCAGCATGGCCACTTCATAAACGGCAAGTGGGTTCACCCCTCAACCGGATCTTCGATCGATATCTATGATCCGGCAACCGGTCTCAAAATCTCGAGTTGCTCAGCCGGTGGTGCAGCGGAAATCGATGCAGCAGTCAAAGCGGCACGAGCTGCTTTCGAAGGCCCCTGGTCAAAGTTTACTGCTGCGCAACGTAGCGCGGTCATTTGGAAAATTTCTGATCTGATCGTCGCCAATTTTCAGCAGCTCTGCGAACTCGAGATTCTCGATAACGGACTGCCCACTCCACTAGCGCAGTATGTTTGCGGCATGGTGGTTCCGGAGTTTTTCCGCTACTACGCCGGATGGCCCACGAAAATCGAAGGCTCCACGATACCGGCGGCGCCGCAGGGCAAGCTTCCGGGCGAGGCACTCTCCTTCACTCTGCGCGAGCCCATCGGCGTCGTCGGCGCCATCACTCCGTGGAATTCACCCTTGCCGATGGTGATGCTCAAAATCGCCCCCGCGCTCGCGACGGGCTGCACGCTCGTGCTGAAGCCTGCGGAACTCACGCCGCTCACTGCCATGCGGCTCGCCGAGATCTGTCAGGAAGCCGGGGTACCGGACGGTGTCATCAATATCGTCAACGGATACGGCGAATCAGCGGGTGCTGCGCTGGCCGCCCACCCCGGAGTCGACAAGATTGCGTTCACCGGTTCGACCGAGGTCGGCCGACTCATCGTGAAAGCGGCGGCTGGGAATCTCAAGAAGGTCACTTTAGAGCTCGGTGGAAAATCCCCTGTCGTCGTTTTTCCGGACGCCGATCTCGAGCAAGTCATTCCGGGCGCGGCGCGCGCCTGCTTTTTCCTGCAAGGACAAAACTGCATGGCTGGCACGCGTCTTTTCGTCCACGAGAAAGTGCACGATAAGGTCGTCGAAGGCATCGCCGCGATTGCTCGCTCCATGAAACTCGGTCCCGGACTCGATCCCACGTCGGAGTTCGGCCCGTTGATTTCCTCTCAACAACGGGACCGCGTATCCGGATTCGTCGAAGCAGGTCGTAAGGAAGGCGCCGAGGTCGTCTGCGGCGGCAGCGCTCCAACGCGCCCCGGATACTTTTTCGAACCTACGGTTCTCGCTCGAACCCAGAGCGATATGACGCCTGTCAAAAACGAAATCTTTGGCCCGGTGCTTTGCGTTCAGACCTTTGGCGATGGCGATCTCGATGCCGTCGCACGCGCCGCCAACTCCACGATCTACGGGCTCTCCGGCAGCGTTTGGACACGTGATCTCGGCATCGCCATGCAGATGGTTCGGAAGATCGACGCCGGCCAGGTCAGCGTCAACATGCACGCCGCCATCGATGCGGCGGTGCCCTTTGGAGGCAATAAGCAATCGGGCTGGGGTCGGGAATTCGGCAAAGAGGGTCTCGAGCCTTATCTCAAGACCAAAGGGATCTCGATGACATGGTGAGCGCGCTCGGCCGAGACGCTCACTCGCTGCAGATCGAAAGTGGTCCGACTGTGCCGGACAAATCGCGCATCAGCCGCTGATAATCGGGGGACGCCAAGAGCATCCGACGCGTTGCGCAGCGCAGAGCCAAAGCGTCATCTTTGGCTAAGGTGAAGGACGTCGGAAGCTCGACCAAACGAGTCAGCTTCGGATCACTGCGTAGCGATTCGAGTTCGATTTCGATGTGATACAGCTCGGCCTTTTCCTTTTCGGCGTGCTGTCTCAGTGCTTCGTTGAGTACGACTCGGCTCTCGGCGGAGTATCGATCCATGGGTACCGTGCCCATCAGTCGCAACATCTGCAGCGCGTCGGGAGGCTCGCGATTGGTGCCTACCTGCGTCGATTTCCAATCGCCGGCGTTGACCGAGACATAAATCAACCTGCGCCGACCCGAGGTGGTTGGCGGATCACGCCATGTCATCCAGGGGCTGCCATCGGCCAGAGCATCGTACAGCGCCCGGGCGCCGAGGTTATCGCTCAGCGCGCCATCGACGAGATGCAGATATCCGAATCTCGAAGCATCGCTGCGGGACTTCAATACCGAGGCACGGAAATACTCTCGCGAACTGTGATCGCCCGTCTCGAGTGTTCGGTGGACCCAATCCGGAAGCATATAGCCACAACGCCCGGCATGATTTTCGATGGTGATCGGCGTCAGCAGTGCCGGTATCAGCGTTGATGCGGCAATCGCCCGCGAGACCGGATATCGCATGAGATCGGTGCAGATCAGATCGAAACTGTCTTGCGTGAACTCGAAGCGACTCGCGAGTCCGACATCGGTCGCATTGATGATCAAGAACGGTCGATCGCCCTTTTGACTGAGGTCACTGAAGGTCGCTCCCCGAAACAAACGGCGATCGAAATACTCGGCATACAAGTCACCCCGAAAATACTCGCTGGATGCCATGCGCATCCAGTTTCGAGGATAGAGAAGAATGCCGCGACGCACCGAAGCCGTGAAATCTTTGTGGAGGAACCGGGGCTCGAAGTCACGAAAGAGGCGATCTCCGAAGAGCGTGAGATAGGCCGCAGGAACAGCTCCGCCCGAGACGGCCGAGATGACATCGATTTGATCGAGCAGGCGTGACGACGTTGATGCGTTGGCGATGCGATCAGCGGCGAGTTGCTCGAAGAGGCCATAAGCCATAGCCGAGGCCCGCATTCCGCCACCCGATAAACTGACGATGAAGAGCACTTCGTCGTTTTGTCGAGAGGGCATGACGCGGCTGCCACGATACCCCTCGCCTTCAGTCGCTCGAGCAATCGGCTCTCCGAGATAAGCTTTTGGCGCTGCGCAACCGGCAAGCACCAGCAGCAACGCCGCAGCGACGAGGCGAAGAGGCAGACTGTCTCGCTTGCGCAGCATCGATTACCAAGTGCCCGTATTCGGCATCGATAGCCACGGCTCTTCGGGTGTCTTTGCACCACCCTGCTGGAGCAACTCGATCGAGATACCGTCGGGTGAACGCACGAAGGCCATGCGGCCATCGCGCGGCGGCCTCGATATCGTGACGCCGTGGTCCATCAGCCTTTGGCATGTGGCATAGATGTCTTCCACCGCATAGGCGACGTGCCCGAAATTGCGCCCCCCGGTATAAACCTCGGGGTCCCAGTTGTGGGTCAATTCGATTTGGGCCGAGTGATCGCCCGATGCCGCGAGAAAAACCAACGTGTAGCGACCCTTGGGCACCTCCTTCGTAGAGATCACCTCCAAACCGAGGGCATCCCGATAAAATCGCAACGACGCGTCGAGGTCCGTCACGCGGACCATCGTATGCAGGTATTTCATGTCCTGAAGTATAGGATGCAGGGGTGACGTTGTCTGATCCGGAATGGCTGGCTTTATTGACGAGTCTGAGTGTTGCCGCACGAGCACTCGTATTCACGCTGCCCGTGGCGATCGCGCTCGGTTGGGTGTTGGCAAGAAAGAGATTTCCGGGGCGGTCGCTGCTGGATGCGCTTGTCCACTCACCCCTCGTCCTGCCTCCAGTGGTGGTCGGTTATGTCCTGCTACTGATCTTTGGTGTGCAGGGTCCCATCGGTCGCTGGCTCGATACGAACTTCGACATGCGGCTGGTGTTCACGACGAACGGCGCGGCCCTCGCCGCCGGAATCGTGGCGCTACCCATCATGATCCGCACTATTCGTCTTTCGCTCGAGGCGATTGATCCTCGTCTGGAGTTAGCGGCACGCTGTCTCGGAGCGGGTGCAATCGATCGATTCTTCTCGGTCACCTTGCCCCTGGCATTACCAGGCATCTCGGCCGCCGCCGTGCTCGGATTTGCGATCTGCCTCGGTGAGTTCGGCGCGGTGATCACGTTCGCCGCGAACGTCCCCGGCGAAACCCAAACACTGGCACTCGCGATTTATGGGGCGCTGCAAACACCGGGCGGTGAAACCGTCGCGATGAAGCTCGCGCTGATCTCGATGACCATTGCCTTAGTCGCCTTGCTTGCTGCCGAGTGGCTCGGCCGATGGGCTCAGCGCTGGAGCCGTCGACCATGATCGTTGTCGACGTCTCGGTGAAGCGAGGAGATTTTTTTCTCGACGTCAGGTTCGAGGCGCCCGCGAATGGCTGCACCGCGATCTTCGGCGCCTCGGGCTCTGGAAAATCCACCGTTCTCGATCTCATCAATGGGTCGCTGCGACCGGATCGAGGACGCATCAGCATTGGCGATCGCGTATTGATCGACACCGAGCGCGGGATCGATCTGCCGCCCGAACAACGCGCGACAGGCTGGGTTCCACAAGACGGTTTGCTCTTCCCTCATTTAAAGGTCAGTGCAAATCTCGACTTCGGCGCTCGCCGATCGAGACATCGACACGGCCCCTCTCGCGAACAGGTCATCGAAACGCTTGGTCTTGGCTCGTTTCTCGATCGCTGGCCACGCCAACTATCGGGTGGTGAGCGCCAACGCGTCGCCCTCGGGCGCGCGCTGTTGGCTAATCCATCACTCTTGTTGCTCGACGAACCCCTCGCTGCGCTCGATGCTCCAAGAAAAAACGAAATCGTGGGGCTGCTCGATCGAATCAAGCAGGAGTTTTCCATTCCATCGATTCATGTCACCCATAGTCTCGCGGAAGTCCTTCGTCTGGCCGATCAACTCGTGTTGCTGGACAGCGGATCCGTAGTCGCGAGCGGAAACACCCAAGACTTGCTGGGACGGTCAGACACCCCTCTGCTGTCGGCTCGAAACGATGTAGGTAGTCTGCTCTCGCTCAGGCGTCTTTCGAACTCATCAGACGACGCAGGCTTCGAAGCGGACCTCGAGGGACAACTTGTTTATCTACCCTCCAGCGCCGTGCCGACGGGAGAGTACTTTCGCGCCTACGTACCGGCCAACGAAGTGATCATTGCGACCCAGACGCCCGTGGGGCTGTCGGTACGAAACATATTACGAGGAAAGATAGGTCGCATTCGTGACCGCAGCGACGGCACAGTCCTCGTCGAAATCGAACTCGGCGCGCAAAGGCTGCTTTCTGCGGTAACGCCGGCTGCGGTGAGATCACTACAACTCGTCGTAGGCCTCGAGGTCTTTGCTCTGATCAAATCGGTTGCCCTCGACGCTCCCGCAGGATTTCGTCTGCTCGAAACCAGCTGACGAAACGATAACAAGGTCGAAGATCAGAACATCTCTGACGGACCCGGTGCCTCGACGTTCTTGACGGTATGTCTGGCAACGATGAAATCGCCCGTGATCATGGCGTCGTAGGTCTGACCCGGACCGACCATCGGATAAACACCGGCATCGGGGTCGATGATGACCTCCAAAAAAGCGGGGCCGGGATACCGAATAAACTCTTCGATCACTCGTGGCACATCAGATTTTTTATCGAGTCTGACTGCATAAGAGAATCCGTCCGCCTGCGCCGCTTTGACGAAATCTTTTTTATGTAACGACTTATCGCTCGCCGACATTCGGCCCTTGAAGAAGAGCTTCTGCCACTGCTTCACCATGCCATCGCCGAAATTATTAAGAACCACCACCTTGATGGGTAAATCGTAGGTCGTGACGGTTTCGAGCTCGCCGAAATTCATGCGGATCGACGCATCTCCGTCGATGTCGATGACAAGAGCGTTGGGATTCGCAAACTGTGCGCCGATCGCTGCCGGCAAACCAAAGCCCATCGTGCCCATGGATCCGGATGTGAGCCACAGCCTAGGTTTGCGGAAATCGAAGTACTGAGCTGCCCACATTTGGTGCTGCCCGACACCCGTCGAGATGATCGCCTCGCCACGAGTCAGTCGATTGATTTCCTCGATGACGTAGTAGGGCTGGATGAGATCGCTGCTGCGGTCGTAGTTCATGGCGTGAGTACGACGCAGGGCGGCAAGCTCTTGGTGCCAAGTGGAAAAGTCGCCGCGAAAACCGATGGATTGTCCGTATCGCGTGAGTGACCCCAAGGCATCACGCAACTGCCCGACGTGACTCCAGTCGACCCGCTTGACCTTGTTGATCTCGGCACGATCGATATCGAGATGTGCGATTTTTTTGGCTTTTGGTGCAAACCGTGACGGCACACCAGCCACTCGGTCGTCGAATCTAGAACCCACGGCAATCAGCATGTCGCAATCTTCGACGGCATAGTTTGCGAAGGCGGCGCCATGCATCCCGAGCATGCTCATCGACAGGGGGTGCGTGGTATCGAATGCGCCGATGCCCATCAGCGTGGTCACGACGGGAATACCAAAAGCAGTAGAAAGCTCGGTGAGCGCTGCCGAGGCCTCGGCATTGATGACGCCACCGCCGGCGTAGAGCAGCGGTCGCTTCGAAGCCGAAAGAATCGAGAAAAATTCTGCGGCTTCATCGTCTTCGATTCCGGCATGAGCCGCGGCGAAGAGACGTTTCCGATATCCGGGGATCGGCAACACCCCCTCGCCTTTGAATACGCCAGTCCAGTTCTGCACGTCTTTGGGAACGTCGATGACGACCGGACCCGGCCGACCCGTTCGAGCGATTTCGAAGGCCGTACGAATCGTGTCCTCGAGCTTGGTGGGGTCGGTCACGAGGAAAATATGTTTCGCGACAGACCCCATGATCGCGGGCACGGGCGCTTCTTGAAAGGCATCGGTACCGATGGCCGCCGTCGGAACCTGACCGCAGATCACGATCATCGGAATTGAATCGGCCATCGAGTCACGAACGGGCGTCACGGTATTGGTGGCACCCGGCCCCGAAGTGACGAGACAAACACCCACTTTCCCGCTGGCACGCGCATAACCTGCCGCCATGAAGCCGGCGCCTTGCTCATTGGCCGGAACGATCAGCGGCATCTGCGCGAGACCGCGCTCGACCTGCGATTGGTTGTAGAGGAAGACGGCATCGTAGGTGGGCAGGATCGCTCCACCGGAATATCCGAAGATGGCCGTCGTCCCTTCGTCGGCGAGTACCTGCACGATCATTTCAGCCCCTGACATGGTCGAGCCAGCTCGCGGGTGAGTCGCAGGGGTGTGTGACATGAGGAAACAACCAAATTACGGGCAGGGGGTTAATCAGACTACCAGTTCGATCGCTCCGTGCAATATGCTCTAACCGTCATGCGCCATATCATTGCCATCAATCTTCAAAACGAAGCGGGCGCCCTCACTCGGGTTGCCGGACTTTTTTCGACTCGGGGCTACAACATCGAGTCCTTGTCGGTTGCGGCGACCGATGACCCCACCGTCTCTCGCATCACCCTCGTCACGCGGGGGTCAGATTCGGTTATTCAGCAGATCGTGAGCCAGCTCAACAAGCTCATCGATGTCGTGTCCGTCGAAGACATGACGCAGGGCGAACATATCGAGCGGGAGCTCGTGCTGCTCAAGCTCAAAGTGAGACTCGAACAAGCAGATGCCGTACGAGGTTATGTGGTGCGCGCCGGAGGTCGAGTGATCGACCCTGCCAGCGAAGGGTTCATCGTCGAGCTCACGGCGAATGAATCGGAGATCGACAAGTTCGTTGCCGATCTCGCCAAAGGCGCTCAGATTTTGGAAGTCGTCCGCAGCGGAGCGCTCGGCATCAGCCGCCTCGGCCGTTCGGCACGGCTGCGGAAGGAGTAACGCGGCGCACCGGAAGAGGTGCGCTGCACAAATCAATTTGCCCGGCGGGTACTTTGTACCACTCGTCACGTCGGTTACGACGCGCCTCGACCACCTCGGCAAAACTTTCGGAGTCGGTCCGAAGCAATTCGAGCTCCGTACGCTCTGCTGCCGGAACATCGGCTGCCAGCCGGAATCGTTTGATCGGCGTTCTCTCGGCTGCGGTTTTATAGAAACCCAATGCTTCGGTTCCGCGCGGCAACGATGCGAGTAACTCCATTCCACTCACGGCTCGTCCCGCCACCGTGATGTTGCGATCGAGTTGACGTGGTGCATGACCGATAACGACATACAGCTCCGCCCCGCTACCTGAATCTGCAGCGGTATCTCGCCCCACGCCGAGGGTGCCATAACAGTGCGCGAGCCAAATGCGATTGGCTTTGCGATCTCCCGCAGCCCAAAAACCTTCGACGAATCCCGCCTGTGGCGCGAAGACGTCTCCATCAGGCAATTCGATGAATGCGATTTCAGGTGTCCAAGTTCGCTCGAACTCAGGCGGCAAACGACTGGCTGCGCCGACGATTTTTTTCTTGCCGTCTGGATCGCCCCATTGCGTGACGAAGTTGTCTTGAACACGATTGATGCTGAGACCATCGAACCAACCCGAACGTGCGAGCGCACGAATGTTTTCGACATGTCGCGGCGCGAAGGTCGGCGACAGCTCGAAAATCACGCGGCCTGCATCGAGATCCATGTAAATCGTTCGTTCGGGATCGAGTCGTCGCCATTCTTCGGGCTTCGATGCGGCAAGAACGGCGGTAACAGTCGAGGGCTTACGGGCGACCGTAAGTAAACCTCTTTGCGGGACCAGCGGTTTGCCATTGTCACCAAAGAATGTTTCTTCGATGCCGAAGCTATCAGGCGTCACCCGATATGTCAGCGAAGCCGAGACCCGCTGGCGGAATGCGGCGCTTTCGTAACGGCACCCCTCTCGTCGAGCCCGCGCAACGAAAATCGAGTCTGCTTCGCGCACCCAAGTAATTTTGCAGCCGTCCGGAAATGCTTGAAGCCCTGCCGCAGAAGGCGTACTCGCCGAGGCCAGCTTCTGGAATTTGACAGGGTCTCCTTCGACATTGGCGAGCCCGAGCTCCCTCGGAATCACGAAGGCCCGCATCGTGTTTTGCCGACGCTTCGGGTCTTGATCAAAGACATAAATTTTTTGCTGCCAGGGCGTTTCCGAATCGAGTGCATCACGCGAAATTTGGTGATGGAGGACATACTCACCGAAGTTTGGCAGATCGACTCTGGCGATCTTGTGATGCAACATCGTCCGGCGCTCGCCGGAGTTGTCCATCGGATCTACGACCTCACCCGAATAACGACCTACGACCGACTCGAGGAGTGCATTCAACTCCGACTCAAGGTCTGGAGCGGCTTTTTTTTGCGCGAGTAGCGTGGTCGAAGAGAGCGCAAAAAGCGCGAAAACCATCAGGGGGTACAGGCGTTTCATGAGGCCATTCTAGCCCGACCGCCCTTTGTCGAAAGCATGCAGATTGCCTAGACTCACACTCATGAACATCGATGCCAAACGCAAGGCGCTTGCCGGTGCCTTGGTTGCGCCCCATAAATCTGGCGGCAAAGAGGCGGTGGTCCGAGTTGGTCGAGAAACCCAGGGGCGTGGCGGCAAGGGTGTGACCGTCGTATCTGGTCTGCCACTTTCACCCTCGGCGCTCGATGATCTCGCCAAGCAATTCAAGAAGCGCTGCGGAAGTGGCGGCACCGTCCGCAATGGCGTCGTCGAAATCCAGGGTGATCACCGCGATGTTTTAGTCGCAGAGCTGACCCGACTCGGCTGGGCAGCCAAGCGTTCCGGCGGTTAAAGCTCGAGTCCGTTACGGGCAAACCAATCTAGTGCGGTTCGGAACGCGGGCTCTGCGTCCTCAGCACGATACGAGGCACGATAGTCGGCATAAAAGCCGTGCTGAGCTTCGGGATATACATCGATGCGAGAAACTTTGGCCGCGATCGATGAATCGGGCGTACTCAGTGCAGCCGTCATGCGTTCGACAGAGGACAGAGGAATTCCACCGTCGCGCCCTGCATAAAGACCGAGCACCGGGGCTTTGAGTGACGCGGCCACATCCACCGGATGTTTTGGCTGAAGCGCACTCGGCTGGCCGACCACGCGCCCGTACCACGCTACGCCGGCAGCGAGTTCTGTCGAATGGGCTGCGTAGAGCCAAGTGATCCGCCCGCCCCAACAAAATCCGGTTACTCCAACTTTTCCGGTGCCACGTTCACGGCGAGCCCACCTCACCGTCGCATCGAGATCGCTCATGACCTGTTCGTCAGGGACCTTTGACACGATATCGCGCATCAAGACCTGGATGTCCGACACCGCAGCGGGATTGCCCTGCCTTGCAAACAACTCTGGAGCGATTGCGAGCGCCCCACGCTTGGCAAAACGCCGACAGACGTCTCGAATATGCTCGTGGACACCAAAGATTTCTTGTACCACCAGCACTACAGGAAAGTTTTTGCCTGAGACCGGACGCGCGAAGTAAGCCGGAAGCTCTCCGTCACTGACCGGAATGCGCGTCTCTCCCGCATCGAGCCCCGACGTATCGGTGGTGATCGTGGTGGCACTGATGGGCAGCGCCGCTGCAGCGAAGCCCCCGGCGAGTGCCGTGGTCACGAACGCGCGGCGATCGAGTCCCTCAAGTGGTCGAAGACTCTTGAGATCGCTCATTGACGCGTCTGAGATGTAGCCAGAGGAATGAGCACTTCGTTTCGACGCATGAACCACGGCATGAAGGGTGCGTCGTAGCGCGCGATAATTGCAGTGTCCCCCGGCTCTGCACGGAGTCCTTTGCGACCTAGTAACGCACGTAGATCGCGTTCGTGCTCACGGAAGTTTTCCTCCGTCCAGCGTCCTGAATATCGCCAGACGGCAACGGTTCGTGCGGGGACTTCGCGAATCGAAACACGCGGATCGATAGGCTTCGGTACCGTCTCGCGCGTGAATTTTCTGGGGACGACAAACCCCACGCGGTAGACGCCATCGACACTGGCTTGTTCGACCGGCGCGGTCATCGCGATTTTCTGACCCCCACCCTCGCGAGACTGCTCGACCGGCGCGGTCATGGCGATTTCGGTCTGGCTCGTGTTGGCGCCGCTGATGTAACGGAATAACCGACCGAACGCGATGTTTCCCGCGTTCATGAACCCGGCTTCGACTTCGGTCTCGGCGATCAGATAAGGCGAATACTCGCGAAGCTCGTATGCCCCGTCCTGTTCGATGACGCGATATTCCGGGATTTCTATGGCCATGACAGGAAGTGATGTAACCGCAGTGAGCAGCGCTGTACACAGCACCACCATGAGCGTTCGCATCAGAGCACCTCGAAAAGACCTGCAGCGCCGATACCGCCTGCCACACACATCGTGGTCACCACATATTTAACGCCCAATCGCTTACCCGCAAGCAGGGCATGACCCACGAGCCGTTGGCCACTCATGCCATACGGGTGTCCGATGGCGATTGCCCCGCCATCGATGTTCAGACGATCGTCCGGGATACCGAGGCGATCTCGGCAATAAAGCACTTGAACCGCGAACGCTTCGTTAAGTTCCCAGAGGCCGACGTCTTCGACCTTTACCCCTGCACGCTTAAGTAATTTCGGCACGGCGAACACAGGACCGATACCCATTTCATCGGGTTCGCAGCCTGCGACGGCAAATCCGCGGAAGAGACCGAGAGGTTTCGCGCCGCACCGCTCTGCTTCGGAAGCGCTCATCACGACACAGGCTCCTGCGCCGTCAGAGAATTGACTGGCGTTACCCGCCGCAACAGTGCCGCCCGGCGAGGCAGATTTGATCTTCGCGATGGCTTCGACCGTCGTCCCTTCGCGCAAACCCTCATCTTGGGAGAGCGTGACTTCACGCGTATATAACTTGCCGCCGGCGCCTTGGTCGATGCCCGCCATACGTACCGTAATCGGGGCAATCTCTGCATCGAAGTGCCCCGCCGCCTTCGCGGCACAGGCTCGCTGCTGACTTCGCGCGCCATATTCGTCCTGGCGTTCGCGTGAAATGCCATACCGTGCCGCGACGGTCTCCGCGGTCTGCAGCATCGTGTGGTAAACCGCCGGCTTGTTCTTGAGCAGCCAAGCCTCAGTCAACATATGTCGGTTAGCCTCTGCCTGAACGCAGGAGATGGACTCCAAGCCACCCGCCACGAAGACGTCGCCTTCGTCGGCGATGACTCGCTGAGCAGCGAGCGCGATAGCCTGCAGCCCGGATGAACAGAAACGAGCCACTGTCAGTCCCGGCACGCTGACTGGCAGCCCTGCGCGTAACGCAGCCTGTCGCGCGATGTTGAGACCCGTCGCGCCTTCCGGGTTACCGCAGCCCATGACCACATCATCGATGGAAGCAGGATCAATTCCTGCTCTGTCGACTGCGGCCTTGATGACATGCGCGCCCATCGTCGCGCCGTGAGTCATGTTGAGCGCGCCCTTCCAACTCTTGGCGAGTGGCGTGCGCGCCGTAGAAACGATGACGGCCTCGCGGCCCTTTGCAGCGCGGCTCATGCGGCACCTCCGGTGAATGAACGACCCTCTGCCGACAGGCGCTCGATAAGCGCTGCGGGCTTCCAGAACTCAGCATCGCCACCGGGCTGGGCCGCGAAACTCTGCATCCGTCGCGATACTTCGTAGAGCGTCTGGGAATCGGCGTAATGCATCGGGCCCCCGCGCCAAATCGGAAAGCCATACCCCATCAGGTAAACGATATCGATGTCCGATGCGCGCTGAGCAATTTTCTCTTCGAGAATCCGTGCTCCCTCGTTGACGAGCGCGTAAACGAGTCGGTCCACGATTTCACGGTCATCGAGTTTCCGTAGCGACGTGCCGGCCGCTTTGCGCGCCTCGTCGATGATTGCGCTGACCACCGTGGATGGATACGCCGTACGATCGCCTTTTTTGTAGTCGTACCAGCCTGCGCCGGTCTTTTGTCCGAAACGCCCCATCTCGCATAGCTTGTCGGCGATGACTTGCTGCACTTTGAGGGACCCTTCGGCGTACTGACGCTTGCGAATGTGCCAGCCGATATCGTTGCCCGCGAGGTCGCCCATACGAAACGGTCCCATCGCGAAGCCGAACTTTTCGACGGCGCGATCGATCTGCTCGGGGCTCGCGCCTTCGTTGATCATCTGCATCGCCTGTGCAGAGTAGTGATGGATCATTCGATTGCCGATGAAGCCATCGCATACACCCGACACGACCGCCGTCTTCTTGATTTTCTTCGACAGCGACATGGCGGTGGCGAGCACATCAGGCGCGGTTTTCGCACCACGCACGACCTCGAGCAAACGCATCACGTTGGCCGGGCTGAAAAAGTGCAAGCCGATCACGTCCTGCGGGCGGGCAGTAAAGCCTGCAATGTGATTGACGTCGAGTGTCGAGGTGTTGGTGGCGAGAATCGCGCCCGGACGTACCGTCGCATCGAGCGTACGGAATACTTTTTCTTTGACGCCCATCTCCTCGAAGACTGCTTCGATCACGAGATCGACGTCTTTGATGGCCGGATACTCGAGCACCGGGGTCAGCAGCCCCATTCGGGTCGCCATCTTCGTGGCATCCAGCTTACCTTTTTTGAGCTGGCCTTCGTAAACCTCGCGGATACGACCGACGCCGCGATCGAGCGCGTCTTTATTGAGTTCGAGAAGACGAACCGGGATGCCTGCATTCAAGAAATTGATGGCGATTCCTGTTCCCATGGTTCCTGCGCCGATGATGGCGACGCTTTTCACTTCCCGGGACTTGGTATCCGGAGGTATATCGTCGATTCGCGACGCGGCGCGCTCGGCGAAAAACACGTGTCGCAGCGCAGCCGAAACCGGGCCGTCCATCAGCTGCTTAAACAAACGGCCTTCTTCTGCCAAACCGGCGTCAAAGGAGTTCTCGGCACCAAACTGGACCGCATCGATGATCGACAGCGGCGCTGGATATTCTTTGAAGGCGACTTTCGCCGTATTGCGCGCAAACTGACAAAGCGCCTGAACATCTGGCTCGCGCACTTTCATATCTCGTGCACGGGGCAGCGTCTTACCAGACTTGAGCGCGGCAGCCGACGCTTCGGCGACGGCTACGGCGGTATCGACCAGGCCAGACTCGACTACCTGGTCGAAGAGTGGAGACTTGGCGAAGAGAGTCACCGGCAAGGGCTCTCCCGACAACATGACGTTGAGAGCGCCTTCGACGCCGATCAATCGCGGAAGACGCTGAGTACCCCCTGCTCCGGGGAGTAACCCGAGCTTTACCTCCGGGAGCCCGATTTTCGCACTGGCGAGAGCGACTCGATGGTGGCAGCTCATCGCAAGCTCGAGTCCACCGCCAAGCGCCATGCCTTCGATCGCGGCAACGGCGGGCTTCGTCATGCGCTCGAGAAATGAGTTGAGCGTCCAGAGCGACGGGCCTCGGCGCATATCAGCGCCACCGAATTCTCGGATGTCGGCACCGGCGCTGAATGTGGAATTCGAGCCGATCAGAACGACAGCCTCGACTGCGTCATCGGCGACAGCGCGCTCAAGAGCTGCAAGCATGTCGCGACGCAGCGAAAACCCCAGGCTGTTCACAGGCGGGGACTGAAACGCGATCACTGCGATTCGACCGCGAGTCGAATAATCCACTTTCGTCATTAACGTATACCTCTCATTTATCTTGCAGTCCGCCCGTTAGCACGATGCGCATCGCCGCCTCGACGGAAAGATCCGTTGGCTGAATACGGTCTCGGGGCAGGTAAAGCGTGTAGCCACCGATTTGATAACTCATGGGAAGATAAACCGCGACCAATGAGCGATCGGTGCCGATGCCGGGCAGGCTGGCATTTTCTTGTGTGACGAAGCCGATGACTCGCCCAGGACCGAAGTCGACCATCACGACGCGCTGAAGGTCACCCCCCGCCTCGCCGACACGAACCAACTTGGTGAGATCACGCAGGGCTGCGAACACCGTCTTGACGACCGGAACCCGCAGCAGGAGATTTTCACCCAACTCGAACAGTCGCCGAACGACATAGGCGTTGACCAGTAAGCCGACGATGATGAGCAAAAGGAACCCCGCGACCAAGCCCATGCCGGGTTTGTAAAACGAAGGCGGCAAGAGCCAATTGATCGGCCCTGACAACAAGGACTCGGCGGTTACACCTAGCCAATAAACGAAATAGAGCGTCAGGCTGATCGGCAAAATCGTCAGCAGGCCCTTGAGCACGATTCGGCCAAGCGTCTTCATGAGGGGGAGTCTCCTGACCGGAAGTATACCGGGGGGTATCATCGGCCGTCGCATCCTATGTCACGCTCCCAAGGGGCTCTCGATCGTCATGTACGTACCTTCCGTGTTCAAAGAAGCCGACTCCGCCACTATCGAGCATTTCGTCGACGAGCACCCGCTAGCCACGGTGGTTCTGGTCGCAGAGGGCCAGCCTCACGTCGACCACGTGCCGTTCATGAGAGTTTCTGGCCTCTCGCCTGGGGGTCTTCTGGTTGCGCACGTCGCCAAAGCCAACAACACATGGAAGCTGATCGACCAAAACCCCTCTGCCGTACTCGTGTTTACGGGAGCCTCGGCCTACGTTTCTCCTTCGTTCTATCCGAGTAAACCCATCACCCACGAAGTGGTTCCGACCTGGAACTACGCCAGCGTTCATCTGAAAGGCAAGTTGAGTCATTCTCACGATCATGACGAGAAGAAGCGGATAGTCGATCGCCTGACTCAGAAGATGGAAGCCACCCGCTCGGCACCATGGTCGATCGATGATGCACCGATGCCTTACATCGAGACGATGCTCTCGGGAATTGTCGCGCTCTCGTTCCAAATTGAATCTATCGAAGCAAAGTTCAAGGCCAGCCAAAACAAAAATTCGAAAGACCGGCAGGGAGTCGTTGATGGTCTTGAGGCAAATTCTTTGACGGCCGAGGCGGCTTCTATAGCCAAACGATATTTGGATCGATGACCGCGCCAAACTAGAACGCTGGTGCAGAAACTGGCCGATTATCGCCAGCGTGTTTACAATCTTCCCTCATGAAGAAAGCTTCTTTCAGCGTTCTGCGTCCGCGAAAGCAGAAGAAGAACAGCGCAGCCCGAGACAGTCTCGTAGAGGCCGTCCGCAAGTTACTGAAACACTATCATCCCAGCGAGATCACGACCGCGATGGTCCTGGCCGAAGCCGATGTAGCTCGCGGAACGCTCTATCTGCACTTTGAAGATTTTTCGAGTTTGCTTGAGATGGTGCTGCTCGAGGCATTTTCGGAATCCGTAGAAGAAAACATCGACTCATTACGCGATCTTGTTGATAGCGCTACAACCAAAAAAGCACTGATCAAAAGCATAGAGAAACTGACTAAAGCCTCTCAAGGCCCGAGTCGTCGAGACTTTCGTTTCTCCAGGCTCCGTTTGATCGCCTACGCTGAGAAAAACCAGCGTTTCGCCAAGCTCCTCGCAGAAGAACAGACTCGCCTCAACATGAAGTTTGAAGAGGCGTTCCTGGCGCTCAAGAAAAAGGGTTGGCTTAACAAAAGCCTTGATTTGAAATCCGTCGTGATTTTTGTACAGGCTTACACGCTCGGGCAAATCATCGACGATGTAGCGGGTGAAAAAATGTCGTCGGATGCATGGAACTACCTGATCAGTCAGGTTGTCGAGAAAGTACTGATCGATCATTGATCACGCGGTCCCAGGTAGCATAACCTCGCAGCCGCTCACGAACGCCAGCCGAGGAATGCCATGTCTCACGACCCCAGCTCTTCAGCGTCTGACACTGCCGCCTTGCCGAATCGCGGTCTCACTAAAGCGCTGGACTTCGTAGAGCGCGCAGGGAACAAGCTTCCCGATCCCGCCGTATTGTTTTTGTTGCTCATGCTGGCGGCCTGGATCATCAGCGCGCTGTTGTCGGGAATGAGCTTTACCGAGATCGATCCGAGAAGCGGCAAGGCGCTCGAAATCCGAAATCTGCTTGCCGGTGAGTCTCTCACTGCATTCATGTCGACGATGGTGTCGACGTTCACCAGTTTTCCGCCTCTAGGCGTCGTTCTCGTTGCGATGCTCGGACTCGGCGTCGCCGAACACACGGGTTTCATCAATGCAGTGTTACGTGCGGCGATGGCTATCACTCCGCGGACGCTACTGACACCAGCGCTGATCGCCGTGGGCATTTTGAGTCACGTTGCCGTTGATGCCGGTTATGTTCTCGTCATCCCTCTCGGCGCAGTCATCTTCTACGCCGCGGGGCGCCACCCCCTCGCCGGAATCGCCGCGGCATTCGCAGGCGTCTCGGGCGGCTTCAGCGCCACATTGGGCGTCCCCTCGAGTCTCGATCCGCTTCTCGCCGGACTGACGCAGACTGCAGCGCATCTTGTCGACCCATCGGTCGTCGTCAACCCGCTCAATAATTTTTACTTCACGACCGCCTCGTCCCTCGTCATCATTCTTATCGGATGGGCGCTCACCGACCTCGTGATCGAGCCTCGTCTACGGGCGACCGCCATCGACGGTGACCCGTCGAACCTTCCCACTCAGGAGCCTTTGCAAGACTCCGAAAGACGCGGATTGCGTTACGCCCTAATCGTCGCTGCGTTGGCTGGGCTCTTGTTTGCCCTGACTTTGCTGCCTGAGAACACACCTTGGGCTGCAGCACCGAACGCGGAGGGCGATCGTCTGTTGCTGGCGTCTGGCGCCCCACTGATGCAATCGATCGTTCCGATCATATTCATCGGATTCCTTCTTCCGGGTATTGCTTACGGAGTCGCTGCTGGCAGCGTCAAAACTCATCGCGATGTTGTTGCTGGCATGACCAAAGCCATGTCGGGCATGGGGTACTACATCGTCATGGCCTTCTTCTGTGCTCAATTTATCTATGCGTTCGGGCAGTCTAATCTCGGGGCGTTGCTCGCCATCAAAGGCGCGAATGCGCTGCGCGAAGCTGCACTGCCCCTCGGTGTCACGCTGGCGGGCATCATCATGCTGACGAGCCTCGTCAACTTGTTGGTAGGGTCCGCGTCGGCGAAATGGGCTTTGATCGGATCAATCATGGTTCCGATGTTGATGCAGCTCGGGGTATCGCCCGATCTCACGCAAGCGGCATACCGTGTCGGCGACAGCTCGACGAATATCATCACGCCGCTACTGCCCTACTTTCCGTTGATTGTCGTTTTTTGTCGGCGTTATGTGCAGCGCGCCGGAATCGGTACGCTCGTGGCCTTGATGCTGCCGTACTCGGTGACGTTCATCATCTGCTGGACAGCCTTCTTGCTCGTGTTCTGGGGCCTCGAGTTGCCGCTCGGAATAGGCTCGAGTTATGAATATTCACCAAGTGAGGCGACAAAAACTCGTTAAGCCTCGTTGATATCGATGTCCGACTGAATTCGAGTCGCCAAAATTTTGTCGATTGCGTTGCCATCCATATCGACAACTTCGAAGCGCCAGCCAGCCCAAGTCACATACTCGCCTTCTTTGGGAACAGCGCCTCGAAGCAAGAGAAACATACCGCTTAAAGAAGAGTAACGGTTTCGCTCTTCTTCAGGTAGCTGACGGATTTCAAGAAAATCTTTGAGGTCTAGCACGGGCGTCGAACCTTCGAGTAACCAACTTCCGTCCTCGCGTCGTACGCCCCACTCCATTTTTTGTCCCGCAGCCGTGAACTGGCCGGTAATGGCCTCGAGAAGGTCCTGCATCGTGACGATGCCGAGCACCGCACCGTACTCATCCACGATCAGCGCCATTTTGGCGTCCGACTTCTGGAGCTGCGTCAATAAGTCGAGCGCTGAACTCGATTCGGGCACGAATATCGGCTCGTCCAGAAGATTCTCGATGGACCCCCCGTTACCCTCAACGAGACTCTGAACCATAGACTTGGTTCGTAGTATTCCGAGTACGTGATTCCAGTCTTCGCGGATGACCGGATATCTCGCCCGGTGAGTCATAGAGATCGTGCGAAGATTTTCGGCGAGACCGGCGCCCAGATCGAGATAGACGACGTCGGCAATCGGTACCATCAGAGATACGAGCTTGCGTTCGTCAAGACGAAACAAGTTCTGCATCATCGCGCGCTCTTCCGACTCGAGAACGCCGGATTCCGCACCTTCTTTGAGAACCGCGTAGATTTCTTCTTCCGTCACGTCCGATTCACGCTTCTCTGGAATCGATAAAACCTTCAACAAGATTTCGGTTGATCGTGAAAGCAAGTTGACGAACGGTCGGGTTGCCAAAGAAAGCAAAGCGATGGGGCGCGAAATGATTCGCGCCATGAGCTCTGGGTAGGTTTGGGCGATTCGCTTCGGGATCAGCTCACCCACCACGATCGAGAAATAGGTGATTGTCACTACGACGAATCCTGTCGACACGTAGTTGGCATATTGCTCGCTGAGACCCGCGTCTTCGAGCACAAGCTGGAACGGCCTCGCCAAGGTGGCCTCACCCACGATTCCACTCAGGACACCGATCGAGGTGATCCCGACCTGAACAGTGGAAAGAAAGCGATTGGGGTTGTCAGCGAGCTTGAGCGCTTGGATGGCTCCTTCATCTCCTCGCTCGGCCGCGGCTTCGAGTCGAACCCGCTTGGCAGTCAGAATGGCAATCTCAGCCATAGCAAACAGGCCATTGAACAAAATCAGGCCGACGAGGAAGGCTATTTCCATATCAATCGGTCGAGAGCGATTCAGTCTTTGAAGAAGGGCTCGACGACGCCTTTACGAGTGATCGTCAGAGGCTTCCCGCGACGATCGACAGTATTCCCGATCGTCGTTCGTATCCAGCCCTGAGAAATACAATATTCCTCAACGTTGGTGTACTCGACGCCGTTCAAGCGTATCCCGACATGACGTGCGAGAGTCGCCTCGTCGTAATAGCGGCTATTCGGATCGACGCTCAGTCGGTCGGGAAAAGTGGATGACGCTGTCGCTTCGTTCATGAGCGTCATCATAGCTCAACATCAGAACCCGACGACTCTCGACTGAATGGAGCGGGCGATGGGAATCGAACCCACGTTAGTAGCTTGGGAAGGGCAGCCGCAATCTTTGATGTGATTCAAAAACCCCTGTAATTTCCCTATAAAACGCATCTGTGCGTCTCTGAGAAGTCACTGTGGTAAGACTCCACTATCGACTGA
>CAZRFN010000018.1:0-39702 GCA_964599335.1 uncultured Acidibacter sp. | reverse complement strand
GACGACCATGACCACATGCACCCGGCTCCGGGCGGCATGGGCGGCATGGGCGACATGGGCATGTAAAGACCGGCGGGCCGGCGGCGCGCGCGTCACCGGCCTGTTCGTCCGTCGAACGAGAAGCCCCGTCGGGAAACCGGCGGGGCTTTTTTTTCGTCCTCGTAGACGGATTCGCGCCATCGGGTATCGTGCTGCGTTATGACAGGGGCGGAGTTTGTGAAATCGCGTCGCGCCTCGCTCACGGCGGCCATTTTTTTGATGGCCACGTCGGCGATCGGTCCGGGCTTCATCACCCAGACGGCAACCTTCACCAGCCTGCTCGGGGCAGCCTTCGCCTTCGCCATTCTCGTCTCGGTCCTAATCGACTTCGTGGTGCAGGTGAACATCTGGCGCATCGTGACCTTGACGCGAATGCGAGCGTCGGAGCTTGCCAATGCCGCGATTCCGGGCGCCGGCTATGTGCTCACAGCCCTCGTCGTGATCGGCGGATTGTTTTTCAACATCGGCAATATCGGCGGTACGGGTCTTGGTCTGAATGCGCTCGTCGGGCTCGACGCCAAATGGGGTGGGGCCGTGAGCGCGTTGCTCGCGATCGGTATCTTTCTCTCGCATCGTGCCGGGATCGCCTTTGATCGACTGATCCTCGTCGCGGGCATCACGATGATTGCATTGACGATCTATGTTGCCGTCATTTCTTCGCCACCGATCGGTGAGGCCCTACGCCAAACCGTGTTCCCCGATCGGGTCGATTTCGCGACGATCACCACCATCGTCGGTGGCACCGTCGGCGGCTACATCACGTACGCCGGTGCGCATCGGTTGCTCGATAAAGGAATGGTCGGGCCCGAACACTTGTCGGCGGTCAGTCGTGCCGCCCTGACGGGCATCGCCGTAACGGGCGTGATGCGTTTCGTATTGTTTCTCGCAGTGCTGGGCGTGGTTCATGGAGGCGCGGCGATCAATCTGTCGGGTGGTAGCGCCAATCCGGCGGCGCAAGCTTTTGAGGCTGCGGCCGGTGAGGCGGGCTTACGGATATTCGGGGCTATTCTTTGGGCAGCCGCCATCACGAGCGTGATCGGCGCGGCGTACACCTCCGTTTCGTTCCTCACGGTTTTCAAAGCGGACCTGAGCGAGCGCGCCCGCAGCCTCATCACTGTCGGGTTCATCGGGTTGTCGCTGGCGCTTTATCTGCTGATCAATACGCCTCCTGCCAAAATGTTGGTGTTCGTCGGCGGATTGAATGGGTTGATCCTCCCCATCGGTTTGTCGATTTTTCTGTATGCCGCATGTGCCCGCTCCGACTTGATGGGCGGTCACCGATATCCGCGAGGGCTGCTTGGTCTCGGCGTGCTTGTTTGCGCGCTCACGTGGTACATGGGAGTCAAGTCGATCGGCCCGATCTTCGCGCTGCTCGATCCGTAAGGGCGGAATCAAAGAATGAAAACGATTGATCTCAACAGTGATCTCGGTGAGGGCTACGGCGCGTGGTCCATGGGCGACGATGCGGCGATGATCGATATCGTCTCGAGTGCCAATGTCGCATGCGGTTTTCACGCTGGTGATCCCGCTGGCATTCTTCGAACACTCAAAGTCGCTGCCCAACGTGGCGTCGCCATTGGTGCGCACGTGTCGTATCCCGATAGGGTCGGTTTCGGTCGGCGCGATATGGATATCGCATCTGCCGATCTCATTGCCGATGTGGTGTATCAGATCGGTGCGTTGCAGGGTCTCGCGACGACTGTGGGTGCGACGGTGAGTTACGTGAAGCCGCACGGCGCACTCTACAACCGCATCGCCGTCGATCCTGTGCAGGGTGCGGCGGTGATCGAGGCCATCCAGTCAATCGATCCGTCGCTCGTACTGGTGGGTCTCGCCAACGCGCCGATCATTGCGCAAGCGCGCGCAGCGGGACTGCATGCGGTCGCAGAGGCGTATGCCGATCGCGCCTATACGAAAGAGGGTCGACTCGTCTCGAGGCGTGAGCCGGGTGCCGTGCTGCACGATCCCTCGCGGATTGCCGAGCGTATGGTCCGACTCGCGTTAAGCGGAACGATCGAAGCCATCGACGGCAGCGTCATTCATGTTGAGGCGCAGTCGATCTGTGTTCACGGCGATAGCCCGGGCGCGGTGGCGATCGCGCGCGAGGTACGACGTCATCTCGAGGCCGCGGGCGTCAGCGTGTCGCCCTTGATCAGGCCGCGTGGCGTGTCGCGAAGCGCCAGATGATGGAGCGTCGCGCCTGACGATGCGCGTGTTGTTCGTCAATCGTTCGACGGTCCTCGTCGAGCTTGCCGATCTCGATGAGGTGCTCGCGCTCCATGCGAGTCTCATGTCTGTGCCTCTCGACGGGATCCGCGAGATGCTTCCCGCGGCGCAGACACTCATGCTGCGGTTCGATCCCGCGCGTTGGACTCGACAGACGATTGTCGAGGCGCTTTCGCGACGCGATCTCACTACGACGAGCCGAGCTCAAGGAAATCTGGTGGAGATCCCGATACGCTACGACGGTGAGGATCTCGCCGAGGTTGCGCAACTCTGCGGGCTCAGCATCAAGGAGGTCATTCGTCGGCACGGCGCGAGTGAGTTCACGGTGGCCTTTTGCGGATTTTCCCCAGGGTTCGGTTATCTCGTTGGCGGTGATCCGATGCTACAGGTACCGCGAAAGTCGACGCCGCGCACGATCGTTCCTAAGGGGTCAGTCGCGCTCGGAGGGATGTATTGCGGGGTCTATCCGCAAGCGAGTCCGGGTGGCTGGCACATCATCGGCACGACATCGATGCCGATGTGGGACCCGGCGCGTGCATCACCCGCGATTCTTACGCCGGGGACGCGCGTGAAATTCGTAGATCGCGAGAGCGCTCGATTTGCCGAGACGGCGGACAAAGAAAAGACGCTCGTTCGTCCGTATCTTGAAGTAATCGCCGCAATGCTGCCTGCCTTCGTGCAGGATCTTGGCCGGCCGGGTCATGCTGCGATCGGCGTCTCTGCCTCAGGTGCTCTCGATCGTGAGGCCTTACAGGCGGCGAACGCGGTGGCGGGCAACCCGCTGCATCTCGCTGCTCTCGAGATCGCCTTCGGTCAGTTGGCGCTCAAATGTTCGGATGACATCGTGATTGCCTGTGCAGGCGCTCCGTTGCCGATCACGATCACTCGCGCTTCAGGTGAAATCTTCGGCGCCGTAATGAATGAGGCGATCCACTTGAACGCGGGTGATAGCGTGAAGCTCGGGTATCCCACGCAGGGTGTGCGGACTTATCTTGCGGTGCGTGGCGGTATCGACGTGCGAGAGGTCTTGGGTAGTTCGTCTCGGGATGTGCTCGCGGCGCTTGGCCCGGGGCCGGTGATCAAGGGTTCGACTCTTCAGATCGGTCGTGCCGCGCAAGCGCCGACGCGTCGTGTCATCACCGAGTATGCCGCGCGGGCTCTGCCGAAAGCCGGCGACGAGGTCGTACTCGATATCTTTGTAGGTCCCCGCGACGATTGGTTTACCGAAGACGCGCTGCAACTCCTGTGCAATCAGGCATGGCGGGTGACGCCCCAATCGAACCGCATCGGCTTGAGACTGCGCGGTGAAAAAACGCTGACTCGACAGAAGGCAGAGGAGCTGCCGAGCGAGGGTATGACGAGCGGCGCCATCCAGGTTCCCCACGATGGTCAGCCGGTGTTACTCCTCGCCGATCACCCCGTGACGGGTGGCTACCCTGTGATCGCCGTCGTCGCGGAGCATCACCTCGATCTTGCGGGTCAGATACCGCCCTCGTCCAAGATCCGGTTTCGCGTGATCGAGGGATGATCGAGCAGGTACACTCGGCGCACATGAGTCGAGAGTACGACTACGTCATCGTCGGGGCAGGGTCTGCAGGCTGCGTGCTGGCAAATCGTCTGACGGAAGACCCCCAGGTGTCGGTGCTGCTACTCGAGGCAGGTGGACGCGACTGGCATCCGCTCATCCATATGCCCGCAGGGCTCGCGCGTCTCGTCGGTAACCGGCAGATCAATTGGAGTTACGACACCGAGCCCGAACCTCAGCTACTTGGTCGACGTCTTTACTGGCCGAGAGGTCGAGTGCTCGGTGGCAGCAGCTCCATCAACGCCATGTGCTACATACGCGGAGATGCCGCGGACTATGACGAGTGGGCAGCTCTTGGCGCGACGGATTGGAACTTCGATACGGTACTACCGTACTTCAAGAAAGCCGAGCATCAGGCCCGTGGCGCCTCGGCCTATCACGGCACGGACGGCCCTTTGCACGTCGAAGATCTGCGCCACCGAAACGTGCTTAGCGATGTGTTCCTGCAGGCGGCGGCTGAGCACGGCTATTCTTTGAACGACGACTTCAATGGCGCGAGTCAGCAAGGTTTTGGCGCCTATCAGGCGACCCTGCGCCGCGCCCGACGCTGTAGCACTGCGGTGGGATACCTGAGGCCTGTGCTGTCGCGGCCGAACTTGCATGTGCTGACAGGCGCCGCCGCCCAGCAGGTGATACTCGAGGGCGATCGCGCGATCGGTGTGGAGTATGAGAGTCGCTCGAAGCGCCAACGCGTTCGAGCTCGTCGTGAGGTGTTGCTTTGCGGTGGAGCCATCAACTCTCCGCAGCTATTGATGTGTTCGGGTATCGGGCCGATCGACGCGCTCGAGTCGGTCGGAGTCGCAGTTCGTGTGCCGCACCCCGAGGTGGGGCGCAACCTTCAGGACCATCTCGATTACTGCACGTTGCATAAAAGTACGCGACCCATCAGCTACGACATGAATCTCTTTGAGGAGGGACTCGCGGGTCTGCGGTACGTGTTGACGCGCTCGGGCCCTGGTGCGTCGAACATCGCCGAAGTCGGAGGCTTTTTCCGCTCTCGTTTGGCGACGGACTCACGCGCCGATATTCAGTTCCATTTCGTTCCGGCGCAGCTCGATGATCACGGCCGAAATCGGATGCCCGGTCACGGTTATACCCTGCACGCCTGCTTTCTACGTCCCGCGAGTCGTGGGCATATCGGTCTACGGTCGGGCTCAATGATTGATGCGCCTCTGATCCACGCCAATTATCTAAGTGCCGAAGGTGATCTTGAGCGTCTCATCGAAGGCGTTAAGTTGTCGCGCGATTTGCTCGCAGCGCGAGCATTTGATGACGTGAGGGGTGTGGAGATCTTCCCGGGTAATTCTGTGCGCACGGATGCCGGTCTCGCTCAGGCGATTCGCGAGAAAGCGGAGTCGATCTATCACCCCGTGGGTACTTGCCGAATGGGCAGCGATGAGCGCTCGGTGGTCGACCCAGTTCTTCGAGTGCGGGGCGTCGAGGGACTTCGCGTGATCGACGCCTCTGTGATGCCGCGTCTCGTTGGCGGTAACACGAACGCCCCGACGATCATGATCGCCGAGCGAGCCGCCGATCTCATCAAAGGCGCGGCTGCCTGAGTGATGACCGACAGCCGTCCCTTCGAGGAATTGACACCAGACGCCGTGCTTGCGGCGGCCGAGTCGCTCGGGATCGAGTGCGACGCTCGGCTCTTTGCGCTGAACTCTTACGAGAACCGAGTCTATCAGCTCGGCTCGACTTCTCATGGCACGCTGGTGCTCAAGTTCTACCGACCTGCACGGTGGAGCGATGCGCAGATTTTAGAAGAACACGCCTTCGCCGCTGAGCTCGTCAGCGGTGATTTGCCCGTCGCCGCACCGATGACCTTCGGCGGTAGCACGTTGCATCAACATGGAGGTCTGCGCTTTGCGGTGTTCCCTAGGATCGCAGCGCGAGCTGCCGAAATCGACGCGCGCGGTTCCGCCGATCTCATCGGACGAACGCTCGGAAGGATGCACGCGATCGGCGCGACCCGAAAGTTTGATCATCGCCCGGCTTTGACGAGCGAGCGCTTGGGTTGGCGAGCGCGTGAAGCGTTGCTCGATTCGACGTTTCTGTCTCGGATGATCGAGGAGGGCGCACTCGATGAGGGGCTGATCGACAAGTACGCCGAGGTGTCGGAAGAGTTACTGGAGCGCGTCGATGAGGCGTTCGCCGAGTATGGGCCGGTCGGTGCGATTCGATTACATGGCGATTGTCACCTCGGCAACGTGCTCTGGAACGAGCGCGGTCCTGTCTTCGTTGATCTTGACGACTGTATGAGCGGACCGCGCATGCAAGATCTATGGATGTTTCTGTCCGGATCACTCGATGAGCGATGCGGGCAATGGCAGGAGCTCGTCGCCGGATATCGCGAGTTTCATCATGTGGAGTCGCAGGAGTTGGCGCTCATCGAACCGCTGCGGGCGCTGCGCATGGTGCATCACTCGGCATGGGTGGTGGCACGCTGGGAGGATCCCGCGTTCCCACGAGCCTTCCCGTGGTTCGCGAGCCCGCGCTTTTGGCAAGAACACGTGAGCGACTTGTGGCAGCAACTCGATGCGCTGCGCAGCTCTGACTGGATGGCGTTAGAGAAAGGTCTGTGACGAGGCGAGTTCTCTTCGTTTGCATGGGAAATATCTGTCGCTCGCCGACCGCAGAGGTTGTCTTTCGCGAAATTGCCAGGCGAGAGTTTCCGCAACTCGACCTTGAAGTCGACTCAGCGGGCACGCATGCCTATCACGTCGGAGAGCCGCCGGATCCCAGATCAATCGATGCGGCAAAAAGACGAGGGTATGACCTGACGCCTCTGCGTGCTCGGAGGGTGGAGCCGGCGGATTTCGATCGGTTCGATCTCTTGTTTGCCATGGATGCCGACAATCATTCGAGGTTACTCGAGATCGCTCCCGCCGCGAGGGCTGCTCGAGCGGTCCGTTTCCTGGAGTTTGCGTCGCATCCCGATCGGCGAGATGTTCCGGACCCTTACTATGGAGATCGCGAGGCCTTCGAACTGGTGCTCGATCTTTTGGAGCAGGCGTCGCGTGCAGCGCTCTTACAGCTTAGCGGCAGTGTTCAGCCGCGAGTTTGAATCTGTAGTTCACGACGACGGTAGTCGAGGATGAAGGTGTCGAGAACACCGATCACGTCCATGCCGATGAGCATCGCGGGTTCATCGTTGAGGCGCCAATGCTCAAAGATGTGAAGATCAAGAAAATTGATACGCGCGTGATTGACCCGCACGCTACCCAAGCGAATCGTAGGTACCCGTAGGCTGATACCGTCTTGCGCATCACCGGTTATGCCGATGACTTCCTCAGGATACCCCTCGACGCCACGCCGCCGCGCTTCGATGAGCGCCATGCGGAGCGCCACATTTCCGAGCGTCTGCTGCGCGCCCGTATCAATCACGGCTTTGACCTTGACGGGGCCAACCCAAGCCTCCACCCATGGCACACGCTTTGGAGCGAACTGAACCGGAATCACGGAGAAGCCTGCCGGAGCGGGTTGTCCTCGGGAGCGAGTGATCTCGATTCGGTCATTACGAAACTCAGCGACGATACGGCGCTCGTTGAGAGCGCCAGTTGCCAGAACGCCGTCGGCTCCACCGAAAGCATCATCGACGAGGACGAGTCGTTGATTTTCGGCGAGGAAGTCGCCGATCTCGACTCGCTTCGCTTTGACGATGCTCGCCGGTGCGACGCCGGTCGTTCCGCGGAGCAATACCTTACGCGCACGGTCGGCGGGTAAAGCCAATAGATTCGCCGCGTCATGAGTGAGCGCCGACGTGGTAGCACCGGTATCGAGGACGAGACGTAGAGGGCCTTGACCGTCGATATAGACGGGTGCCCAGATTCGACCAATTCGATCACGCAAGGTCGGAGCGACGTAGCGAGGCTCTGGGGCCGTAACTAGAACCTCTGCCAGCTGCGGATCACGGGCGGGGGCGCGCGATGAAATCATCAATCCGAGGAGGATCGCGACGCCAATGAAAACGGCGCCCGAAGGCTTCATCGCTTGCCTCGGCGCGCGAGGCTGATCATGCTGGGCGTTATTGAAGCGGGGCATGTCGCTTCTCATCGTTGAGGATCAGACCGGTGAACTATCGTAACTCGACTTTCGGGCTTTGGATCATTTCGCTCGGGGTGTTCGGCGCAGTCTGTCCGACTGCGAATTCCGCCAGTTCGCCCTCCTGGGTTGCTCCGCCGCCTTCGTTCACCAACCCTGATCGTCGCGAGCAACTTGCCGCAGCGTTTCCGGAGATCGACGAGCGAGTTCGGGTCTTTCTTGCGCGTGAAAAGGTGCCGGGTGCCGCCTGGGGCATCGTGATCGACGGCAAGCTCGTCCATGTCGGCGTCGAGGGTTTGCGCGACGTCGCATCGCAGGCGCCCGTGCAGAAAGACACGGTCTTTCGAATTGCCTCGATGACGAAAAGTTTTACGGCGATGGCGATCCTGCAGTTACGCGACGCTGGGAAACTTTCGCTCGATGACCCCGTCGAAAAGCATTTGCCCGAGTTGCGATCGCTCGATTATCCGACGACGGATGCGCCGCGGATTACGCTCCGGCATTTGCTCACGATGTCCGCAGGATTTCCCGAGGACAACCCCTGGGGCGATCAGCAATTGGCGATTTCCGAGGCTCGCTTCAATGAATTACTGCGAGAGGGCATCGCTTTTTCTAATTCTCCCGGCATGGCTTTCGAGTATTCGAACTACGGATACGCGATCCTCGGGCGCGTCGTTTCGAAAGTATCGGGCGTCGGTTATCGCGAGTATGTCCGTCAGAAAATTCTCGAGCTGCTCGGCATGCGATCGACGACGCTAGAGCCTAGCGAGGTGCCCGCCGATCAATTGGCCTTGGGCTACCGACGGGAGGACGATATTTGGAAGCTCGAGCCGCAGCTTGCCGATGGGGCCTTCGGACCGATGGGTGGCATGCTCACCTCACTCGACGATTTATCACGTTATGTCGGCGTCTTCCTCGACGCGTGGCCGGCGCGCGACGGCGCCTCGCGATCGCCTTTGTCGCGATCTTCGCTGCGCGAGATGCAGCAAATCTGGCGAGCCCGTCCGACTACCGTGACGCGGGATACAACGGGCGCCATCCAATTGACGTCCGGTGGTTACGGATACGGATTGCGTATTTCGCAGACCTGCGAGTTCGGACATGTGGTTGCCCACAGCGGTGGCTTGCCGGGCTTCGGTTCGCAGATGCGCTGGTTGCCCGAGTACGGCGTCGGGCTGATCGCGTTCGGTAACCGAACCTATACGGGTTGGGGTGCGGTGTTCGACGAAGCACTTGTAAGTCTTCGTCGAACTGGAGCGCTCATGCCGCGCCAAGTGCAGCCGGCGCCTGTGCTCGTCGAGGCACGGCGCGGGGTCAACGCCTTGATGCAACGCTGGGATGACGCATTGATCGAACGACTCGCTGCGATGAATCTATTTCTCGATCGCAGCAAGGAGCGTCGGCGCGCCGAGTTCGTGGCGTTACGCGACGCGGTGGGCTCGTGCCGTGAGCGACCGGGGTTTCTCTACAACGAGAATGCGTTGCGTGGCGATTGGTTGCTCGAGTGCGAGCGTGGGCTTGTGCAGGTGTCGGTGACGCTGGCGCCGACTGCGAGCCCTGGCATACAGCATCTCGAACTTCGAAAGTGGCCGCTCAATGCCGACGTGTCGGCGATGACGGGGCTGCCGCCGCAGGCCTGTCCGCGCTGAACGCCTGAATTTTATGGCTTGATCAGCCGCCACTCGCCGAGAGTAGGCGAGGCGAGAGGCCGGCTTGGGTCAACGCGACGATCAATGATTCGGTGTGGTTCGCGTCGCGGGTTTCGATGGTGAAGTCGAGATCCGCCGCTTTTGCCGGCACGTCGAGGAACAGTCGGTGATGGGTGACGTCGATGATGTTGCCGCCGGCCTCACCGATGATCGAGGCGATGCGGGCGAGAGTGCCCGGCTGATCAGCGCTTTCGAAGCGTAGCGTCACGAGACGCCGTTCGCGCACGAGCTGTCTTTGCAGGACGATGCCGAGAAGACGCGTATCGATGTTGCCGCCGCAGAGGACGAGTCCGACCTTGCGCCCCTTGAATCGAGCGGGATCTGCGAGCACGGCGGCGAGACCTGCTGCCCCAGCGCCTTCGGCGACGGTTTTTTCGATCGAGATTAGAAGGCTGATGGCGCGCTCGATATCTGCCTCGTCGACGAGAACGATATCGTCGACGAGCTTCGCAATGAGTTCGCGAGTGATTTTGCCGACATTGCGAACGGCGATACCTTCGGCGATGGTTTGCGAGCCGAACTCACGCGTTTCACCACGCACGGCATTGATCATTCCCGGGAAAGACTTCGCTTGCACCCCGATCAATTTGATCTCGGGTTTTAGGCCCCGCGCCGCGACGGCCATGCCCGACAGCAAGCCACCGCCTCCGATCGGTACACAAAGAATTTCGATGTCGGGATGCTCTTCGAGCATCTCGAGAGCGATCGTACCCTGACCCGCAATGACGTCTTCATCGTCGTAGGGGTGCACGAACACCAGATTTTCTCGAGCAGCGAGGTCGTGGGCGTAGGCTTCGGCCTCGGCCAGTTGTTCGCCGTGCAGCACAACCTTGGCGCCGAGCAACTGGGTTTGCTGGACTTTGTTGAACGGCGTGTTGGAAGGCATGACGATGGTGGCCGGAATGCCCATCTTCGTAGCGTGATGGGCAACGCCTTGGGCATGGTTTCCCGCCGACATCGCTACGACACCGCGCTTGCGTTGATCTGGATCGAGCTTGAGTAATCGGATCAGAGCGCCGCGCTCCTTGAAGGCGGCCGTGAACTGCTGGTTTTCGAACTTGAGATAGATCTCAGCGCCCGTGATGGCCGAAAGCGTCAAGGAGTGCCGGCAGGGCGTGCGGACGACGCGCCCCTTCAGCAGGGAGGCGGCCTCGCGAACAGAGTCCAGGGTGACGGTCATGTGAATATGATACCCGTCAGCCTGTACACTTCGCTGCGCAACGCCGAATTCAATAATGAGCGAGTCTCCGAAGTCCCGTTTTCAGCGCTGGCGCGCGTCGACCCTCGCGCCGTTCCGATATCGCATTTTCGCGACGCTTTGGTGGGCCTCGCTCGCCTCGTCGTTCGGCGGGCTCATCCAGACCGTCGGCGCCTCGTGGCAGATGGCGCTCATCGCCCCATCCCCGGACCAGGTCGCCCTCGTGCAAGCCGTCGGCGCGTTACCGTTTTTCTTCTTGTCTTTGATCGCCGGCGCATTAGCCGACAACTACGACCGGCGTTTCATCATGCTCGTCTCGCAGTGGCTCGCGCTGACGGCATCGGTGGGTTTGGCGGCACTCGCACTCCTCAATCTAATCACCCCGGTTTCGTTGCTCTGGCTGACTTTCCTCATCGGCTGCGGCGCAGCGGCTTTCGCGCCCGCTTGGCAGGCGAGCATCGCAGAGCAGGTTCCGCGAGAGGTGATTCCGGCGGCGGTCATGGCCAACGCCATGGGGTTCAATTTGGCGCGCAGCATCGGTCCGGCCATTGGCGGTGTGATCGTCGCGGCCGCCGGCGCCGTAGCCGCATTCATGATCAATGCGGTGTCGTATATCGGGCTGATCTTCGTTCTGAAACATTGGAAGTTGCCGAAACCCGAAAGATCGCTACCGCCCGAGCCACTCGGCACAGCCATCGCCGCCGGCATCCGTTATGTACGTCTGTCGCCGAACCTGATCGCGATCATGGTTCGAGCGGTGCTCTTCACGGTGCCGATCACCGCAGTGCCCGCATTGATGCCGGTCGTGGCCCGAGATCTCCTCGGCGGAGGTGCGCCGACTTATGGCGTATTGCTCGGCGGCTTCGGCTTCGGCGCCATGCTCGGCGCGCTCTCGAGCGCCGCATTCCGAGCGCGTTTTTCGAGTGATTCGCTATTGCGAGGCCTGTGTGTCGTCGCAGCGCTCGCGATGCTCGGCATCTCGCAGAGCCCTTGGGCCATCACCACTTTTCTGGCGCACGTGGTGGCGGGTTTCGTTTGGACCTTGAGTCTCGCAACCTTCAACATCGCCGTGCAGTTGTCTTCGCCGCGCTGGGTGACGGGGCGAACGCTCGCGACCTACCAAACCTGCGCATTCGCCGGCATGGCGCTCGGTGCGTGGTGTTGGGGCCTGGTCGCTTCCGAGATCGGTCTTCGTCCGGCTCTGGCCATCTCGGGTGTCACGGTGCTGATCACGCTCGCGGTGGCACGCTGGTTGCCGGTTCAGGTGGCACGCTCGGGGTCACTCGACCCGCACGTCGCGGCGTCGTTCGAGCCACCCCAAGTGACGCCTCACGAGTCGGCGGGGCCCATCGTCGTGACGCTCGAGTATCGTGTTCCTGAGGCCAACGCGGTCGAGTTCGTAGGCGTCATCAATGAATTAGGTCGGATTCGTCGGCGCGATGGCGCCAGACGCTGGTCGGTTTGTCAGGATCTCGACGATCCGGTGCTCTGGACGGAGCGTTTCGAAAGTCCGACCTGGATCGACTATCTGCGCAGGCAGACTCGGCCGACGCTCGCAGATCAGGAGATCCGGCGTCGGCTGTCGCAACTCATCGAGGGCGAGCGGGGCAAGATGCGACGATACATCGAGCGGCCGCCCGGTGCGGCACCGCTCGGCGCTGATTCTTCGCGGCTCGAACCGCTCGATGACACATTCAGTCACGGTTGATTCGTTTTTTCTGGGGGGTGTTTCATGAGTGATCTTTCCGGGCGAGCCGTTGTCGCCGATCCGATGGCCCGCGTAGCACGCTCTCGACACGAGTTCGGTGAGCACGGTGGTGTGAACCTCTCCATCGAGACGAGTGCGACCTTCACCGTGATGGAGGCCGGCAAGATGCCGGCGCTCTTCGAAGGACGCGAGGGGCCGAAGGGTGGGTGCTTCTTGTACGGACGTCACTTCAACCCCACCGTGATGGTCCTTGCGCGTCATCTCGCCGCGCTCGAGGCGACGCCTCACGCGTATTGCACGGCAAGCGGCATGGCGGCGATTTCGGGTGCGCTACTTCACGCCTGCGACTCGGGCGATCATGTGGTGGCGGGACAAGCGCTTTACGGTGGCACTTGGGCGTTGTTGCACGACTTTCTCCCGCGCAAAGCGAACGTGCATACCACCTTCGTCGATCTCTCCGATCTCAAGGCCGTCAGAGCGGCCTTCAAGAACGAAACTCGAGTGCTCTATTGCGAGACCGTTTCGAATCCCACTTTGAGAGTGGCAGATCTTCCTGCGCTCGCTGCGATTGCCCACGAGCATGGCGCGCGCCTGATCGTCGACAACACGTTCTCGCCGGTGACCGTGACTCCGGCGTTACACGGCGCGGATGTCGTCATTCACAGTCTGACCAAGTTCATCAACGGCGCTTCGGACATCGTTGCCGGCTGCGTCTGTGCTGACGGAGAGTTCATCGATGGCATGTACGATCTGCATACCGGCAGCCTGATGTTGCTCGGTCCCGCGATGGACCCGCGAGCCGCGTACGAGGTGGCGACTCGACTGCCGAACCTCGGTCTGCGCATGACGGCCCATGCCGAGCGTGCCCTGGCGTACGCGCAGCGTCTCGAAGCTCTCGGTGCGAAGGTCGTTTACCCGGGGTTGCCGTCCCACCCCGATCATGCGCTCTTCCACCGGCTGGCTAACCCTGGCTACGGAGCCGGCGGTTTGCTGAGTGTCGATTTCGGCAGCGCCGCGAGAGCCAGTCGCTTCATGGAGCATCTGCAGAACACTGAAGACTTCGGCTACATGGCGGTGAGTCTCGGGTTCAGCGACACGCTCATGAGTGCGAGCGCCTCGAGTACCTCGAGCGAGCTCGACGAGGGGGCGCTGCGAGCTGCCGGGATCAGCCCAGGCTGGGTCCGTTTGTCAGCCGGGTACACCGGTCGGCTCGAGGATCGTCTCGCCCAGCTCGAGCGCGGCTATCGCAAGGCACTTGAGGTAAGCTGAAAGTCATGAACACCTCAGATCTTTCTTTGTCCGTCAGGCCCGTCGATCGGTGGTTCAATGCGTACTCGCAAGATCATCAGCATCCGCTCAACCAGCGTTTGCACGTGTTCTGCGTGCCGGCGATCGTCTGGTCGCTGATGGCGATGCTCTACGCAGTGCCGACACCCGAGGCGCTTGCGGCGGTCGTTCCGCCGTTCGGCGTTTTCGCAGCCGTACTCGCCGTGCTGTCGGTGATGTTCTGGGTATGGATGTCGTTGCCACTCGGCCTTGGCATCGCCGTGCTGACACTCGCTGGTTTTTGGGTCAACGCCCTCATTCTCGAAGCGATGGGTGCGACCGCGTTACTCGTGATCGGTGCGCTGGTATTCATCGTCGCCTGGATCGGTCAGTTCATCGGTCATCACATCGAAGGTCGACGACCCAGCTTCTTCACCGATCTCGTGTACTTGATGATCGGGCCGCCTTGGGTGCTTGCCAAAGGTTATAGAGGTCTCGGTTTGCGTTGGTGATCTTTCGATCGGAGCTCTTCTGATGAACAGACGACCTGATTTCGCGGCGCGACTCGGCGTCGCTGCCGCTGCGCTGACTCTCCTCGTCACCTCGACCGTGGCGAGCGCCGATGACGCACTGCTTAAATTAGTCGAAGCGCGTCGCGCGAACGACCGGGCCGTTGCGCTACAGCTCTGGAATTGGGCCGAGGTCGGTTATCAAGAAGAGCAGAGCAGCGCGAGACTTCAGAAAGAGCTACGGGACGCAGGATTTTCGGTTCGTGCAGGCGTCGCCGGCATGCCGACGGCGTTCGTCGCAGAGTACGGCAGCGGTAAGCCTGTCATTGCGATCCTCGCCGAGATGGATGCCTTGCCCGGCGTGTCGCAAGCGGCGACCCCAGAGCGTTCGCCGTTGAGAGGTCGAATCTCCGGGCATGCCTGCGGACATCATCTTTTCGGAACGGGATCGACCTCGGCCGGCATCGCCGTCAAAAATTGGCTGATCGCCAATCGTCGGGGCGGCACGATTCGTGTGTACGGTACGCCGGCCGAAGAGGGCGGTGCGGGCAAGTCCTACATGGTTCGCGAAGGCTTGTTCAACGATGTCGACGTCGCGCTTCATTGGCATGCGGGCGATCGCAATGCCGTGACCAACGAGCCCACGCTTGCAAACAAGAGCGCGAAGTTTCGCTGCAGCGGTGTGGCGGCCCATGCGGCGGCGGCGCCCGAGCGCGGACGCTCTGCGCTCGATGGTGTCGAGGCGATGAATTTCATGGCGAATCTGATGCGCGAGCACATCCCCGAGGATGCTCGAATGCATTACATCATCACCCGCGGAGGTGACGCGCCCAATGTGGTGCCGGAGTTTGCCGAGGTGTTTTACTACGTTCGTCATCGCAACCCCATGGTGATGGCGGAAATCTTCGATCGACTCGTTGCGACATCGGAAGCTGCGGCGCTCGGTACGGGTACCACGGTCAAGCACGAAGTCATTCATGGCGCGTACAGTCTGTTGCCGAACGACGTGCTGGCGACCACGGTCGACACCAATCTGCGACGCGTGGGTGGCGTGACCTACGATTCGGCCGAGCAGGCGTTTTCCGAAAAGCTGTTCACCACGTTGGGCAAGACCGACGTCGCGCTCGGCTCGGAGCGTGAGGTTCAGCCCATCGGTCGACGTCTCGGCATGGGCTCGACTGACGTCGGCGACGTAAGTTGGGTTGTGCCGACTATCGGATTCCGTACGGCGACTTGGGTCCCGGGTACGCCGGCACATTCTTGGCAGGCGGTGGCGGCGGGCGGCATGACGATCGGCCTCAAAGGAATGGAAAACGCGAGCAAGATCCTTGCGCTCACAGCCGTCGATTTATTGACTCAACCCGAGCTGATTGCTCGCGCGCGAGCCGAGTTCGAGCAGCGTCGCGGTGCCGAGTTCAAATATCGGAGCGCAGTGGGTGATCGCGCTCCCCCGCTCGATTATCGGCGCTGAAGCCTCCTAAGGAATCAAACACCATGAAGCTCTTTGAAGCCCTGATTGCGTCGCTGTGTGCGGGCGTTCTCATCGCGCCTGCTGTAGCCAACGAAGGTAAGGTTCGCCGATGGGTGAGCATCGTCGATAGTGGAAATCGGGCGGGTGAAATCGTCGAGCGCTGCAAGACACCGACAGAATGCGAAGTCCGTTTCATTTTCAAAGATAACGGCCGCGGCCCCGAAATCAGCGAGCGTTACTCGATCGCGAACGATGGCTCGTATACCCGATATACGGCGAGCGGCGTGACCACGTTCGGATCTCGAGTCGACGAACGCTTCGAGGCACGTGGCACTCGCGCGAGCTGGCAGTCCACCACGGAGCGGGGACGCAGCGATCAGGCGACTGGCAAGTTGTATCTACCGATGAACGGTAGCGGGCTGGTCTATGAGCGCATGGCAAGGATGACCGCGAACGGCCGCTCAGCCACGATGTTGCCGACAGGCTCGGTCGTTCGGCGGACTCTCAAGACGGCGACGGTGGGTGAGGGCGCCTCTCGGCGCGATATCGAGCTCGTCATTTTCAGCGGTCTCGGGCTGACGCCAGATTTTGTTTGGCTCACCCGAGGCGAGACGCCAGAATTTTTTTCGTACGTGGTCGCTGGCTACAGCACCACCGTTCCTGAAGGCTACGAGCGCGACATCCCGAAGCTCGTGGAGTGGCAAACTGCCGCCGAGGCAGAGCTTCTCGCTGGGTATTTCAGTCGATTGTCGACGCCGCTCGATGGCCTGAGCGTCATCCGCAATGCGCGAGTGTTCGATAGCGAGAACGCGCGTCTGCTCGAGGGTTTGCGTGACGTGTATCTCCTTCGCGGGCGCATCGCAGCGATCAAGCCAGCGGGAGTCGGCGTCGAGGCGACCAAAGCCGATCGCAGTGTCGATGCTGCAGGCCGGGTGCTGCTGCCGGGGCTCTTCGACATGCACGGTCATGTGGGTCGCTGGGAAGGAGGACTCAATCTGGCGGCCGGCGTGACCACCGTACGCGACCTCGGAAACGATAACGCCACCCTTCAGCAGATCATCGATCAGACCTCAACCGGACAGGTCTTCGGTCCGCGTGTCGTTCCGACGGGTTTCCTCGAAGGGGAGAGCCCGTACTCGGCGCGCAATGGCTTCGTCATCAGCACGCTCGATCAAGCGAAGGCGGCGATCGACTGGTACTCGGCTCACGGCTATCCGCAGATCAAGATCTACAATAGTTTTCCGCGCGAGCATCTCAAGGCGACGGTCGCTTATGCCCACGAGCGCGGCATGCGTGTGAGCGGGCACGTCCCGGCGTTCCTCAGGGCGCATGATGTGATCGAAGCGGGTTTCGACGAAATCAATCACATCAACCAGGTAATGCTGAATTTCCTGGTCGACGACAAGACGGACACGCGCACTCTCCAGCGGTTTTATCTGCCCGCTCAAAAGACGGCAGGGCTCGACTTCGAGGGGCGAGAGGTCCGCGATTTTCTGGATCTACTGAAGTCGCGCGGTACGGTGATCGACCCGACGCTTACTACCTTCGATTTCCTCAGGCAGCGCGATGGCGAGATGTCACAAGCCTATGCGTCGATCGCAGACCATCTTCCTGCGACGCTGCAGCGCGGCCTGATGAGCGGTGGGATGGAAATTCCGAATGCCCGTCTTCATGCGCTCTACAACGCATCCTATTCGCGAATGATCGAATTCGTCGGTCGTTTACACCGTGAAGGAATTCCCATCGTCGCCGGAACGGATGCGATCGCTGGCTTCACCTTGCAGCGAGAACTCGAGCTTTACGTTCAGGCGGGCATCTCGCCTGCAGAGACTCTGCGTATCGCCACCTGGAACGGAGCGAAATACGGGCGTGTTCTCGCCGATCGAGGCAGCATCGAGGTCGGCAAGCTCGCTGATCTCATACTCGTCGACGGCGATCCGACCCGCGACATCGGCGCGATACGGAATGTCGCGCTCGTAGTGACTCAGGGGCGGAGTATCGATCCGTCGGCCGTATTTACAGAACTTGGAATCAAGCCTTTCGTCGAGGCGCCGCCGCGCTGGAAGGACTCCGCCGCTCGCTGAGTGCAGCGGCGGAGTCTTTAAACCTTCGGTCTTAAGTTAGCGTCGCGGCGTGCGACGGTCGTTGCTGTTTTTCTTCTCTTCGGCGCCGATGGGCGTGAAGGAATATTTTTGTCCGGCGAGAGCTGCCTCGTACATCAGGCCGCCCTTCGCGATGGTGAACACCGCAAAGCCTCGATAGAACTCGCCCGTGGTGGTGGCGTCTCGCTTGCCGCCGCTCACGCCAGCGCTGGAGCCCGTCGTGCCCGCCGTGGCGCTTGCAGCGGCCGTGATGGCCACCGCGCTGACACCCGCACCGAAGGTGAACTCACCGCCTGTGAATTCATCGAGCGCGCGCTTGTCTTGCAGAAAGATCACCTGGCTGTAGGCCTGACCGCCCGCCTGAAAACCGAGACTGATCTGCGTGAGTCGGACGTCGCCGATGTAGCGACCTTGTTCGTAAACCCGACCACGTCCTCCGGCTCCACCTAGACCCAGGCCGCCTTTGCCGATGGTCGGGAAGATGGCGTATCCGTAGCTGCGATCGAAGAACGCCGCGCTTTGTCCGGCGTTACGGAAGAGTTCTTTGGTTTCGGTGTATTCGTCAGCAAGGGCCTGAGACGTGAGGGTAAGAGCCGCGAGACCGGCGATCAGAAGGCTGCGTAGCGAACGTGTCATCCGTGGAGTCTCCGTGAATCTGCGCCCGACACCGGGCGATCCGTGATGCGAATGCTAACGCGTTTGACGAGCGGTTACACTCCGCAAATGAGTACCGAGTTCGGAATCGTGATGGAGGCGTCGCCGGGTTATACCGCGACCCTCGCCCGGGAAATCGAGGCGATGGGATACGACATTTTGTTGTGTCCTGACACACAAAACTTGAGCCCTGATCCGTTTTCTCAATTGGCGCTGGCGACGCAAACGACAAGAACCCTGCGTCTCGGGACGGGCGTCACCAATCCGGTCACTCGGGACGTCGCCGTATCGGCCTGTGCGTTCTCGACGCTGCAGGCGGAGTCCAAGGGTCGGATGATCTGTGGCATCGGACGAGGAGATTCGTCGGCTGCGCACATCGGCGTCCGAAATGGCACGACGGCGCAGTTGCGTACCTTCGTCGAACGCTTACGCGCCTACACGCGCGGTGAAACCCTTGATCGTGAGGGCACGGCGTCGAGGATTCGATGGTACGACTCTCTGCCGGTGGAGCCGCTCGTGATCGATGTGGCGTGCACCGGACCGCAAACCATACGCATGGCTGTCGATGTGGGTGATCGGATCAGCTTCGCCGTCGGTAGCGCGCCTGAGCGCATCCGCTGGGCGATGGATGTCGCGCTCGCGCGCCTTGCCGAAACGGGCCGTCCGCGCGAGTCCATTCGTATCGGTGCCTACGTCAATTTGGTCTGTGACCCCGATGAGCGCCGTGCGATTGCGCTCGGTCGCATGATCTCGGGCATGGTCGCGCATTTCGCCGGCATGAAAGACGCGCCGCTCGATCACTTGCCGCCGCAACTCAAGGATCTCGCCGCCAAGATGCAGACCGGTTACGACATGAAGCACCATGCGCAGGAGGCTGGGAGTCATCTCGCCGAGGTGCCCGACAGTTTCGTCGATTGGTTCTCCATTTGCGGTCCGCCGGCCAAGTGCCGCGATCGCTTGAGCGAATTACTCGCCATGGGGCTCGACCACGTCTATCAGCTCGGCGGTTCACCGGTGGCGCACCCGCATGGCGCGCGTCAGGAAGCGATGGTCAGGCAGGCTGCGCTCTACGCGAGCGACGTCATGCCCCATTTTCGTTGAGCATCGATTGAGTTGGGCGATGTCATGACTCTCACGGACTCTGCCAGTTCGCTGTCGGCGTCAGCCGTTCTCGAGCTTGCTCGACTCAGCGGTATTCCGGTCGCAGACGAGGCGATGGCTTCACGCATTGCGACAGGCGGAGCGGCCGCTGCTGCAGCAGTCAACGCCCTCCATCATCAGATCGATCGCGCGACACTCAGCGCTGTCGAGCCTGCTGATTATTTGCCGAAGCTCGAGTCGCTCGCCGTGTCGGTGCCGGGTACGTCACCGCGAAGTATCGGCTCTCGGCAAGTCAAAGATTTTGAGAGGGCAGATCTCGTCGCGACCTCCGAGCGACTCGTCGCTGGAGAATTGCGCAGTATCGATCTCGTGCGTGCAGCTCTCGAAAACGCTGAACGGGCCGAGGCGAGAACGCATTGTTTTCTGAGTCTCGATACAGCCCGCGCTCTGCGCGCCGCAGAACTTGCGGACGCGTTGCTCGAGGAGGCAAGACGACAGGGCCGTGAGCCGCTCGGGCCTCTGCTCGGTATCCCGCTGGCGCACAAGGACATGTTCGATCGAGTCGGCCACGCGGCGACCTTCGGCTCCAAAGCGCTCGAGCCCGTCGTAGCCTCGCGGAACGCCACGGTGCTGCAGCGGCTGGAAGTGGCGGGCTCGATTCAACTCGGCACGCTCAATATGGCCGAGTTTGCGCTCGGTGCCACCGGACACAACGCCGCTTGGGGAGACTGTCGTAATGCGTGGAACCCGGACTATATCTCGGGCGGTTCTTCGAGCGGTTCAGGCGCGGTGGTGGCCTGCGGCGCGGCATTCGCGAGTCTCGGCTCCGACACAGGTGGGTCGGTTCGTATTCCAGCTTCTGTGCAGGGCGTGTTCGGTTTGAAGCCGACTTACGGACTCTTGCCTCGAACCGGGAGTATGAAGCTCTCGCCCTCGATCGATGTGCTGGGGCCGATCACTCGCTCGGTACGCGATCTCGCCCTCATTCTCGGGATCGTGGCCGGCAGTGATGGCGAAGATGCGCAGTGTTCGATGCGCCCCATTCCGAACTATTCCTCTTCACTCGGTCGAGGAGTCGAGGGGCTACGCATTGGTCTTCCAAAAAACCATTTCTTCGAGCGCCTCGATCCACAGGTTCGATCCGCCTGCGAGCGCTCGCTCGCCAGTTTCGAGGGAGCTGGGGCACGAATCGTAGAAGTCGATATCCCATTTGCCGCGCACCTGGCCGAGCTCAGTCGTGCCGTCGTGTACTCAGAAGCGACAGCCGTTCATGGTGAGACGCTCCGTAGCCGCGGCTCAAAGTATTCGCCGCAGGTTCGTGTTCGTGCGAGCACCGGCCTCGCCATCTCAGGTACGCACTATCTCGAGGCCTTGCAGGGACGGATTCCGCTGCTGGAGCACGTCGTGAACGACGTCTTCGGTCGTTGTGACTTGCTGCTCACCCCTACGTTGCCCATTCGTGTACCGCGTCGTGACGAAACGGATGTCGGTGCTGGAACGCGCTTGTGGGAGGTGCTCGGCGATCTCGTACGTTGCACGGCGCCGTTCAATTATCTCGGACTACCGGCGATCAGCATGCCGGCGGGGCTCGACGATCGGGGTTTGCCGATCGGGGTTCAGCTTGTCGGAGCGCCGTTCGGCGAGCCTCTGTTGCTCGCCGCAGCGGCGGCTCATGAGCTCGCTTTACCGCCTCCCAAGCTCGCGAACTGACCCCTGAAGTACGCGAGCGGTGAGCCCTCGCGGGCCTCGACGGTCAACACTTCGCCGAAGAACACTCGATGGGTTCCGAAATCCGTCTGTGTGGCGACTCGGCATTCGAGGTAGGCGATCGCACCTGCGATGAGTGGATTGCCGAGAGGGCTGTCGTGCACGGGCCCGAGACCGAGTGTGTCGAGGCTCGCGAACTTGTCCGACGTTCGCGAGGCGAAATGTCTCGCGAGTTCGAGTTGATCGTCCGCGAGAATGTGCACGCAAAACCGGCCAGACCCGCTGACCGCTTGGCAGGTGGCAGACTGGCGGTTGAGGCAGACGAGCAGTGTGGGGGGCTCGAGAGTGACCGAGGCGACGGCGCTCGCCGTGATGCCTTGTGCAAGCCCCTCGTGTCGGGTGGTCACGAGGGTGACTCCAGTCAAAAATCGGCTGATCGCTGCGCGGTAATCGATGCTCGAGACGTTCATGTCGGCCACGGTAGGTACTACTCCGTACATACTGCCAAGGGTTTCGGCATTAGTCTCCTATTCGTGCTCTGATCATCTTCCCCCCTCCGATCAGAGCGCGCAGAGATAGCCCCGCCTCGTGCGGGGCTTTTTTTGTATCCTCATGCCTCTCATGTCCGTATCCATCGCCGAAGACTATCCGCCCGAATGGCGCAATGAAGCGGCGCACGCCCTCGCGTGCAGCGACTTCGTCTCCGAGAGCATGGCGCGTGATTCCGAGCTTTTCGGCGATTTGCTGCGCTCAAACGGCTTGCAGCAGCTGCGTACCGCGGGCGGGTCATTGTGTTGGCCGCGTGGCGAGGAGCCGCCGGCGCTCGACACTCCCGAGACCGAGTGGCAAGCATGGCTACGTCGATGGCGTCGACGCGAGATGGTGCGTATCGCCTGGCGAGATCTCAATGGTCGAGCGAGTCTCGAAGAGACGCTCGAGGATTTATCTGCTTTCGCCGACGATGCCGTCAATCGTGCCATGGCGGTCGCCTGGCACAGCACCTGCGAGCGCTACGGGACGCCGCAATATGCCGAAGGCGGTGCGATGCCGCTCGTCGTCGTCGGCATGGGGAAACTCGGCGGCCGCGAACTCAATTTTTCCTCTGACATCGATCTCGTGTTTCTTTTCCCGGGCTACGGGGAGACGGTCCATGCCGCACCGGTGAGCCACGAGGAATTCTTCGCGCGCCTCGGACAAGCCCTGCTGCGACTGTTGTCGTCGGTCACGGTCGATGGGTTCGTATTCCGAGTGGATATGCGGCTTCGCCCCTTCGGCGACTCCGGACCGCTTGCGTGTGGCTTTTCCTCTTTCGAGGACTACCTGCTCCAGCACGGTCGGGACTGGGAGCGTTACGCCTGGATCAAGGCGCGACCGATCACCGCGCCCGAGGCGTATGCCGAGCTGTACGACTCGGCAGTGAGGCCGTTTGTGTATCGGCGTTATCTCGATTTCGGCGTCTTCGAGTCGCTTCGCGAAATGAAGCAGCTGATCGAGAAGCAGGTTGCGCGCAAAGAACTCGTCGATCACGTGAAGCTCGGGCCCGGCGGCATACGCGAGATCGAGTTCATCGTGCAGTCCATGCAGTTGATCCGCGGAGGTCAGGATCGTCGTCTACAAGGCGCGAGGCTTTTCGAAATCTTGCCCCAGCTGGCTCGCAGTCGTCTGCTGCGCCAACAGGCTGTCAATGAGCTTGATGCCGCGTATCGCTTTTTGCGCATCCTCGAGAATCGACTTCAGATGATTGCAGACGCCCAGACTCACTCGCTGCCGAGAGACCCGGCCACACAACAAAAATTGGCGCGGGCCATGGGCAGGGAGAGTTGGGAAGCCCTGCGTCACGAGTACGAGCGACATGCTGCGCATGTTCATCGTGAATTCAATGCGCTCGTCTTTGCCCCGGTCGCTGCCGATGCCACGAGCGATCCGGCTTCGAAGTCGTCGATCGACAGCGCCGGGCTCTCGATGATGTGGGACGACACGGCTGGGGTGACGGCACTCATCGAGATGCTCTCCTCGAGAGGGATGACGAACCCCGCAGAGCTCGCGCAACTGCTGGTCGACTTCCGCGGCAGTTCGCAGGTCAAGCGGCTCGATGCGACCGGACTGCGTCGTCTCGAGCTGTTGGTGCCGCAGTTGCTGGCCTCGCTCGAGCCCGATGACGACCATCTCGTCATGGGTCGTCGACTTCTGCGGGTGCTCGAGGCGATCGGCGGACGCTCGGCCTATTTCGCGCTACTCAATGAAAACCCCGCAGCGCGGCAGCGCTTCGTTCGCGTCTGTCGCGGGGGTGATTTTCTGGTGCAGCAGCTCGCGGCGCATCCGCTGCTGCTCGATGAGCTCCTCGATGAGCGAGCATTGACCGTACCGCCGGCACGCGCGGAGTTGCTCGCGGATCTCGATGATCGCCTCGCGCGAGTGGACGCCGATGATCCGGAGCGACTTGTCGAGGCGCTCGCGCAGTTCAAGCGTGCGGCGGTATTTCGCGTCGCCATCGCCGATCTCTCGGGCAGTTTGCCGCTAATGCGCGTATCGGATCGTCTGACCGACATCGCCGAGCTCATACTCGAAAAAGCGATGCAGCAAGCCTGGTCGCAGATGACGAGCCAGTTTGGTGTGCCGACGTGTCGCGCCACCGACGACGCTGTGCCTCGCGAAGTCGAGATCTGTGCCGTCGGCTACGGCAAGCTCGGCGGTATCGAGCTCGGTTATGGATCTGACCTCGATCTCGTGTTCCTGCACGATTCGATCGGCGCGGTGCAGGAGACCTCCGGCGATCGCCCGATCGAGAATCAGCTTTTCTTTGTGAGACTCGCGCAGCGCATCGTCCATATCCTCACGGTGCACTCGGCGGCGGGTCGTCTGTACGACGTCGACGTCCGGCTGCGTCCGGGCGGAAAGGGCGGAATGCTGATCACGCAAATCGAAGCTTTCGTCGATTATCAGCATTCCTCGGCCTGGACTTGGGAGCATCAGGCGCTACTGCATGCACGGGCGGTGGCGGGTTCACCGCGGCTGCGTGAGCGATTCGAGCAGGAGCGCGTGCGAATCCTCGGGGAATTCGTTCGACGCGACACGTTACGCGAGGAAGTAGGGTCGATGCGCGAGCGCATGCGACGCGAGCTCGCCAAGTCGAAGATCGGTGAATTCGATCTCAAGCAAGATCGTGGCGGTATTGCCGATATCGAATTTCTGGCTCAGTACTGGGCGCTGCGCGAGGGTGCGAGGCATCCGGCGGTGCTGATGTTCAGCGATACGATTCGTCAGCTTGAGACCTTAGCCTCGGGCGATCTCGTGCCGCAGGAGACGGTAGACCTATTGACCGGTGCATATCGCGCGTATCGCATGCGCAATCACCATCGGTCGCTGCGCGAGGAGCGTGGGGTCATCGATGCCAGCGAGTTCGTGGCCGAGCGCGACTCGGTCAGCCGTGTTTGGGAAGACACCTTTGCCGGCACGGCATCGCCGGTATAATCAGGCCATGTCGACGACGCCTCTCATCCAACCGAACGCGCAGAACAAGTACGACGTGACGTCCGAAGATCTGCCGCTGTCTTGTCCGATGCCGCAGATGCAACTTTGGAACTCGCATCCGCGAGTCTACTTGCCCATCGAGAAAACGGGTTGGGCCAAGTGCCCCTATTGCGGGGCCGAGTACACGCTGAAGCGTTGAGCGCTGATCAAGCCGGACGGTAGGGCTTGTAAGACTTCTCTTCGACGATGCGCGACCCGAGCGCCACATTGATGCGCTTTTTGACCGCTGCCCGCTCGTCGTTGGTCACGTACACCGCACGCGCGAGCTCGATGAACTCGGCGTCGAAAGCTTGCGCGAGTTCTTTGTCGCGAATTTTGTCCTCGATGTCCCACAGCGCTTCGTTCACGCGCTGCAGTGCCGTTTCGTCCGCCGCCACTTCCGGAATGGCGGAACCACTGTCGCGCCAAGTTTTTTCGAGCAGGTCGAGTTCGAGACGGACGTTGCGGACCTTGGTCGCGTCGGTCATCCGCGCGGCTTTGATACGCAGGATGGTGATTTTGTCGAGCAGTTCGCCCGGCGAGATGGGCACGAGGATGTCTTTCATGGGCGAGATGCTAGCAGGGCGTCGAGGCGCTTGCAGACCTCGTCGACCTCGATCAGCTCCATGACGCCGGGCTCTTCGATTTTGGTGGCCCAGGGCAGGGCTTCCGGCGTGCTGTGCCTGAACTTTTGAGCGGCTCGTGGAAAGGCGTCGATGCACCACTGCCTCGAGAGATAGGGCCCGCTGCGCGCCGGGTTGGTGGCGGCATAGAGTCCGATGACGGGCGTGCCGACCATGGTGGCCATATGGGCGGGGCCCGTGTCCGGAGCCAGTAGCACCGTCGCTCGTCCGAGCAGGGCGAGCAGTTGCGGCAAGGTATCTTTGCCCACTTGATCGAGCACGCTTGGGCAATGCGCAGCGATGGCGCGTGCCATCGACTTTTCGGTTTCGCTGGGGCCGCCGACCAGAATCACTTGCATCCCAAGGGTGTCGATGGCGTGGCGTGCGACGGCGGCATAGCGTTCGGCGAGCCAGTTTCTTCGTGCATGGCTCGAGCACGCGCTGATCACCAGCGTGCGCGGCGCTCCGTCGGGGATCAACCTTTGCGCGTATTCGGTGGCGTCGCTCGGAAGAGGAAGATTCCATTCCAGCACGCGATGCCCGACCCCTGCGGCTTCGGCGAAGCCCATGAAACTGTCGAGTACGTGTTCGCGATGTCGCGGTGCAATACGCGAATGGGTGACGAGCCACTGCAGCTCGCGGGCTCGGGCCCGATCGAAACCGAGTTTGATGCGCGCGGGTATCAGTGCTGCGACGACGCTCGCTCTGAACGAGAGCTGAAGATGCATCAGCAGATCGAACTGCCGACCCCGAAGCGTCGCGCGGAGGGCTTTGAGGCCCGCCAAGCCGGCGCGTTTGTCCACGGTGATAAACTCGACCCCCGGCAGCACGGTCATGAGTCGCGCTTCGGCACGACCGATGATCCAGGTGAATCGTGTATCGGGCCACGCGCGCTGCAAGGTGCGCAGCAGGGGCACGACATGACAGGTGTCGCCGATGGCCGAGAGCCTCAAGAGGCAAACGGATTCGGGCGGCGTAATGAGCGGCAGCATGGCTTCAGGCGGTGAGGGCGGAATGAACGAGGGTCGCGCACACGAACCGCTGGAGGGCAGGATCCAAGTCGGCCGCTGCGTAATGCTATATGACCCCTCACTCGTCGGCAATTTTGATCCACGCTGGTTCGAGCCCGAGCACTGGAGCCGAACCGGCGCGCTGCGCGGCGAAGCCCCGGGGCGGGGTAGTACACTTTTCTTCGAGGCCGAGGGTGCGGCCTGCGCGTTGCGGCACTACCGACGTGGCGGCCTCGTCGCTTCGTTGCTCGGAGATCGCTATCTCAATTCTGGCGAATCGCGTTCCCGCCCATTCCGGGAGTTCCGCGTCACCCAAAGACTGCAGCGTCTCGGTCTGCCCGTCGCCCCGGTGGTGGCGGCGAAGTACGAGCCGAGCGCTCTCTGGTGTCGTGGCGACCTCATCACCCGTCGCCTCGACGGTGTCCGTACGCTCGCCGAGTGTCTGACGCGATCGTCCGCTTCGATCGATTGGTCAGGCGTCGGTCACACCGTCGCCCGTTTTCATCGGGTTGGGTTGCATCATGCTGATCTCAACGCCCATAACCTGCTCGTCGACGACGCCGGTCGGTGGTCTCTCATCGACTTCGACCGCGCGAGTTTTCGCGACCCGGGCTTGTGGTGCGATGCCAATCTCGTTCGTTTGCGACGCTCGATACTCAAGGTTCTCGATTCTTTGAACCTACGGCTCGACGAAGGGCAGTGGACAGCCTTGCTCCAAGGTTATCGCGAGGGCGCGTCTCCCGGCGGTTCAGCATGATGCGGTTTTTTTATCGTACGCTCGTTGCGGCTCTGCTGCCTTTTGCTTTCGCGCTCTTCGTCGTACGCGGCCTGCGCGGTAATCCGGGCGAACTGCGCGGGCTCTCGCAGCGCTTGGGTTTCGGAACCCGTCACGCTGCAAAGACGATCTGGATTCACGCAGTCTCGGTCGGCGAGGTTCAAGCCGCGGCCGCGCTCGTGCGCGCCTTGCGAGACCGTTACCCCGAGACACCGCTCACACTGACGACAACGACGGGCACCGGTGCCGCACGCGCTCGAGAGATGTTCGGTGAGACTGTGGACGTGCGCTTCCTGCCGTTCGATTCGTCGGGCTGCGTCAGACGTTTTCTCGATCGCGCTCAGCCGCATGTGGCGATCATCATAGAAAAAGAGTTGTGGCCGAATTTGTTCGGCGAGTGTGCGGCGCGAGCGATTCCCCTCGTGCTTGCGAGTGCGACGGTTTCGGCGCGCACCGTCGAACGCTGGCGTCTGTTTGCACCGCTCTTCCGCGAGGTATTCGCGCACGGTGTCGTCGTCGCCGCGCAATCCGAGATCGATGCCGATCGTTTTCGACAGCTCGGTGTCGCGCCGTCACGGGTACAGGTGGTGGGTAACCTCAAGTTCGACCTGATTGGGTCACCTCAACTGGCCGAGCAGGGCGCGGCGCTGCGGGCTGCCTGTGGCTGGCCGCACCGGATGCTGCTCGTCGGAGGCAGCACCTACGAGCTCGAGGAGACGGCGTTACTCGATACTCAGCGTCGTTTACGTACCGAAGGCATCGATGTGGCTCTCGTACTCGCTCCGCGTCATCCCTCGCGTTTCGAGACCGTAGCGGCTCGTCTGCAGGCGGCCGGCGTGACTTTCGCGCGACGGTCTTCTTTGTCGGCGATATCGAGTGACGCATCGCCCGACGTATTGCTGCTCGACACGCTTGGCGAATTGATGAGCGCGTACGCAACCGCAGACCTGGCGTTCGTCGGCGGCAGTCTCGTCAGCGATGTCGGAGGACACAATGTGATCGAGCCTGCAGCGCTCGCTGTGGCGACGCTCACGGGCCCAAATGGCTATAACGCGCCCGACATTGCCGGCGCGCTCCAGGCTGCAGGGGCTCTCGTCATCGTCGGTGATGCAGAGGAGTTGTTCTTGCAGGTGAGGTCGCTCGCGACCCACGACAAAGAGCGAGCGAGACGTGGAGCCCTCGGTCGGGCGTTCGTCGAAGAAAATCGAGGCACGCTCGAGCGATTGCTCGCGCGCCTCGAGCCGCTTATGGCTGAGTCGTCACCGCGGTCGTCGACAGCCAGCCGTTGACATCCTCGAGCGTGGCGCGATCGAGCGTGCCCGAGGCGAGACGCAGACGCATCACGTTCAAAATATAGTCGTAGCGGCTGCGCGAGTAGTTCGTTTGCGCGACGGCCAGACTGCGTCGAGATTCGAGGACGTCTACGGCGGTGCGCGTGCCGACTTCGTAACCCGCTTCGGTGGCCTTGAGGGCCGTCTGGCTCGACTCGAGTGCCTGACCGAGCGCATTCACACGCGAGATTTCGCTGATCACGCCAAGGTAGGCATCACGCGCTTGGCGCTCGGTCTGTCGTGAGACGCGAGTCAGGCGCTCACGCGCCGCGCGCCACTGGAATTCGCTCTGGCGAACGCGAGACTGTGCGGCACCGCCGCTGAAGATCGGCATCGTGACTTGCAGAGAGTAGCTCTCGTCCTCGGTGTCGGAGAGGCGGGTGCCGACGTTGCCACTGACGAAGTTGATCGGGCTCGTCGTTTCGACTTTGCTCTTGCTCGCCACGAGATCGAGCTCGGGCAGGTGACCACCGAAGGCAGCGCGCACGTTGTCGCGAGCGATGTCGGCGGCGAGTCGGCTCGAGACAAGCGCGAGGTTTTGTTCCATCGAGCGCTCGACCCATTGAGTCTCGTCGGCGGGCTCGGGCGACTTGAGCGGCATGGCATCGCCCGGCTTGGCGAGCACCGAGTATTTTTCGGCTGTGATTTCGCGAAGGAGTTCTTCGGCCGAGGCGAGCTGGCGCTTGGCCGCAATGACGGCGGCGGCCGCGCTGTCGCGCGCAGCCTTGGCTTCTTGCACGTCGGTGATGGCGATGAGGCCCACCTCGAAACGTTTCTCGGCTTGTTCGAGCTGACGCGAGATGGCTTGGAAGGCAGAGGACTGCGCGTCGACGGCATCTTGCGCCGCGAGCACGTTGAAGTAGGCCTCTGAGACGCGAAGGATCAATTGCTGCTCGGCGGCTCGGAAGTCGGCTTCAGCCTGGGCAACCTGACGGCTCGCGCGCTTGATTGCCACCCAGTTGTCCCAGGAGATGAGGCTCTGGCGGAGGTCGAGACTCCAGCGGTCCGTTTCCGGCTTCGCGACGCTCGAGGACAGGAAGTTCAGGACGATGGTCTGCCCGTTGGGAAGCTGTTGTTCCTGGGGGAATTGCCCCGAGCTCGTGGTGTCGGACTTGGTTCGACTGGCTGAGCCGGAAATCTGCGGGAGGATCGCCGCCCACGCCTGGGGCCGGGATTCGCGCGCTGCGCGGCGCAGGGCGTCGGCCTCACGGATCTGAGGGTCGTTGGCCAGGGCGCGCTCATACACGGCCTTGAGGTCTTCGGCGGGCGCTGCGGTGGCCGCGAGGAGCATGCCGAGGGCGAGTACGAGTAGACGCGACATCATTCAAACCTCAATTGGTGTTATATATCACTATAACAGATAAAAACCGACCCCGGCAACGGGGACGCGGCGTCAGTATGGACGCAAGGAGGGGTCGATGCGTTCCCCCCAGGCCAGAATTCCGCCCGTCAAGTTGGCTACCGAACCAAACCCATGGGCCTCGAGCGCCCGAGCGACCTGCATGCTGCGACCGCCCGAGCGGCACATGATGATCAGCGGGGTCTTCGGGTCGAGCTCGCCGATCCGGTCGGCGATTTGCCCCATCGGGATGTGACGCGCGAACGGCAAGCTCGAGATGTCGAGTTCCCAACCTTCGCGAACGTCGATGACGAGCGGTTGCTCGCCGGCATCGACGCTGGCCTTCAACTCTTCGACGGTCATTTCCTTGATCATCGTCGCATCCTGCGCGGGGTCGATCAGAAATTGAAGCGTTCGGGTTGCCGGGCGCCAACCAGCGGCTTCAGCGCGGTCTCGAAAAGGGAGGTCGACCGGAACGCCTCGGCGGCCGTGCGCTCGACGAGGCCGGCCTCCATGACGAGGCCGGAACCGATCACGACGAACATCCTGCCGCCGACGGCGAGCTGTCGCGCGAAGCGTTCGTCTGGCACGGGCAGCGAGCCCGTGAGCACGATGACGTCGTAGGCGCCGCTGCCGAGCGCTTCGGGTTCGAACGCGTTGCGACATTCGACGGTGACGTTGCTGATGCCTGCGTTCTTGAGATGGCTCACCGCCGTCGTCGCGAGATCTTCCCGCAACTCGAGTCCGCGCACGCTCGAGGCGCGGGCGGCGAGGCAGGCGGCCAGATAGCCACTGCCGACACCGACCAGCAACACGCGATCGGTCGATCGAGGGGCGACCGCCTGGACGATGCGACCGGCCACTTTAGGTGCGAGCATGCGATCGCCGTGCCCCAAGGGGATTTCGATGTCAGCGAAGGCGAGTTCGGTGTAGGCCGGCGGAACGAACTTCTCGCGCGGCACACGCGCGAACACCTCGAGCACGCTGGGGTCGAGTACCTCCCAGGCGCGCAGTTGCTGTTGGATCATCTGAGCGCGTGCGGCCTCAGTGGCTGCGGGAGTCATCGGCATCGATCGTCATCCGTCTGATTCAAGCGAAGGGCGGGGAAAATACGGGTTTTCCCGTCCACTGCCAAGACAGTAGAACTACGGAGCGGTAAGGGGGTGGTCGCCGGCCCGGCTTTTGCCGAGCCGGCGACCTGTCGGATGACAATCAGTCAGCGCTTACTTGGCTGCCGATTTCTGGAAGTCGCCGGCCTCGATGATGCTGATCGCTTCGGGCTTGATCCAGCGCTTCACCGCAGCGTTCACGTCGGCAACGGTGAGCGCCGACACGCGTTTCTCGAAGTCGGCATCCCATTCGAGGGTTCGATCGAGGAAGAGGTAGCTCGACAGACGTCCGACGAGCTCGCGATCCTGTGAGCGGCTGACGTTTCGGCTTTGCAGCCAACCGTTCTTGGCGTCTTTGAGCTCCGCCTCGGCGAACCCTTCGGTGAGGATCTTCGCGAGCTCTTCTCGGTACGCGGCGATGAGTCGTGCCGAGTTCTCCGGGTTGTAGATCGCGAAGGTGCCGAAGTTGCCGTCCTTGTCGAGCGGGTCGGCCGTGAGGAAGGACGACACGCCGTAGCTGATGCCTTCCTTCTGACGAATGCGTACCGCAAGACGTGAGTTGAGGAAGCCGCCGCCCAGCATGTAGTTAGCCATGACGAGCGCCGGGTAGTCCGGGTTGTCGTCACGCAGCTCGAGATTGAGGCCGGCGATCATCACGGCGTTCGCTTTATCCGGCGTGTTGATCTTGCGGACTACCGAGGGCACATCGAAGAACGGCGAGACCGCACGTTCGTACGGCATCTTCGAAGTCCATCCGGCGAGGATGGCGCCGAGTGCCGAGCGCACCATGTTCTCGTCGAAGTCGCCGACGACCGCTGCCGTCGCGCGTCCCGCGCCATAGAACTCTGCGTGGAACTTGCGTAGGTCTGCCGCAGTGACGGCTCGGACGGCCGCCGCCTGCTCATCGAAGCTGAGCGTGCGACGGAAATCTTTGGCCGCGTAGGGCGATGTGATGCGGTTGATCTCCTGTGCCGCAATGGCCTGCGGTTCGCTGCGCTGCTGCTCGATAGCCGCCAGCACCTCGTCGCGAAGCTTGGTGAGCTCGGCATCCGGGAACACGGGGTTACGCAGGATATCGCCCACGATCTCGAGCGTCGGCACCAGGTTCTCGCGGGTCGAGGTGATGCTCACCGACACGTTTTGACCGCCGCCGCCGATGCCAACCGACGACTTCAACTTGTCGAGCTCGTCGTTGATCTGCTGCAGCGTGCGATTTTTCGTGCCGCGACGCAGCATGGCTGCAGTGAGCTCTGCGGTCGTCGCCTTGCCTTCGAGTGAGGCGAGGCTGCCAACTCGCAGCGTCATGGTGACGTTGACCGAGCTGCCACGCGTCGATTTACTGAGGAAGCTGTACTCCGCACCGCCAGGGAAGGTCTCGGATCGTGTGCGCGAGACGATATTGGCAGGCGAGGGGTCGAATACCTCAGCTTGCTTCAGCGCCTGCTTGCCTTGGTAATCTTTGAGAATGACCGCCGGGTCCGGCGCTTGCGGAATCGCGGCACGATCCGGGGTCGGGTCGGGAACGAACAAGCCCGTCGTACGGTTGGCAGGCTTCAAATAAGCCGCAGCGACGCGATTGACGTCGGCTGCCGTGACCTTTTCCATTTGGTCGCGCGAGAGGAACCAAAGCCGCCAGTCGCCTTTGGCGATGTACTCCGAAAGGCCGAGGCCCACGCGGTCGCTATTGTTGTAGGTCTGTTCGAAGAAGCGCAGGAACTTGTTGCGAGCACGCGCGACTTCGTCATCGGTGACGGGCTGCGCTTTCATGCCGTCGAGTACGGCGAGCATGGTCTGCGTCGCATCGGCGACGGGTTTGTCCTTGAGGACTTCTGCCGCGAAGTACATGTAGCCCGGGTCTTTGAGTCCGAACGCAAAGCCACCGACGCTGCTCGCCTTGCCGGTTTCGACGAGTGCCTTGTAGAGGCGCCCCGAGGGCTCGTTCGTCAGCACGTCTGCGAGAACTTGCACGGCGGCGAAGTCCTGATGGCCGCCCGGCGGAATGTGATAACCCGCCGAGGTGACTTGTACGTCACCGACGCGGCGCAGCACGACATGACGTTCGCCATCTTGTACGGGCTCGACCGTATACGTCGGCTGCAGCACGCGAGTCGGTCGCGGAATCTTGCCGAAGAATTCGTTGACCCAGCCGATTGTCTTCGCTTCGTCGATCTTGCCGGCGACGATGAGTACGGCGTTATCAGGCTGATAGAACTTCTTGTAAAACGCCCGCAGATTTTCGATGGGTACGCGCTCGATGTCTTCGCGCGAACCGATCGTCGACTTGCCGTAGTTATGCCAGAGGTAGGCGGTCGACATCACGCGCTCGAGCAGTACACCGCTCGGATCGTTTTCGCCGGACTCGAACTCGTTGCGCACGACCGAGAACTCACTGCGAAGATCTTCTTCCTTGATGAACGAGTTGATCATGCGATCGCTCTCGAGATCGAGCGCCCATCGCAGGTTGTCGTCGGTTGCGGCGAAGGTTTCGAAGTAATTGGTGCGGTCGTACCAGGTGGTGCCGTTCGGGCGCGCACCGCGCTTGGTCAACTCTTGCGGGATGTTCGGGAATCGGGGCGTGCCCTTGAACACGAGGTGCTCGAGCAGGTGAGCCATACCGCTTTCGCCGTAGCCTTCGTGACGCGAGCCCACGAGGTAGGTCACGTTGACAGTGATGGTGGACTTCGAAGGATCTGGAAACAGCAGCACCTTCATGCCATTGGCGAGCCGATACTCGGTGATGCCTTCGACGGAGGTGATCTTCTCCGGCGGCGCGAGTTGGGTTGACTGTGCCGTCTTCGAAGCGGCAGGCTTGCCGGCAGCGAAGCCGACGGGCGTTGCTAAAACCAAGGCGAACGCGACGAACGCCGTGGTCAGGCGGGAGACGATATTGCGCACGGAAGACACTCCAAGCTTCAAGGCAGAGGCGGCCAATGTATCCGTCCGCACGGCCTTTGCAAGAGCTTGCGTGATCGCCCTCATTCTGTGCATGCCTCTCGCTGAGGCTGATCCGCAAACCGTGGACCCTTCGGCCCCCAGTACGCTGACGACTCGCCCGCCGCTCGATCTCTCAGTCGGTCGATTGAACGTGTTCATGGCGCCCAAGGAATGGTTTTTGCCTTTGCCCTCGGAGATCGACGAGGTCATCGTGCGCGGCGGTCGCCAGCCCGGTGAGCTTCCTTACCGCAAGGCCGTGCCGCAGGGGCTTGGTGGGCTACTTTGGGGTTTGCGTAATCCCGCTGAGAGCTGGCGGCTGCTTTTGCCTGACCCCAACGTCTCGGTGCCTGCTCGAGATGGCGACGAACCTCGGGAGCCGCCGGGAGCCCATCGAGTTCGTATCGGCGAGCCCGGAAAAATCTACTGATCGCCCACCGCGATCGCACCGGCGATTCACGGCGGCGCGTAGTAAGAGACGTCGTACCGTAAAAGAAAAAGCCCCGCCTTTCGGCGGGGCTTTCAGGGAATCGACACCCTGTTCGCGTCGCTGTTAGAGCAGCGGCACGAGCAGCAGCGCAACGATGTTGATGATCTTGATCAACGGGTTGATGGCCGGACCCGCGGTGTCCTTGTACGGATCGCCGACGGTGTCACCGGTGACCGCAGCCTTGTGGGCTTCGGAACCCTTGCCACCAAAGTTGCCTTCTTCGATGTACTTCTTCGCGTTGTCCCAGGCACCGCCACCGGTGCACATGGAAATCGCGACGAAGAGACCGGTGACGATGGTGCCGATGAGCAGACCGCCCAGGGCCTTGATGCCTTCGCCCGGACCCATCAGCGCGTTGATACCGAAGGCCACCACGACCGGCACGAGAATAGGCAGCAGCGACGGCACGACCATTTCTTTGATCGCCGCCTTCGTCAGAAGGTCGACGGCCTTGGAGTAGTCGGGCTTCGCCGTGCCTTCCATGATGCCCTTGATCTCGCGGAACTGACGTCGCACTTCGGTGACGACCGAGCCCGCTGCACGACCGACGGCTTCCATCGCCATCGCCGCGAAGAGATAGGGAACGAGACCACCGATGAAGAGGCCGATGATCACGGCCGGATCAGACAACGAGAAGTCGACGAGCTTGCCGGCCTCTTCGAGCTTGTGGGTGTAGTCGGCGAAGAGCACGAGGGCGGCGAGACCGGCCGAGCCGATCGCGTAACCCTTGGTGACGGCCTTCGTCGTGTTACCCACGGCGTCGAGCGGATCGGTGATGCTGCGAACCTTCTTGTCGAGGCCCGACATCTCGGCGATGCCACCGGCGTTGTCCGTGATCGGACCGTAAGCATCGAGCGCAACGATCATGCCGGTGAGCGAGAGCATGGCGGTCGCGGCGATCGCGATGCCATAGAGGCCCTCGAGCGTGTAGGCACCCCAGATGGCGGCGCAGACCGCGATGACGGGCAGGGCGGTCGACTTCATCGATACGCCGAGACCGGCGATCATGTTGGTCGCGTGCCCTGTCTGAGACGCTTCGGCGACCTTGCGGACCGGGCTGTATTCGGTCGCGGTGTAGTACTCGGTGATGACGATCATCGCCGCAGTGAGCGCGAGACCGATCAGCGTGCAGCCGAACATGCCGACGAAGTTGTCGGGCATGAGCGAGTCGGTGATGAACCAGAACATCACGGCCGAGATGACGCCCGAGACGATCACGCCCTTGTAGAGCGCGTTCATGATCTTGCCGCCTTCGCTCGCCTTCACGAAGAAGGTGCCGACGATGGAGGCGATGATCGACGCTGCGCCGAGTGCGAGCGGATACATGATCGCAGCGCCGTCGGAGCTTGCGAGCATGAGGCCGCCGAGCAGCATGGTGGCGACGAGCGTCACCGCGTAGGTCTCGAAGAGGTCGGCGGCCATGCCGGCGCAGTCGCCGACGTTGTCACCGACGTTGTCGGCGATGACGGCCGGGTTGCGCGGATCGTCCTCGGGAATGCCGGCTTCGACCTTACCGACGAGGTCGGCACCGACGTCTGCACCCTTGGTGAAGATGCCGCCGCCGAGACGCGCGAAGATCGAAATCAGCGAGCCGCCGAAGGCGAGACCGACGAGCGAACGCAGTGCGTGATCATCACCGACCACACCGCGCATCGCGAGGTAGTAACCGGCCACACCGAGAAGACCCAATCCGACGACGAGCATGCCGGTGATCGCGCCGCCCTTGAACGCGACGCCGAGCGCTGCGTTAAGACCGTTGTTGGCCGCCTCTGCGGTACGCACGTTGGCGCGCACCGAGACGTTCATGCCGATGTAGCCCGCGACACCCGACAGGATCGCGCCGACCGCGAAGCCGCCTGCGGTCGCCCAATCGAGCGCGAGACCGAGCACGATGCAGAGCACCACGCCGACCACGCCGATCGTCGAGTACTGGCGGTTGAGGTAAGCCTGCGCACCGGCCTGAATAGCGGCGGCGATTTCCTGCATGCGGGCATTGCCAGCGGGCAGGGCGTTGATCTGAGCTGCGGCGATCGCGCCATAAACCACGGCGAGAGCCCCGGCGCCGATGGCGATCCAGAGCCAGAGATTGGCATCCATGTTCTTGAGTCCCCCTGAGAAAAAACCTTAGGAATACATGCCTAAACGGCGGCGAAATATAGCACAGCACCCTCGAACGGCCGTCCGAGGGTGCTGCACGCGGTGTTCTAGACCTTGAACGGCCGCAATTTCTTTTTGACGGCGACGCCCTTGAGTTTGACGTAAACCGGCAACCCGTCCTTGTAGGGCGGCGGATCGCCGCCACCGATGAGCGGCAATAGATAGCGGCGGCATTTCTCGGTGATGCCGAAGCCGTCGGGCGTGATGAAATCGCGTGGGACTTTCTTCTCGACGTTGGCGACCTTCGCGAGTGGCACATGGCCCACCGTCCAGCGATAGGGGTTGGACGATTTGCGAACGACGATGGGCATCACGGCGTTATGACCTTTGACGGCGAGCTCGACCGCAGCCTGACCCATCGCGTAGGCCTGCTCGACGTCGACCTTCGAGGCGATGTGTCGCGCGGCGCGCTGCAGGTAGTCGGCGACGGCCCAGTGGTATTTGTAGCCATGCGCCTCACGCACCATATTCGCGACGACGGGACCGACGCCGCCGAGCTGGGTATGACCGAACGCATCTTTGGTGCCGGCATCGGCCAGGAAGCGTCCGTCGGCATACGCCGTACCCTCGGAGACGACGATCACGCAATACCCGACGCGTTCGACGGTTTCTTTGACGCGCTTCAGGAAGGCCTTTCGATCGAAGGCAATTTCCGGAAACAGGATGATGTGCGGTGCGGCATCACGACCTTTGCCCGCAAGACCACCCGCTGCGGCGATCCAGCCGGCATGCCGGCCCATGACCTCCATCACGAATACTTTGGTCGAGGTGCGCGCCATCGAGGCCACATCGAGCGAGGCTTCGAGCGTCGAGATGGCGACGTACTTGGCGACCGAACCGAAACCCGGGCAGGCGTCGGTGAAGGGCAGGTCGTTGTCGACGGTCTTCGGCACGCCGATGCACGTGATCGGGTAACCGAGCTGCTCGCCCATCTGCGCCACTTTGTGCGCCGTGTCCATGGAGTCGTTGCCGCCGTTGTAGAAGAAGTACCCGATGTCGTGGGCCTTGAAGACCTCGATCAGGCGTTCGTATTCGCGGCGGTTTTGGTCGAGCCCCTTGAGCTTGAAGCGGGCCGAACCGAAGGCGCCGGAGGGCGTATGGCGCAGCCCCGCGATCGTCGCCTTGCTCTCTTTGGAGCAGTCGATCAGATCTTCTTCGAGGGCGCCGACGATGCCGTGGCGGCCGGCATACACTTTGCCGATGGCCTTCGGGTAGCGGGCCGCGGTTTCGATGACTCCGGCGGCCGAGGCGTTGATGACGGCGGTGACGCCGCCGGACTGGGCATAAAACGCATTGCGTGGCTTGGTCTTTTTCATGGGCGGCGAGCATAACGCAGGGTTTGACCTGTCGGAATCGCCCGGGTACTGTGCCGGCCTCCGCGTCTTCAAAAAGAACCTTCGATTTAATGAGAATCGTATTTCTTGGAGCCCCCGGCTCCGGCAAGGGCACTCAGGCCCAGCGCCTCATCGAACGCCACGGGATCCCGCAGATCTCGACCGGCGATCTTTTGCGCGCACACGTTCGCGAGGGCACCGAGCTCGGTCGTCGTGCGAAGTCGGTCATGGATGCCGGTCAGCTCGTCGATGACGCCACGATTCTCGGCATGGTTCGCGAGCGTCTCGCTGAGCCGGATGCCGCGCGGGGGTTCATCCTCGACGGTTTTCCTCGCACGATCCCGCAGGCCGAGGGGCTTTCGACGATGCTCTCTGAGCTCGGCAAGCCGCTCGATGCGGTCATTCTCTTCGACGTCGACCCGGCGCTGCTCGTGAAGCGCATCTCGGGTCGTCGCAGTTGCCAAGACTGCGGTCGGGTGTTCAATGTTCACACGGCTCCGGTGCCCGTGCCGCCACCCTGCAATGGCCAGTGCACGACGCCTCGCCTCATTCAGCGTCCGGATGACGCCGAGGAGACCGTGACCAAGCGTCTCAGTGTGTACGAAGCCCAGACGGCACCGCTCGTCGGCTTTTACAAAGAGCGCGGGTTGCTCAAGACGGTCGAGGCCGACGCGCCGCTCGCCGACGTGACGTCGCGAGTCGAAGCGGCGCTACAGCGCGGCGCGTAATCGGTCGGCGAGCAGCTCGGCTCGCCAGCCGCAGAGTGTTCCCGCGGCATCTTCTCCGCGGGCAATTTCTTCGAGGTCTTTTCGGGTCGCCAGAACCTCGGGAGCGATCGACAGCTCTTGTGCAGCCGTCTGCACCACCTGGGAGAGTCGTTTCGTTCTGGCGAGCAAGGTCGGATCCGGTCGCTCGCGCCGTGGCAGTGGCGGCGGTGGATGATCGATGCGAGCCGATTCGACGAGCCCCAAGATTTCTTCGCCCGAATGTTTGACGACACCCTCGGGTATCTCGGGAACCTGCGCGAGGGCTTCGCGATCTCTCGGCACACGCTGCACGATCTCGCGCAATACGGCGTCGTCGAGAATCCATCCGCGAGGCCTATTCTTTGATATGGCGCGCCGCTCGCGCCATGCGGCGAGTTCGCGTAGCAGCGTCATCCGACCGTCGTCCCAACCTTGCGTGCCCTTGAATCGCTGCCAGGCTTTGTCGGGGTCGACGACGAGCAACTTCGGATCGTGCAGACCCTCGAGATCTTCTTTGAGCCACGCTTCGCGACCGAGTCGTGCGAGCTCAGTGACAAGGCGATCGCGCAGAGCATGTAGATATCGCACGTCGTCGAGGGCGTACTCGATTTGTTCCGGGGTCAATGGTCGTCGCGACCAGTCGGTTCGAGTTTGGCCTTTGGGGAGTTCGCGATCGAGTAGTCGACGCACGAGCTCGGCGTAACCCACTTGAGCGGGAAAGCCTGCGAGTGCGGCGGCGATCTGCGTATCGAATAAGGGCGCGACGGTGCCGACCACGGGAGCGAGCACCTCGAGGTCTTGTCGACCCGCGTGCAGAATTTTGACGGGCCCCCCGGCGCAGAGCGCGGCACGCAAGGGGCCGAGATCGCTGAGTGCGAGCGGATCCACGCAGACGGACTCGCGGGATGAGGCAAGCTGCAGCAAGCACAATTCGGCTCGATACGTGCGTTCGCGGAGGAATTCGGTGTCGAGCGCGAGCGCCTCGCCGTCGAGTCGACCGGCGAGGTCTTCGAGGGCCGCAGGGCTCT
>CAZRFN010000017.1:34834-43049 GCA_964599335.1 uncultured Acidibacter sp. | reverse complement strand
TCAACAGATTGTACTCCAAATTTAGAACGATATACAGCAAAAGCTCCAGCAACGTGTGGAGCAGCCATAGATGTTCCGGAAGAAGCACTATATGAGCCCATTAGTTTTGATGAATTAATCGTTAAACCTGGAGCAGCCAAAGTTGTATACTGAGATATATTTGAAAATTCTGTAACTTTATCAGTCCATGTAGATGTTGCAGCAACGCTTACAGCGTAAGAAATGCATGCGGGTGCAGACATTCCTACTGCATAAGAATTTCCAGAAGCAACTACAGTTGCAATGTTTTTGTCTTTCAACTGTTTAATAGCTTGAGTCATTGATGGAATATAATCGTCGCAAGTAGATTTAAATATTGCACTGCCACCAAGAGACATGTTGACAGAAGCAATATTATATTGCGAAGATAGTGAAGATATCCAATTAAGAGCGTTTACAATGTTTTCATCTGTAGCTCCATTCAGAGGATCAAAAACATTAATAGCAATGATTTTTGCAGATGGAGCAACTCCATGAAAGGCATTGTTTTTACCGGCTATAATACCGGCAACATGAGTACCGTGCCAATGCACGGGTCTTGCTGCTCCGGGTCCAATCATAGATGATTGTCCATTTGGACATGTATCAGCAAAGCAAGCTTCTAGTGCTACCCGATTCTGAAAGAATGGATGAGCAGTTTCAATACCGCTGTCGATAACAGCTACATATACATCTTGACCGGTATATCCTAGGTCATAAGCTTTATCAGCAGAGATTTTTGGAATTGACAAATCTAAAGTAAAATTAAATTTTACAGGAGTAGTTGCAGTAGCAACTTTTGATTTATTAAGTTTTTGAATTTTATTGTATGAAAGAGTATTTTTTTTCTTTTTGTTTTTAACAGTTTTCTTGCTGTTTCTTGCAGATAGTTGAGAATTATCTTTGCCAGAAGTAGCTTCTGCTAACGAAGTAGTAGAAACAGTAAATGAAAAAACAGTTAAAATAGAAATAAAATATCTTTTATACATTAAAAAATCCTAAAGTATATGGGAATTCCAATAAACACTTGATAAGTAAAAATGTTCTGGAGCAAAACGATTATCAGTTGTATAAACAACTCGATATATATCTTTTGAAAGCATGTGCTGCATACACCAAGAACAAGGTCTTGCTATAGCAGTAGATCCATCAAGTTTTAACCTTGCAATATAGAGAGTTATGCCTGATGGATCAGAGCATCCATTTATAGCTCCGATCTCTGCATGGGTACTAAATCTATTAGGAGGTGTAGTTGGGTGTATCTTTGTAATATTAATATCAGCGGATAATACAGATCCACCTCTTACTGCGATACAAGCCATTTTAAATCTATTGTCTGATGTTTGTGCTAGTTTAGCAGCAGCAGACAAAAAAGATTTATCTTTATTAGAAAGATCATAAAATGGCTCATGTACATAAGCAGTATAGGGATGATCTATAAAAGTTTCAGGAGCATATTCCAAAGACATTAGAATCTTTTACCTTGTGATATTTTGTTTTGAAGCCAAGCTGGTCTTGGATGTTCTTCGTAATATTTTGATAATATTTGAGAAGCCATACCTTTAGTCATTTCGTTTGTTACCGCAATGCCAATGCGTTTTAAAGCTTTTGCTTGAGCAGGTGTTGGAGAATCAGATCTCCAAGCTGCGTTGGAATCCAATAGAGCTAAAGAAGAACTTCTATGCTCTTGAATCCAAGCATCTGATGAAGCAAAGGCTTCACGCATATCGTTAGTATGACCAAGAATTTGTTTGTGTTTTTTATAATTACTGTAGTATTCTACAGTCCATCTACCAAGAGTATCTTCGTAGATAGTTAAAGATTCACTATCGTTAATAGTTAATCTAAACATATTTTCGGACATTTCAGTCCAAATAAGTTTAGAATATTGAAGAACTACTTGGTTTGGAGGAACTGGCATAAACAGATTTACTTGATTAAATTGCAATTGAATGTCATCAGGAGACATGCATTGCATTGCTCGCGTAGGAGACTTGTATTCAAGTTCCTTATAAGCTTTAGCAACTTCAAGTAAATCTTGACCGTTCAAATCAAAATCTGGAGGAAGACCCAAGAGAGTAGGAAGGCCAATAGGCTTTTTGCCTTTTGTTGTATCAGATATGTCGACAATAATACAATTGTCTTTGTTGTCATCAATTCGAGTTCCTCGTCCTACAATTTGAGTATAAAGCAAGTTTGACTTTGTAGGGCGAGCAAGGATGATAGCTTGAACAGAGGGTTCATCAAAGCCCTCTGTAAGTACTCCAACATTTATTAAAACTGGTACAGTACCATTTTTAAAATTTTGGAGGATTGTTCGTCTATCTTCCGAAGAAGTTTCACCAAGTATAACTTGAGAATCTACGTTCGCTTTTTTAAAGGATAGGGCCAAGTCTTTGGCGTGCTGAACTCCTGCGGCAAAGATGATGGTTTTTCTTTCTTTACATAGTTCCAGATAAGAAGCAACAATGGTAGCATTGCGCACAGGATTATTAACAGCATCTTCCAGCTGCGATTGAATAAAGTCGCCATCGTTTACCTCCACGGATGTTAGATCAGTATTAGTCTTGATTCTGTATCCAACAAGTCTAGTAAGATATCCTTGTTCAATCAAGTCCTGAATTGTTTTATAATAAACAATTTCCTGAAAAACATCTATAAGTCGTGTAGAGTCTGATCTTTGCGGTGTTGCAGTAACGCCAAGAACAAAATTGCTATCAAAATGGTCAAGAACTCTTCTATAAGAAGGAGCAGCAGCATGGTGTGCCTCATCAATAATAATTGAATTAAAATATTCTTTAGGAAATCTTTTAATTCTATCAGAGTTATTTCTACCCAATGTTGCAACGCTTGCAACAACTACGTCAACATGGTTAGCGTAGTTTTCTGCTTGTTCTATTTCTACAACAAGATTAGGATTACTAGCTTCAATCTTTGATTTAGCTTGGTGAAGTAATTCTTCTCTATGTGCAAGAACAAGCATAGGAGTAGAGTTAGGTCTAACAATAGGAAGATGACTAAAGATAACAGTTTTACCAGCGCCAGTTGGAAGTACAACAAGCTGCTTAGAAATTCCATTAGATTCTGATTGAATTATGGTATCCAAAGCTTCTTGTTGATATGGGCGCAAGGTAAACATTTTAATCTTTCTTAGAATAAGAATCTTCCATTGAAGTTATTTCTTTAATCATAGAATCAGATAATCTTTTTCTATAATTATTTTTAGAATTAACAGTTTTATAATATACCACAGTATTACCATGTTGAGAAACATAATAATTATTTTTTTCATTAACAGGTTGAACTTTAGGTATATTGTTTTTAATGTTTATAGTTTGACATTTCATAATTGTCCTCTATTATACTATGTTGTGTATACTCCTTTCGACAACACAAATACTTGATTAGCATCTGATAGTTCATCTACGATCATAGGGATAACACCATTGTCATAAAGATAACTGAGAATTTCAGTATACTTAATGGGAGGTTCATCAATATGAGAATAGACAAATAGCATTTCTACAAAGATATCTTTAATTTCAGCAATTTGGAAATAATTAATATTATCAGTCCAAATTACTTTATTATCGATATAGTTATATTCTATTTCAACTGCAATTGCCGTATCATTAGATACAACAAATGCAACAGTAGAATTTTGATAAACAAAAGGATAAACTTTTTCTGTATCAAAATATTTGTTTGAGTTTCTGTCAACTACAAGTATAAATACTTTAGGTTGAACTGTAGGAACTACAAACAAAAGTTCGGAAACAGATACGTAGAAATCATCCTGAACATCAGGATGAGAGTCACGGGAAAAAGCAACCAATGGTTTTCTGTTATTTGAATCAAAAACAATCAACATTGGTTTGACCTTATTACCTTGTTCAATTTGTTGAGCAAAGGTAGTTTGCAAAGCAACTACTTCGTCATGAAAATTGGGAATTAAGTCAAGAATAATTTCTTCATATTTAGGTTTAAATTCTTTTTCAGAATGAATGTGACTCATTGTGCTACCTTAAAATAGTTACGAGCACTAGCATAGGCAAGTGTATATTCAACATTGCCAAATACAGCATAGGTTTCAATAATAAGCAGAAACGTAGCAAGAGCTAATGTAGCTATACTAGCTGCAGATAAAATCATAAGAAGCAATAAAGTTGCTGTTGCAGCCCAGTTTGCTAAAAGCACTGCAGCTTTTGTTTCTGGCCGTTTTACAAAATGAAGAATCTTTTTAGTTGTTTTACCGGTAGAATAAAACAACTTAGAAGTAAAAGATTTGTTATATTCATTTAGTTCAATTATATTAGGATTATTTTGAATATAATTAAAGACTTGATCAAAATCAATTTGAGTTTCGTTGTTCATATTTATACTCCTTAATTTCTTCTTCAGCTTGTTTGTAGAATGAATATCCTATAACAGCAAAGAAAGAAAATAGAATAATCATGAGACCTAGAATAGTCTTTAAAATAAAAATATTAAAGAACACTGACATTTAAGCTCGGTTTCTATAAAAATAAAATACATAAGAGGGCTTGATCCCAGGTAATCCTGGAACCAAGCCCTCTGTATGCATACTGATGTATTATTATTTAATGTTAAGTGGTCGCAAATCCGAGGTCACAGATGCAATTGGTGGTGCAGTGTGACGAATCTCGGAGAAATGCTGGTGATGTTGCTGATAGTCGATAGCGTTATCAAATACAGTAACAGTTCCATCTGGATCTGTATGCTGCCATTGATCGACTACGATATCAATAACACGCTGACGATTTCTGTTGTCTACTTCTAGTTTCAACAAAGAACCAATACCGTAAAATATGAACGCACGTTCAAGATACGGATAGATTGTTTTGTTCATTACAACTTGGTCGGTAACAGTACCTCCAGTTGTAGGAAACTTAATCGAAGAATGCAACAGAGCGATAACATAATCATGCTGATCTTCAATTCTTTCAAATTGATCAATATGATTAGCTATCTTTTCGTATAGCATTTCCCATGTGTCCCGATTAATTGAACCGGTAAACGAGTCAGGATTCATATTTGCCTCGTAGATCTCTCTACGAAAACGGCGAATATCAGCCTGAGCATGATGAACGAGACGTTCACCAAGCAACTCTACCATTTCAACGGGACGGGCATTTTCTTGTGCCCACTCAACGACCTTTTGCGCATACTGTTGATAGTATTTAACGCAAAGATCTGCCATTTGTGTAACTTTACCATTAAACAGTTCTACGTCATGGTCTCGATAACGATATGCGAAACCACGGCTTTCCCAGTAGAACTTATCAATTTGTTTTCCGGAAGCAATAACTTCACGGACAATAATATCTGCTTCCCGGTCGATAGCGACACGGTCTTCAGGATCGTCCGTTTGTGTGCAACCGTCGATTGCAGCTTCCAAACTACATACTTGATAAGGACGATGTTTGGCAAGAGTAAGACTATGAAGCATCACAGAGTTAACGTAACCGCCAACATTACCGGATGTCATAGTATTCTTGACATTCATCAGAAAATCATCCACAGAATAATGTTCAGAGTATTGAACATTCTTAGGATTATTTTCACTGGGAAGTCCTGTATAACGGACTACGCCTTTACGAATAGATTCGCTAAGGCGCATAGGCCAAGAGCGACCATTCACTTTGGGGAAAGAAATCTTTGTTCCTTCGGAATCTTCCCATTCAGGATATGGCTCTCCGTCTACATACTTAAAGACAGAGTATTCGCCATAACCATTAGGGCAACGAATTGCAAAGATTACTTTTTCTCCGTTCATTTCTCCACCTTCAATCTCTCGATAAAAGAGCTTGAAGAAGTCGTCAGCGTCATGACCGCCATGAGATTCATACATCTCAAGCCAGTCAAGATCGTTAACAATATGAACTCCTAGAGTCATACAACGACGAATGGTGGATTGTTCAACGGAACCTTCCCATCCGCACATACGAGCAATAGATTCTGGAATCACTTGCTCATAAATAGCGCATGGAATAGGTATACGCTTTTGCAGAGGCTTTGCATGAGACAAAGCCAAAGTCTGGAAAAGCCAAGGTGAATTAGTCACTTTAAGACCCATAGCAACCCATCGATAACCTACATAGGTCATTCGAGCATGCAGTTCTTGATCGTCAATCTTATCGCCTTCGTGCCACAAACGCTTGTAAATTCGTTTGTAGTCAGCAAGAATTTTACCTTCGGTAATATCACGGAAGATTTTCTTGTATTCTTCACGAAGCCAATATTCCATATCAGATTTACGGAACAGCTTAGGGTTGTTAATTACAGTTTGAATGTCGGTATTAGCATATGCTTTAGGCCATTGCGGTTCTGCCAAGAAATAACAGTTCTTAGAGTTAGAAAGTTCTTTCTTAATATTTGCATTGGAAGTGATTACATCAATTCCTTCAGGCAAATCGCAGATAAAGCAATTACCTTTAATCATTCCAAACGGCCCAATGATACGAGCATTGTAGCCACGAACACTACGAAAATCGTTGATCATTTCATTTCTCAAACGATCATCGTAATAGTATTCGTCCGGATCAGAAGATTGATCAGGATTGTAAGATGGAATGTTGGCAATTGCTTTTTCAAGTACGCGAGTACTTACTGCAAAGGCACCGTCAAGCAAACGCTCGACAACTGCAGGGTCTTGCATCCAAGATGGTACTTCTTCATTTGGTGTGGTGAAATCATAATCGGTAAACCGAGTATCTTCAACAACCATTACGTTAAGTTCGTCAATGCCAAACTTAGCGTTCAAAGAAGTAGGACGATGAAGCTGCTTTCCGCGCTTCGGGGTCTTCGAACCACCTCGAAGCATGAAACCCTGTTCTGCAAAAGCAGAAAACCAACCTGTCTTTTTGCCAACGCGAACAAACATAATTTTATCTTTGTCCACGATAGCATATTGAATACGAGGATGTTTTGCAATTGCTTCAACAATCTCATATTCTCGGTTGTTTGACGGGATGGGAAGAGCAGCGACTTGAACGTCATTAGCGTTCATATCATCGTTGTTCAGGATGTCCCGAATTGGACCAATATCGTAGAAACCATATTGGTAATTACTGACACTACGCAGAGGACCACCTGAGTAGGCGGTCATGCGTGTTTCTGGTGAATACGCTTCCAACATATATCCTCCTATTGTATATAGCGTATAATTTAGATTATTTTATGGCTTTGTATGAGTGACGAAGATTAAATGGAATCTTCATCAGAATGCATAATTTTAAGCAATTGTCGAAGACTTAATAAATTATTGTCTTCATCAATATAATGCTTAGATAATTTCTCCATTTCTTCGTAATCAAGGATTACGGAAATTCGGTATAAATAATTATGCTTGTTTTTTGATTTTCGTGTTTTTTTTTTAAATAATTTCATCTACTTTTATCTTAAAACATGTTCCAAATGGTTGAAGATTATCACCCTTTGAAACTGGAGAACACCAAGACGGCATATCCATTTTTAGTTTATCTTCAAATTGAAGACGTCGATGATATATACAATACATGTAAATATCATCTTCACTAAATATATTAGATGGGCCGTTAATGTCCCAGATTCTATAGTGAGCATCTGTTACTGCAAATAACTGAGGTTGTACTACGTGTGCAGTATTTTCTGATAAGCACAAATCATAGTATAATTTGTGACAAATACTGTACAATGAATCTAAATCTTTACGAGTAATAAATTTAGATTTATTAGTTTTATTATATATAGCATCATGGATTCTATATATCAACCTAGGCTTAGGTAAGGCCATGGTATTTACTCAGCTATTAGTTGAATGTTCTTTAATGAAATTCTTAGCATTTTCATATGGAGTGCCAACAACTTCAGTAGCGCTTTGTGCTACAGTAACTCCTGCTACAACTCCGGTAGCAACAGTTCCTTTAGCAAGCTTTTTAGTAGCACGCCAAATACCGTAACCAGTACTGGCTACGACAACGACAGGGAACATAAGTCCCCATCGTCCAGTTTTACGTGCTGCTTTACCTGCATAATACATTGATTTCATATAGTTTTATCCTTTGATTGATTTATATATTTTTCTAGGAATCCAAACAGGAGCAGTCACTACTTTTAAAGTTCCATAAGCAACTTTGGTAGTGTCAGATCCTACTTGTTTCCATTTCTTAGCACCGTGTTGATATCTACTTTTTTC
>CAZRFN010000017.1:27950-34734 GCA_964599335.1 uncultured Acidibacter sp. | reverse complement strand
AAAACAAATGTGAGCATAGTTTCCTTATGGTTAGGTTATCTTTATAGCTTTGTATGGGTTTTTATTAAAAACATTTATCGCAGGTACAATGGTTATATCTGCCAGATTCACACCACCAAGAGGCGGTATGATTAGGAAAGAAGTCGTTACCGGTTTCTCGTTCTCTGTCACAATAACTACATTGACCTTCGGGCATTTGGTGAACAAAAATGTAATCTTGAGGTTTTTGTTTAGACGAAGGTCTAAACTTATTATTTGATTCAGTCATAAAGTGCCAGCTGCTATATTTCTGCAGCCAGGCTGGCGCTGGTACTCTTCAGGTATATAGCTAAACCTGTCCCAGGGATCTTATTGGTTTTAGTTGTTCGAAAACCAATTCATAACAGAATCGGTGATAACCGATGCAGTGGCAACTGCAAGGCCGGAGCCGACTACGTCGACCCATCCTAGAGTTGAACCAATACCAAAAGTGCCAAGCACTGAGGTATCGGTGAGCCACACGATTCCAATCGCTGCAAGTGCGTAAAGAATTTCATCCTTACCAACGAAAGGAATCTTGTTCAGTGGAAGAATGTCGGTAACAACGCCGACTGCCCACTGAGAGATAAGTCCAAGAAGGACAATAAGTGCTACTGTATACATATAAATACCTCCTTAAAGGTATATATTTATTTTGTGGATATAATATTCAGATATCATATTTTACATCGTTCTGAAACAATGTTTAATTTTATATAGGCATATGATAACCTATATCTGGGATCTTTTTACATTCTATATAAACATATATAATATATTTATTGACAGAATGTTTTGAACTTTGTATGAGTGTCTATATAACCAAAAGGCGCACTAGATGAATCTAATGCGCCAATTGGTATATATAGTGAGTTTAATTATAGGCTTTAATATTCCAGTTACGTAGTCTACCAGTGCTAAAGTGTAATATCCACGAAGCAAACATAGCGTTTACATGTGGCTTAAAGAGATCTTGGGGTTGATATCCCATTTGTTCTCTTAAGGTCTTGAACCAAGTAGAGTTTATTTGCAATAAGCCAGAATCGTATGTTCCATTTTTATTTAATGTCCATACTAATTCTCCATTTTCCCATACTGCGTTGACGGCTCCAGGATTGCACCTAGATTCACGCCAAGCAATGTAGGAAAATACTTTGGCTGGTAATGCATAAGCCTCAAACATAGGTTCAAATTGAGGACAATAATATCTTTTAGCTTTAGGTAGCCTTACGGAATATGTTGTTGGGGTTTTTGGTTTACCAATTGTATTTTTAATACAACCCCAACCTGTAAATCCTACAGGTGGTCTAAAGAATGGCTTATCAGCTTCTTTATCTGCTAAAGTTCTATATTCGTCTTTAGTTTGATAACCGAATGTGGAAATTCTGTTGGCTACTATAATCTGTTCAATTATAGTTGCTTGAGAAGGATGCTTAGCGAATTCATATCCGCCATATCCTTTCCAAGTGGTCCAGGCAATACCTAGTCCACCACCAAAATTTCCTTTATCTTGCCAGTTAGAACCGGTTTCGCATTGAGCTACTTTTTTCCAGTAGTCAATACTAGGACCCATCTTAAATTCAACAGTAGTCCATTGAGATATGGACTCAGTTGAACGATTTATAGATGGGTTGGTACGTAAAGGTACCTCCGATCCATCAGCTCGGGCTGATGAATATGGCAATAATGCTGATGCGGTAATTATAGCTACCGCAAATTTCTTATAGAAAGATTTGCTAATCATTCTGTTTAGCTCCTTTGGTCGGTTCTGAATTTCAATTATTTGAAACTCATTAGCATTTCGCAGGTATGCGTCACAAGAATGCAATTACCTTGTCTGGGCAAGTTGCGATCCTTATTCTCACATTTCATAATGTTTCTTCTTTTTTCTCGAAACACATTTTACTTTGCTACTTTGGGATTTTTCCCTGCCCCTTTAGGGCATGTAGATATTCTAGCAGAATTAAATTATCAATGTCAAGATCTATCACGGAGGGGTAGTTACTCTACAAAAGTTGAATCTTTAATCGATTCTTGATTTCTCCTTATTTCATCAAGAATCAGATCAAGCTTCTTTACGATTAAAGCTAACAGACGAACTGTAATAGCATAATCAGAAGGAAGCTCAACGATATTAGATTTTTTCTTTTTCATAACTAAACCCCTCCAATGATAGCTTGAGTACATATGGAGTTACATCGACATCATAGTCGGTTAGATATCCTGCGTACGTATTTTATTACGTTCATAGAATAGTACCGACTATTTCTTTAATTCAAAGTTTTTAACAGAATTAAAGGTCTACTGAGTTGCCGAGATAGGTTGAATCAGACATAGCTTGAATCTGATATTCGCCCTTACCAAGAGCATTGAAACGCTCTGGATTATTGCGAACATAGACATAGACATTTTGAATTGTGCATTCAGCAATGTCTGCAAGCTTCTGTACTGTGACAATCTCGCCTGGATGAGTGTTGATATACTCTTCCAAGACTAGAGTCTTTTTTGGTGTTCTAGCCATTGTTTTTTCTCCTTAATGGTTATATAATGGTATATAAATTATAGCATGTTTGACTTTACTTTTTCAAGTAAACTTACATTTTTTGGAAAAAGATATTACAAACATATATATATAAAGTATAAACTATTCCATAAGGTATATAAATTCAGCAGTTCAACATTTTTGAATTAATGTAGCACGGCTGATTGATACCGTACGGCGTCATTTAGCATGTGTTGGACCGGCTCAATTCGAATCTTTTGCCAACCCAAGGGAAGGGCAAGATAGCCTCGATGATCCGATTCAATTTCTTGAATAATGTAAAGATCGCCTGCCGACCCGGAATGAAATCCGTAAGTCTTCTGGATTGAACCATACCAATCGTTAAGGTCTTTATGAGAAGACATACGATTGGTGACGGAGAAGGCTTCGTCTAGAATTTGATGGTCTTCCATTCTCCAGCGAAGTGGAAAGCTGCAAGCCTTATCAAAGTTAACGGTGGTTAGATAACGAAGCCTATCGCAGAGAATCTCTGCATTTAAAGCCTCAAGATCTCCTGTTAGGAAATCGCCGGCTTGAATATGAATAATGTTGATAGTAGCCATATAATATCCTTTCTAATACTATACTAGCTGGTGGCTTTATGCTAGAGTTATTGGCCCCTATTGCTAATAAGTCCACAGGAACTGTCTGAAGTTACGGGGGGTAATCCATCTTCAGGAAAGGAGGAACAGCCCCTGTAGACATATTAACAATAGGGGATTATAACCCTATTAGTTTATTCAGGAATGATTATTGGGGAGTTTGAATAGCGCAGTTCTGGAGCTACTCCTCCACTTGGAGTAGTGCTCTGGTAGACCTGCTTTGCTTGTTCAATGGTGCCCATTGAGGTCATTTGTACGATGGTCTTCTTGCTCGAAATACGAGGAGTAGACACATAGACTGTGCATCCTGCTGCACGCAAACGAAGGATCGTTTTGCGTATGGTAGGTAGCTGAGACTTAGTCTGTTTCATTAAATCAGAAGTGGAAAATGGTTTTCCGCTAAGAATTAATTTAGCGACTAATGCTCCTCTACCAGTAGCAGAGTCTCTAGTTGGTTCGTAGTAATAAAGTGCTTTGAGGAAGTTGTCAGCTTCTTGAGTTAAAGTGATACTGTTATCCTGATTAGGATAGGTCGCTACGACGACCTTTGAAGAAGTCTTTTTGTTAAAGTTAAGGGCAGCAGAAACTGAGCTTTTTGGATCAGTTGTTAATACTGCTTGCTTTGGTTGTGCTGTAATCTTCCTAGGTTCGGAAGTATTTTTAGGTGAGGTGTTTCCTTGCTCGATAGCTGAAAAGAACATCGCTATCTCTTGGGGAGTTCCCTCGACGGTAAAATTGTTATATGACGCTTTCATAATGATTTTTCCTTGCTCTTGAAATGATTCAAGCAGTTTTTCAATAAGGATAATATTATAATATAAATATTGATCGTCAGCTTCTGTATGGGTCGCCGGCCGAAAGTTTTTTTGAAAATAGTATTGTTCTAATAATGATGATAATGCTTTATCTAGAGAGACAGATAAGGCGTTGAACTCCTGTGGAGAGAGAGACAGAGTAATATTCATTGTTTACTCTTTTTTCCAATCTATACGATTTTTTTTTTTTTTTAGCTATGGAGAAGGGTATTAGCCTAATAACAAGATGAGATCTTTTTATCATTCAATGAGTGTTAGGCATATTTGAGATAGGGAGTGTGTGGTCATTTGTATGAGTGGAAGGGACTATATATATCTTTTAAACAATCTATAATATAAAGATTGGTCAGATATGTGATAGAGGGGGCATATGTAGGTGATATGGGTGGATATTGATAAGCTTATACAGCTTCTATATATTGTTTTATACGTTGTATATGGGTTCCCCCCTGCGAAGTCTCCGATTCGCTAATTGTACAACATAATTTCTGTAATTGTTCCACGTGGAACATTTAAATTAATGGGTTGTAGTTTAGTGAAACGCGATAATCTATTACATTTACACCAGGTGCTGGAGTGGGATCAGAACCACCAACTGATCCTCACTCTAGCATTCCAGTACACCTAGTTTAAAGTAACATTATACATTCTCTTAAAGTCTCGTCTCATTGGATGAAACGCAGATTCAGTAGCGTGTGTTGTATATACAGGTCCTTTAATATTTGGAGGGGGCACAATTTTAAAGGTCCCTGATTTACTACGCTCTATGTTGAATCCTAACCGTGTTAGTTCTTTAAGAACGCTCTTCATTTTAGAGCTTTGATGTTGCCGAGGCATATTGGTTACTTCTCCTTTGATTAGATGTACTGCCTGGATAAGTCCTATTATAAGTCATTGATATTTCCTTTGCAAGTCGGACAGAGTATTTTGCGCGATTTGAGCGTGTTTAATAAAATTAATATAGATTAAATTAATTAAATTAAACTTACGCAAAATGACGCGCAAAAACGTCTATTTCATTTGGGCGATTCTCGCCAGATTAGATTTATAAAAAACTACCAATAGCATGGGCACATAGAGAACTAAGTCTATATGCACCCATGCTATGGAGTGTTGTTGGATGAATTTGAGATTAGGATGCTACAGAGAATATTGCAGCCAGTGAATACTCACGCATGCGCTTGGAATATGAGAATTGATTACCAGCGTATGTTTTAAAGTATTCAGTGCCGTCACAGATTTCTACTGTTGGACCTGTATATGTGTTTGTGTGATCGATCACCATGAGAATATTGAGTTCGTCATGCAGTCGAATGTATACCTGACCACCGTTATAGTGCCAGACACGATCTTCAGCTGCTGCTTTGTCAATATACTCACATGCTTGGAATAAAGTCATCGTTTGCATTAGAGATTGATCACATTCTTGTAAGTGGGGTGATGCCGGCGTGAACGACTCTTGTCGATACGCCTTTCGATTGAACGCCTGTTCATGTAGATTTCTAGCGTGAGAATGCTAGAGTAGGTGAACAAGCAACCGAGAATGAAGTTATACATTGCTGTACTCCTTTTTGTTGATGTTGTTTGGATTTGTTGGCTTGAACATATCGGTGTTCTTTGCCTTTGGCTTGGTCAATGCAAATGCAAGAATGGTCCAGAGTGCGATCCAGAATGTCCAGATTCCAAGACCTTTCTTGTACTTACCTTGTGCGAACCAGTAAACAGGTGCGCTTTTCAGGTTCCATTGCCATATTTTTTGTCCGATACCCATGTTATTCCTCCTCTAAGGTTTTGTTAATTTGGTCGGATTGTTTGATTGTCACAATGAGATGGTATAATGCAGTAAGAAAATCTTCTTCATTATTTTCAAACGGTTGAATGAAAACCCATTGTTTATTTTTAATTATTCCGTTTGAATCACAAGGGTGACCAATTACGAAAAAATTACCTTCATCGTTTTTAATTTGAATTACGATGTAGTGAGCTGTTCCATGTCCAATTAAGGCCGGCGTTATTGCAAACAACGCTTTGTTAAATGGAGACTCGGGTATTGTCTTGATGAGGGTAACTTTCCTCATGATCTCCTCCTTGTGATCATTTGCTTTTAATTTAATCCATATCTTTAAAGATTTCATTGAAACATGCTGGATGAGTGCCATTCATCATTGTTTCTCTGTCATCTACAGACATTTCTGGAAAGACTTCTTGTATAAACTTATGTTTTACTTGCCAGTCATTCCATTGTTCGTAGGTGATAGGCCATTCAGTTTCTCCACCACAGTGGATACATTGCTGAATGATTATTACCTTTTCGTCTCGTTCAATTACATCTTTGCACATAAGTGCCATGATTTTCTCCTATTCCATGTAGTTGATTACTTGAACTTTACCTCTTTGAATGAGTTTATCCATGCAGTCATCGCAAATAACTGCTTTATAGATAAATCCATCAAATGCTGATCCATATCCACCATGTATGTCAAAGTTATTAGCACTATTGATGCAATCTTCAAATTTAGCTTTTTCTTCGCCAAATTCTAGATATGCTAGTGCTTTTTCACAGATAATACATGGTGTAGGTGGACCAAATGCTTTTGTCTCTTTTGACATCACCTCTCCCAACTCTTGAAGTATTCCGGATCACCGATCCAGAATGCGCCAGTTCCGTTGGACTTGGTAAGCCATTCGTCCAAGCAGTCGTGCAAGAACTTGATGTAGTTCTCGTGCAAGGGCGTGGGCTTGTCTGTGTGCCAGCAGATATCCGAGTGGACATTGCCCTTTTCGGTGTCTTCGTAGCAGATTTCTCC
>CAZRFN010000017.1:20995-27850 GCA_964599335.1 uncultured Acidibacter sp. | reverse complement strand
AGCAGATATCCGAGTGGACATTGCCCTTTTCGGTGTCTTCGTAGCAGATTTCTCCGCAGAGTTCCTTCATAGTTTTTTATCTCCCTTTGTATGAGCTAAAAAATAATTTTATTATAATAAAAGGTATATCTATACGACGCTTTAGATACATATACCAGGTATCCATGATTATGTCGGGCTCGTATCAAACCCCAAGGTTACGCTGTTTAACGTCTCGCAACCGACGCATGACTATAGCCATGATCTATTAAGTCAAACTAAGTTAATTTTTCTCTAACTAGTGTTAGAGGATTAACTAAGCCGCTTAACATCTTTACAATATATTCGAATTGAGGGGACGGTTAACTCCCTCGGTTGACCTCACAAGGTATATACCGTTGCATAAGGTGCACCTTATAGCTTTTTGTGGATGTATGGGAGTCGAACCCACATTTACTAAAGCCCTAGCATCCGCCAAGTCTATTTTACTACTGACTCAAGTAGTTAACCTCAAGGAGGAGGAAAATCAGTCGTCGAGATCAATTCCACCAAGCGGATTGCTTGATGCACTAACTGTCTTGAGCGACGGAACGGTTACAGTATCGTCACTCTTGGAGTCACGAACACTGTTCTTCCACAGGTCAATGTTGATTGTCTGACCATCAACCAGCAGGTCGAAACGGCCACACGGAGCGTTGGTCGGAGCATAACGATCAGTGTATTCAACCTGCTTAGTGACAGAGTTGGTAACTGTGATCTGCTGTGAACCTGACCAAACAGCCGTGTATTGCATCGACTGGTTGCGGAGGAGCTTGATCTTTTCGTTGATCTTCTTGATCTTTGCATCGCTCAGATCATCGTTGTTCTCCAGCTCCATCTGCAAGACGTTAGCTGAATTACGCTGCGAAGTGACGCGGTCAAACTGACCACACATTGCATCAACGAGGTCGATAAAGCCCTGACCAGTAGTAACTTTTTCGCGGTCGACTTGACCAAGCTCGAAGAAAGTAACCGGAATACCGGTATCGTGTTTGATAGTACGCTCCATACGCTGAGGACGCGAACCATCACCGATAGCCTTCTTCATTGCTTCGTGGTCGTCTTTTGCGCCAAGGTCACGGAAGAGATTGAAAGTATACTCAATCTTGTCCGGGTCTGCACCCATCTGCTGGAAGTAAAGCGGGAAGCCACCGTTCGTGTAGTTCAAACCGATACGGCTGAGGTGTGCAAGGAATGCATCCTCATCGTACTGAGTCTGACCGAGAGCGTTGGTCATGTGACGCCATACTTCGTGAAGCTGGATATATTCGCCATCATCTTCAATAACGATTTCAACATCGACTGGATTAAATGCACCAGTGACGATGTAGTAGTCGGGTGATGGATTGCTGGATGGTTGCTTACGTGTCTGACGAAGCAAGCTAAGGCGAGTAAGCTTAGCCGACTTCAAGGTTGCAAACGCATTGACCTTCTGTCCTGCGATTGTACCCTTGAAAGGGATCTGCTTACCAATCCGAAGATTGATCGTATTACGTGTGAGTTCCATTGCCTCCGGATTTTCGGCAAACGCCTCCAAACCAGAGAAACTGGAACCGAGCTTGGCATAATCAAGTGCCATTTTGGGTCTCCTATATGTTTCTGTTGTGGATTTATTACTTTTGATGTTGATGCCCGAATTATCGAGTATCAACGTTTCTGTATGGGTTACGCTTCGTTAAAGCCTTGCTTGAACGAATTGATTCCATTTTTACTTGCAGACTTAGCTTTGCCTGGCATTGCCTTAGTCTTCTTCAGACCGGCAGCGCTAAGATTAACTAGCCTTTTGGTTACTTTACCTGCCTTAGTGGCAATGGTAGAGTCTTTTTCTTGTTCTGAGTTGTGCTCAGTATCCATCGGTACCTCCTGGTCCGAATATTAGAGAAATAATCCATTCAAAGAACGTTTCGAACATTACTTAATCCTTGTTATAGAAGGGGAATAAACGTTACGAATGATTTGTTACAGTGGATAGATTACTTTGGTTTATTTACTGTTTTTTTTTGGAACCTTAAGTTCAACGATAATATTTTTTTATATTATATGAAATAAGGTTAATAAAGGCATATTGATTAGACTCAATCAATGCATATGCCAGACAGTGATGTTATATAGGCTCTAATCACACCCACTCTACAACAAACCCCTAGTCGACTTCGGGCTAGCTCTGCAGAACTAGATAACCTAACGTGTAGAGGCGTTAACTTAAGAACTTTAAAAGAATGGGTCTATTTGTTTAGTAGTGTTTCATGAACAGGCACATCCGTGCGTCGTTCTAAGATCTCCTTAGACACCATGCTACTAAACAAATAGAGAAGAGGACAGTTTGCGTTGGTTAAACGCATTTACGAGTAGCTAAGCTGGGGGACTATGATGCTTACTCAGGGGACTGTCGGCTCCCTCTTCTACCTTGGGGGAAGGTAGGAGATCAGATGAAGTTGTTGGAGAGAATGGTCGCAGCTATATTAAAGCTAAGATCATTGTTAACTGGAAAGATTCCAGCAGGAGTTCCATTTCCCGCTGTAGTGAATCCTACATACCAGTTATCTTTCGAAGGCCAGTTAGGGATTGGTTGTCCCATGAAGAGCACACCACGTCGTACTCCTAGCCCTCTCCATTGTATTTTGTTTACTCCATGCATCAAACGAATTTTTGAAGTAATCCAAATACCTTCTTCCAAATCAAGCAACGAATAGATTGTAGACGTTGCAGATTTGTAGATGTGAGCGTCTTCATCTTGCGCCCACTGATCGACTGCTGCAAGTAGAGTTTTCATGCTGAAGTCTTCGTTGTTCAGATTAATATACTCAATCATTGTTCAACCAATCCTTCTTCATTTGGATCCACTTTTTGCAGTCATTGCACTGACATCCATCCTTTTCGATCAACTTATTGATTGCGTCGATCAAGCGGAAGTATCCGTCAGGCTTTGAGTCCCATCGCTTCTGAATTACATCACTGAAAATGGCGTCACGCTCTTTGTAAGAGCTTGCTGCCATCACCAGATCTGCTTCATCTTCGGTGAGACCATGGTAGCGAATATACATCTCCTTTTCTTTGATGTAGTCGCCACCGGTTACTGGGTCTTTCATTTTCTTACCTCCTTGTTGGTTAGATTATAAGACCTAGAGCTTTTTTCGTGTTCATGACAACAGACTGTTTCCATTCATCAGTCCTCCAAGAACCCGGCGGAACAAAGAACGAATTTTGCTTCTTCGTAAGTTTGATCCATACGTTGTTTGTCCTGATGTTTACTCGATACATATACCGAGCTGTATTCACCACAATATCGTCTTTAGAATTACGACGAGGAGTTGCAGCTACTACAAGGATGCTATACACATCAGGCTTTTTTGTGTCATACACAAACATTGAACGAATCTGAGGTAGATCCGCAGCAATATCTTCTGAGCGAAAGACACATCGACGCGAAAGATACTTATACTTTTGATCTTTCTTATCAATACGTGTTTCGATGTAGTCTTTACCCCTAATACATAGGTCAGGACTTGAAAAGTTATCTGGATTCTTCATGTCTTTCTTCTTTCTATCTGACTTTGAATGAGTTTTAACGAAATTGATCTTGCATTTTCGAGATTTAGGTATTGTTGGAATATTTTTTTTCTCTCCATTGGGTGCCGGCACACCAGATGGCGTACCGACACCCACGGGGGAGTGCGGGAGAGTCTGCGTCAGTCTTCGAGGTCGACCGAATTTCCTGCACGCTGTTCGCGCACACTGATCTTCTTGACCTGTCCTGAGATGCTCAACGAGCTCGTCTTCCTGTCGAGATCACGCACGGAATCCTTGAGGGAGCGTGTGAGTTCGATTTCGAGGACAACGACCTTCGGCTTCGTCGTGAAGTAGTTCTGACCCTTCGCAGCACCTGACGAGAACTTCTCGCTCTTCCAGGTGGCGCCCAGGGATTCAGCCTTCTTCTTGACGACGGCCCAGTCCTTCGCGGAAAGCGAATAGGACTTGAGGTCAGCTTCCGGGAGTCGCTCGAAGTTCGGGGTCATCTCATCGGATACCGTGAGTGACCAGAACTTCTCGGTCTTCCCTGCTCGTTCAGCTGCAGTGCTGATGCGGACTTGGACTCTGTTGGACATAGTTGTTTCTCCTTGTCTGTTCCAACAACATACCGGGAATAACTTCCCGAGCCCCCGGCGGGGGCGTTGACCGGTTTAGAATCAATCGTTTCCGCGATCTGACTAACCCGGCGAATAAAAAGAGGGGCGTTTCTTCCCCTCTTCTTATCCTAGTAGCCCTACCTTTTCCCACGAATCGTGTATATCAGGCTAAAATGGAGTGCAGACCAACTACTTTTCACCTATTGGTTACTTCGTGCCTTTATCCTGCTCTAGTCGCTCCCACGACACCCCTTCTTAGGTAACAGCTCTGCAATTGCCCACCACTCCAAATGGAGCGCCTAATAGGCATAAACAACTACAGAGTTGTCGGATGATGATATCCCCTGGTCATGTCTTGCATGGTGACTTATATCAAGATATTACTATCATGATACATTGGTCACGGGATTACTACGGAATGCGCGTAGATCACCATCTCCGTCCCGGATCACTGCCGGTTCAGTCAAACCTGCGGTGTTCACCACAACAAGTGGTAAAGACTAGTCTTCGAGCAGGATACCGTTGCCGGTGCCCTTCTCGCGGACCTTGATCGAGACGACGTTCCCGCTGATAGCGAGGCCGTCCGTCTTGCGATCCAGACCCTTGACAGCCATGGGAGCCGAAAGCTGGATAACCAGTTCGACCACCATCGGCTTGAAGTGCAGGTATGCCCTGCCCTTCTTGTCCTTACCCTTGCTGGCCTTTGCACCGCGCTTCTGGATCTCCGAGAGGAGAACCGTCCACACGTTGCTGGCCAGAGCGAAGGTCACGATGTCCGCCTTGGGCAGACGCTCGTAACCTGCAGCCATCGTGTCACTGACGTTCAGCGACATGAAGGCCTCGCCCGTGGTGTCGTTCTGGCGCGAGTAAGCAGTGCTCACCCGGACCGAAACGCGTCCCGCAGGGATGGTTGGAGCCATAATTCCATTCACCTCCTTTCTGGTTCTGGATGACCCGTCGCAGGGTACTACCCCAAACGACGTGATGCGACTGGGTAAATCCCAGATTGACGCATCTCCATAAAAAAAGAAGGGTAGCCCAATTAAGGACTACCCTTCTCTTTGTTACCTCTGATAGCACCTCGGACATAGATACATATCATCTACACCCTCATGCACATAGAGGCCTTGGCATCTAGAGCATCTCTCGAAACTTGCATCAAAAGATACTTTATTTGCCTTCCGCTTCCTTGGGGCAGGACCATCCTTAGGGAACCAGATGTTGTAACAATCTGGATGTAAGGCCCATCCTGCACTCCACCAAAGTTTGCCCTTATCTGCCATTTTGTGACAGCAAGAACATTCCATTGGCTGGAAGTTGGTCTTGTGTGGCTTAGTCATAATATTATCTCCTTTCCTGAGATCTGATTGACTGCCATAAAAAAGAAAGGTGGAGATTGTTGTCCACCTAGCTTAAAACCTTAAGGAATGCATTAATGCATATAAGAAACGCAGAGTGGCGTGGTGGAGTCCCTTGCCATCGGGACCCCACCAGCCAACTGCTACCCAGAGACAGCGAGATTAGCTGAAGCTGTTAGGCTTCGAGCTTGATCCCGTTTCCTTCACGCTTCTCGCGGGACGTGATCTTGACCACGTTTCCGTAGATGCTGAAGGCGTCCATCTTGCCACGAAGGCCTTCGACCTTGATCGGGCGAGTCAACTCGATGGTCAACTGCACCGTCTTGGTGGAAGCGAGGAACGGCTTGCCGTTCTTGTCCTTCTTGGCGACGAACGAGGTCTTCGTCTTCGACGTGATGAGCTTCTTCAGCTCGTTCCAGACCTCAGTCTTGAACGTGATCGAAACCACGTCCTTGTCCTTGGCAGGAACACGGGTGAAACCCGCCTCCATGTCGTCTGCCAGTGAGATGGAGATGAACTTGCCTTCCGGCCCGTTCTGCTCCCGCACTGCGCAGATTCTGACGTTGACCCTGTCTCCAGGGTTTCCCAGTGATGTGCTCATTTCCGCACTCCTTTGGTTTTTGTCACCTGTTGCGTCAGGGACACCGGTCATTATGACGGAATGACTTACCGGCCCTTTCTCGTGTAAGGTACCACGCTCATGTTGTTTTACTTGGCATTACCCAAGGGTTTACGGTTGTTAAGGGCTGTTGAGATAACCCAATTTAACGTCTACACCGGTCCGACGGGCAGTCTGGGTAGCTGCCATAAAAAAGAGGGGTAGCCCTTTCGGACCACCCCCCTTAGTGTGATTTCTTCTGTTGCCAGGCACTCACCAATGCCCCGAATCTAATTCAGTTGCTCCTCCAATTAGCTAAAGAAGTCGTACGTGTCTTCCACGTCTGACTCATCAGCATCGTTGGTCCGCAGCACCCTGTAACCCAGGTAGCCCAGAGCGATCAAGATCGCAATGAACATACCCAGAGGGTTAACCTGGCTCAGGATGAAGCCGATGATGCCGAAGAGCATCCCGACGATCCTGAAAACCAGGCCAGCTGCAGGTGTGAAGACGAGAATGATCGCTGCGACGACCAGACCACGCCTTCCACGAAGCCAGTTTGTGTCCATGTCACCTCCTTTCTTTGGTGCTTGTTTGATAGGACATAAAAAAGAGGGGCAGCCCTTTCGGACTACCCCCCTTCTTATTGTGTTGTGCTGGTAATTACTTGGTCGCCGGCACGATGATCATTTGACCAGCGCGCAAGTTACCAAGATCACCACTGCTGATGTTGTTTGCTTCCATGATGTAATGG
>CAZRFN010000017.1:15150-20895 GCA_964599335.1 uncultured Acidibacter sp. | reverse complement strand
GCGCAAGTTACCAAGATCACCACTGCTGATGTTGTTTGCTTCCATGATGTAATGGATAGCATTGCTCCTGTTTCCGGTGCAGTACTTACCTGCTACACCGTAGATGTCGCTGTACCCCTCTGTGTAAGGGTCCTTCTCCACGAGGACGACCTGCCCAGCATTGCACTGGAACTTCTCGCCCTCATTGATTTGGTGTACAACCACACCCATGAAGATGGCAACGAGCACCACCCCCAGGATCAGCTTGATTGTCTTGTACATACCAGTATCTCCTTTCGTGTTTGATTGAACTGGCATATAAAAGGAGGGAGCACCAGCCTAAGCCAGTACTCCCTCCTTTGTTTGTGGTGCTGTGGTCTAAAGGTTGTTAGCCTTCACCATTGCACGAAGCTCAGCAAGGTCTGGATTCCTGACATCCAGCATGGGGCGAGAGTCCTGCATCAACTCTGCCTTGCACTGTTGCCTGTCACCATTGGACATGTTGACTGCAGTCCAGTGCAGCCAGTTGCCCCTCTGATTGACCTCGATGACATTCGAGAAGTGTTCCCACTGCTCATTTGTCTTAGGGTCAATGAAGGTAAGCTCAGTATGCCAACTGAACACCTCCACCTTGATGATGTACCCACTCTTGTGGGTGTATGTTGTAGCCATGTTCCTTCCTTTCGTTGTTGGATGGCTATGTGTGCCCTAGGGGTATACCCCCGTGGCCTCGTTAAAGATAACGAGCAAACATAGTAATAATAGATCCCCCCCTATAAATTTTTCCCTATTTTTAAGGTATAATGACTTTTTATATGTTTATATGAGATACAGTCAAGAAAATCGCCCGCTATAAAATAAAAAGCTAACTTATCTACAGATACAGTACAAAGGGTTAATACCCATAGTGGGAAGTACCCATAAAGACCATGCCATATGAACAGACAGCCACTCACACGCTCTAAAAATCTATCCCCCTGTAATGCTTAACACATGATGAAATTATTATGTTAATACACTGATATGGAGATCAATCAAATAGGTATTATTATATTATATTAATAATTATGATTATGTTATGAATAATCAATGGGGAGAACCAAGCATGACTACCAAAGTATCTATATGGCTACTCTAGTGTCTACCTAGAATATTATACCTATAGTGATTCTGTTAATATCTCTTTGCCGGCGACGATCTTTCCCTAGTCGACAGTAATTGATCTTAAATTTAAAAAAAAATAAAATTCGCCGGATTCAAATTATTTCAATATAAATTCGATATACGCAAAAAAAATCTTTCTACGAGTTGCAATCCGGGTGAACTACCTACTAGATTGTTTCCCGTTGGCTAATCAATCAACAACAGGAGAAAAAAATGCCACGTAAAAAGAAAATAGACATAGACATAGAAGATTCACTAGCGATTCTGGAAGATCCAGAAGAGATTAGAGAATTTGTAGAGGAATATACTACAAGCTCAATTTTTAGTAGTTACCCTCATTCTGAGTATGAATATGATATGGACAATTACGGATACGACGAAGGATACGAAAGATACTAATGGAAACTATAACCACCACAAAAACAGATAAAGTTATTTTAATAGATTCTAGATTATTGGCTTCACCGCTAAATAATAGTCTTCATAATGTTTTATCTAAAAACCATGACATTGTTTACGTAGATGTAGACGAAAGTGTTACTCCTAAAAAACAAGCTAGAAAAATTAGCAATAGCGTTTATAGATTGTTTCAGAAGCAGTATCAGCACTTTGTGTTTATTGGCTATAAAGATTCATGCGAATTAGGATGTGAGCTTTATAGGCAAAAGGGATTAGTCTTTAACTCTTATATCTTTATAGATTCAAAAGTATCTGAACAAGATATTTCAGATCTATTGAAAGAAGACGTTAAAGTACTAAGCGTAGAAAAAGACAAAAAGACATACTTTAGTCCTGTTACAAGAAAATTCTTCAAACAAACCTATAGAACAGTAATTCCATTAAGTTATCATCAGCGTACTTCGAAAGAAATACTTGGTTGGTTAACTTACGCAGTTTACAATTCAAACTATCTGAATGACTCATTTGGAACGACTACTAAGTTAGTCTAGTTCTTCTGGTTCTATAAAGATAATATTTTGTAAATCATTAACGATACCTCTGATTGTCTCGTCTACATCTTTTTCGGTGATAGACGAGACATCAAGTATCATTTCCCATTGATCACGAGAAAAATACGTGAAGCATAGTTTTTCATCCTTATTGTGAAGGATTGCAATTACTCCGGTTATTTTGATCGTCCGGATTTTCGTAATCAATGCAGATGATAGAATCTTTGTCTCTATCGGAAAAAATATCTTTTATTATTTGCCAGATACTCATATATCTACCTTTGTATCGGTATGATATTGATAGTAATCTATTTCAAGATTTTATGTAAATAATTAATAAAACTATATTTATCAATATAGCTTTTTATAGCTAAAAAATCTACGCTGTAATAATTTTGAAATATAAATGTAGATCCGAATATAATCTATTTTATTCGATGGCATTTGGATCTTCGTCATCTATTTCAATCCAAATGTCTCCACAGTCTCTGCACTCTATTTCATACTTTTGAGGTTCTCCCTCTCTTTTGATTAAATTAGAGAGGGAGAAGTTAGGTGGATATGAACAATCAGGACATAGTGTCGGATTGCACGCCATTAGATATTTTCTCCTTGACTACATTGATTAGATCTACATCTTCTCTTAATTTAGAGATAGCCATTTCTCTACCTTGAGAGAATGACTCTCCTTCATAGTAAACCCAGGCTCCACGTTGCGTAAATACTCCAGCTTGGAGGCCGGCGTCAAATATGCAACCGTACTTATCTATGCCACGTCCATAAAGAATATCAAATTCAGTTACTTTCATAGGCGGAGCCATTTTGTTTTTGATAATTTTAGCCTTAACTCTTATACCCATAGAGTCACCAGCTTTATCTTTTAGATCTTCTCTTTTTCTAACATCTAGTCTAACTGATGCAGCAAAACGCAAAGCCATTCCACCTGGAGTAGTTTCAGGATTACCAAACATAACACCTATTTTATTTCTAAGTTGATTAATAAATATTATAAGTGTTTTATTCTCATTTGCTAGTGAGACTAGCTTTCTCATTGCTTTTGCCATCATTCTTGCCTGCAGTCCCATTTGGGCTGATTCCATATCGCCTTCTAGTTCTGCTTTTGGAATCAGGCTTGCAACTGAGTCTACTACCACTACTCCTATTTCCCCAGTACGGATTAGCTTATCTGCAATCTCTAATGCTTCCTCGCCATATGAAGGCTGTGCAAGAAGTAATTCATCTAGATCAACACCGAGAGCAGACATATAGACTGGATCAAGTGCGTGTTCAGCATCAATGTATGCGCATTTTAAACCTTTTGCTTGCGCTTCGGCAACTACAGAGAGTGCGATAGTTGATTTACCAGAAGATTCTGGTCCATAGATTTCAACAACTCTACCTAAGGGAAATCCTCCGATACCAAGAATTGCATCTAATGGAAGTGCACCAGTTGAAACAGATGGCCATGGTTCTGACTTTTTATTACCGAGTCGCATTACCGAACCGTTACCAAACTGTCTTTCTAATTGAGCTATTGCTAACTCTAATGTTTTTGATTCTTTTGATTCTTTTTCTGTCATGAAGCTATTTTACCACATTCAAGATCATACTTCCTTATTTGATTGCGTTTCGATATTCTTTAAAGTCTTAAATTTTGGTATACTAGGTGATCAAAAGAAAAGAGGTTAAAGTGAAACAAGTTCACGAATTAAGTTACGATTATTTACGTGCAGTACGCATGTTAGAAACAAAAATAAATACTCCAATAGATTTAGTTAAGTTCTGGTCATTTAGTGGGCCGTGTTTAGAAAATTATCCATCTATCGAAAGAATAGATAAAAAAAGTGACGAATGACTTGCATTCAGCCTTGACAATGCATTACAATTGTCTAGCGCCCCCCCTACCCCCCCTCCCCCGTACGTATAAGGGTATATTTATATTACTATATAATATACTATACCCTTATACTCTTTTAAAATAAAGAAGAGAGTTGGTAGATATGAAAATTTATCAAATATATATTCCAGATCTTAGCATTTATGTTAAGTTTAAACTTCTGGACCCAGAAGAGATCAAACAGCTTTTAGAAAAGCATTCTTCAGAATCTCCAAAAGAACTAAAAAAAGCTATTCTTGCTAATGTTATTTTTAATATGAAAAGCGATGTTGCAGAAGCTCTTAGATCTCTTTCTAGAGAATCTGCAGAAAGATGTGTAGACACTCTTTACAATGGTTGCGTTATGCTTAACCCTGGATTGGATATAGATAATTGGGTATCTTTGTCTAGTCAATTTTTCATGAACCCGGAAGACAATGGCGTCAAGATGGACGATGACGATCAGCCTTTTGATTTTGAGCAAGTAAAAAAGATGCTTAATGCAAAGAGATCAAAAACGCAGACTAAAAATAAACAAAGAAAAATATCTAAACAAAAATTCCTAGGACTTGAAGATTATTTAAAATCTAACATAATTGGTCAAGATGAAGCGGTAGCAGAAGTTGTCAATGCATTAAAGAGATCTCAGGCTGGATTAAGTGACGAGAATAGGCCACTTGGTATTTTCCTATTTGCCGGAGCATCTGGAGTCGGTAAGACTCACCTAGCATCAATGCTTAATAAATATTTATATGGCGACGATTCACAGATGGTTAGAATTGACTGTGGAGAATATCAACAAAAGCACGACAATCAAAAACTGATAGGGTCACCACCAGGTTACGTTGGTCACGATGAGGGTGGTCAGCTTGTTAATCTGGTTAAAAAAAATCCAAATACAGTAGTTTTATTAGACGAAGTAGAAAAAGCACATGCCGACTTATGGAACACTTTCCTTAGAGTTTTTGAGGATGGAATACTTACGGATGGCAAGGGTGAGCAAGTTAATTTTTGTAATACAATTATAATAATGACAACAAACCTAGGAAATGAAAAAGTAACAGATCATCTAACTTCTGCAGGAGCTGGATTTACTAGAAGCGTTGACGTAAAGTTGAATACTAAAGAGTCTCCACCAAGAGATATGGTCGAAAGAGTAACTTACGAAAGTATTAAAAAACATTTTAGACCAGAGTTTATAAATAGGCTAGATAAGATTATTGTCTTTAATCATTTAAACTTTAAAGACTATCAAAAAATAGCTGAACTTGAAATGCATGTAGTGATAGAGAAACTTTCTAAAAAAGGATTCATGGCTAACTATACAGACGAAGTTATTGAAGGTCTTATATTTAAAGGAATAGATACCATTAAGGGAGCTAGAGGTTTAGCTAAAATAAGAAGAGATTTAATTGAAACTCCTTTAGCAGATATTTTAATTGGTTCAAATATTCCTAGAGGATCTATTTTTGAAATAGATTATTCAGATGAGGTCTTCACACTTAAGACTATAAAACCGCGAAAAGCTAAAGAAAAGTCTAATATTGAAGAATAATAGTTACTATTTAAATATAAATAACCTAAGGAGATATATATGTTAGGTGGATTAAGACATCCAGTTTCCACAGCACGTATGATGGCATCAAGTGCTAACGGGTCAACTTTTGCTAAAAACTTTAGAGGCCGTGGCACTAGGTACGCTATAGGCGCACTTGGTGGTACTTACGGCTTAACAAAAGCGACAGGAATGTCAGCAGCTAGAGCTTATGATCCAGC
>CAZRFN010000017.1:0-15050 GCA_964599335.1 uncultured Acidibacter sp. | reverse complement strand
CTTACGGCTTAACAAAAGCGACAGGAATGTCAGCAGCTAGAGCTTATGATCCAGCTATTATGGCTAGGGGCGGTAAGAGAATATCTGGAGTAGTTGCAACAGGTGCAGCACTTGGCGGAGTTAGAAATAGAACTACATCTGGCTTAATTAAAGGCCGGAACATCGATGTATAGGTACTAGTTATGCCAATGCCAGGAATAGGTAAAGTTACCAACTTTGCTAGGACAACCTTTCAAAATGCTAGAGGTTACGGAAAAGCCGTAACAGGTTATGCCGGAAGAGGCCTAGTAAAGGCTAAAGATTTACCGGCCCCAGTTAGGGCAGGCTTAGGGCATGCTGGACAAGGCCTAAGAAATTCTGACAGAGTTGCTTTAAGCGTTACGAGAAACGGAGCAAGAAGAGCTCAGCCTCTTGTTAATAGAGCAGGAGCAGCATCTGCAGGAAGATTTATATCTAAGGATATGTATTCTCAAGCAATAAAGAATAGAAATGTAAGATACGCTGGATATGGAGCATTAGCAGGTAGCGCAGGTATGGCAAACGCAGTTACCTCAAACAACAAGAGAAGTTATGTTGGTCCAGCATCAAGAATAAATACAGCTAGAGGCGTTGGAAGAAGCGCTTAGAAAGAATAATGTTATGAGTGATTGGAAATCTTTTATAAATAAGAATGGTGATTTTGAGTTAGCAAATTTTTTATATAAAACTATAAATAATTTAATGAAACAATCATTAGATATGGGAACCTTATTGTCTAATGATCAAGCAAAGCTTAGAGCCTATAAAGAACAAACCAAAAAAGTTTTTAAACAAAAATGGTTTGAAGTAGCTCAGGCGTTGGAATTCTTTGGCATCATAGAACAATGCACATGCTTCTCAGAAGATAAAGAATCATATTGCGAAGTATGCAAAGGTGCAAGATATATTGGAGCTTCACTACTGTCTCCAGACGAAATGAGAGAAGTAGGTGTTTTTACAAACGCTGGACATAGTGTAGAAATTATAGAAAAACTACAGAAAGGTTTAGTCGAAGTTCTAAACGGAATCAAATAAATGAAATGTGATAGATGTAATTATGATTTAGTTCTTGTGACTGAAGAGATATTTCAAAAAGGTTTTATAATCAGAAAAGATATAACAGCCACTAAAGATTATTATTGTCCACGGATGCAAGAGCGCATACATAGAAAAATTTGAAAACGGTTTTTTAGTTTCGTCTGATTGGATAGATTTTAATGGCTAATATAGAAAAAAATAATAAAATAGATTTTATGAAAAGTTTAGAGTCTTTAAGACCAGACTTATTTTTTCCAGAACAATGGACAGATGAACAAAAAGATAAAGCGCTAGATATTATAAGACCTCAAAAAACAAGAACTACAATGTTTGCATCTATACCAATGAGATGTGAATCTACTAGATGTATCTTTGCAAGTACTTGTCCTCTTCTTAAAGAGAATTTAGCTCCAACTGGAGATCCATGTCCAATAGAGATGTCAATGGTATCTCAGTTTACTTATGAGTATATGGATCAATTAGACGTAAGTCCAGATAATTTAGTTGAAGTTTCGATGGTTAGGGATTTAGTAGATCAAGAAGTTCAATATATTAGAAAAACAAAACTATTAGCAAAAGAACACTTTGTGCAAGAAAATATAATTGGAATAGACTCAAATAGTGGCGAACCAATACTTAGAAAAGAATTACACCTAGCTGTCGAATTAGAAGACAGACTGCATAAAAGAAGAAAAGATCTTAGAAACCAACTACTAGCAACAAGAGAAGCTAGAGCTAAAGCTGGACAAACACAACTTGATACAGCTCAGGCGATTTCGGACATTATAGATAAAGTACAGTCTCTTGAAACTGAAAGAGAAAAGTTAATTAAGAAAAAACTTGGAACTTTTGAAAAAGACGATTATATCGAAGCTCAAGTAATAGATGAAACAGGAAACTTAGATGGCCAGGATACTGAGCAAAGCTGAAAGAGATAGACTTTCTAAAAGTGTAATTTCTGGCATAAGAAATAATATTGTTGGCCCATCCAGAAGAGTAACTTCTGACGTATCAAGTATGGTTATCAGAGGATCAATGGATGATATGAATAACCTTTTTGGTAAAACTTCAAAACAATATATGGACGAATATGAAAATATTCATAAAATGTTTTTGAGTATGTTGGATGATCCAAAAAGATTAAGTAGATCTCCTGGCACAGAAGCTGCTGTAGCAAGAATTAAAAGAACTGGAGAATTTAATCTTTCTGTTCTAACAAGGCAGTCAGCAGAATCTATAAGAGCTCAATTAGCTGAACCAATTGAAAGGATGATGCTGAGCAGAGGTTTTCCTGGATTAGATATACCAAGTACAAACTTATATAGAAACACTGTTAGATTCGATCTTGATATGACCTCTGCTGGAGCTAGACACCCTTTAGCTATCATATTAAATAATCAACACTTTAATATAAATCCAAATGGTAATGTAACAAATGTAATTAGAGATTCTTTTAATAAAATGTTGACACCAACACAATTAAGATCAGCAATGAACCAAGTTGGATCAGGTAGGGTTGGATCAGCTGGAGCACTAAATCCTTTTGGAAAAAGAAACAAAAACAGAAATCTTAACATGTTAATTCTTGACACTGAAACAACAGGAGTTGATGAAGGAAGAGTAGCAAGATCTATTGCAACATTGGAAGCGACAATGGACAGAACTGGCAATGTAACTTTTGGCCCAAGATCTTCTAATAAAAAACTCTTCTTAAGACAGCCTGGTTTAGAAGGTGGAGTTATACAAACGCCAACTGGAATGAGATCTTTGGCTGAAGGTGCAAACATATTAGAAGGCGCAGTTGGAAGTCTAGCATCTATAGATGTTGTTAATGATTCTGCTGGAGCTCAAAAAGCAATGAATGATATGATTCAATATTTTCTTCAATACGACAGAATAATCGCTAAAAACGCAGACTTCGACGTTAGTACAATTATACAAACAGCTAGAAATTTACCAGGCGCAGCCAATAATCAAGCATTAATGGCAAGCGTAGATGCGTTTGAAAAAAGAGCATATTCTGATGCATCTTTTGTTTCAAACATAGACATATCTCTTAGAGCTCATTTAAAAGCTAAATTTGATGATTATGCGGACAACTATATTAGTCAAGCACGAGCTGGAAGTTCAGATCAACTTCGTGCGTTAACCGCTGCTGGGATAGATGTAGCTGATGAGGCAGAAATAAGAAACTTTCTTTATGCAAAAAAAGTAGGAGCAAAAGAACTTTTTGAATCATTAGAAATTGGAAAGTCAGGAAGAGGGTTTACTCCTTCTGCAATGAACAACTTAATTGGTACAACTAATCTTTTAGAGTTAATACACCAAGATGCATTTAGTACTGGTCCAAATTCTGGTTCTGCTAAAACATTATATAACTTGTTAAGCGGAGGTTCTCACGTAGCTGAAACCGACGACTACCTTGCTGGTTTTGTTGCTCAATATGTCCAAACTGGAAGGCTTGATTTTGATACTGGAAGTTTAAATCACCTACCAGTTGGTAGAGCTAATTTTGTAAGAATGACAAGAAAAAAGATAGCTCAATCAGCATCTCCGACAATGACAACAAATATAGCTGATGTTGATCATTTAACTAAGACTGCTAGAAAAGCATTAAAGAGCGCTGAAGCAAGAGAAATATTAGGGACTTCAATTAGAGGTCAAATGGCAAATGTTATGACTGCAAGTCAAATATCTGAACTAGCAGCAGAAACAGGATTGTCCGAAGACGCCTTAAGGCAAATTGAAGGAAAGATAAGCTATAGCAAAGGAGCTAAAGGTTACGTATTTTCAACCTTAGACGATAGAGTTAGATCGGTAACTGGCTCTGGATTACTCACTTCTCCGGGGCAAGCTTTTGATACATCATTCAGAGTCAGCGATAGAAAAGCAAGATCATACATGGGCAACGTAGTAAACGCTGCCTTATCTGGAACTAGAGATGCAGTACAAAGAGACGCAGCATTTAAATTTGTAACTACTGGATTAGACTATTCTGATCAAGGGATGTTAGAGAGAGCAGCAGCTCTTCCTGCACACGTAAGAAGTGCTATATCAGGATTTAATATAAATGCATTTGAATCAGCTCTTCCATCTATGGATAGATCAATGCTTGTTGACGCTCTAACTAATACAAGTAGAATGATGGCAACTGAAGCTCAAGGTTTAAATGTAGCCTTATCTGGTGGTGCTGGTGCAAATCTTATTGATCAAAATCTTGGAACAATAATAAGAAGAGCAATGGAAAGAGGAGATGCCGGAATGTATGCAAGAATAGCTGCAAACATAGGTAATCCATTTGCATCGGCAGATATAACAGAAAGAATATTTTCTGTAGAAATGGCAAAAAGAACAGCTTCTGTAGCAAAAGCTGAAGCAATGAGCCTAAGGGACACGTCTGCATTTTCGTTTATGAGAAACATGGATATATTATCTGAGTTTGGAGTAAGTGCATTTAATGTTCAAGATATAACTCAAATAGTGCGTGATCAAGATTTGGTTGGTGGAAAACTTTTAGTAGGTCAAGATATTCTTTCTCAAATGAAATTAAACGTTGCAGCTCCTGGAGGAGGAACTCCTATAACAAGAAATTTAGTTGACGTCTTAACAGATAGCGCTGCACAAGTTGTTGATACTAATAATAATATTATATCTACTGGAGCAGAGTTTAATAAAGTAAGATTTTCTACTGTCCAAAGAGACTCAGCAGCAACAGTCAATGCGTTTTTGGGTGGAGAGGGAGTTCACACAAGGGCTATGTCTCAAGCATTAGCCGAGTCTTTGTATGACGCGTCCATGCAGGTGATATCAACTTCAGACTTAACAGGAGTGGATGAAGAGCTTGCTGATATCTCTAAACAATCACAAAAACAATTAAGGTCATTAGCAGCTTATCTTCAACAGCAGGGTACAAGAGAACAAGCGGTAGAAAGTTTAACAACAAAAATTCATGAGGGTGGAATAGGATTTTCTAGAATAACTGGTCAAGCAGCTGAATCGGTTACGGATTTCATTACTCAATCTGGAGCAGTTTCTAGTTCAGGAAACGACATAGTTGCTCCAGGAGTTTCTAGATTAGTTGGAACCGAAGGCAATGTAGTTTTATTAGGGCACGCTGAGAATAGCGCAGTTGCTGCAGTATCTTCAAATAATACAATGGCACAACAAGCAGCTAGCGCTGTTAGAAGAGACCAAGAATCCTTAAAGGCTATGAAAGCTATTTCGGAGTTTGCAGGTCAAGGTTTAAGGAATGAAATTTTAGAAGAAGAAAAAAGTTTAAAATTAGGAAAAGTAATTTCAGCAAGACAAAGACAAATTAGAGGCGCATATCAAACATATAAAAAACCAGTAGCCATTGGAGTTGGGGCATTGCTTGCTGCAGGCGTTGGTTACTATAGTTACAAGAAAATTAAAGAAGCAGGTCCATACGATGATGTGATGGACAGGCAGCAAGCCGATCCAGCTAGAGCTCCTAGAATGGATATTTTAGGTGGACAAAATCAACCAATATATTCAAGAATACAAGATCCTTTAGCTACAGCTGGAGTAGTAGGTAATTTAGATAGAGCTAAAATAGGACATACAAAAATGGGATCAAATAAATATGATAGTTTATTCGCTGTATAAGGAGAACTTAAATGTTAGGGGTAGGTAGGCTTATAAAGGGAGCTCGGTAGGGGGGCCGTTCAGGGTGGAGGTAAAAGAGCAGCGGGTAAAGCTGGAATGGGTTTACTTGTTGGAGGAGCTGCAATAGCTGGTGCAATAGCTGGTTCTGGAGAAGTTATGAACGCAGCCTTTGACGTTGCCTTTAATGACCCACAAGCAGATAGAGCTTTTGTTGGAACTGACATAACACCTGGAATGGCTATGGGGATGAGCTATGGACGGACTTGGAGCTGGAGCTGTTAACGCAGCTGCAAGAGCTCCTCTATACGAAAATGCAGCTCAAATTGGTGGAGGATTTATTGGAGGTTTAGCTGGACTAGGGATAGCAGGAGCTGGAGCTGCTGCTGGAGGAGCTGGTTTTGCAGCAAGTGCTGCAATGAAAAGAATGGATCTTGGATTTGGAAGAGGAAGTCTTAGAGGTCCAAATTTATTTCCTAAGCTATCTTATGGTGGGGCAATAGCTGGAGCTGCAGGTGTAGGTTTAGGAATAGCTGGAGCAAGAGCAATGGTATCTGGAATGAAAAGCTATAGCACAAGTCCTTACATAAATACTAGTGGAAATACAGCAGATAGACTTAATGCATCTGGAGACATAGTTCTCGGTGCACACAATTCTAGAAGGGGATACTAATGCCTATTGACCCAATGACCGGTCAAGAACTTCCTTATCCAAGTGGATATGGTTCCAGTGGCGGTGGTCAATTAGCGTCTACTGGAGCAAGAATGGCAGGAGTTCAGTCACCCCTTGCATTTGAAACAATGAACTCATTTCCTTCAATTTCGTCAATAGCATTTTTCAATGCAAGAAGAGGCGCAAATACTATAATGAAAGGTGGGTTTTTAGACACACCTAGAACAACAGGAGCGTTTTTAACTAGAAACGACCAATTACAAAGATTTAGAGGAACTGGTTCAGCTAGAACATTTACTCAGGTAGAAGCTGGTGGAAGATTTGGAAGAGGATCTTTTGTAGGGCCTATAGGCTATAGAAGGAAAAAAGCAGAACAATTAGCAGCTAGACTTCGGCGGAGATTCAGCAATTAAAACTGGTGCTCCGAGAATGAGGGGTTTTTTAAAAAACCATCTTGACCCAAGAGCTGCAACTAGACTTCATTCAGTTGGGGCACTAGTAGGTACGGACACTATTTACTCGCCAATGAGCGGAATGTCATCCATGATGAATGGAATGATAGGAAAAAGAGTTGGTGGAAGATTAGGCATAGATCAATCCGAAACAATGTTTAGCGGAGGATTTATGTCTTACACTAGGGCAGCAAGTCAAATGGATGCCCTAGAAAGTAGAATCGCAAGAAGAACAGCAGCAGGAAAACCGGTAGATAGATTAACGAGAAGATTAACTAGAGCTCAACAATCAATAACGGACATATCTAGTATTACAAGACCAGGAACAAATGTTTTTAATACATTTGAAACTACTTTAGAAGACTTAAGAAAAGCACAAGTTGGACGTAGAACTACTCCATTATTTCAGGCAGCCGGAGGCAGGGCACCAGGACAATATGCAACATTTGGCGGTGGACCTGGAGTATCTAATGTTCCTGGCAAAAAAGGTTTTCAAAGAATGTACAGAAAACCAGAACAAACATATTTTGAAAGAGGTGGATCTAGAGCATCTAATTTAGCTGGTGATACAAGAGTAAAAATAATAAGAGGTCAAGGTGGTGGCTATAGTGCAGTTCTTCCAAGTGGCGAATCAAGGTTTATAAACGCAGAAATAGGCGCAAGCTTGACCGCTACTGGAACTGGTTATAGTGGAAACGTATTAGCTTCTTCAGCTAGAGGTCAAGTAACTCAAAGAATGTTAGGCTATATGAGAGGCGCTCAAGGATATGGTAGAGCTGGAGGATTAACAGGTCAAGCTTTAACTGGAGCACAAAATGCCGTAGGTGACGCAGTGAAAATGATGTCTAATCTAGAAGCTAAAGGAGTAGGAGTTAGAAGAGCTGAATTTTCAGTTAATACTGCTAGACAAAATCTTATGGCTAATAATGGGAGCGTTTTTGCTTCAATAGACGATGTTATAAAAATGCAAGCAGAATTAGCAAGTTCAGGACGGAAACGCTGGCAAAACTTTGACATCAAAAGCATTTAATGCTAATGCAAGAAACGCAGCAAGAGTAGCTGGTCCAAAAGCTCCAATTACAGCAGTTGGCTCAGATCTATTAAGTATTAACGCACAAGGATTTGCAACAAACACCGCAATGGTTCAAGGAACTGGTGGCAAAAGAATATTAGCAGGTGAATTAAGAGATGCAATATTTGGAAGAGAAGCTGGAAAAGTAGCTGCTAACGAAATGCTTGAAAGAGGCATTATGAAAACCTACGGGGTAAGAGGAACTGCAAAACTTCTTACTGGCGCAGGAGGAAAAGAAGGAATAAAGCTAGCAGCAGGAGCATTTGGTGGTGCTGCTTTAAATGTAGCTAATCCAATAATGACAGCAGCTATGGTTTATGACTTATCTAAAATGGCAGCAACTGCTATAATTGGTGGGTCTGCAAGATTTGCAAAAGACGCAATAAAATCAGCACAAGGACAAATAAATAAACCAGCCTTTGGAATGGGTTATGTAGATAACGAAGTAGCAGCTACTTCTAGAGCAAGAGGAGTTATGGCAATTCAAAATTCAAGACTAAATGCCAGAAGCTCACTTGGCTCAGAGGCATCTATGATGGCAGCAAGGTTTGGATAATATGTCTTTATCATTAAAAGAAAAAACAACAAACTTTAGAAAAAAATTAGAAGAACTTTCAAGAGATGATTTAATAGAAATATTAAGAGCTCAAGATCCTGAAACGGTAAAACAAATTAATCGTATTGAATGGGTTTTTGAAAATAAACTTCAACACTTAAACTGGGCCGATGGAACTCAAGTAGATTCAAGACCATTGACAAATAGGGAATTATCACTATTAGTCGATGAACCATTTGAAGTTGATAATAATCTTTTGAACGCTCGGACTATCTGCAGAACAACAAAGGCAACTTCACATAGCTAAAGACCCATGTATGTGGGCTAGGCATTTCCTTAAAGCTGATACTAGAGTATATCAAACTCTAATGTTAAGAGATCCAGCTTTAAGAAAAGTATTAAGAGCTGGTAGACGTTTAGGTAAAACTTTTACAATGGCGATCTATCTCTTGCATTATAGCTATACGCATAAAGATGGAAGATGTCTAGTTATTGCACCAATGAAATCTCATGTTGAATTAATTTATCAAGAGATGGTTAGGCTTGCAAGTAAAAATGATGTTGTTATGAACTCTATAACAAGAAAAGTTACGTCACCACAATTTATGATTCAATTCTCAAATGGATCAACAATTAGATTCTTTACCTCAGGTATGAGGTCTGGTGGAAAATCAGACGTAGCTCGTGGTCAGGAAGCTCATGTTATTGTTCTCGACGAAATGGACTACATGCATAATGACGACCTAGATGCATTGTACGCTATGTTACAGAAAACCGCTGAAGATCAGCCAGATAAAGTTCTTATTGGCGCATCTACTCCAACTGGAAGAAGAGAAAAATTTTGGGAATGGTGTAGAAATCCTAGATTTAAAGAATTCTGGTTTCCATCATATGCTAATCCTTTTTTCAGTAAAGATCAAGAAGATGAATTTAGAGAACAATATTCCGAAATGGGATATAGGCACGAAATTGAAGCAGACTGGGGAGAAGACTCAGAAGGAGTATACCCAAGAAGATATGTTGACTTAGCTTTTATAGAGCCATCGTGGAATTATGTCCCTGCAATATCTTCAGCAAGAAGTTTTCATGTCATTGGAGTTGACTGGGATAAATATGGAGCAGGAACAAATATAGTCGTCTTAGAAGTTTGTTCTGGCAACTACGAAGAAGAACAGTTTAGAAATAAAATTAAACTTTGTTTTAGAGAAGAAATAGAAAAGTCTGAATATACTTTAACTAAAGCTGTAGCTAGAATAATAGAATTAAATGAAATTCTACAACCAAAACATATTTATGTAGACAGAGGATTTGGTGAAGTACAAGTAGAGCTCCTTAGAAAACACGGAGTAGAAAACCCAAGAAGCGGACTAAAGGAAAAGGTTAAAGGAGTCAGCTTTGCCGAGACTATCGACATTAGAGACCCTTATACAAAGTTGATGGTTAAAAAAGATATTAAACCATTTATGGTTGATAACTTAAGGCAATCTTTGGAAAAAGAACAACTATTAATACCAGCTTCAGATGACGAACTTTATATGCAGCTAATATCTTACGTAGTTGTAAGAACTACTCAAAATGGTAGACCAGTTTTTGAAGCAGCAGGTTCAGCAGCCGACCACGCACACGATGCTCTTCTGCTTGCCTTGCTAGCTATAACTCAAAACTATGGAGAATTCAGTAAGGCAAAATATGCAACGAATACTGAAACTGTATCAAGTACTTTTTTCATGCCTACAGAGCAATTAATTGTTACAGAAAAAGACGAAAAGACAAATAAGACAATAAGTAGAGCAGATAAAATAAATCCAAATCAAGTTAAGTTTGGAATGAGAAAAAAACCAGCATCTAGAATTAAAAGAAATATGTTTTAAGGTAAAATATGTCAAATATACAAAATACAGATATTGGAACAAATGCAGAAAACCTATTTTCTGACTTTGAGTCTTTTGAATCATCAGCTGATATGTATCGTGAAAAAAATGTAAACCTTTCTGCAAGATATTCGCCATATTTATCTCAAGACTATTTTAAAAATACTGTTTCAAACGTAATAGATTTAGATAATGTTATTTCAGAAATAATATCAACAAGAGTGTCGATTAAAAAAGTAATGCAGGAGATAGATATATTTTTATCAAATGTATATATAGATCCACTCACTTCTCCAACCCTAGATTCAGCCCATACTCAAGTTTGGAATGAGGTTGTCAATAAGGCGAATATGGAAATAGGGGATGAAATAGTTCTACCTAAAGAAAACCCACAAAACTATATTTCCTATAGAGAATACACCTATGCAAAAGAACACAGATGTAGAGGATGTAGAACTCTAACTATGGAATATGAGGCATATGTAGGAAAAACTGTAGTTAGCTATTATTACGATATAAAAACATTTTTATCATATTTTATTCATGAACTTCAGTGTATAAACGAATTTATAACAACAGCAATAGGGGATACATATAATGACGAAACAGAAAAAGCAGTTGCAAAAGAACTTTACTTTTGGTCAAAATCGCTCAATGAATATACGAAACTCTTTGCCCAGGAAATCACATCGTTACCACCAAAACTATCAAAGTCCCAAGTGGATTATGTCTCAAAAGTCCAAGCCTCGCAGTTTGAAGCGTTTTTTTCTTTCAAAATAAATTCTTATGAATCTGAGATAAAGAAACTATTAGGATTAGTTAAAAGAGAAATGGTAGATACATGCGAAATGTATTACAGTAATTTCTTAGCGCCAGCTTTAAAAGCTAGATCTATGATAGCTTTTCCTCTAGAAATTGACCTTTTGTCAACAGACATGAAAAATAAAGCTCCAGAGTTAGCTCAAGAAGTTGTGATAGCAGCTTCTTCAATAAATGGAAACCTAGCTTCTTTATTGGCTGATTTGAAACAGAAAAGAATTAATCTTGAAAAAAGAATTATAGGATTTTTAGAAACAGTAAGATTAAAAAGAAAATATATATCTTTCTCTGCTCAATTTCAAAATATATCAGGACTTAAATCTGCACCCATATTTGTCGATGTAGATAGTGACAAATATTCAACTTATTTTGAAGAAGCTATTTCATTTCATGAAAAAAATGAAACACTAAACTCTAGTCATCAATACTTTAATGACTTACTAGAAAATGATCATCCTCAGTATCTCTTAAGGTCTGGCGGAATTATAACTGGCGATATAGAATTAAAAGATGGAGTAAAGATATCTGGAATAGACTTTGCAAATCATAGCCATAGTCCATCCGATGGAAGTAATGCCATAAAAGTTAGCGATATAGATTATCAAACAGACAGAGATAGTGATACAGCTTTAGTTAAATTCTCTAAGTCAAATGAACCAGTTTCTATTGATATAGATTCTTATGTTCAAGACATTTTAGTAGGTGGCGTTCCTGTTATAGACGTATTGTTATCAACTTCAATTAACTCGGATACTGAAGAAAAAGGAAGATATGATATTATAGTTTCCTACATAGAGTTAGAAGGATAGTTCATGTCTTGGTTTCAGTATTTTCCTAGGGATTTTAATTTATCTTCCTCTACAGCAAGCTATATTAAGCCACCACTTAGGCACCCTATTAATATATATTCGATATTTAATTCCATAAGCAAAGACCAGATAATAGCAGTAAATCTTAGTGATCATAACTTTACTAGTGCTTCTAATTTTTTATCAAAGATTACAACATCTGCAGAAAAAGCTGAAGACACAAAACAATATGTAGTTATTCATTACAATTCTGAAACCGATATACATACAGCTGTTAGATCAACAGTAATTGGAAGCTATCTTTATTTTTTGAGCGCAGAAGATCATGAGGCCGGCGAAGATCTAGTTGATCAATATTATTTATATTACGGAAATGACCATCTTAAATATATAGAAGAAGTTACTTATCAATCAAAAAAGAAATATAGACAAATATCAGAAGCAAATTTAGCTTTAATGAAAGCTAATACTTCTTTATATAATACAACTTTATATAACTTAAATATAACGGATATTGAAGACTATTTTTTACAGGTTGATTCAGACGAAGAAGATTCTTCAAAACAAAAGTTTTCTTATTACAACCAAAACACAGACTGGCTTGGATATAAGTCTTCAGCCATTGGAGCAAAGTTAAGTGGATCTTTTAATGGTCCATCTTTAAGAATAAAAGCTTATAAAAAATCAAATGGTGGTAAATTAAAAATTCAAATAATAAAAGAAAAGCAAGATGTTCATATTTTAGGTTTTGACCCAGAGACTGGGCCTATAGAAGAAAAAGAAGAAATATTTTTAGATTGGACAGAAATAGATTTATATTCTCCGAATACTCAAGAAGCTACTATATATGAAACTGATCTATTAGAAAATAGAAAATATTATTTTACAATAGAAATTATAGAACAAGATAATAAATCTTCTTCTGGTAAAGAAGTTCAAATTTCTTCATTTAGCTATCTTAAAACATTTGATTGTATTTTTCTACAAAAAGAATATAATCCAGATTTATCTTTTAAGGAATAAAAATGACAATAATAAAAAAGACTATTCAAGATTTAAAACCAAATAAAAGGTATCTCATAAAAGTAGAAGCCTTTGATAACAACTTGGGTACAGTAGCAGCTGAAAATTCTATTATCATAGAAACCCCATCTGATACTTCCGTTCCAGGTTCTATTGAGATAACTAATTTTAAATTATATAATAATTCTAAATCTTTAATGTTTAAATTTGATGCGCCAAATGATGAAGACCTCAAAGGTTATGAATATCAAGTATATTCTCAAAACAATCTATCATCCACATATTTAATACAAAGCCGGAGAAAGTACAAGTAGTGTATTTAGCGTTGTTCTTAATGACGTAGCTCAAGCAATTACATCTTCAGCTCCAGTCTATGGAAGAATAAGATCTTTTGATACATCTGGTAATTGCGGAGATTGGACAAGCTTAATAGCTTCACAATCAACTCTTATAGACTCGGCAGAAATACTAGAGCTTACCGCAGATAAAATAAAAGCTGGAACAATAGGCGCTCAAACTATAAAACTAGATGGCGTTAATTCAATAATACAGTCTAACGGTTATGTGGCTGGATCAACTGGCTGGGCAATAAAAGGTAACGGAACTGCAGAGTTTGCCAATACTTCAATAAGAGGAACAATCACTGCAAACGCAGTAACTACAACTGGCTTAACTATCTATTCAAACGGCGCAGTAACAACTACGTCAGGAAAGTTTGGAGTTACCGCTGGTGGAGTATTGTCCGCTACGGAAGCAAATATTGCAGGAAGGATAGATGCGTCAAGCGGAACAATGACTGGCTATTTAAGGGCCGGAGATGTTTATATTGGAAAAAATGTTTACGATGCTTCAGAACATAACGGTATAGGAATAGACGGATCTTGGAATAATGCTTGGGTAAGAAGAGATACTAACGACACAACTTATTTTAGAGTTGGTTCTAGCAGTACATACATTCAAATGGATACAGGCGGAACTTCAGCTATATCTTTTCCTAATTTTTCAGTAGACTCTAATGGAAACGGTTCATTCCAAGGAACTTTAACATCAGGAAATGGTTCAATAGCAGGTTGGAACATAACATCAGACAGGTTATATTCTGGTGGAATAGATTTATATTCTACTGGTTTAATTCAATCTACTTTAGGAAATGTAACTATTAAAATAAATGTAACAAATCCATATAGTGCGTATGTTTTTGAAATAATAGATAATGCTACTTCAGAATATGTTAGATCAAGTCCGTATCTTCTAAGCGCAGTGTCAGGTGGAAGTTTTTCTTTTATTTCTAATAATGATATTGTTACAACAGGGGAGAGTACATTCAACACAGGTTGGGTTACTGGTATAGGAATAGCTTATCCAGGATGCACTACAGGTCCAGGAACGTTTAATTATATGGGATTAGTTTGGAATAATCCAGATATTAGAGGAACAGTAGATAACTCAGTGTCAACAGTCTTAGGGACAGTATCTGATATTAGATTTAAATCAGAAATAGGAATAGTTTCAGATAATATAATTGAAAAATTTTTAAAACAAATAGAAGTTGTAGAATATCGTCCAATTGATGTTTTAAATGAAAATAAAATTTCAGACAACAAAAGAATTGGTATAATAGCTCAAAGTTTAAAAGAAATTTTTCCAGAATTAGTGACTTCAGCAAACGAAGACGATCCTGAAGCATTTCTTTCTGTAAACTACCTACGGAATGGTGCCGTATCTGCTAAAATGTATCCAAAATATTTCCAAAGAATTAGAAACACTAAAAAGTAGAGAATAAAATATGAACAAAGAACAATTGAGCGAATGGATATATAATAGAATTATTGAAAAAAAATCAATAGATAGATTTGTATCCGATAAATTTTCAAGCAATATATATACATTAATGGGTAATTCAGAATTTGATTTTGAAATTAAAAAAGATGAATTAGAAGCAATTGTAATAAACTATCTAAAATAGATAGAAAAAGAAAAATTAAAGTGATATAATAAATATATGAATGAACAAAATATCGATGTAAATTTAATTTTACAAGCTTTTCAAGAAAGAGTAGCTCAGCTAACTTCTGAATTAGTTCTTAAAGAAGCAA